>CAMWUN010000001.1 GCA_947177425.1 uncultured bacterium
AAATAGAAAAGACGGTATCACGGACAGCCGGATTTAAGTGTACTGGGTAAACGAGCTGTACATCGCTATTTTCTTCTACCAAACGCTTTACAGCTCTGCATATATTTTCTAATGGCTCACCTAAATTTTCACGTCTGTGAGCCGTCATCAATATAAACTTTGAACTGCTAAAATCAATCTTTCTCAATATGTCATTCTTAAATTGATATTGTTCCCTAACTGTATATTGGAATGCATCAATTACAGTATTCCCTGTAACAAATATGTTGTCAAATATATTTTCTTTTATTAAGTTCTCTTTATTATTCTCAGTCGGTGCAAAATATAATTCTGCAATTTGTGAAATAATCTTTCTATTCATTTCTTCTGGAAAAGGTGAATAATTATCGTATGTCCTTAAACCAGCTTCTACATGTCCTACTGGAATTTGCTGATAAAAAGCTGCTAAAGCGGCAGATGCTGAAGTAGTTGTATCTCCATGAACCAAAACAATATCCGGCCTAATTTGCGGCAATAAATTTTCTAAACTTTCCATAACAGATGTTGTAATTGACGTCAGCGTTTGCCTTTCCTTCATGAGATTTAAATCATAATCTGGCTTTACACTAAAAATCTCCAACACTTGATCCAACATCTGACGATGCTGGCCAGTAACACATACAATACTCTCAATTTCCTCAAGTTTCTCTAATTCTTTTACCAGCGGGCACATTTTTATTGCTTCCGGTCTTGTACCAAAAACGCTTAATACACGAATTTTCTTCATATTAAAACCAACTTTCCTCAAATTTTGCTTATACATTAGCCGTCGCGACCACTAAAACGGCTATATTCTATGTAGTCCAAGAAGACTTTCTAAGAAAGCCTCCTTAGGATTTATTTTTTAAATTGATATAAATTTCCGTAATTTACAATGGTAAGTCCAGAGTCTTCCTGCTGTTTAATAATATTTCTGGTATCAAATAACACAGGTGTTTTCATAAGTGATGCAATATGTTTATGATCCATATTTTTATACTCATTATGGTCTGTCAAAATTACAACAATATCTGCATGTTGCACAGCCGTATCCAAATCAACATACTCATCATTGGGCACGTGTGGATCATATACCTGAACCATAAACCCTTGGCTTTTTAGCATTTCAACTATTTCAAAGGACGGGCTTTCCCTTACATCATCTACATTTCCTTTATAAGTGACCCCAAATGCTGCTATTTTGGGATTGTCAATTCCTTTCAACAACATATTAATTTTTTCTACAACAAATTTGGGCATGCTCTTATTTGTATCTCTTGATAAACGAATAATTTGTGCAACTTCTGGTGCCTTTGCACAGATAAAATAAGGATCTATTGCCAGGCAATGTCCTCCAACACCTGGACCTGGTTGGTGAATATTTACACGCGGATGTTTATTTGCCATCTGAATTACATCCAGGCAATTTATATCCAAAGCATAACAAATTTTAGCCAATTCATTTGCCAATGCAATATTTACGTCTCTAAATGTATTCTCCATACATTTAGACAATTCTGCTGTTTTAGCTTCTGTTTTTATAATTTCCCCCTCAACAAATACACCATATACTTCTGCTGCATGTTCCGTACATGCCGGGGTAATACCCCCTACAATACGATTATTATGGCGTAACTCATATAGTATCTGTCCGGGCAATACTCTTTCCGGGCAATGTGCTAAGTAAATATCTTTTCCGATTACGTATCCTTTTTTTTCAAAAATTGGCTTAACTATATCATCCATTGACTTAGGTGCAATAGTTGACTCAACTATTACCGTATTACCTTTCTCCACAAACGGTAAAATATTTTCAACTCCTTGCACTACAAATTTTAAATCACAGCTTCTAAATTCATCATCTAAATTAGGTGTTGGTACTGCAATGATAAAAGCATCTGCCTTTTCTGGTACAAGAGATGCCCTAAAATTTCCATTCTGTACTTGTGCTTTGACAACTTCCTCCAAGCCCGGCTCTTCAATATGAATATGCCCCTGATTAAGCATATTTACTACCCTATCGGAAATATCTACACCAATTACTTCACAACCACTTTGTGCAAACATAGCTGATGTAGGTAAACCAATATAACCTAATCCAATAACACATATTTTTTTTCTCATTTTCTTTTCCTTTCGTAATAAGTGTATTTTGTTCAATTTCCACCCAAAATATCAATATATTTTTTATTCTGATTTTCACGTGAAAAAATACTTATCTCTTCAATATCACAACTTCTTAATTCTCTTAAGGTATCTTTTTTCCAATATTGCAATATTTTTTCTAAAGTTTTCTCTAATTCACTCTTTTCATTTCTGCTCCAAACTCCAAGCTTATATTTTCGAATCAACTTTGTCATTAAATCATGTTCTGCACCAATATGCCATATAATTTTACCACTTCTCATATAATCATAAAATTTACCTGAAACTATATATTTACCTGAAGCATCTCGTGTATCATGTATACTAATCAAAACGTCACTCATTCTCATATACTCAAAAGATTCCTCTTGGGATACATTTCCAATATAATGCACATTCTTTTCTATTCTATTTTCTCGTTGTTCTTTTACTCCTATAAAGAATAATTCTACTTCCGGAATTTTATTTACAATTTCAATTAGATTATATGGATTTCTATAGTTGTCTTTTCTGTCCAACAGGATTATGTTACCAGTAAATACCAAGCACAACTTATTTCTCTTCTCCCATTTTCTATATGTTTTCTTCCCCTCAGTATCCCTCCAGTCCCTTTCCGAATAGCCATTATATACAGTAGCCATTTTATTTGCTGAAACTCCCATTATGTGAATCATATCCTTTAAAAATGTATCTGAAAATCCTACTATTTTATCAGCATACCTAAAAAACTTTTTTTCTGTGTAATATGCTAAATTCTTTTTTTGATTCCATAAATGCCATGGATCCCGATAATCATATATAATCCTAACACCACTATTTTTCTTATATATATCTCTCCCAAGCTTTATAAGCACAAAAGCAGGCATACTGATTATAACTGTTTCTATACCGATATCATCAATTAAATCACAAATTTTTTTCTTATATCTCCATATCCATAACTGTTTGTAAATTCCTTCACGACAGTCTGGTTCATTATATACCCAACTGATAATTGGCGTCAATATTTTGGCTATTATTCTACGAAATAACTCATAAAATTTATTATTTTTTTTAATTTCTTGGGCCATCAAACGCCTACCATCCCCCCAAAAATAACATGTATATTTTTTTTCCCGCTTTGGCTCTTCTTTTTCTTCAAATTTAGGTGAAACTGTATAAACTTCCCATCCGTGTTGAGCCAAACAGTTTGCTAAATAATACATTCGTTGAGTTTCACCCCACGAATTCATCTTCGGCCACATTGAAGGACAAATTATCAATATTTTGTTTTTTTTATCTCGCATACTATATACCTTTTTTACTTCAATCACTTATTCCAATAAATAGCTTATTTCCACGTTATGCCTGCATAAATAATTATTTACTATTTCATTTTTATCATTGCTTTTATACCCAAAAGCGATACTGGAAAAAAAATACTTTTAGGCAGAATTTTATTTAAAACTCTTTCTATTTTTATTATAACGCTAAATTTTATTTTTTTCCTTTCCATATCCTTCCAATTTGAATCCAACATATATTTATCAAAAATTTCCTTGTATGGATGCTTGCTACTACAGTGCCACGGATTTTCACCTAACACCCTAATCAAATGAATAATACAGGGATAATCTCTTGCTTCTCCTATTTCATCTTCAGTATAATATTCTTCTTTAGATAAATATTTAAAATAAATACTTTCCGAATAAATTTTATGAACAGGTTGAAAATTGTATTTAACAGGCAAGCAAAAAATTTCATCTTTACATACGATGTTATAAATATCTTGGTCTGGATGCATAAAATCTATCTTTTTGTCTTTAATAAACTTAATAATCTTTTCTTCCCACTTTTCTTTTCGCCACTTTGTACAATCAATAAGAATCACTCCCGCATTATAATATGGATTTTTTTTATATCGATAAATATTTATTAAATCTGCATAAGCATCTAAGACCATTCCCAACATTTTTTCTTGCATATCATAATTCATCAGTTCCTCAAGCGATTGGCATATTATAGTGTCACAATCTATATATATAAGTCTCTCAATATCAAGCGGAATTAATCTTTCAAAATAAAGTCTTAAATTTGTCATTGCTGAACCACGATATAAAGACAAACCTAATTTCTTTATTTCTATTAATTCTTTTTTTGCATCAATTATGTCAATTTCCTGCCCAAAATCTTCAGCTAAATTTATAAATTTGTTACAATTCTCCTCATTTATGTCTACTGCCAATAAATATACTTTTATAGAATTTTCCAAATTATTTTTAAAAAGCGAGGTCATCGATATGCCAGCAATAGGAGCAAAACCATTATCGCACATATACATCACATTAAGTGTTTTCATAATTATATCTACCTTATATTCCTCGAATTTTATGCTGCATTCTACGTAATCGCGGAATAAAAAATAGTCCACCCATCCCTTCTAACATCCAACAAAAAATTAATGCACACCTGGCAAAATACGTATCCCTAACTTTTAATATTTTACAAAAAAAAGATAATTTCCTGTAATTGGGGCAAGATTTTTTCATGTAAAATTGCATTTCTTTAAGAGTTCCATTATAATATTCTGGCACATCTGCGATATTAAAATAATACCATTTATATAAATAATAATTTAATGATAAAATATCACCTTCATCTTCGACATTATCGCGTATCCTTGAAATAAATTCCGCCAAACTCTTCCATATATTTTTGGGATGCCATGCGTAATTCTTTTCTATATTTACACTCGTTGAATCGCTATGACGTATCCATTTATACAACACCTCAGACACAAAAAAAACTTTTTTACTATGCAAATGTATTTGCTGCAAAAAACAAACATCATCAGGTAAATCTATAAATCGGATCTGATTATCCCTCACTAAATCCATCTTATATATTTGTGCATGATGCCATGTATATAACCACTTATTTGCATCTAATTTAGGTATATGCTGCTTTAGTATTCTCCCTTTCTCATCGACTTCATCAAATCCACCAATTATACAATCTGCATCTTCCTTTTCAGCTAAATCGCATAACTTTTTCAAGCAATCACTTTCCATATAATCATCAGCATCACAAATTAATAGGTATTTTCCCCTTGCGTTATCTATTATACGATTTCTATTTTCAAGAATCCCCTCATGCTTTCCGGCAAATATGCGAATATTCATCTGTGGATTTTCCTGTATAATCGTATTAATTATTTTTAGTGACTCATCCGTTGAGCCATCATCACAATATAATAATTCATAATCAATATATTTTTGTGCTTTAATTTGTTCAAACGCTTTGATTAGATGCTGAGAATAATTATAGTTTGCAATACCTATGGTTAAAAAAGGTTGCTTATACATCCTTTGTCCCTCGCTCATTATCATTTACATCTCTAAAATCATTTTTTTTCTCCGACTTTTCTTTTTGCTCTTGTTTCTTTCCTTCCGGCTCGTCAAAATTCAGTCTCTTTTCCTCCACCACCAGCGGCCTGTGTATCACCCTCGTATTAATATTTAAAATATATTCTCCCAAAAGCCCGATAAAAAATAACTGTATAGATCCAATCACAAAAACACCGATAATCATAGGTGCATAGCCTGCCTGGAATTTATACCAGTTAGCCAGTTTCATAATCAGGTAAATAACCGCAATAGCCAGACTCACTGCTGAACCAATAAACCCCAGAAAGGTAGCCAGCCGAAGCCCTACTTTGGTATAAGAAGTAATGCTGAGCATGGCTGCATCGTATAGCGTATAAAAATTGTTATGGGTCTTTCCCGCTCTCCGCTTTGCCTGCTCGTACTCTATATCCTTCCTCTTAAAACCATACTCCGCCACAATCCCGCGCAGGAAAGGCACCGGATCGTCCAACTGCCGCAACAGTTCTATGAAAGTCCTGTCATACAGTCCAAACCCTGTAAAATGCTCAATCATTTTAACTGATGACATATTTTTAATCACTTTATAGTAAACACTTCTCAAAAAATAAACGATGCGGTTCTCCTTGCTGGACGTCTTAATTCCGCTGACTATCTTGTATCCCTTTTCCCACTCTTCCACAAATTTGGGAATTAACTCTATCGGATCCTGAAAATCACAACAGACTGAAATCGTACAATCTCCTGTGGTCTGGCACATACCATAAAAAGGCGAGTTAAACTGGCCAAAATTTGTCACATTGAAAATCGCCTTAACCTTATGGTTTTCTGCACACAGCTTTTCCAGCGCTTCCCTCGTGCCGTCAGTGGAACAGTTGTCAATAAATACGATTTCGTAATCATACCTGGAAAGAGTTTCATTGATTACATTCACAAGCGAATGGCACATAAGTTCCACATTTTCCACTTCATTATAACAGGGTACCAAAATACTTATTTTTTTCATGGTGTATGTTCATCGGGCAGATTCCCCCATATCTGCACCTGTCCTTCCATATTTTTCCTCATTTCTGCGCAGCTTTTTGCACATAGCGTAGTTTGCGGATGCTGCGCAGACACAAACTCTTTTCCTTTTTTGCTATTAAAATATCATTAAGTATTATATACCAACTTGTCCAACTCTGTCATTTAAATTTTTGCATAATATTCTTATATTTTCCATATTTCCCAGTATTTTGCATCGCACATATGGTTTCCCTGATTCCACTCTCAAAAGATACCTCCGGCGCAAACCCTGTATCCCTGCATAATTCTTCTATTTCTGCGCTCAGATACATCACCTGGTTTTCTCCATAGGAAACTGCACCCAGAGCTACCTCTGGTGCTTTACCTGTAAAATCTGCTGCTCCTTTCGCCATAACCTCAATGTATTCCCTCAGCTTCCTTGCTTCACCGCTGCCAAGCACATAAACTTTTCCTGATTTTCCTTTTTCTCCAAGAAGCAGCAAAGCCCTTGCAGCATCCCCGCTGTATAAGTAATCCCATATCTGCTCCCCTGGTGTAAACTCTGCTTTCTGCCCTGCCAGCATTTTCTGTATTGTCTGAGAAATCATGTCCGCTTTTCCATAGGGCCCGTATATGCTAAGAATTCTTACCCAGACATGCCTGATTCCTAATTCCTGACACTGTATTCTGCTCATCTGTCCAGCGCATAGCTTCGCCATGCCATATCCGTTTTCTGGAAATACAGGCGTATCCGGCGTCAGTCTGCCTTCATATCTTCCATATTCTGCCTGGGAGCCTGCGCCTATAAAAACCCTGCATCCTAATTGGGAGGCAAGTTCCACAGCATCTAAAGTAAATTTGATATTTTCATTTTGAAGATACATGTCATTTCTGGCTTTTCCGGTTGTTCCCGCCCACGCAAGGTGATAAAACACATCATACTTATCATCTATCAATCGGCTTAATTGGCTAATTTCAGATAAATCAGCTTCCATTACCTTTACAAGCCTGCTCTGGGGAATATGGCGCATTCCTGAAGAACCTCTGTGGCAGATTGCCAGAACCTGTATCTGTTCTTGGATGCATTTGCTTATTAATGCCATTCCTATCATGCCCGTAGGGCCGGTTATTATTATTTTCATTCTTACACCCCTGCATATCGCAAGCATCGCTTGCGATATGCACCAATAAAGAGTCTGGAAGTTTACTTCCAAACTTTTCTCCAATATATGCCTTTTAACCGTTTACTGTCTGTTATTTATGCTTCAATGTATAATATGCAATACTTCCTCCCCAATTTGATACTTCCCTTCTCTCACCAATCTGATAATAATTGCGCAGTTCCTCTATGCATCCGTCTTCATCAAAATCAATATATGGAACAAAATATACGATTGCTTCCGCCGCCAGTCCCTCACCATTATTCTGCATTACCTGTTCCAGCAATATCTGCTGCATAGGTACCACATATGCATTTTCTCCTATGCCCTGCATAGTTCTTTTTCTTTTTTTTATATTCCAGTTTATGCTGTAGGAACCATTATCAGTTACATACACATAATCCCTTTCATATGGGATAATAATCTGCATACCTGGATGATACTCTGCATCAACAAGCATTTTATCAATAACCTGGTCTATATAACGGTAACGGTAATTATTTACAAATGTATCACCATAATTACTATAATTTACTTCCGCAGATAACATTTTCCCTTTCCCGGAATCCAGACGGTCAAATAAGAGGTTGGAAACAGGATCAATATAATAAAAGTTCTGTATAAATAGCAATAGTGTAATTGCCCCTGCCGCCCAATATGTTTTTCCTGACTCTAAGCAAAAGGGAAATGTTTCAAACAATAAAATAAATGCCAGTATCCAGAACAGTACAACACTGAATATGGTATACCGTCCCAATGCAGAAGGAATCCAGAAAGTACTAAATATACTAAACAACAGGAAAACAATTAATGCGCCAAACGTAGTTGTTAATGATTTTGATATTTTTTTATATTTTTTGTGAACAAATATGCGCCGGCACATACATACTATAATAACTGTGACTGGTATCCATGTAAAATTAAATGTGCACAATTGTACAATCTTGTGGCCTATACTTGGCATCATATGAAGAAACACATTTTTGCCCTGTGCCTCCTGCACCACCGTTTCCGGCAATGCAAAAATGTTGTTGCTTCTAAATCCCATCCATGCAAACAGACTTCCCTGCTTCACAACATATATGCCAAAAATAACAAAGCAAAGCAGGATACTTTTTACAAAGGAATTATGCAATACCTGGAAAAATTTATTACGCAGTTTTCTTCCCCTGGCCTGTTTCCATAATTTAACTACATATGCTATGCTGTAACCTGCAATAATGGCCATGCCGGTTTCTTTCGTCAGCATCACAGCCATCAGCCAGAAGAAACGCATGATATTCCATCCTTTATACTCTGCGTACACCAGATAAATAAAAAATATCAAAAGAAAATAATCTATATTTATATTTGTAAACAGTCCCCAGAATATAGGAATAACCGAGGCAATAACTGTTACCGCCGCCGCCTGCTTTTCTGACATACTGCACCAAAAAAAGCGCAGTAATCTATATATACATATAAGCGCTGCCACAGTCATAATCAAAGTTATGAACAGTACTCCTGTCACCTGGCCCGGCATTAGGAACTCACCAATTGCCATAAAAAACGCATATCCAAGTGTATAATGCCCTGCCAGTCTGAAGCCATTCCACACACTCTGCACAGTAAAATCAAAATTGCTGCATGCGCGCATAATTGCTGCGTAATAAATTGCTCCGTCCCAGCGCTGCATATGTGTAAACATCGGAAGCCTGCACAAAATAGCTGCAATTGCAACAATCAGTTCTCCCTTGTCAACATATTTTCTTTTTGATACGCTTACATTTCTTGCTGCTCCACTCCTTCCTTTCGGTCTGCGGATAAACAGCAGGCCCATAACAGAGGCAAAAATAAGGGCAGATGCCAGAAAAAAATAAACTGCAACAGGTACTTTCATACCAGAAAGTGTTTTATTAATTGCTGCACACGCGAAAAAAGCAAAGAAAAACATTAATATCATTGCTGTCTGATACCAGTTCCGTATATTCCGGAATGGTTTTACCGCCTGTGCCAATGGAACTTTATTAATAGTATAAATTACTACCCCGCTGACTACCAATGCTAATATGGTCGCCATTATGGATGCCTGTTTTGTCCCTGTTTTGTATTTATATCCTATATATTCCTCTCTGCCATATACATACCCGATTATCAGTCCTTTTTCTGTCAGTTCATAGTTATACCAGCAGTAAATATTTTCTGCCGTGTCTTCATCTTCTCCGACCCCGACAACCCCTGGAATTACATTCGCATTTTCAGTATAAATGCAGATGGTCAGGTCTTCATTTCCTTCTATATCAACCACCTCATTAAACTGCACATATTCGTATACCCCTGATGATATCGTGGATAAATCCCTGCTGCGTTCTGCAATAACATCCCCCCACATATCACGCAGCTCCACTTTTATCTGCCCCTGGCTTTCCTCAGATACATTAACCAAAAGAAGATTGATCCCGCATAAATATTTTTCTTCACTGGCAAAACGCTGCTCAATGATATTCCCTTCGTCTAACATATAAATTGTATTATGAATGGGAATATCATCTATCTGGCTTCTATGTTCCCCTATACCAAAACCATTTTTATACCATGTAGCGCCTGCATAAACGCCTGCAGCTAAAATAACAATTAAACTAACTAATATCTTCAAATGCTTAAACATTCTTATTCCTTTCATAATTTACATTCATGTCAATTAATGAAAAGTTTTTTGGTAAACCAAAACAATCAATATTCCATATCATATCACTATTTCATTTCATACATTTATTCATTATACATAAGTTACATGTATATGCAAAGCTTTTCTTACTGCAGCAGACCAAAATATGTCTTGACAAAGGAATTTTCAATAAATATCATTATAATGTCATTTATACGCTAAACATAAGAACGTAGAAAGCCAGCGCGGCTGTAAAGGATAAACTTATGAACCAGACCCAAATATATTCTATTAAAATTTTCAAAATATTATCATGCCTTGGTGTCATTCTGGTACATTATGGCCAAATTACAAATTTGAACGGGAACATTAGAACCCTGACAGACTTTGGTTCGTATGGTGTTTATATGTTTTTTATAATAAGCGGTTTTCTGGGGTATCTATCTTACTCCCGTTCCCGTTCCTGCATACAGTATTATCTAAAACGGCTTTTCAGGATATTACCGCTTTATTATGCAATAATAATTTATAACATTATTTTATATGAGTTTGTACTGCGCAGCCGGTTTGAAATCCCGGCAGATTCCTCTCATTTAGGATGGCTGCGTTATTTTTTATTGCTCAGCCAGACTGTTCCCTCATCCGATAATTTCTGGATAAACTTAAGCGCGACCTGGACCATAAGCCATTTTATGCTTTTTTATCTGCTCATGCCGCTTTTTTTCAAATATATCAATACTTGTTATAAAGCCCTTCTGCTACAGTTGTGCTGTTTTGTTATCAATTATTTCTGGAACATAAGCTATCTTCTTCCCTTTACAAGCTTATATTATTTTATTATCGGAATCACCGTTTATTTGGCATTAAAAGAGCATAAAGAAAATTTCCTTATTGCTTTTTCATGCCTGATAAGTATTCCGCTTCTTCTTTTTAATTATGATCCTCAATACGTGTACAGCAATATTTTCATGATATTAATTATAGCCAGCAGAAACTTTCATATAACAAACAGGCCGCTGGACAAATTGATCCGGCTTTTGGACGAATACTCTTTTACTATTTATCTTGTACATGCAATAATCGTAGAAGCAATTGTTCTCATGGGTGATGTACATCCATTATCATTCCTGCAAATATCCATTATGCTGATAATTGGCACTGCCATAATCAGCATATTACTCCACCACCTGATTGAAAGACCTATAGACAGATTTATTCAGCCTAAAATAAAATCACTGTAATAAAAGATTTACCAATAGCAATGATTCTCAACCACTTTACAGTTTCTGGGTGTCTCGCTTTCCTTTGGATACACCCAGGCATTATTAAAAGTAATCCCCGCTCTTGGATTATCCACCCAGCGCCTTCCCTTGATTCCAAACAGAATCTGTGTCGCACCTCCCATATGGATTACCTGTTTCCCTGCTGCTTTCAGCTTTGCCGCAAGGGGCAGTCCATAGGCGCCGCAGCCTATAATTGCCACATCAAATCTGATTTTGGCTGCCTCATTATACATATATTCCAAAGCATCAAACCAGCTTTCAAAACGCTCATCCTTCTCACCGGCAATTGTCTGTACTGCTTTCATTGTTTTTAGTTCAAACTCCGGAAGCACCTGCGTGCCGGGAAACAACAGCCGCCGTTTTTGATATTGCTCTATAATCGACTCTTCAAAAGGATGGATGACTAACACCTTTTTCCCTTCTAACGCACTTGTCCAGGGTTCCCGGCATCTCCATGGTTCAATATGATTCAGAAACGTAACCTTACATCCCGGCATATACCGGGAAATAACATAATCATCCAAATAGCAGTGAAACATTGCTATCACATCAATTTGTCTGCTGCTTGCCAGCATCAGATCTGTAAATTTTTCCGCAAGCGCAGGCTGCTTTGGAAAAAATCCGGCTCCTGTATGCAGTTTATCAAACCACTCTTCAAACCGGGCCTCATTCTCCGCCGTGTTTCCGAACAAACGTCTTTTCAGAACACTGGTCATAACGCACAGTTCCGTATTTCCAAACCTTGCCACCATAAACGGCTCCCCTGATCTGATTTTATCTGCAATCCATCGGTTTGTACTCCGTTTTCCCATCACCCACCGGTTAGCGTAAAAAGGGATATAAGGATCTTTATTTAAATATTTTTCAAATATATGACGGCGTATAGCCTTATGAAAATAGAAATCCCGGAATTTGTTTCTCTTTTCATAGAAATTCCAATTTAATTTTTCTTTATTCACCTGTCCACCCAACAATTGCTTTCTTCCCCTGCCTGCCTATAATCACTTTACCCGGTATGCATTTCCGTCTTTCACTTCATACTTAATATCACAGTTCTCAACTGTGCTCAGCCTGTGTGCAATGATAATCAATGTCTTTGTTCCTGCCAGAGATTCTATGGCCTCCATAACAGCCTTCTCCGTGTCATTATCCAGCGCTGATGTGGCCTCGTCCAGTACAAGCACCTGTGGGTTTGAATATAACGCCCTTGCTATTCCGATTCTCTGTCTCTGCCCCCCTGACAGCCGGATTCCCCTCTCTCCAATTTCGGTATCCAGCCCTTCACTCAAAGACGCAATAAATTCCTTAAGCTGGGCTTCTTCAACAGCTTTCATCAGTCTCTTGTCATCAACATCTGTTTCCGCCCCATAAATGATATTATTGCGGATGGTATCATCCATCAGATAGATACTTTGGGGAATATATCCTACATTTTTCTGCCAGGCATCCAAATGCTCAAAGGCATTAATCCCATCAATATATATACCGCCTTCTGTAGGCTCCAGCGCACCCAATATCAGGTCTGCAAGCGTGGTCTTGCCGGCGCCTGAAGGTCCGATAAGCGCCACCGATTTATTTTTGGGTATTTCAACATCCACATTATGAAGTACAAAGCCTTCTCCTGTGGGATACTTGTAAGAAATGTTTTTGATGGAAATACATTCATTCAGTGGAAGAATACTTTCCTCTTCCCCATTCGGTGTGATGCTTGCTTTTGAAACTTCATCAATTTTCTTCAAATCATAGTATACCGCTTCAAAAGCAGGATAATTGAATAAAATCACGCTGACATAGTTGGTAATACGGTTAAATGAAGGGAGCAGTCTGAAAGCCGCAATAGCGAAAGCCGATAGTGTTGTCACAAATGACGTTATTTCAGCCCCGTTTAATAGTTTAAGGATAATCGCAAGCAAAATCGCTGTAATACACAATGTTTCCATAATAGGCTTGGGAATCATCTGAAGATTTCTGTAAATCTTTTCCAGGTCAGCCCACTGGCTGTAATCTTCCTCAAATTTCCCCAGGAAAAATTTTTCTCTGTGCATAATCTTTGTTTCCTTTAATCCGCCAAAAGACTGCTGCAGCCATTTTACAATTCCCGCTGCATATTTGCGGTCTTCCTCCCCTATGTACTGAAGGTAAGATTTGAACTTTTTTGCAAAAAAAATAACAAAAGAAAGCATAAACAGCAGTAATATAAGGGTAATCCCCGGATCCTGAATCAGCAAAAAACCGCCCAGAACGATGCAGACAAGAATTTCCGCAAAAAACTGCAAAATAGAAAGCACTCCCTGAAACATCATGACAATATCGGTATTGATGCTCCGGATAAGTTCTGCGCTGTTATGGGAAAGATGAAAGAAATACGGCTGATTCAGGTAACACTCCAGCATCTTGTATGCCATTCTTTTCTGATTGCTGAAAGTAAACTTATATTGCATATTATATGAGACTGCGGTAAGTATATTCTTCACCCAGTACACAACAATCAGGGCAACCGCCAGGAATATAAAAAAGCTTACCACACTGTCAAATCCAAACATATCATAAATATATTTCAGGTACGGCTTCGTCTGTACACATCCGGGATCCATCATCACTTCCATCAAAGGCATAATGGCCGATACTCCCAGCAGTTCCACAAACGTAGTGAATATAACAATAAACATCAATAACAAAAGCTGTACTTTCTGCCCACGGTCAAAAATATATTTTACCTGTTCCACAAGTCTTCTGACTCTTCCCATTCTCACATCTCCTAACAATTAACTGCCATTTCTTCCGTCTGAGTCTTTATCAAAATCCATTCTTTTGGATAAAATTCTTCCGACCAGATCCCCGTACAGGGAGCATATACAATACCGCCCTTATTTTCCCCCAGATATGCCGCCCACCAGCTAAAAGTGCTGTTGGCAACAATATGATGATTGCACTGCCGCATGATTTCAAATTCATCCAGGTCGCAAAGCCCTTCCACCAAAACATATTCCCGGATTTTAAAATATTCCTTTACAAACTGTTTGTCATCTGTGAAGATAAACAGCCGGAACGCCCCCAACTGTTTCTCCATCCCCCGCAGAGCTTCTTCATAAAAGTCAAATGGTATCGTTACATTTCCTTCCTGCCGTACATAATCGGTGCGGCGGATATGCATTGCAACGCTTGTCCCCTGTTCCATTTGCTTCTGGTACTTTTCCGCCTGCTGTGAGACAGCCTCTTTGCGGGTAAATTCTTTTTTCAGTTCTTCATAAAACTCTTCAAAATATTGGGGAGTCTGCCAGAATCCAGAGAAAAAACAGGGTTTCGTCTGGTTATAAACATCCGCATCATAATGCATAATCAGCTTTTCCTGAAAAAACTGATACTTCTTCTGAATCAGGTATTGCCTGTACCTGTCCTTGAACCTTCTTCCATTCCTTGGCCCAAATCCCAATATATAATCCTGTAATCTGCCTACCAGACGCTTTGTTCCAGTGATATGGAATTCCTCCAACTGATATCGGCGCAGCGATGTTCCCCAGAATAAAGGGTCTATTAAAACCTTTACACCTGTTTTTTTCTCCAGTGCAAAAGCAAATGCATATTGAAACATCTGGTTTCCAAGCCCGTCGCTGATTCTGACAACATGATGCATCATTTTTTCTCCCCCGATTGTCCGCTCTTTGCCTGTTTCCATCTCCTGTATTTATGGACAAAGGGGCGCAGAATCTTCTTTACCAGCAGCCATGGAATATGCACCGGATTGACAAATCTTGGATAATCTGCGTTTCGCCCATACCACTTATGAAATAAAAATGGTGCGTCCACATCTTCAAATTCCGGAATGGTCATTTCATGCCCAAAGTATTTTGCCACTTCCAAAGGCGCTATTTTCATTCCGGCAGCCTCAATATCATGCTTATGGCGGCAACACAGGAAAATATCTTCATTATACAGACCTTCCTCGTCCCTTGTCCATGCAAGATTTGCTTTTCTGGGGAACTCTAATAACTGTTTACTTCGAATCCCCACACTGTTACCCACTCTCACCCAGTTTCCATACACATCATGGAAGCAGTGCATCTTTCCGTCTGAGGGAATCGGCCAGGGTGAGCCAATATAATCGTAATCAAGAAATTCATCCCTCCACTTTTCCGGATGAATTACAAATCCGTCATGATGCACCAGCAGTACATACTCTGTGTCAATGTAATCACATAAATCATACGCTATTTTATAATTAAAGTCATCAATATTTGTCAGCTTATCCGTATATTTATAGGTAATTTCCTTTGGAAGATACCATGGCTTCTTATGGGTAATAAGCGCAACTTCCCCAAATTCTATTCCCCGCATACTGTATTGGAGGGCTTTTACAGTTTCATATACGCTTACACTGGTCATTGCCGCCAGTGTCACGTTTGGTAATTTCAATTTTTCCTTTTCATTTTTCATTCTGCTTCCTCATATCTATTTACAGTCATTTCATACTTCTGAACTGCTTTAGCTGATAAATATCGGTAATACTTTTTACTTTAAAACGCAGCACATTCCCCTGCAAAAATGCAATCAGTTTATTGCTGGAATAAATTTTCTTCACACTGAACGTTACGCCATGTTTCTTTAATTGCTGGCGGCTCTGCTCAATTACTGCCAGATACGGCCTGTAAATTGCATCTTTGGTCTTTCTGCTGTGGGTTCCTGAACTGATATTTACCACGTCTTCGCTCAAATAACGGATATTCTGAAAATGATAAAATATCAGGGGGAACTCTTTTCCTGTTTTCTTATCTTTCAGGACAGGTTTTCCTTTCTCCTCCCCTGCCAGGATGTACTGCCCAAGATTCCACGGCGCCACTCCTCCGCCCAGATGTTCAAGTTCATGCACCCCATGAAACAATACCGGAAATTTCTCCAGGTATTTCTGATCCCCCATCCGTTCCGGCTCATATAAATGGTAGCACCATTCAAAGCACTTTTCTTTCCACCAGGAAAGGGCCTCCCATGCGTTTTCTGACTGGTCAAAATAATTGAATTCCACACAGTATCTGCCGCTTCTTTTGCATAACCTTCTGCCGTTCCAGTTATTTTTGAAGCGATGCTCTGTGATGACAACATTGGCCCCTGCCCCTTTTATTTCATCAAACAAAATCTCCGGGGCCTGAAAGAAAAATAAATCTGCATCAATATACGTGCAATCCGGTTCCTTATAATGTTTAAGGACATATTCAATAATCACCGGCGTGCAGGTCCAGCAGTATTCAGCCTTGGAGCGCTCCTGTTTCAGCTTCAAAAGCCCTTCATCTTCTATTTCCGAATGATGCGTAAGCACGGCATGTTTAAGTCCCATGCCTTTTAAAACCTGAAAAGATTTGTCATCAAAACAAAATATATATAGCCTGAATGCTCTTGCGCATTCCTCCAAAGACCGGTAGAGAGCCAGCCCTTTATCCAGATAATAGCTGTCAAACAGTGTACAGAATGTAATCATTTCCCTTTAACCTCTTTCAGATATTCCTCATAGCTTCGGATATACTCTGCCCCATCATAATGGGTACTGGCCAGCACCAGAAGAATAGAATCCTCCGAAAAATCATACATATCCTTCCAAATCATTCTTGGAATATACACCCCCGTCATGGGGCGGCTTAATTCCACCACGATTTCTTCTTCCCCGTCGGTAATCCGCACCTTGCTGCTTCCGGCTACATTAATCAGCACAAACTCAGACTGACGGTTGGCGTGCTGTCCTCTGACCACCGTGTCATCCGAATCATAAATATAGAACACCCGTTTAATTTCAAAAGGAATGGCCTGTCCGCCTTCAATGACGACCAGCTTCCCCCGTTCGTCCCCCAAATCGCCGAAATGGATGATTGGACATTTTTCTCTTAAATTCATGTACACTCCCTCAATCTATTTAAATTGGTTTAAAGCCTCTATCACATAATCCTGCTCTTCCCGGGTCATACCATTATACATGGGAATCGAAAGTACTGTTTGGGCATAGTGCTCTGTCTTTGGCAGAAATCCCCCGCCATGCCCAAGGTACCGGTATGCCTCGGCCAGATGGGGAGGGATGGGATAATGGATAATCGTCCCAATTTCCTTCTCATTTAAATATGCGATCAGGCGCTCTCTTTCTTCACACCGGATTACGTACTGATGCCATACGCAGGTTGACCTTTCAGGCACCCCGGGCAGTATGAACATGGGATTACGGATTTCTCTGGTATACCTGTCCGCAATCTCTGCCTTTTCTTTTGTCAGTTCATCTAAATGCTTAAGCCTGACCCGGAGCATCCCTGCCTGTAATTCATCCAGCCGTGAATTGGCCCCCACTACCTTATTATAATACCTCTTTTCACTGCCATAATTGCGGAACATCTTAAATTCGTCTGCAAGATGTTTTTCCTTTACCACTACAGCCCCGGCATCCCCGAAAGCCCCCAGATTTTTAGACGGATAGAAAGAAAAACAGCCCACATCCCCAAAGGTCCCTGTCATCTGCCCGTCATAGCAGGCTCCATGGGACTGTGCACAGTCCTCCACCAGCTTCAGCCGATACTTACTGCAAAGGGCAGCAATTTTGTCCATGGGCGTTGCAACTCCATATAAATGCGTTACCAGCACAGCTTTCGTCTTTTCTGTTATTTTCCCTTCTATCTGTTCAGCATCAATGCCATAATACTGGTCAGGTTCTACAAAAACAGGCGTGGCCCCATTGATTGTGATACCCATAACGCTTGCAATATACGTATTCCCCTGGACGATGACCTCGTCCCCCTTACCGATTCCAAGAAGGCGGAACGCAATCCATAAGGCATCCAGTCCACTGGCAAGCCCCACACAGTAATTTCCCCCTGTGTAAGAGGCAAATTCTTCTTCGAAACTGCTGACCTCCCTGCCCAGCACATACCAGCCGGAGCGAAGCACTTCCAGCGCTTTTTGTTCAAATTCTTCCTGATATTTAAAAAAACCGCGGTCCATCCGGTTCGGCATTATTTTCATAATAATTTTCTCCTATTATCAAACGTGCTGTATCTCTCATCCTGCTATAGTCTGTTAATCACAAACCTGTCATCACACTTCCCGATTGGTCTTGCAGGAATCCCCCCCACAATCGTATGGTCTTCAATATCATGGGTAACTACTGCATTGGCTCCCACGATAACAGTATTCCCGATTTTCACCTTACCGATTATTTTCGCCCCTGTACAAAGAAGCACCTGATCCCCGATTACCGCCACTTCATCCCTGGATTTCATAATATTATTTCCAATAGTGACTCCCTGCATAATTTCACAGTTATTTCCAATTACCGCATTTATGTGGACTACAATGCCCCCTTTATGAGGCAGTCTCAGCCCATAGCCAATCTCTGTACGCTGGCTCATTTCAATACCGCATCTTTCCTGCAGATGCCGGAAGCGGATATAGCAAAAAGAATGGAGCAGGAACTGTATGGCATTTCTCTTTTCAAGGCCGGCAAAATAATGGCAGATCCGGTAATTAACCAGCAGCCCTGCCGTAGTATTTCTGGCGCAAAACGCCTTTATCATATCTTTCATGGAACAGGACTCCAGATTCCGGTAAAGGTCTTTCTTCATATATTCTTTTGTCGTTTTCCATGTCATCTGCATCTGTCATCTCCCAAGCCTTAAGGCTATCCAGCTCTTAAACACTTTCAGCCAGTATTCTTTCTTACCGATTAACTGATATTCCTTCTTAAGCCGCAAAGTATCCATGTACGCTTTTACAGAGCCGGACGCGCCGTCAAGAGAAAAATTCGATATGATATAATAAACTTCTATAAACCGGACCTCATTCTGTCTTTTTATCCGAAGCATAAATTCATAATCTGCTGAATACGCATACTTTAATGAATACCGTCCAAATTTCTCATACACCTTTCTGGACACAAAGCAGGTAGGATGGGTAATCATATCTTCATCCAGGAAATCATGATTTTTAATGTAAACCATAACCTCCCTTCCATTTAAAACCTTTCTAAGCATCCCGTAAATAATACAATAATCATCCCTAAGGTAAGCTTTCTCTATCTGTTCAAGGGCATCCTGCTCATAATAATCATCACTATTTACAATTCCTATCAAATCTCCCGATGCCATTTCTATTCCCTTATTCATGGCATCATAAATTCCACCGTCTGCTTCAGAAATCCATTTCATTTTTCCTTCAAACAGCGGCTCATACCGACGGACAATCTCCACAGTTCTGTCTTTGGACGCTCCATCTATGATAATGTACTCAAAGTCCTTAAACGTTTGATTCAACACGCTTTTCATGGTTCTTTCAATTGTCTTTTCACTGTTAAAGCATACTGTTATTATAGAAAAAAGCATACCTGCTCCCTCACCCATGCCTGTGGGCCGTCATCATTTTACCCTGTATAAGTTCATTTTTGAAAAGATATCCCTGATTTTGCATTTCCATTCTGTGTATCCATATACACTGCCCCCTGACCCGGATATCCCTTCAATTCTGGGATAACGCGGGAAATTTGTTATTTTAATCTTATTATTCCATATAGCCTGGGTATATACACATTCCAAAAAAATTCCCTGTTCATCCATTACCTGTTCATATATATCCATAAATATTTTTTTAAATTGTACGCAGGACATGCCATAAATCCTGGTATCATAAATGTCTCTTCTGGTCCGGTTAGGAATATTAAAATAGGTTTTTTCCGGGCTTAGATGTTCTGCAATCTCCGCAATATTATCTACTTTTAGTCTCCCCGTCATCTTAACGAAATATGGTTCCGACGAAATAAGCCTGCTGTGGGAAAAAACATACTCCATGATTTCTCCCTCCCCATAACCTTTGCCATGGATACATGCTTTTTCAAAATCCCCCTGGAAAGATAATAACTCTAACTCTATATCTTTTTCTGAGGCCATTTGCTTCAAATAAGAAATTTTTTCTGTGCCGCTGCCGCTGTTCTCACAAAAGATCACTTTTGAAAAAGCCCTGCTCCCAATCAGAAAACGAAGTCCCTCTTCATACTGCCTGAATCTCTCATTTTCGTCGCGAAGCGCCAACTGCTTCATTTGCCGGGGCGGCCTAATCGTCCCCGTTATAATTGCAAGCATACGCTCTCTCCCTTTCCGCCTTTTCTTCATCTACCTGCACCGAAGATATTACCATGCCCGAAAACAAAAGCGGGAACCAACTCATCTGGGTGGATTCCATGCTGTTAACTGTAACGCCGCTCCCTAAAAGAAGCACGGCCATAATCACCGCAAGATAAAAGGTCTTCCTGTCGTCTACTTTCATCACATAATACATAATACTGATAATCAGCATAAACGCCAGCGCTAGTCCAATATACCCCAGCGAATAAAATATTTTAATATACAGACTCTGAATACCGATTTCAGCCCCCATGCCGGTTCCAAATAAATGTGCCCATGACCCTTCACTCCTGCAGATATCCAGAATCATTTTCCAGTCTGCATACCGGACATACATATTACCGTTATTAAGAAATCTTCCATGAAAGAGACTGACTATCAGTTCCGGGTTCTCAAATCCCAGAACAGGCATATAAATAACCGCTACGACTGCCAGCAGTCCCAGAATAATAACTGTCAAAAGGATGCCGGAAAGTTTTTTATGGTTTACCACCAGTTCCATCAGGTAAATGGCCATAATTGCATACACTGCAATCATCAGTATCATTTGTATTCCCGCATCCGAACAGAACACCATATAAGGGCAGACTGCAAAAACCGTGAAAAGCTTAAAAACCGTGTTTTTCCCAAACATGGCTATAAACACCATGGCAAGAATCATGGCAAAGGCCATATCCGTATCGTAATAATATAAATCCCCTCCCGCATCCCGGACCTGAAAGACTGCTGTTCCAAAACGATGAATGCGCACCAGAAGATTTAAATATATGACCAGATAAGCTGCCAGCGTAATCACGCCATAACATTCCTTAATCCGGTCATAATACACCCTTCCGACAAAATAAATGAGAAACGACGAGATAACTTTAAAATAAATCTGATATCCGTTTCCTGACCGTAAAAATGTAATTGTCAGAAGAAGCCCCAATAAAATTACAATCCCATCTGTCAGCATAAACCGCTTCCGGATATCGGGACGCACCAGCGCGACCTGATAAATCAGCAAAAGAACAACCAGAATTACCATCATATAATCTAATGTGTGATGCTGATACAGCATATCCACTAACTGCTTTGCAAACAGAAAGAATGTCATATAAACTCCTTATTTTCTAGCAGGACAGTATTTCATCCCGATATTTTTTAATCGATACGTCCTTAGTCAGATGGTTGATCAGATAGTCCCTGCCTTTTGCTCCCAACTCCTCCAGTTCCGAAGTTCCCCGCATATTAATGAATCTCTCTATCAGTTGGCCAATTGCCTTATAATCCCCTGGATCAACGCTGATTCCGCATCCTGCTTCCTCCACTATAAGCCGGGCTTCCGCCCCCTCTTCCAGAATCCCCAAAACCGGTTTTCCTGCCGCCATCACGCCATATAGTTTGCTGGGCACAGATACCCCCTTAATTCCTTTGGCGTTTACCACAAAATGTACATCTCCGGCATTCAGGCTGTAAATCAGTTTATTCTTATCTTGATAAGGAATGAGGGCGACATTGGAAAGCTGTTTCTTTTTGCAGTAATCTTTTAGTTCATCCAGCACAGAGCCTTCCCCTATGAATGTAAAAACCACATCCGTATAATTCTGAAACCTTTCAATTACCTTCACAATATTCAGTAAATCGTAATACAATCCGATATTTCCTGAATACATAATGACAAATTTATTTTCTAACTGATATTTTCTCTTAAACAGCACAACCTTTTCATCATCTTTGGGAAGGGGGAAAATTTCTTTTTCATTAATCCAGTTATTTATATAGGCATAAGCCGGAAGCGGGTCGAATCGCTGCTGCAAAGTTCCAATCATATCCCGTCCTACCACAATAACCTTCTTTGCCTGTCTGCAGCTATACTTGTCCAGCCCCATCATGATGCCAAGAACCAGTTTGTTCCGGGAGAAATCCACCGCCTGTACCTGTTCCGGATTAAAGTCCTGTATATTATATATTAATTTTGCTTTTTTAACCCATTTACCAATAACGCCAAGCATACCGCCTAATATAGGCGGCTGTGAGATTGTAAACACATAGTCCTGGCGTTCCACCCTGAAAGTAGCAAAAACTGCCGAAATAAAATAGGACAGGATATTATATATACGGCTCGGTGTGAAGTTCTTTCTGAATTCCGGCACACGGATACGCAATACATTCACACCGTTTATATTTTCAAAATAATATTTATGTTTCCGGTAATAGCGGGATATTTTCCCGGTGTAGGAGGGAACTGTACAGATAACAGTGGTATGGAAGGTATCGTTTAATCCTTCTGCCAGTTCTGTCAGAATCTGTCCTGTGGAGGCCACATCCGGATAATAGTAATGGGCATAAATAAGCAGATTTTTTTTGTCCGAATCCACATATTTTTTCCATGTAAAAGCATCCTTTACAGAAAGCAGCAAAAATTTCCCGTTTGTCCCTACATAACGCTTCCAAAGTCTCTGCGGATCCTGTATCAGGCGGTACAGCCACTCCAGATAGTGCCTGCGCATCCACCCCGGCGCACGCTTCACTGTCCCTGCATGAAAATCAAATCCGGCGCCGACCCCCAGCATCAGGGCATTTATACTGTGGCGGTGGTCATACATCCATTTTTCCTGTTTCGGCGCCCCCAGCCCTACCCATACAATATCCGCACCGGATTCATTTATCCGCCGGACCGCCGCATCATCTTCCTCTTTTGTAAGAGGACGGAAGGGCGGCGCCTCCATACCGGATATTTTCAATCCCGGATATCTGGTCCGGAGATTCTTCCCCAACGCGTCAATAGTCTGCTGTGTGCTTCCATAAAAAAAATGGGAAATGCCTGTATTTTCTGTAGCCCGGAAGATTCCCGGCATCAAATCCGGCCCTGGAACCTGCTCCGCCTCCCTGAACCCCCGCAGCCGCTGAATCAGTGCAAGGGGGCTTCCGTCCGGAAGCGCAAGAAAAGCGGTATTTTGCACTTTTCTGTATCCCTCATCCTTTTCCGCCATTACTGTAGTGTGGACATTGGACAGGCAGATAAATTCTCCCCGCAATTCCTCTATATGGGCTATTATCAAATTAACTGTATCCTGCATATTGGTAACTGCAACATTAACACCAAGTATACGGGTGGTAAAGGGCTTTTTCATCCATCTATATCCTTTTAATTATTTTGGCCGGGTTGCCTGCTATCACACAGTCTGATTCAAATTTACCGCTGACTACCGCCCCGGCTCCCACTACGCAATTATCTCCAATTTCGCTTCCTTTCAATATTAACACATTGCATCCTATAAAGCAATTTTTACCAATCCTTACTGGCGCAGTTCCAATCTTGTCCTTATCGTCGATGAGACGTGCCTGCGCATCTACCGGATGGAAGTCATTGTCAAGAATTTTCACGTTACCGCCAATATTGGTGTAATCTCCAATGGAAATCTTACTGCGGGCATAGATAGTTGCCCCGGAAATCCCCACATTATCTCCAATTTCTATGGAAGCCCCCGGAATTCTGGTCAGTATAATCGATCTCGAATACAGCCCTACCAGATTTGACAGGAAAGAACTTTTAATGATACAGTTATCCCCTATACTGACAGATGCCCCCTTTTTATTATAAATAAGCGGCACGCCTTTAAGCCGGATTTTTTTTCCATACTGTACATGCATAATTTTTAATAAAATTTTGTAAAGAAAACTAATCATCTGCCTTCTCCTTTGCCAGCCGCCTGTATACTTCCGGATATATTTCCATCAACCGGCCCCATATCATGTCATTATTCCCTCTTTGCCCTGTGTTGCTCTTCCACAGCCCGGATTTTTTTGTTGACAGGATATTAAAATAAATCAATGGCGTCTCACTGCAGTTTACCGTCTTTCTTCTGTTTAGAATTTCCATGCATTTTAACCACAAATCGTCCGTTCCCAGCGCATACTCCATAATCTTCTGCTTTGAAAACGCTTCCGCCGGAAGACATCCCGGCGGATACAGCACACCGTTACATCCCACCGCAAGAGTGCTGTAGGATGGAGATGTTTTTGCATCATCACTCCAGTCATCATAAGGGATAAAGCCGCCCTGCCTGTCAAACCCAATCTGATGGCTCCAATTACAGACAATGGCGTCAGGATTTTTTCTATGTCCTTCCCACAGTTTCTCCACATGGTTTTCAGGGTAAAAGATATCATCATCCGCCGTAATAATATTATAATCCGGGTACGCCGCCATCACATCATAGTACTTCTTGTGTGACTTTAAGTCCCCGCAAAACCTGATTTCCAGCCCACGCTTTTTCAACCGTTCAAGTTTTTTGGGTATTCTCCTGTCTGCAAACTGCTCCTTTGCCAGCCACAAAATCACCTTATACGGCTTCATTGTCTGCTGCAGCAACGAACTGACAGTTATCCATACACTGTTTATCCGTGCAGGATACGTGGTCAGAGAAATAATTACCCTGCTTTCTTTATCCGTACCGCACCCTGTTTTCCAGCGCTGGCAAATGGGAAAACATACATTTACCAATACTTTATTTACTTTATACAATAACTTCCAGTAAAATTTATTTGCTTTTTTTAGTTTTCTTACTGATTCATAAAAAAAGGTTATCATTCTGCCAAACCTACTGATTTTCTCGCAATTAACCGGTATGAAAATACATTTTTCCCACTGCCTTGGGCACATCTCTTCATTTGTGCATATTTGTCAGGATCATCTAAAAGTTCCACTATCTTTTCCTTTATGTTTTCCGCCGAATCCTCCATAAGGAATTCCACGTTCCCTCCGATATCTATATGGGTTGTTCCTTCCCAGTATTTGCAAATCATGGGAATTCCCTGTGCTGCCACCTGCTCCCAATAGATGGAATGCCTTCCCGGAAAAATTATCAAATTTGCGGCAGCAAAATATTCATAAGACTGCTCTCCTTTTGCCCATCCAATATATTGAATTTTTTTTCCGTCGCACAATGCAAGCAGCTTTTCTTTCAATTCCTCTTCAATAGAACCGAATACCAGCAGTTTCAGGTTCTCCTTTGGAATTTCTTTTACAGCCTCCATCAAAAGCAGCGTCTGGGTTTTAAATGCGTCAATTTTTCCTCCGGTGACAATCAGAAAATCCTCCGGCTTTATACCAAATCTTTTCCGCACACTGGCCTGAATCTCCTTCCGTGCCGCCCTCTCTACGCTCTCATCATCAGCCCCCATAAGAAGCAGGCCCGTCCTTTCCGCCGCAATCCCATATATATTCTGCAGAAAATCTACCCTTGAGGGCATTACCCCAAAAAACTTTTCCACATAAGGTTCCACTGCCTTTGCACATGGTTTCCACCAGAACCGGTATAAGGTATTACGCGAAAACCAGTTCCGTGCACTGTTGGAAAAATCGCTGTGATTATCTGCATAAATAACCACATTGGGATGCTTTTTTTTGTAAGACGCCACCCTGCGGTTATCCTGGAACTGAAGATTATGCACAAAAATGACATCCGGGTCCAGTTCTTCTAAAATCTCTTTAAATCCCTTAAAAATCCCAATCTGGCGGTTTACATTATAGGGGAACGGAAAAGCGAAAGGCAGACGGATAATGCGGACACCATCTGGATTGATATAATCCATTTCTGTAGAGCACAATCCCCACGCACCTTCCGTAAAGCAATGATCCGTGGTAATCAGACTGACCTGATGCCCGTCTGCCGCCTGATATTTTATGATATTGTTTTCCTGATAATTAAGCCCTTCTGTATATCCTCCAACCAGACAGACATGTGTAATCTTCATAATAATCCTCCATGCCGTATTTTAGGCATTTTTCCGGGTGAAACTTGGCAGTTCTTAGCGAAACAGCCTCTGCTGTGAACTTTAGAACTGCTTTTCACCCTATCCCCCGCTTTCTACGTTCTGTTTCATTTCGGCACTTCATGCCTGTTTACAATTAATCCATGAAAAGCTTCCATCTGCTCCCTGGAAGAAAATTCAATCCGTATTTTGGAATCCACTTTGCATTCGTCTTTTAAAACTTCAATAAATTCCAGTGATAAATCGTTATTCCACCCAATCTCTTTTTCACAAATCTTCTGGCCGTCTGCATAAGCCGTAATCAGGTTCACTCCTTTAACCGTTGTGTAATCAATTCCCAGCCTGCCAAAAGGAATACTCATTTCCAGTTCACAGGCATATTCTTCCACTCTCTCAAAATCGTCTGCGGAATAATATTTAAAGTCTGTGTAATTTACTACTTCCAGATTAAATGGCTCTGGCAGGGGCGCCGCTGGAACATCTTTTTGTTTATAAAAAATATCCATCTGTTCTTTTACGGTTTCATAATATATCTTCTGCCCCTCATCATTGGGATGGGTTCCATCGTCACATAATTCTTCGTATGCCCTGCCGCTGTCCCTGAAAGCCCCAATAGTATCCGCCACATATGCGCTATAGTAAGCGCCTAATGCCTCTATCGCTTTGATTTTTTCCGTATAATCTTTCTGGGAACTTTCTAAAATTGCCATAAGTTTACAGGAAGGATATTTGCCACGCACCGCTCTCAAAATGCTTTCATAATATAATGGGAAATCTTCCTGCTGGTCATTCTCGCCATAACAGATGATTGCCAGATCATAATCCTCACTGTCCTCCAGTTCCATTACCCTTACGTAACCTGCATAACTGCTGTTTCCGCCCATGGAAACATTAGTAATGTCCAGTTTCGTACCATACGCATCCTTCATATATGGTATCAGATATTTATACCATTTTAAAGACGGATCGCTTGCCCCGGCCCCTTCGCCTATAGAGTCCCCTACAATAAGAAGCTTTAAAGTATGACCGTTCTGCCGCTGTACCGCCCAAAAACCTGCACCGGCAATTAATATTACCGCCGCAATGATTCCTAAAATTTTTAATTTCCTAAACGACTCCTGCATGCTCCATTCCTCTTTTACCGTCTCTGGCGTAATTTCTCAGCATCAGTCTTCCCTTTTTTAAGGATAATAAAATAAGCCGCCATACCTAAAATAATAAAACCGATAAAGCTTAATGAAAAAACCGTTATCACACTTCTGACCCACTCATAGACAAGCAGATTTTCCTTCTGTATCACCATAAGTTCCGGCTCTGCCTGATAAAAAATCCCTGTACAAATACTAATGATTAGCGCCGCCGCAGTTCCCACGCCCAGAATAACCTTCCTGCGCGCAAGCCACACACAATGTAGATTTTCTGATATTTCCTGTGGTTTTTCCATAGAAATCCTGACCGTTTTATCCCAATTTTTTAAAAGTGCAAATTCCCTCTGCCCTGCTCCCTGCTTATTTAAACTGGCAAAAACCTGCTCCCCAACAAACAGAAGCGTGAGATTTTTAAAAGAAGTGTTAAATAGAAACGGTTCCGTAAATCCTGCTGCAAGGAAACAGCATATCATAGCCAGCTCTATATTTTTCTTCTGTTTCACATAAACTGACACTACTGCCATATATCCTACACATATCAGAAGAAAAACAGGTATCCCATAAGTCACCAGAGCAAAAAGATATGCGTTGTCCATTGTAATAACTTCTGTTGTAATTGCTGCAAGATTATTCCCCAACAGGGACATATTGTCAAGGGTCAGGAAATGTCTGGCAAGTTTAATTCTGTTATTAAATATTTTGTCAGCCAGTTCAAACGCTTTTCCATGCAATGCCATCGGTATGATAACAGAAACCAGAATACAGCCGGGAAATACAAGCTTTACCAGGAAATATTCTATTTTACTGATTCTTTTCTTCTTTACATAATAAGACAGGCAAATATATACCATTACAATAAGAGCGCCTGTGAAGCTGTAAGAATAGAAAAACAAAAAAATATTTCCCCACATTAAAAGCACAAGATGTTTCCAGCAGTAAGTATCTTTGACACAGTAAATTGCAAAAGCGGCCAGCGCCAGATAGGAAATATGCAGAACATTGGGATGGGGATATCCCATAAAATACCGGAGAACCGCCCCAAAAATATTTTTTGTCTGAACCGCTGTTTCAACATTCCCGATAAAAACAAGGGATGTCAGAAACCGCAGACTCATGGCCGCCGCCCATACAACAGCCCCGGTCTGAAAACATCTTTTTACAGAAACATTCTTCATGGCTGCTGCTGTCACCATACAAATCAGAACACCCTTTTCTCCACTGACCCGGTAAACCACCGCGGACCATGTCAGCAGAAAAAGTATCACTGCCCACTCCCGGTAAGAGTATTCTGTAATACACATTTTAACCCCTATACATAAAAAGGCCAGCACCAGGAACACCTTATAAAGGGGCTGCCCATCGTACATTCCAATCCCTTTTGCAAACAGCATAATTCCCCAGAACAACAGATACAGTAGTTCCGACAACCGGATCGTTAAATATTTTTCTTTATTCATTCTCCACCCGCCTTTTAGCAGTCAGTCTCCACCAATACATTCCCACAATAAACAGCAGATAATTCCTCCCAATATAAACCGAAATAATATGAGCCTCCACAATGGTATACAGAGCCGTCATGGAAAAAAGAATCAACTCATCCCACCGCTTCTTTTTCACAAAATATCCTACAAATACTGCAAGCACAATAACTGCCAGAATTGCCGGAATAATCCCATACCAGTAAAACAGCCGCACCCAGCCCATATCAAAATAATAATTATTTTCAGGGCGGGAAAACAGGCTCCAGGTATCCATAATCCCTTCATGATTATCGGTTTCAATCAGGGAATGAAGCCTCCCCGTCAGTATGGTATCCAGAAACAGGTAAAATTTAATCTTCCTGTCGGTTTTTGCCCACCAATAATAATCCCACAGACACATCGCATCTTTAGCAGACATAACGGAAATAATAATACTCCCGGCAAAAACAGCCGCATTCCCCACTGCAAATGCTACCGTCAGCACTTTATTCCGTATTTTGGATGCCAGAAAAAACAAAATAACTGCTCCTGCGGAAACCAGAAAACCTGTTTTTGAATCCGTCAGAAGAAAAAAGAACCCATTAACCAAAAGCGTCAACGCGTAATAATACCATTTCCATTTTGCATGATACAGATACAGACCAAGCATGGTCAGCACGCATACCATACATTGCAGCGCATTGGGGTGCCCAAGGCCCAGCACATACCTTGTCTCCACACTGCCCCGCCCATAGTCCCGGGTCAGCGATATGGTTCCCAACACTCCAAATAAGGACAAAAGTACAAGAACAAGGCATCCTGTAAGGGTCATCCAGAATACCATTTTCAGGCATTTTACCATGTCTGCATCCTTACATGCCGCTATAAACATAACCACCCTTACAATCTCATTTCGCCCCGTAGCGAAATAGGATATTGCGCCTATTGCCAGAAAAAATGCAATGAGCAAATATTCCCTGAATGAATATTTCGTCAGGCACACTTTGACCAGAAAAAGCAGGAAAGTGAGACGGAAAATCTGCCCCTCTATTGGGTTTGTATAGGCGCTTTTGTCAATCAGTACCAGCATGACTTCAATCATCACACCTACATAAAAAATAAGATATGCTGTTTTTTCTCTCAATGATTTGTCATTTATCATACAATATCTGTCCTATTCCAGCTTTCCCTGGGGATTAATAAACCTCCATCCCTTCCACAATTGCTCCATCTCTTTTTTATCGAACACCTGGCTGTTTTTATGGATGGTAGGACGAATCATAATTTTGTCATCGTTTCCATTCAGTCTCGCTCCCCAGAAGCTGAATGTGGAGTTAGCGCAAATGTTATGCCTGCACTGGCTCATAAGCCATATGTCATAAAAGCTGTCTTTTCCGTGATTGATATCCACCACCGTATATTCCGCCCCCTGGTATTTCCGGCCCGCATAAGCAATATCATCCGAAAACAAATAAAAATGTGCTCCCGGCACCAGTTCTTTTACCAGCTCTATTGCCGTCTCATAATATCTGTCTGTACAAATGTTTCCAAACAAAGCCGCATTTTCAGGGTCTAAATAGTCTCCCCGTCTTATATGCACACTGACAGAATTTCGTTCTTTCATTTCCTCTGCCATCTTTTCGTTTAAGGGATTACTGCTGACCGGAAATTGTATTTTTTCTCTCAAATCATACAGAATATCGCCATAATATTTCTCACAGGCAAAATATCCGCTGATATACATATCTTCATATTCAAAAATCTCTGGATGATACATCCTGCTTTCCTTAAACCAGTGCACGGTAAAAGGCATTAATTTCCGCCGCAGTCTGCCGGAGAGCGCGTCATTTCCTATCAGCCTTATCTTATCTTCGGGATGGCAGGTTTCATAGATCAGCCTGTCAAAGTATGCCAGTTCCAGTTCCCTTTTTTGCAGTACTTCCTTTTGGTTATCATCGGAAAACCACGAAAGATCCAGTCTGGCTTCCTTTCCCATTCTGACAAATTTTCTGTATAATGCATATTGCTGGAGCTGGTTTCCCAAGCCTCCTGCTGCCTGGATAATAATCATATCCTATTCCTCTTCCTTATCACAATGCTCCATCTCAAGTCCCAGATAGACATTATCTCCCGCTGCATCAATCAACTGGCTGACCGTTTCATTATACACAACTATATTTACGCCATTCCCGACCATGGCATAGTCCTTTCCGCCAATCAGTATGCGGGCCTTTTCTTTTAACTCACCCTCTGCTTCCTGTATAACAGATTCCACATGGATTTCATCATTGTCTGTATTCATACAATAATAATACCCGCTTCCCGGAAAGTAAAGTTCTCTTTTTCCGTCTTTAAAAATCCAGACGCCGCCAGCCTCATACTCTTCCTTATTGATACCAAGCTTCGCCAGTCCGTCCAGATATACCTCACCCAAAACCTTGTAATTTCCTGTAAGGGCCAAAATTACTGTCTGTCCGTCTTCCATTCCGGAAATAATCTCAAGATATTCATGAATATCCTGCGCCTGTTCCAACTTGTGTGCAAGCACTTTATTTCTCAAATATAGAGCGTTATCCTCCCACAATTCATATCCTTTGCTCCCCCTTCTGTCTGCTATTTCATAATTTTCTTTCAAATATTCTGCCATATGTCTGGTAACTTTAGCCGCACCATAATTGTTTACATGCTCCATATCCCTGAAATCGGTTTCAAAATCAATGGCAATTTCATCATATAAATTATTATAATTAATAAACGGAACCCCCTGCTGCCGGGCAAATGCCTCTACTGCATTAAACTGCATCTGTTTTTCCGCAGACAACACAAACGGCGAAGCAAAAAGAACGACAGGCACATGATGCGCATTTGCCGTATCAATTATTTCCTTGAGCATTTCCAGTCTTTGGGGATTCAAATCTGCGGTTTCCTTAATACCATTTATATCCGGCTTTTCAAAAGACTCTCTCTCATAGCTTCCTCTGTACCCCACCATAAAAGGAATACTGTCCTCAAAATCATTCCGGGTAAGTTCTGCATACCGGGAATGTACCACAGGTATCTTAAAGTAAATCTCCTGTTCCTGCTGGCGCCCCATATTCATATTTTCAGACAGATATTTCATGTACTCTCCATAGTTAGCAGACCATTTCATTCCAAGGACATTCCTGTATATATCCGCGTCGGAGTTTACAATCTCACCGCCTGTCATTCCCAGCATTTCCACCACAATCACTTTCGGCTTTTTCGTCCGTAATGTTTCTTTTATAAAATAGCAAGTGCTGTCCATCATTTGTGAGCCGGCTGAAAGCGTATAGCCTGCCAACCCATAATCTTCCCACAAAATCCCGTGGTCAATCGTGCAGTGGGCATGGCTGCTTCCGAAAAAAAACACATCAGCGCATTCCTCATCCATTTGATAAAAGCGCTGCCATCCTCCGCCTCCCCCGGTCTCCTTGTAATTGAAGATTCTGAGAATGCCGGACAGCATGCCCAGTGTCAGCGACAGAAATAAGACTATTTTCACTATGTTGCAATAACTTTTTTTATCCATTGCTCTATACGGTCTGTCTCCTGCAATCATTTTCTAAAAATGTGTTTAAAAGCTGCTCTAAAACTGGAAATAAATAAACTGTGCGGAATCAAACCCCGGGCCATAGTATCCAAAAACAACGCATGTAAAAATCAGCATCAGCAAAACGCCCCACCTGAAAACAATCCACTGTCTCTGTAAACTTACATCCAGCAATTCTCCTTTTTTATACTTTATCAGTTCCACAAGAACCAGCATAAAAATTCCAAACCCTAAAATATGCATTTCCTTAACGTCCAGCCCCAGCATGTATATTTGCTGGTTAAATAACGACCACCAGTCACGGTACGTAACCATGCGCTTTATATAGTGTACTGCCTGTCCCAGCGAATCCGCCCTGAAAAAAATCCATGCAATATCTATCAGCACAAAAGTTACCAGCCCCTTAAAAAATTTATACCCGAAAGAATCTGTTTTTGTATGGCATTTACCGTTGATTTTCTGTACCAGAGGCGTAAGTTCTTTTTCAGCAATCTGGTAAAAACCATGAAGAAGCCCCCATACAGCATAGGTCCAGTCGGCCCCGTGCCACAGACCGCTGACACCGAATGTAATCAGAATATTTCTGTATTTCTTTAGTTTGCTGCACCTGCTGCCCCCCAGCGGTATATAAAGATAATCCCGGAACCATGTGCTTAGGCTGATATGCCATCTCCGCCAGAAGTCCACAATAGAAACCGCAAAATACGGCGTATTAAAATTTTCCATAAGCTGAAACCCCAGAACCCTTGCTGCTCCTATGGCAATCATGGAATATCCTGAAAAGTCGCAGTAAATCTGTATGGCAAATGCCGCCGCGCCTGTTCCAAGAGCCACCATTCCATATCCTTCAAATCCATCAAATACCGTATTAACCAAAACCGCCGCTCTGTCTGCAATGACTACCTTTAAGAAATAACCCCAAAGCATAATGACAAAACCGGAAGTCACTCTCTGATAATCCCACAGCTTATGTGATGCTTCACTTTTAATCTGATTAAGCAGGTTCCCCGACCGTTCAATGGGGCCGGCAACCAACTGTGGAAAGAATGAAACGAACAGGGCGTATTTCAGGAAATTCCTTTCTGCCTCAATTGTCCCCCGGTACACATCTATCATGTATCCCAGCGCCTGAAAAATATAAAAAGAGATTCCCACTGGAAGTAAAATACTGACTTCATCTAATTTTCCTACGCTAAATACTTCCAAAACCCGGTTAATAGAATGTATCAGGAAGTTTGTATATTTGAAATAAACCAGCATGACAATGTTCAGTGCAATTCCCACGGCAATGACCAATTTCATCCATTTCCTCTGTCTTCCGCTTTCAAGGCTTGCCCTGTCCCTTATACTTTCTACAGCCCTCCCGCATATATAAGTTATGATTGTAGAGAGCAGAATCAGCACAATATAATATGGATTCCAGCACATATAGAAAAAGTAACTGGCAGCAAGCAGCCAAATATAACGCATCCTACAGGGGAGCACAAAATACATCAGCAAAACAACAGGAAAAAATATTAAAAAATCAATGGAATTAAATAACATAAAAGTCTCTGTCCCTTAATTTATTTCTTCCGCCGCCACAAACAACGACAACGCCGGCCCCAGCGACCACGGATAGCTTCCATAAATCTGGGGATACATGGAAAACCCCTGACATTCCGCCAGGCAGTTCCCAATCCTGCCCTCTTCCACCATTCCCAGCAGGGCGTCTCTCCCCCGCACCATCCGGGATCTGTGAATCCCTATCAGTGTTTTCGTGTTCAGGGACTTTGCAACGGAATAAAGGATCATTGCCGTGGCGGAAGTATCCGCCGGGCCTTCCTTCGCGCTAAGCTGCCAGCTATAAAGCCCGTTTGGAAGCTGGTAAGCCTCCACCTTATCTACCAGACGCCTGTATGCCTGTTTAATCACTTCATAGCTTGGCCTGGTGTTTTCCAGACAGGCAAGGGTTTCCGACATGCCTATCATCAGCCAGCCTGCCGCCCGCCCCCATCCGATAATACCATATTTTACCCCGCTTTCTTCCTGATATCCATGATAAGGAAGCCCTGTCTTTGCATCCATCCCCATTTCAATAAAATTCTGTATCTGGGTTACTGCCAGATTCACGGCATTCATATCGCCGTATGTACTGCCGTATTTACACAGAAAAGGGCATACCATTCCAATTGTGTCCGCAAAGATGTAACCGTTTTTCTGGTTTGGACGGTAAGGAAGCGATCCCCTGTCGTCCGTCTCATGGTTAAAAAGATATTTAGCCATGGCATCGGCGGCCTTTTTATATTTTTCCTCGCCCGTAATCTGGTGCAGGTCAATTAGGGCAAGACCGCTGAAAGCGTCGTCAAGGTAATACATTTTACAGCCCCGTCTTATCCATCTGTCATAATACTGTTTAAGGCAGTCCACAATCACCCTTGCTTCCTCTGAATTTTTGTGCTCCATATAATAATCCATAAGACCTTTGGCCAGAAGGCCATTCGGCCAGTTAATTTTATCCGGCGGTTCCACTTTCCGCCCGGTCATTTTTTTTATTATCCTTTTAAAACCATATCCTGGTTTCCGCTTCGGGTAATGGAGCAGATCATGCTCCGCAGCCTTTACCATTTCCAGCATGCCGTTTCTCCTCCCATCTTTTGTATCTCAATTCTTTTCGTTTCCATATAACTCCTGCCATTTCAATCTTGACATGGCTTTTACACTATTTTTCCCATAAAACTGCGCTGTTACTACGTTTGTCCATGCATCAGGGTCATCAGTAACCGGCATCTGCATTAGTGGTCCCTGCACATCATTGACAAATGGAATAACAACATCCCGAGCATTTTCATCCATTAATAATCTGGTTTGTAATTCCATTTGTTCTTTGTATTCAGATGCCTGACCACTTGTGATATATGTCAGGCATACCCATAAAGTACTTTCTTTCATATTACTTCTACATGCTGCTGATGTTATAAAACAAAAAAATATCCCTGGCAATAAAAGCTTTATATTAAATTCCCGGTATGAAAGTCTGCTTTTCTCTGCCAGTTTCTTTGCTGCAATTAGTAATATTCCGCTAAAGGTCAGCAAAAATACCTGATAGTTTGTATTGTAAACCCCTCCGGAAACAGCCACATCCGCATAAATCGCAGGCGTCTGCATTGCACAATAAATACAGAATAATGCTATAATGGAAATCAATGGATGAGCAAATAAAAAAAATCTGTTTTTTTCTTCTTCCATTTTTTTAAATGCTCCTGCCATAATTAAGAACAGCAAAAGCAGACCAACAATGACTAATGGTTTTTCCTTGCAATATCCCACAATATCCTTAATACCAGCGATAAAAGAAGCTTCTATTGCTTTAATTCCTTTTGTCATGGAAAAACCAAATTCTTCTCCACCCCTTACCCTGTTTCCGGGCGCTTTCATGCTAATAATTAATCCGAAAACTTCCATCATTATGGGAATAATCAGTGTAAATATACGCTTATCTTTTTGCTCGGAATAATTTACAATTATAGTATATGCGGCTGCTATCAATGCAAATAAAGCCGTCTGATAATTCGAGCCTCCCAAAAGGAACATTATTACTGTTATGCCTGCTATATAGGTAAATTTGTAATCTTTCCTATAATGCAAAAAACAGACTAACAAAATTTGACACATGGAAAATGGAAGCATATAATGAATGGTTCCATTATACCAGAAAATTGATGATTTTGTACTCGGGATAAATTGTATGTTTATTGTTAAAAACAAAGTAGTAATCAGAACGCTACTCCATTTGTTTAATCCTAACTCTTTGTAAAGCAACTGCCTAAAAAGTAAAATAGTACTTCCAATCCAAAAAGACAGCATTAAAAAAGCAGTTATCACATATGCCTTTTCGCTAAATACTTCCGGCTGAAGTGAAAAAAGAAATACGCTGAACCATGTTCCCTGCCAGCTATAATAGTATTCTTCCACCGTCTGACAGGCGGCCTTCAATACTTCCATGAAGGAATGGGAGATACACCATGCCGCTCTGGTTTTTACACCATACCCATAATCATCTCCTGAAGCTCTATTTACAAAAGATAAATATGCTACAGGAAGCATTGTAATAATAAATGCTACATTACCGATTCTGGCCATCTGCTTACAAGTAACTTTTTTACATACTCTTTTCAAATATGTAAATTCAGCTTTTGTACGTTTTATGGCATCCTTTTCTGATATGCCATCCTGCATTTTGACCAGACAGGTAAGCAGTGCAAATATACTAACACATAATTCCCGATAGGTAAACCAGTAATGTATGTAGCTGTGGGATCCCAAAGCTATATACCAGACAACCGGCGCAAAAGCCATTATCCCAAACGGTATTCCCCATTCTCTGCCTAAATGTTCTTTTACCCTTCGACATTTGGCCAGTTGTAACAGTAATCTAGCTGAAGCACCTGCACCAGCCAGCACAACCGGCCATTTTATCAATGGTCGGATGTTTTTCCATATAATCTGGGAGTATGTAATTTCCTGTCTTACCCCCCCCCACGTAATATGCGCTCCTTAACATAGCGTTTTTAACAATATTCTCACCTGTCAGTATGCTGCCAATCAGCCACTTTCCGGCCCACATGCCTGTATATCCTAATATCCAGATTAAACTACATATGCACAACTGTTTTACACTTTTTTTCCATGAGTCTTCTTTCATAAATATAAAAATCATAGGAAAATATAATGCAACCAATGGAAATGTCAAAAAATCCAGATATGCTGTCACAATCCCAATCAACAAAAAAAATATGATTTCTTCTTCTTTTTCTAATATATCTTTTTTTAAAATATATAAAACAGACAAAAGCATGATATAATATACAGTTGAAAACTGAAACGAAACCGCTGTTGCCAGTGGATTTATTATAAATACTGCAAATACAAATGGCAAAATAAACCTATTAAGCTGCTTCTGAATCATCAGACAAATGATATATATAAATAAGCTCATCTGTAAAAGCATATTAATCATTCTAATATCACTGATATCAAAAAACAACAACAATGGTTTCAAAATCACAAGATATCCATGCCAATATCTGGGATAACCCATCTTATCAAATTCTCCTGGCAAATCATTGGCATAATCTGTTAGCGTATCTACCTGGTGTTGATGTTTTCCTCTGTATGTTATCTGATAATTCTGCATGGCATCTCTTACAATACTGCCTGTCCCGGGAAATATCGCATTAAGTATCATTGTAGCATCTGTAATATTATCCAATTGAGAGAGCTTGTATCCTGTCATAAGTTGGGGATAAGCCCCCTCATAATCATAAAGCTCTATGGAACGCTGCGCGTTTTTCTTCATTTCTTCTACAGGCAATGCATATACTCCCACCAGCAGTACTATTCCTATCACAATTGATGCAGCTAATATAGCTATTACTTTTATTCCTAAACCAGTCTTTCGTCCCACCATAAACTCTTCCTTTCCCTTCTGTCTCACTAACGTTCTCTGGCATAAAATACAACATCTTCGTAAATTGGCAATTGATTTCTATACTTTTCGTCACTATAAGAAAAATACCATCCCCAATATTTTTCTTCGTCTAAATATGGTAATTCTTCTATGGTATATCCATCCTGAACCGCCCTTTCTTCTACGATCTCGCCATCCCTTACAAACATTATTTTATGCAGTGTTTTATCTTTAGGGGCTAAAAACTCCTTATAGGAAATCTTCCATATTTGATTTAAATAATTTAATCGATTTGCCAAATAATATTTTAAATATTTTACATTATTATCAAATTCCACATAATGTCCGGGCTTATCACCGCTAATATCAACATTCTTCCATCTTACCCTGTCCATCTCAACTGATTTTCTGATTAAAGCCGCATACTGGTCTATCCTTTCTTCCAATATCTCCTCCAGATAAGGCAGAAATCCTTTATAGGTTTCCACCAGCAATGTTTTAAATGCTTCATCTTCATATAAAACTGAATACCAGTTAATTTCCTCGCCTCTATAAAATTTAGTTGAAGACCACGTATAATCAACCCATATTCCTTCTGCCCATCCACTGTTCGTTTCGCCAAATGCCCCATCAAAATCCCACACTGGACCTGCATACAATAAATCATCATTCTTCTCTTTATAATAAAACATACTGGTAATGTTTACATCATGACTTAATGCTATTTCATCAACAATGAACTTTTTAACAAACGAATCAAAATCTATATATTTTCTATATTCTTTATTTCCAGAAGAAATCATATCATCAATTCTTTGTGTATAATCATAAATATATGTCACTTGTTCTCTGGATGCGCTCTGAGGCGATTTAATTGAGAAGCAATTGCCTTGTTCTGTAATAAATCCAGCTTTCTCTTTTTCCCAATAATCAGTACAATCTTTTTCCAGTAAATACCCCCCATCCATCTCTCCTTTACTTTCCAGCACATATCCTTTTATCCTGTTTTCCTCAAAAACAGCCACATCCTCTATATTCGAATAATTTAATTGATTTTCTTTTTCTAAATCAAAAATGTCTACACGTCCTTCGCCTACAGAAACAGTTTCTGACAATAAATAAATGCCTGCGTATTCTCCATTTAAATATAAATCTGCCCACACACATTGAGGGCTATAAGCCAGCCCTATTTCCTCAGCCATATCAAACGCAATTTTTGTATTTAGCTTAGCCCCTTCATTCCAGCCCGCCAGCAGGCACCATCGTTTTCCGCTGTCCATTCCCAGCAATGCCTTTGCTGTTCCGAGTTTAATCAAGTACGGCTTCTTTTCTTCCTCCCATGATGAATTTCCACGCCCCGAAATTTTTAGTCTGCCACCATACTCCATTCTTCCATTTGACTTTATTATGTGGATATTTCCACTTTCTTCATTCATTTTATTCTGATGCAGATAATCCATGCCACCGCTGTCTGTCTGTATAAATATTGCCGGCAGATAATCAGATTTCATAATAACAATATCATAGACCTTTCTCTCTGTGCCAACAATTTTCAAATTACAGATATTATTCTCCTGATAATCAATCCTTGTTCCTCTTTTTATTTGTTTTCCATCCCACAAAACTACTTTCCCGCAAAGATCCCCTGCATATATACTTTTTCCCTGACAAAAAGATGGTAGAAAAAAATAATATTTACTATCAATTTCATTAAACCATGGATATATATTTTCTTCTCTGAAGTCAGTTACAATATGTATAAAAGGGCCGCCATCCTTTTCTATTTGAATCTGTACATTTTTGTCCTCGATTTTCAATAAAAAGCAGACAAACAACTGTATTATTATCAGTAATACGATTAACTGCACTTTCTTTTTCATGAAAATCCCCCACTTTCCTATTATGCTAAATGCGGTATTCTCCATCATGTACCAAAAAGTTCACTTTTTGTATTTCCTTTATATTCTTAATCTCTTTTAATAACTCCCCTTCTTTAGATGTTCTGATTTCAATAATAATTTCTGTTTCACCATTTCGAATACTTCTGGATTTTTCTTTGCAATATCTGCAATATCTGCCAATTACCTTCTTAACTTCATCCCAATTCATATCCTCTTTACAGCTACACAGCACCAATAACGCATTAGCCCGTGATGTTGGAACCCACTCCAAAATCGTCAGCATTATAGTCATAACTATACACAAAATAACAGCCAATATATAAAGCCCGACTCCACATATAATCCCTGCACTAACTGCCCAGAATAAAAATAGCAAATCGACTGGATTTTTTACTGCATTTCTGAATCTGACAATTGACAATGCTCCAACCATGCCAAGCGATACAATAAGACTGGATTGCATTGCAATCATAATAGCTGCTACAATAATGACCAGCCCTGCAATGGTAATATTCAAATCTCTTGAATAAAAAGCTGCCTTGCTCACTAATTTATATACTGCAAATATATATAACCCTATCAAACAGGCAGCAAAAAAAATCAAAATGGTCTCTGACAAAGACCATCCTCCTATCATACTTTCATAAACCTTATTTTTAATAATATCCCCTGTTTTCATATCCATTTTCCCTCACTTGCTTCTCTGCATAGTCTGTATTTCGAATAAGATGATTGATTCATATGGCTGGTTTCTAATAACTGCGCAATAAATCCCGGTAAGAATTCATCATATTTCACTTCCAAAATATTATTCGCTTCTTTTATATTATCAAAAATTATCTCTTTCCTCCCAAATCTATCTACCTGCCTGCTGCAACGCAAATTTCTATCTAAAGTAATTCTTACATTTCCAGATTCAAAAACATATGCTTTTCTATCATATTCTACTATCACTCTAGGCCTTAGTCCTCTTTCTTTTATAGCAAGATTAAATAAAATAACAGGATTGTCCAACGACATATTACTTTGTCTGACACTTTCCCCCGCCATTAACGACCACATTTGTTCCTTGGATATTTGCCGTGTTTTTTTCATTACATAATTATATTTTTTATATTTGACCTCCAGCTTAATTACTTCCCATGAATGGTTGTAAATTCTTATCCTGTACTTTTCCCTTTTACAATTTCCGTCTATTGTATCATTTAAATAAGAATCAAACAAATCATCAAAATAAATACTTGTCACCGTATACCCCGAGTAACTTTTCTGGTTCTCATCCGATTTAAGAACACTTTCAAGGCGACTCTGCAGTAATGCCAGATCCGTTTTCTGGCACACATATTTATTTTCCACACGATACATAATTCATCCCATACTTATCCTTTCTTAAGCTTCCGCAACACAATCCCCCGCAAATATCCGAATTCCTCTGTCCTTCTGAACAAGGCCAGAAATATCCCGTTAAAAACCACGCAAATCACCAGAAACATCACTGCAAATGACAGAATCGTGATCTCCGGCATAAGCAACCTTTTAAGTCCCACCAGAATCGCCAGGATTCCTAAAAGCGCCGCCAGATACTTCACAGAATCCATAAAATAGGATTTGGCGCTTTTGTCAAAGCATACTCTGTATATAATGCAGGGCTTGGTGATATTGGCTATCAGCCCCGACACAATTGTCCCTATGTATATTCCCACAAGCCCAATCCTTGCCACCAGTCCGATAGAAATAACCAGATTCACAATCCCCTGTATCAGCGCCAGATATTTGTCCTGTTCAAACACACCCGCCGCTGTCTTAAAGTTTGATAAGACAATTCTATCACCTTTAAAATAATAATCAATAAGAATACAGGATACCGCGCTCACCGCCAGCACCCTTTCCGGCCCTTTCCAGAGATAAATAAAGGGCGTCAGCAGGAAAAAAAAGCCTGTGGCTGAAAAGCCGTAAATCCAGCAGGCAAAAAAGCGGTATACCTTAAAAATGCTGTACTGCTTTTCTCTTGATTCCGTTGCAATCAGATTGCCAAAACTGGAAAGTACCGAATTAAAAATAATATTCACAAAATTGGCAATGGAGGTGAGAATAATATTATAATTTCCCACATATCCCACCAGCGTAACGTTAAGGAAGGCTGATATGATCATATTGTCGGTCTGCAGTCTCGCTACATCCCCAACCTTATGAAGCATCAGGGCTTTCGTTTTGCTGACGATTTCCCCGGTTTCCTCTTTTGAGAGTTTCTCCACATTCTTGTCTGTCAGATAAGGATAGCGCCTGTCCAGATAACGGCTCACAAAAACTTTCTGGGCCAGTTCCACAAACGCCGCCGAAAGAAGGTACAGGTAAAAATTCCGTGTAGTGACAATGACCATTAACTGCAATGCCACTGTGATCATTTTTGTTATGGTAATAACATTGGTCTGGATATAGTTTTTCTGTTCCGCATTGGCCAGACTGTATTTATATGCCACAAAATAGGAACTCACTGTATTAAACAAAAAAATCAGATAATACAGCGTCATATCCCTTGTACTGACCCCCTTGGGCTGGTTAACCAGATAAGGCAGAAAGGGAATCAGGGCAGTGCCCAGCGCCCCAATCACAAGGCCGATGGCCCGGTATGCTCTCTTATACAAAAGCATATAGGATTTAATCTTTTCATAATCCTTACGCGCCACCGGCCCGTACAGGCTGTAATTAAGGGCAGTCCCCACCCCTAACTCCGCCATGGACAATACAGACAGTATTCCTGTATACAAATCATTGATGCCTGTCAGGGTATCCCCCAGATAATCGATAAAAAGACTGCGGAGAATAAACCCAAGCAACTGGGTCACAATATTGCCGATATATCCAAACGCTATATTTTTTGCGGCTGACTGAACTCTTCCCATAACCTGTCAACTTCTCTCCCTGTGAAATACGCCTGTTCCCGGTAAGACGGCATTACCGCTTCCAGATGTTCCCGGATTTCTTTTTCATGGTCAAGGAGCCACCGGAAACCTTCTGTCAAATCCCCGGCCGTTTTAAGGCTCTGGACAGGAATCACATAATGCTCCTCTTCTTTAAACAGATCCCACGCAATCCCCCGGGCTTTCACAGAATATCCTACTACCAGCGTAGGCACCAGAGAGGAATAGGCCGCTATGGTAGCGTGGGTTCTTGCTCCCACAAACAAGCGGCAGCGGCTGATGAACCCTTTTAATTCCTCACAGGTGCCGTCTCCTATTTCCACCACTCTCCCTGTCCCCTTAAAAGTTTCATACAATTCATGGACAGGCTTTCTGTCGTCATTTCTCTCCCACACCACATGGGGAATCAGGGCAATCTGCATATCTGTATGGTCTATGATAAACTGGATCATTTCCCGATAATTCTCCAGGGTAATGCCCGGAATGCTCTCATTTTCCTGTATCATGGGGCTTACATTGATTCCCACTGTGTTTCCCCGGGCAAATCCATCCGGCAGGGGCAGTTCCTTTTTTTCAAGGGTAAAAGCAGGGTCTGGACAGCAGTATAGTACCGGCTTCCCCTTTCCTTTCCCAAAAACCTCCTTCAAAGCATGATAGGTAATGGTTTCTCTGGCTACAATCGTATGGTATTTTGATAAATCCTCTATAATCTGTTTCTTCTGCAAAAGTTCCGGTTCTATGGAACAGCCCAGCAGAATAGTTTTAATCCCTTTTTTACAAAAAGCGGAATTGGCCAGCCTCAAATCATTAAGCATACTGTCATAACAGTAATTATCGCCGCCAATGGAAACCGCCAGCGGCCCCGGATTCCCTCTAAAAACTTCGTGATACCGGTACCGGATAAAGCTTTCCCCGTCTCCTGTAAGCTTCCGGTAAATATAATATAATACATGTGCCGGTTTATTACTATCAAAACTGCGTTCCTGTACAATTTTGCAGAGATTTTTTAGAGAATACCTGTTATCCTCTTCCCCCCGGTAGCTGACCAGCACAGCCTTTTCCTTTATCATCCGGCAGAGACTGTTCACGATGGCCTCGCATCCATGATTGCCGCTGCCTGCATGCATATATAAAATCAATTTATCTTCCAAAATACCTCCTTCGTGCCATCTCCTGCATAAAGCCGGATGCTGTCTTCTTTCACGGACTGATGCTTCTTTTCTCAATGACACGGTTCAACCATTCTCTTTACCTTTTGTATATTTTAAAGTGATACAGCCATAAATAAACCCAGGGAACGGCGGCAAATACTTTTGCTTTCACCTTATATCCTCCCGAAAGCCTTTCATAAACTCCCGGCGCCTGCAGTTCTTTCTTCAATTTCTCATGGCATATTCTCACAAAAGACGCCTGCTTCTTCCTCTCCTTAGCCGGAAGCATGGCTATTTTACCTGCAGTAAGCAGAACAGCCATAATAAGGATTGCCGTAACCTGCTCCATGTCTTTATTCCCGCTTATCCCGGCTATCTTTTCCCGGGCAGTTTCCCAACAGGTAATCTGATCCATATATTTAGGTAAAAAAGCCCGGTTCATGGCCCCTTTAGGGTTCTGGAAATATCCGTACCCTTTATATGCGATTTCCGAAATCCTGTTTATTCCGGGGAGCATATCCACCAGAAACAGCATGTCTTCGCCTATGGTAAGTCCCGGCCGGAACCGGATGCCGCCCACCGCCGAAACCCTGTAAAGCTTGCTCCAGCATCGGCTGTTTCCCTTCAAAATACCATCCTCTACAAATTCGCTGGCTGTATAAGTCCGGGCCATTCTTTCCCCCATTTCCTTATTCCCCCGGCTCTGCACAGCCTGCGCAAACTCTCCCTCTTCTCTCCAGGAAAAAAAACCACACCCTGCAACGTCACTGCCTGTATCTGTCATACAATAGTACAATTTTTCTATCATATCCGGAAGAATTCTGTCATCTGCATCCACAAAGGTCACAAATTCCCCACGTATTTTATCAAGTCCGGCATTTCTTGCCGTGGAAACGCCTTCGTCATTTGTCTCAATTATCTGAATATTTTCATATTCCCCCGCAAGACTTCTGCACAAATCCCCTGTTTTGTCGGAAGAACCGTCATTAACAATAATTACCTCCAGATTTCCGTATGTCTGGCCTACGATACTCTCAATACATGCTCTCAAATAGTCCTGTCCATTATAGACCGGAACAATCACACTGATACACGGTTTTTCTTCCCCTGCATGGCTCATTTTCAGCCCTCCTTACCGCTGGATACAGGTTTGGCGCGGACTTTTACCCGACCAGCTATCCCAGGTATGCTGCACTTTCTGTGGATCGCCTTTTTAAACTTAACAGCATTGCCCCCGGTAATAAATAATCATCGCCAGCCGAAGCAGCCGGACGGTAATTCCATTGGGATGCCGCAGTACCAGATAAAGCAGTCTGTTGGCTTTCTCTAAAGTCTCCACCTTCGTATACTGGCACAACTTTCGCACTTCCTTTTCCCTGCAGATTTCCAGAATATTTTTCTTATATCCTTCAGGGTTTCCCCTGGCTTCATTTTTTAGCGCAAGGAAAATCATGAATATATGCTCCTGATCCGCTTTTTCTAACATTTCCGGGAGTTTTTCCCCCTGAAACTTGTCCTGTAAAACGCTTCTGGTAATCCGGCGCAGAAACATGATGTTTTCATACATCCCCTTATCATACTTATGAATCATGGAACTAGTCACGTAAAAATAATGGTAATAAGCTTTATGGTCCATCACTACAAGACGCTGGCAGTCAATAAGAACCGGAAGCATGATGGTGGTATCCTCCCCCAGCCGGATGGCAGGGTCGCTGTATTTATAGTTATCCTCTATCAGTTTTCTTGCAATCAGCTTCATACAGCGGGATATGGTAATATAACGCCGCTCCTGTCCCAGCAGATTTGGAATCACTTCCCTCTCCACAGCCTGTCTGTCATATTCCCCGGGGGGAAGTTTCTGCCATATATATTGTCTGCTTCCGTTCTCTCTTTCAATCACATAATCGCTTGCAATGATTTCTTTTTCATTTCCGGCAAGACAGGCCGCCATTTCCTCAATCATATTGGAATCTACCCAGTCGTCACTGTCCACAAAGCTGATATATTCCCCTGTGCTTTCATCCACCCCTCTTTTCCAGGCGGAAACCAGACCGCCGTTTTCCTTGTGGATTACCCGGATTCTTTCATCCCCAAGGGCAAGCTGGTCGCAAAGCTTCCCGCTCCCGTCCGATGAGCCGTCGTCTACAAGCAGGATTTCCAGATTGGCATAGGTCTGGCTGGTCAGCGTATCCACACATCGCTTTAAATATTTTTCTGTGTTGTAGACCGGTACGATAATGCTGACTTTATATTCTTTCATGATAGCCCCGAGACCTTTCTGTAAATATTAAGAAGCTGTTCCATGTTGTTTTCAATAGAAAATTCCTCCGATGCCTTTTTCCTTGCCCGTTCTCCCAGCCGTCTGCACAGTTCTGCATCATCCAGCAGAATCTCCAGCCCTTTTCTAAGGGAATCCGCATCCTTCGGGGCCACAAGCACGCCTGTATCATTGTCTATGATCATCTGGGGGATTCCCCCCGTTTCTGCGGCTGCTATGGCGCAGGAGTAAGCCATGGCCTCAAGAAGCGATACCGACTGCCCTTCAAAATAAGAAGGCAGAACGAAAATATCGCACATCTGCAGATACTTTTTCTTTTCTTCCCCGGAGACCCAGCCCAGCCAGGTAATAAATCCGGGATGCTTTTCCGCTTCCGCTTTTAAGCCTTCATCCTCCCAGATTCCTCCCAGATACAGCCGTATTTCCGGATATTTTTTTCTTAAATCCGGCAGGATTTCCAGTAATTCTCCAATCCCTTTTTCCCTGCACAGCCGTCCAAGAAACAGTATTTTATGCTGGCCATATTCTTTCTGCCCCTGTTCCGGTATTCTGATGGAATCGGGCAGTACGGTAATCCTGTCCTTTGCTGTCATTGCCCCGAAAAATTCTTTCCAGACGGGAGCCAGTACCAGAAATGCATCTCCCATGGACAGCACCTTATCTATCTCTCTCCGCCCCCGGTCACTGTTCTCTTTGTAATAAAAGGTTTCAAAATCGCCCCCATGCTGGTGGATGACGATTTTCTTCCCGGCACGTTTCGCTGTCTTTATGAAAAAGGATTTCCTGTAATAACTGCTGTCAGATGCCATGTTGACATGGACAATGCCGTATCCCGGAAGTTTTATGCAAAAGAGCAGAAATGCCTTTACAGCCTGCATAAGTTTGCGGAACTTGTTTCCCTCCACCATGGTTCCGATATAGCGCAGGTCAATCCTCTTGTCCAGTCCGGCTTCATAATAATTGTTCACCACGCCGGAAATCCCTCCATGGACGCTTCTGTCCGGCCCAATCATCAGCACTTTCATTTTTTCCTGATTTTCCACCTGCGTCTTTCCTTTCCAGACATTTTTGCTGCAGTTTTGCTCTGTCCATTGCGGAGAATTCGTACGATTATTTAGACCCCCGCCCTGCAATCACAACCCAGACGGTGCGCAGCAGTATCTTCACATCAAGGGTCAGCGACCAGTTATCGATATATTCAAGGTCGTACTTTACCACGTCATCAAAATTCTCCACCTCACTGCGCCCGCTGACCTGCCAGAGCCCTGTAAGCCCCGGCGTCATGCTGATGCGCCTTCTGTAATACTGGTTATACTTCTCAAACTCATCGGCAGTGGGCGGCCTTGTGCCCACCAGAGACATATCGCCTTTTACCACATTGTAAAACTGGGGCAGTTCGTCAATGCTGGTTTTCCGGATAAACCTGCCCACCCTGGTGATACGGGGATCATTTTCCATCTTAAACATAAGCCCCTGTATCTCATTGTGCGCTTCCAGTTCTTTTTTCCGCTCCTCCGCGTCCATATACATGGAACGGAATTTGTATATCTTAAACCGACGGCCGTTGCGCCCTATTCTGGTCTGGGAAAAGAGCACCGGCCCCCTGGAATCCATTTTTATGGCAAGGGCCACAAAGGGAAAAAACAGCAAAGTAATCACAAGCCCCACCAGACCGCCGGCAATATCCATCACCCGTTTGATGAGAAGCCTCTTGTAACTGCTCTGGAATCTGGTATAAGTAATGACGGAATAACCGCCAAAGTTTTCTATTTTACTCCGTTCAGGCTGTGTGCCTGGCAGTTCCAGGCAATAGTGGCAGTCCACTCCCATCTCGTCAAACCCGTTCAGCATCGTCTGTATCTGTTTCTGCCGCAGTTCCGGCACATAAATAAATACTTCATCCACTGCCATCAGGGTAACGTCTTCCATAAACCTGCCATCTATGGGTATCACCGGAATTCCATCCAGCTTTTCCCCTTTCCGGAAGGAGGATTCCTCTTCTGTGCTCTCTCCCTCTTTCATGCTCTCCGGACAGGCAATCCCCACAATCTGATAATTGATATCCAGACTGGCCTGTAACTGCTCCAGCACATCGAAAGCCATGGCTTTCTGGGTGATGACCAGCACCTTGATTCTGGAAATCTCGGAACGGTAGTGAATCCTCATGCCTTTCTTTATAACCAGATGGATAAGCAGAGTAAGAGCAACATTAATGACCGGAAAATAAATCATCACCAGGCGGGCAAAGACATCCGCCCACTTAAAGAAATACATGATACTCTGTGTCACCAGAATCATGATTACATTAAATTTCAGTATTTCTATGATCTCTTTGCCAATACTCCTCTTTAAAAAATTCCTGTTCCAGTCAATAAAAAATGTATATATGGTACAAAACAGCAGAAAAACAAGACACACCTGAAAGTGTATCCCCTTATCTCCCATATCCCTGAAGTTCCCAAATCTGATATAAGTGGCCAGTGCAAAGGAAACGCCAATTGCCACCAGATCTGCAAACCAGAGTCCGTAAACCTCAACAATCTTATTCTTCTGATTCATGCCATGCCTCAACTTTAAAGTTCCCATTGACCCGGAGCGTATTTGAATAATCATTCCCACAGTATCCATCTGCCGGAATGTTTCAGCTCCTCTTCACCGTACGTCTGATTTTCCTGTATGCTTTCCTGCAAAACCGCCGGATTTTCATGGAAACCTTCGTGTAAATCCGCCGGGCGCCGCTTACCGGGGGCATAATCAGGTATCTGTAATCTTCTATATGCGCAAGCAGATATTCCGGATAGCTTTCATCCACTTCCACCCGCTTAAAAACCGCATCCCTTCCAAACATATCCTGCCCCAGAATCAGCCTGTCCCTGGCTTCCGCCAGTATATCTTGATTATTATACTCCTGATGGGCTGCCGCTACCACCTTTGTTCCAATCCTTTTGGAAACATCCTCCTCGCGGCTGCTGCCCATATACCCGAAATGCCAGCCGCCGTCCGCCACCCGCACTGCATTGGGCGCCGTTGTGGAGGCTTCCCTTAATTTGATAATTCCATTTCCGGGAATGTTTTTTTTGCTAAATATTTTGGTACCCAGCCACATTTTTCTCTCCACCCCCGGAAATTCCCCGGTGATGGAAAGCAGTTTTCCCGACACTTCCTCCATATTGATAAAGCAGTAAAACATTCTCTGGGCAAGGTGATAAATCTTGTCCGGGTCAAACTCTGCAATAATCTTTTTTAAAACCTTTGGATTGGGTATCTCATCCACATCGCTTAAGATAATCACATCTTCTTCCGATGCCCCCTTAAGTCCCCTTTCCAGGGCATTTTTCTGGAAGTTATCCCTCACATGGGTGGAAACGTCCGCCGGGGAATTATCCACCACAATATATTCTATCTTGGGAAGGAATTCCCGGAACATTGCCTTATTTTTTTCAAAGCACAGTTCCTTGGGCTCTCCCGAAAAGGTTACGGTGGCCTCCTCAATAATGAACCTGTCCACAATGGGATTTAAAATATTCAGCCTCAGTTTCAGGATATCCAGTTCATTAAAGAAAGGAATACAATCATATACCATCTGTTTATCTCCTATATCCGGCCTGTACCGGTCTGTGGCAGCCGTCAAATATATGCGCAAACGCATACCCATGACTTGATGCCGCAAAAATTAATGTCTCCAGAACAGCAACGGCCTTGCAATATTCTTAAGTTTCAGCCACCTGCCCGTCCAGGGATTTTCAAATCTGGGGTACTGTTTGTTTCTCCCCCACCATTTATGGAAAACAAAGGGGGCATCCACATCAAGAACCTCCGGCACCGGATGTTCATGGCTGAAATATTTCGCCACCTCCACCGGGGCAATCTTCATCCCTGCCTCCTCAATCCTGTGCTTATTCATACAGCACAGAAAAACATCTTCATTATAAAATCCATCCTCGTCCTTTTCCCAGACAAGTCCTGCTTTTCCCGGAAATTCCAGGAGTTTCCTGCTCCGCAGGGAGACGCTGTTGCCCACCCTGCACAAATTCCCGTGTATATCATGATAACAGTGCTGCTGCCCCGGCTTAGGCTCCGGCCAGGGTGCGCCGATATAATCATAATCCAAAAACCTGTCCTGCCATTTTTCCGGGTGGACCACAAAACCGTCATAATGAATCAGCAGTACATAATCGGTATCAATATAATCCCCCAGTTCATACACCATCTTATAATTAAAGCAGTCAATGTCGTTTAGTCTGGAGGTATGCTTATAAGTGATAGAATCCGGCAGTCCCAGAGGTTTTCTGTGGGTAATCAGCACAACCTCCCCAAACTCAATTCCCTGCATACTATATTCCAGCGCTTTGATGGTTTCATACACCTTTACGCTGGTCATTGCCGCCAGCGTCACCTGGGGCAGCTTTAACTTTGTCCTGCCCTGACACTTCTCCTCACTCATAGATAACCCCATTCTGCTTCCGTATTCTCCTAAGTATGGCCCGCCAGATTTTTTTCAGATAAAACCAGCCGTAAACCAGCCGTCTTTTTATATTCTGAAAGAAAAGCCCCGCTTTCCCCGGCTTTTTGTCTCTTTTTGCATATTTGGCAGACTTTTTCTTATATGCCGCCAGTTCTTCCCGGCATTCCCGGGCGCTGAACATTTTCCCGTTGCGGTCCATGTAATGGAACAGGCTATAGATATTCTGCTCCGACGCCCAGTAACCGTCGGAAACATTATGCCTTGCCCAGTACTTGGGGGCAATGGCAAATTTCAAAGTTTCACTGGTATGGGCCGGAAGGCAGGCAAAGGATGAATTGGAAAGGAGCAGATAGTGGGCATTTTTTAAGGTAACATAATCCTTTCCTATATCAAAATGATGGGCCGGAATACCCGGAAGCACTTTCGCCGCCGTCTCCACATCATCCGTAATAATCATAAACTCCATATCCGGGCGGATTTTCCTCATTTCCTTCATACCGTGGATCCAATACTTTTTGTCAATGAAAAGCTCCGGGCTTCCCGTATATTCTCCCCCCCGCATATTGATAATGCACAGGTTTTCCCTGCTGTACTCATAGGAATCATATTCCGGCTTCACCTTAAGCCACTGCTTCACCTTATGCAGATATTTTATGAAATAAGATTCGTCCTGCATGTTGCCGTAAATCAGTGTGTTATCCTCCACACAGTGAATAGCTTCGTCTGCTCCGGCAATATAACACCCGTGCTCCATGTCATGTCTGGAATTTCCTATATAAAGCCTGCTCTCCGCATCATGATAAATCTTAAAGTTTTTCTTCTCTTCCTGTGAAATGGCATGTCCTAAATCCACATCCATAAAATACATGCCGCGGTTGCTGTGTATATTGACCGCAAACCGTTCCTGCCCGGCAGTTCCGAACTGGTATCCATTCTCTTCCGCCACCGCTCTTGCAGTCACATAGCAGAACAACTGATTCCCCAGCCCCTGCCCGTCGATAAATTCTGTTCCAACCATTTTATTCCTCCATACAGGGATACCTTTTGCACAGATATGCTATAGGGTAGTCTCCACCAGCTTTGCATTTTCTACCTTATATATAATATCGCACTTTTCAATGGTATTTAATCTGTGGGCTATGATAATCATGGTCTTTTTGCCATGGAAACTGTTCACCGCTTCCATGACTGCTGCCTCTGTGTCGTTGTCAAGGGCGGAAGTGGCTTCGTCAAACACCAGTATTTCCGGGTCATTATAAAGAGCCCTTGCAATACCGATGCGCTGCCGCTGTCCCCCCGAAAGCCGCACACCCCTGTCGCCGATGGTCGTATCAAGCCCTTCCGGCAGCTCTTCAATAAACTCTTTTAGCTGGGCTTCCTCCAGCACTTCCCACAGTCTCTTATCGTCAATTTTGTCTGCATCAATGCCAAACGCAATATTATCCCGGATAGATTCGTCTATCAGATAAATGGACTGGGGGATATATCCCACCTGGGCCAGCCAGGATTCATAGTTCTTAAAAATGTCCACTCCATCGCAGGTGATTTTCCCTTCCTGTGCGTGGAGCAGTCCCAGAAGCACATCCACAATGGTAGACTTCCCTGCGCCGGAAGCGCCAATAATCCCCACCGATTTTCCCCTGGGCACAATCATATGGGCATCCTTGAAAATCGCTTTCTGCGAGTCAGGATAATGAAAGCTGATATGATCCAGCTCAATCTTGTCTTCCAGCTTAATCTTTTCTGTTTGGGAATTGGCTCTTCTCTCCGCCAGCATGGCGTCTGTTTTCATTCCCTCCTGTAAATTTTCGTACACAAAATCCAGGCTGGGCTGATTATAAGCGATCTCCGTGATATAGGTGTTGATTCTGTTAACGCTTGGCAGAACTCTGATTGCCGCCACACCGAAGGTTGCAATGGTCTTGGTAATTGCCTCCGGTTCACCTCCGCCTCCGATGTAAACAGCCACAAAGGACAGTACACTGACAATAAACACGGTTTCAATCAAAAGTCTGGGGGTGTTGTTCAACACCGCATAGTTTCTGGCCACATCCGCCCCTATCCTTCCTGTTTCATAATAATTTCTCACAAAGAATTCTTCCCTGTTTAAAACCTTCACATCCTTAAGTCCATAGGTAGCCTGAATTCTCCACTTGGCAATCCGTGACTGGATGGACTGGTTTTTGGCCCCTATCCTGTTCAGGGCAGGCTTAAATACCTTAATAATCAGTAAGGTCAGCAGGCCGAATACGGCAATAATAAACAGGGTCATATACACATTCTGCCACAGCAGCACCACAAAAATCAGAAGGGATACCACCACTTCGCTGGCAAGCTGGAGCATAGCCAGAATCAGGGAAAATGTCTGGGGAATATCGCTGTCGGTGATACGGAACACCGTAGGGATATCCGCGCCCAGATACTTTTCGTAAGGGCGGTTTAAAAATTCCGCCATAACCCGGCTGATCATCTTATTCCTGTTCTGTGTAATAAATGAATTCTGCTTGTACGTCAGAAATAAAATGTAAAGATTCTTGACCACATAAATCACCATAAGCCCGATAAGCAGCGCCATGGTAATCTGCCCCGCATCCTGGATATGGAAATAGCTGCATATTTTTTGCAGAAAATCATATTTATTAATGTACCCCACCAGTTCATCCGGGGTCAGAAGAGCCGTCACTACCGGGAGCATGCCGCCAACGCCTAAGGTTTCCAAAAGCCCGCCGATAAATATCATGACACCCAGTACCGCCAACTGCTTTTTCTGCTTCCTGTCAAATATATAACTAATCTTGCCAAATAGGTTTGTACTCTTCATGTAACTCCTTCTTGCTTTCTGCATATAAACATAATTATCCAAATTATAACATATATTATTTTCATAGGCAAATTATCATTGCTGGTGTATTAAATATGTGATAAGATAGTGTTACTGTTCACTCCGTGTCCAGTAACATGCAAAAATCCAACGAACATTGCCTTCGGCAATGTTCAGCCAGACCATTATGATGTACCATAAAGGAAAGGAGCGCTAACGAAGCTGACTCTCATGAACATAAAAGATTTATTTATCCATTACACGGACAGGCTTTTGTTTAAAATTTACAGGAAAATGCTGTCCCACAGAAACAAAACAAGCATTTCGGATGACAACTCCTACCCTGTGGTATGTTACATGGCATCCAGAAACGAACATTTTTTCAAAAAATTCAGAAGAAATCCCACTTACAATGACGTTCTGGAACATGTATCCCAGCAACAGGGGATGGAATATTTATCTGTCATCAATAAAAATGATAAACTGAAATTTACAGATGGCGACTGGAATAATTTCCGCAAAAATGATTTGTACGGGAATCCCGTAGTTTTCCCTTATGAACTCAACGGGCAAAAAGTGCAGATATCTCCCACCACCCTGCGTTATGCCAAAGTATTACAGGATATTGTCACTCTGTTCGATGCCCGCCGGTTTCAATCCGTTGCGGAAATCGGCATCGGCTATGCCGGGCAGTGCAGGCTGCTGACAAGTTATCTAAGCAATATCCAAAGCTATTCTCTGTTTGACCTTCCCGAGGTTTTAGGATTAGCCGGAAGATATCTCGGAAAATTCGGCAAGAGCACGGTTGACAGGATTCAGTTTATAGACGGTACTCATATTGACACGGATGGAAATTATGATTTTGTAATAAGCAACTATGCATTTTCGGAATTAGTCCGTGATATCCAGGATATTTATCTGAACCGGGTAATTTTAAAGTCCAGGGCCGGATACATGACATGGAATACCCTTTCCTATGAAGTGCTGGACGGCTACAGCCTCGATGAACTTCTGGAAAAGATACCAGGGTCCCGCACCATTGCGGAAGAGCCTCTGACCAAAGAAAATAACTGCATTATTATCTGGGGAAATTAAACGCTTTCTGCGTCAGTCTTTGTGCTGACGCAGGGGTATAATAAATTTGTCGTAAATTTTCACGATACGGTAATAAGCCTCCGGCCACGAAAGCGCCAGCTTCATTCTGGCCTTGTCCCCCGGGGCGGCATATTCTCCCTGATAGATTCTTTTGATTTCTTTTTTTTCCTTTCCAAGAAAATCCATCAGTTCATTCCCGGAATCCTTCATTCCTCTGTCCCTGAAATCCACATAGTAAAACAGCATTTTGCGGTAAAACTGGTATTCCGCTTTATCCGCAAGCTGTCCCATCCCCATGCTTCTCAAGTACTGTGCCTGCTCTTTCCAGAACGGTATTTCATCCCGGAAACGGCGCTCATGCAGTCTGCTGTTCATAATACTGCCGCTGCGGTCCACCATGTAATTGTAATAGGGAGTATCCAGAAACACACACTTTGACGCCTTCGTAAGCGCCCAGGTGGTGTACATGATGTCCTCGGATTTTCTTCCCTTGGAAAAACGGATATCTTTGATTACATTCCTGTCAAAAAGCTTGCTCCAGACAGAATGGTAGATGTGATATTGGGCATCCCCGCTGATATAGTACTCCAGCGTCTCCTCCCTGCTTAAGGTAAGAATATTTCCTGTGGGATGGATTTCTTCCGCTCCCTCCCCCACCTGGCGGTAGGAACATATGGCAATCTGTGCTTCCCTTTCTTCACAGGCTGTAAGCATGGCTTCATACATATCCGGCTCAATCCAGTCATCCCCGTCCACATATCCTATAAAATCCCCACGGGCAATCGCAAGACCGGCGTTTCTGGCATCGGAAGGCCCGCCGTTTTCCTTGTGTATGACATGGATATCTGCATTTCCTTCCGCGTACCTATCGCATAACTCCGGCGTCCTGTCACCAGAACCATCGTCCACCAGTATGATTTCCATAGGCTGATAGGTCTGGGCCAGAAGACTATCCATGCACCGGGGCAGATATTGCTCAATATTATATGCAGTTACAATTACCGAAATCAGCTTTTTGTCCTGTTTCATCCTTTAACCAGTTCCCCTTCTGGAGAAATCCGAATCATATCCTCCGTATAAATATCCCTGCAGTCCTGATTATTGAACCATTTGGAGGGCGCTATTACCTTTTTATCCGGGGAAGGGTTCAGCCACGCGCCCCACCAGCTAAAACTGGAATTGGCTAAAATATAGTTCCTGCATCTGCTCATCAGAAACATATCCAGATACCCTGTGTCCTCTCTGTTTCCTTCCACTATCACAAACCGGCTTTCGTCCGTGCAGTTTATCTGTCCGCATAATCCGGGAATCCATTCCCTTACCCATTCTGCATCATTGGTGAATATATAAAATACCGCGCCGGAAAAGTGCGCAAGCATATGCTTTACTGCCGCGCTGTAATAGTTTTCCGTGCAGATCCCCCCATAAATCTGGCTGCTGGTGACATAATCCCCTCTGCGCACATGTACCGCCACAGACAGGCTTCCCTGTATCCGGGCCAGATATCCTTCCATCTTTCCTTTCAGTTCCCCGCTGATGCCTTTCCACATTCTGTCCGAAAAAATAAAGGCGCTGCGCACCTTATCTTCTATATCCTTAAAGTACTTTTCGCTTTGAAAATAGCCGGTCAGATAGGCTCTCTCCTTTTCCAGTATCTGCCTGTCAAAGTTACAGCTATCTTCGTGGTATTCCAGAGACTTCCTTCCAAACAGCTTCCGCCTGATGCGGTGGGACAGATTTAAAAAGCCGTCGGTAATCTCATTAATTTCGTCCCTGTCCGCCCTCGGATAATCAATGCCGAACACCCAGAGCATGATAAGCCTTGCGTCCGCCCTCTCATATTCGGTGATATCATCAAATTTTACTTCCCTGCCCATGGCGGAGAGTTTTAAATACAGGGCATACTGAAACATCTGGTTTCCAAGCCCGCCTGTCATTCTGATTATATTCATCCCCGGAAACTCTTCCTCTAATTTTTTATTTGACCCTTCGGTTCACCTTTCCTTTGGCATCTACCAGTATCATTCCCCGGGTATAGACATCTTCGCTGTCCTTATCATTTACCCACCGGTCCGGCGCCACAACCAGCTTGTCCGGATTGTCATTAATCCATGCAGCCCACCAGCTAAAACTTGAATTCGAAATAATATTATGCCTGCATCTGCTCATCAGCATCATATCCAGATATCCGGTATATTCCGTGTTGGCCTCCACCATAATAAAACGCTTTTCCATTTCCTTAAGTTCTTCCACGCTCATGCCGTCTTCCATCTGGCTCTCAATTAAATGCTCCACCCAGCCCTTTACCCACTTAGGTTCGTTGCTGAATATATAAAAAACAGCGCCGGGGCATTTTTCCTGCATAAACCGTACTGCCCCTTCGTAATATTTCTCCGTGCAGATTCCCTCATACAATTCTTCGTCCAGACGGGAATCGCTGCGGTACATATGGATTGCCACCGCCTCTGTACTCTCTATGGCATCCAGACAGGCTTTGGTCACATTGTGAAGCTTCACCGGAAGATGCATGTCCTCTAATTCCGGGAAGCGGTAGAGGGCCCTGACTTCATCCTTAATGTCTTCAAAGTACTTCTCGCTTTGAAAGTTTCCCCGCAGATACATGGAATCAAAGGTCAGCACTTCAGGGTCGTAAAACCCTTCCTCATAATACTCAATTGCCCGTCTGCCAAACAGCTTTCTCCTGATCCGCTTCATGGGATTCATGTCTCCGTCCGTAAATACCGTTATCTCGTCCCAGTCAGCCCTTGGATATTCAATGCCGAAAAGAGCCAGCATAATGGGACGTGTGCTTTCACTGCGGTATTCATTGATATCATCAAATTTCACTTCTTTTCCCATGGAGCGGAGTTTCAGATACAACGCATACTGGAACATCTGATTCCCAAGCCCTCCGGACATCCTGATTATATTCATGGCGGCACCTCTCATCCCATACTGAATTAGATAATTTTATCACACTTTTCATTTCACTACAAGTTTTGCAGGTTTCCGGCGGTAAAATTTTGTAACAGCCCGTTACTGTTCACACAGACCTGCGCATTTACTGCGCCGGTTGCGTCCTCAACCCATAAATGAAGGCGGGGACGCTTAGTCTTCCTTGCCGCCGGACATAGATCCGGCATGGGCTATTGTCCGGCCGGCTGTCCGGGGCGCGCCGTCCTGTAGTGGGCTGTTACAAAATTTTAGAACAATTCTTGCCAAAGGGTATCCCCATGGCTTATAATAGCATTGATTTTCAATTTGCATCTGCAGCGCCCGAAAGGATATCTCTATGTTATTTAATTCTTATATATTTATATTCCTGTTTTTTCCACTGACACTAATAGGATATTACGGATTAAATCATGCCGGACATCACAAGGCCGCCCTGGCTTTTCTCACGGGTATGTCCATGTGGTTTTACGGATATAACAATATTCATTATTTGTATCTTTTAATTTTCAGTATTCTTATAAATTTCAGCATATCCTATGTGATGAACCATACTGGCAGAAAACCGGTCAGGCTTGGCTTTTTATGGCTGGGTGTTTTGGTAAATATTGGTATTTTGTTTTATTTCAAATATTTTGATTTCTTTGTTGAGAATTTTAATGCTGCCTTTAAGACCCACCTGGCCCTGCTTCATCTTGTGCTGCCTCTGGGAATCAGTTTTTACACGTTCCAGCAGTTGTCCTATGTGATTGACTCCTATAAGGGAGAGTGCGGCAGTTACAGCTTCCTGGAGTATGCCGCCTATGTATCCTTTTTTCCCCAGTTGATTGCCGGTCCTATTGTGTATCATAGTGAACTGATACCGCAGTTTCGGGATGCCCGGAACTGGAAGCCGGATTTTGACAATTTAAGCAAAGGGCTCTATGCTTTCGCCCTGGGACTTGCCAAAAAGGTTCTGGTGGCAGATACTTTTTCCAAAATTGTGGGCATCGGCTACGGCAGTATACCGGAATTAAACAGCAGCAGCGCTTTCCTTGTGATGGTCTGCTACTCCCTGCAGATTTATTTTGATTTCAGCGGCTACTGCGATATGGCTTACGGCATGGGTTATATGCTGGGACTGAAACTTCCGGTGAACTTCAATTCCCCTTACAAGGCAGATTCCATTTCTGCTTTCTGGGACCGGTGGCACATGACCCTGACAAGGTTTTTTACCAAATATGTCTATATTCCCCTGGGCGGAAACCGGAAGGGCAAGATGAGAACCTGCGCTAATGTGCTTGTTGTTTTCCTTATAAGCGGACTCTGGCACGGGGCCAACTGGACTTTTATTTTGTGGGGCGCCCTGCACGGCCTTGCTTCTGTTTTTGAAAGGCTGGTTCCTATATCCTCTTTAAAAATACCGGGATTCATAAAGACAGGAGTGACTTTTCTGCTGGTCACTTTTGCCTGGAGCCTGTTCCGGGCCGAATCCATTGCCGACGCTCTTCTGCTCTGGAGCCGGCTTTTCCACGGGGGACTTGGCAGGTTATATCAGCCTATTACAGACAGCTTCCAGGATCTTACTGAAATCAGTTTTCTGTACCGTGCGGGACTTGGCGGCATCATATCACGCTTTCCTTATCTGCCTGTTGCAGCATTCACTGCCGCATCTTTGCTGGCCTGTTTTACCATGCAAAATACACAGGAGAAGACCGCAGATTTGAAATTCACAAACCGGACTCTGCTGACAGCCGCAGGGCTGATGTTCTGGAGTATTATTTCCCTGTCTGAGATCAGCGAATTTTTATACTTCAATTTTTAATTGCCCGACAAAGAAAAGCAGTGTAGAAGGGAGGTAACTATGAAACAGCAGGATGCAAAAAAATGGTTCACAAAATGTATCATGACACTGGGGGCGGCTTTGCTTTTTACAGCCCTTATTATGATAATCACAGACCCTTATTTCCATTATCATAAACCCTTTTCTTTCCTGTCCTACCGGCTCTATGAGGAGCGCTATATCAACGACGGCATTTCCAGGCATTTTGACTTTGACGGGCTGATTACGGGAACTTCCATGGCCCAGAATTTTAAGACAAGCGAGATGGACGCTTTGTTTGGAACTGTGTCCGTAAAGGAAGTATTTTCCGGCGCAGGCTATCAGGAACTTGCGGAAAATTTAGACCGCGCCCTTGCAAGAAACCAGAATTTAAAAACAGTGCTCTGGGCTCTGGACTATAACGGGCTCTTACGTGACCCTGACTGGAAACAGTACGAGGCATATCCTGACTATCTGTATGACGATAATCCTTTTAACGACGTTTCTTATCTCTTCAATAAGGCCATTTTGTATCACGGGGTACTGCCTAATATTGCCATGACGATTTCCGGCCAGCCGCCCACTACTATGGACGAGTATTCCTCCTGGCAGAGGCCGACAGGGTTAGAACAGATTCTGCAGTCCTATGACAGGAACAATGTCAACTTAAATGTGATTACAGAATTTGGCAGCAGGGAACGGGAAACTGTCACCAGAACCATCACCGAAAACGTGCTTGCCATTGTAAACAAGTATCCCGGCACAGATTTTTATATTTTTTATCCCCCCTACAGCATCTGCTACTGGGACGCTCTAAATATTAAGGATACCCTTAATAAACAGCTTCTGGCGGAACAGTGCGCTACGGAACTGCTTCTGACATGTCCGAACGTAAAGCTGTATAACTTCTTTGACCAGTATGACGTGATATGCGACCTTAACTACTACTGCGATGACGGTCATTATTCGGCGGAAATCAACTCCCGCATTTTAAAATGGATAGCTGAGGGAACCGGACTTGTGACAAAGGACAATTATCTTCAAAAATTGGCAGTTGAAAAAGACTTTTATTCCGGCTACGATTATGATAGTATATATAACTAAACATCAATTACCAGTGCGCCTCCCGGCGGGATTGCCGCAAATGGCACAGAAATGTTTACCATGCAGTTGTACAGGTGGAAAAGAAATGAATTTATCAGATAAAATACCGGATGCAGACAATATAAAATATGATTTATTTTCAATCATCATGCTGTCTGTCAGCCTGCTTTACTATCTTTTCTTTGCTTTTTGGGACGGCGCGGTCATCTGCGTTGATTCCCCCAGCTACATTGAAATGAATATTGCAAGGGAACCTTTCTATCCTATGTTCCTTGCTCTTTTCCGGTGCATTTTTGAAAATGCCGGAGATTTCTATCTCACTGCCGCCGTTTTTGCACAGAGCATTCTGGCGGCGCTGGCCGCCTGGTCACTGGCCGCTTATCTTTACCGGGAATTCCGGCTGGCAAAGCCTTTTGCGCTGCTCATTCTGCTGGTTCCTCTGGGCGTTTCTTTTTTGTGCCGCTTTGCGGCCCAGAGAGGTTCCATGTATTCCAGCAGCATATTGACCGAGGGCATTGCCATCTCCTGTTTCCTGCTGTTTTTCCGCTATCTTGCGGAATATATATTTACCCGGAAGAAGCGGAGCCTTTTCCTCTGCTCCCTGCTTACTTTCCTTCTGATTTCCACCCGGAAGCAGATGCTTATCTGCCTTATCTTACTGCTGGTATCCATATTTTTTCTGCATGTCCAAAAAAGGCAGCCTATAAAGGGCCTCCTGACAGCTTTGTCCTGCACCCTGTGCATTCTTGCAGGAAGCACTGTCCTGGATCTCGGATATAACTATGTCTTAAGGGGAGAATTCACCCGCCATTCCAGCGATACGCGCTTTATCACCACAGTAGTATTTTATACCGCCGCACGGGATGATTCCGAATATATTGAAGAAAACAGCATCAAAGATCTTTTTCTTGAAATATATGATATCTGTTATGATAATGAATATTTAGGCGATTTTGCAGGAAAGGGCTGGCTGGCACGGGTTTCCCATTTCGGCGACTCTTATGACTGCATCCAGATAGATACCATGTGGCCCCTTGTAAATGAATTTGCACTGGACAGCGGTCTGTCTTCCGATGTGGTAAGCCTGAATCAGCTTGCCGACCAGATTATGGACAGCATTAACCGTTCCATTCTGCCCCACAGCATCCGGAAGATAATCAGGGTATTCACTGACAACTTCCTCTCCGGACTGATTACGACAGTGGCCCAGCGGAACACTATACTAATCTTTTACAGTATACTCATCTATCTGGTGTACGGCTTTCTGCTGTTTATCCAAATCTGGCATAAGAACTATAAAACAGCGCTATTTGCATCGCTGACTCTCTTATCCATCGTGCTGAATGTAGGCGTGGTGTCCCTGGTTATCTTCTCCCAGACCCGGTATACCATTTATAACATGCCGCTGTTTTATATCAGCCTGCTTATTATGCTGCATGAGACCTGCATAAAAAAGGCAGAACATATATAAAATTTTACCCAGAGTACAGTTTTTCTGCTGGCGCATAAACGCTCTGCCTTACCCTCTCCTTGTAGAAATAACGGCTTCATGCATCATCCACTCCTGAAACATGAGAATGTACCAGATCTGGATTCGCCATTCTCCTCTGTCAATGAAATCCTCCCATATTTTCCATACCACATCTGCGTTTAAAATACCCTGCTGCTCCAGGGTTTTTCTGTCAATGAGACTTTCTGCCCATCCCCTTAAAGAAGGCTGGCGGAGCCATTTTTCAATGGGAATGCTGAATCCCTTCTTGGGACGTTCCATCATTTCTCCCGGCACATAACGGTAAAGAACATCCCGGAGCACCTTTTTCCCTGTCTTTCCCTCCCGTTCATACGCAATAGGCAGAGTCCAGGCAAACTCCACCACATCCTTATCAAGCATGGGCACCCTTGTTTCCAGTGAAACCGCCATGGCCGCCCTGTCCACTTTAACCAGAATATCGTCGGGATGGTACATCAGCATGTCCATCAGCATAATATTGTGATTGGTTTCCTTTAGGAATTTGGGTTCATATTCACTGTATTTATAACTGCACTCTTTTGTGTCAAGGCTGATTTTTTTCGTAAGCGGGTCTGTCTCATAGGAACAGATGTACAAATCGGAAGGCCCTTTGGCCCCAAGAAGCTTTCCCTTAATTCTGTAAATGGGTTTTCTTGCAAGGGGGCTGTGTATCACCAGTTCACTACAGGGCTTCCTGATAAAATAAGGGATATTCTTCATCTTATTCCAGATTCGTTCCACGGAAGAGTAGGAAGTATAGCCGCAGAATAGTTCATCTCCCCCGTCTCCGCTTAAGGATACAGTTACATGCTCTCTGGTCATGCGGCTTACCAGATAGGTGGGAATCTGGGATGAATCTGCAAAGGGCTCTCCGAACATGGCAGATATTTTCGGAATAACCGCCCTGGCATCCTCCTCGGTAATATAGAGTTCCGTGTGCTCGGTTCCCAGATGTTTTGCAATTTCCCTGGCATAGACCGCTTCGTTGTAATCCTTCTCCTCCATGCCGATAGTAAAGCTTTTAACCTTTCCCTTGTGAAGAGACTGCATCAGCGCAACTACTGTGGCAGAGTCGATCCCTGCAGAGAGAAATGCCCCCACCGGAACGTCTGCGGCCATCTGCTCTTTAATGGACTCTTTTAAAAGTCTTTCAAGTTCGTCCGCGGCTTCTTTTTCCGAACCCTGGAAAAGATTTTCCTGTCCCTTTCTGGCAGTTTCTTTGATGGACCAGTAGCGCTCCATTTCTGTACTCTCTATCCCCCTAAAGGGCAGTTTGACCTTTAATATAGCGCCTGCTTCCAGCTTATAGATATTTTCATAGATGGAATAGGGGGCCGGAATGTAGCCATGCACAAAATACAGATCCAGAACAGCACTGTTAATGGGGTTTTTAAACCCATCCAGAACCGAAATTGATCCAATATCCGAGGCGAAGGCAAACCCTTCCCCTACAAGTCCATAATATAAAGGTTTTTCCCCTATCCTGTCCCGGAGCAGATACAACATCTGCTCCTTTTTATCATACAGGGCAATGGCAAACATCCCCTTGCAGAGAGATATGGCCTCCTTCACTCCATATGCCTCGAACGCCTCCAGCAGGACTTCCGTATCGGATGTCCCCCGGAAAGCCTTTACCTTTTTTTCATCCAGAAGACGCCGGGCTATTTTCTTGTAGTTATAAATTTCCCCATTATAGGAAATCACATACCGCCCGCTGTGGGAAACCATAGGCTGCGCACCATTTTCGGACAAATCAAAAATGGAAAGCCGTCTGTGCCCCAGCGTGATACAGCCATCCTCAGAAAAGTAATTACCCCCGGCATCAGGCCCCCTGTGATACATCCTTTCCTTCATCTGCTCAATGTTCTTTTCTCTGTCGCCTTTCAGATTACAAAATCCTGCTATTCCGCACATTTATCTTTCCTCCCAGATACGCAGTCTGCACCTGCCTGCTACTTTCTTTTACATAAAGATAGAAGAAATGACTCCCATTCACCGTAGACTTTTTGGGGCTGGTAACGCTCCCCTGTCTTAACCGCCTCTTCCCCAAGCCTGTCAGCCATTTGCACGTCTTTTATTAACCTGTGCAGGTTTTCTTTCATTTTCTCCACATCCCCCACCGGTGTAAGAATTCCGTTCACCCCGTCTTCAATCAGATCCGCCGGGCCGCCGCAGGGACAGTCTGTGGACAGCACTGTAAGCCCCATCACCATAGCTTCAATCAGCGTGTTGGGAACCCCTTCCGTATTGGACGGAAGAACAAAAATCCGGGCCTTATAAATACTGTCCGCCACACAGTCAGTACTGCCCGGAAAGCAGATTCTCTCTGAAATCCCCAACTTACCTGCAAGCCCCATAAGTCTTTCACGGCAGTCTCCCTCACCATAAATAGTAAGCTTATAACCCGGAATCTCATGTGCAATTCCTGCAAAAGCCCGCAGCAGCATCTCATGATTTTTGTTCTCGTCTATCCGTCCTACCGCCACAATTTCCTTCTCCCGCTCACCTTTAAACCGCTCCCGGAAAAAATCCCGGCTCACCGGATTTTTAAGGATAACCGCCTTTTTCCTGACTTTTTCCGGGAAAAATTCAAAACAGCGCCTGGTCTGCAGAACCACGCCGCCTGCCCTGGCAAACAGATGCCGGGCCATAAACCGCATCCAGGAATTGTAGTACTCCTGCTCCGGGTCCGCCCGGACGGATACTGCCACAGGAATTCCCAGAAAGGATGAGGTCAGAATTGCCATCATATTATTTTTGCCGATAAAAGAAAGAATCACGTCCGGCCGCTCCGCCTTCCAGATATTCCTAAGTTTTTTAAAACGCCGCCAAAAATTGACCACACGGCTGCCAGTAACTTCCGCATCCGTGATGTCCGATATCACACGTTTTACCTTTTCATTTAAAGGATATTCATTCTCTTTCTGATACTGTGTCACCATAGTGACACGATAGCCCTTGCGGACAAAGTATCCGGCCAGATTCACCATTACCCTCTCTGCCCCGCCTTTTGTCAACGCGCCTATCAACATGGCTATGTGGATTTGATTCTGCATGATGCTCCTTAATTTATTCTTTATAATTCTGTAATTTATTATTATTCACAATAATGGTGATACCACTGCTGGAAAACAAAGAACGACCAGGACAGTTTCGAGTAATTGGCTCCGGTTGCCGGCCCTCCGTCCCCGGTTTTCAGGTAGTCCTCTATCATACCCGACGTATAGTCGCCGTCAAAAATTCCCTGTCGTTTCAGGTAATCCCTGCTGCACATGTCCGATAACTGCTCTTTTAAAGGCCCCCGCAGCCATTTATCAAGAGGAACCCCGAACCCCACTTTGGGACGGTCAAGGAGTTTTCTAGGTATATAGTCATAGGCAATATCCTTTAAGATACGTTTTTTGACACCTTTGTCATATTTTAAATTATGGGCCATTCTGAACGAATACTCCATCACATCCTTATCCAGAATAGGGCACCGCGCTTCCAGTGAGTATTTCATGGAAGCCCTGTCAACCTTGCATAAAATATCTCCAGGCAGATAGGTGTCCATATCCAGCAGCATTCTTCTTATCTGCCAGTTGGACACGTTGTAAGCGCTTTCTGCCGGGTAATGGCAGGGCAGGCCATCCCCCAGCGCCATCTTGTTTGCACGGATAATATAGCTGCTGGCGCCAAACTGGGTCTTGGCCTCTTTATTCCGGTTTCCCGCAATCACTCTCACCCGGAAAGGAAGTTTGCTTTCCAGTCCTATTTGTTTCAGTCCCGGCAGGCTGCATATTCCATGGGTCAGCCCGCCCAGCCCGTCCAGCATCTGGGCCTTATGCACATTCTCATAAATGTTGTAGCCGCAGAAGAATTCATCCCCCCCGTCCCCGGAAAGGGCAACCGTCACTTCCTTCCTTGCAAGCATGGAAACCAGCATAGTAGGAATCTGGGAGGAATCCGCAAAAGGTTCATCATAATATTGTGGAATACTCTCCACCAGGTTAAACATTTCCTTTTCGTCAATATAAAGTTCCGTATGTCTGGTTCCAAGACATGCCGCCACTTCTTTTGCATATTTTGCCTCATTATAGCGCTCCTCGTTAAATCCGATGGAAAAAGTCTTAACAGGTTCCGATGCATGTTCCTGGGCCATGGCAGTCATCAGTGAGGAGTCATACCCGCCGCTTAAGAAAGCACCCAAAGGCACATCCGCAATCATGCGGGAAGCCACTGCCTTTTTCAAAAGCTCCTTAAGCCGGGTTTTGGCCTGGCCGTAGTCTGTTACCGGATTTTCCTGCATCCTGTGGTAAACTTCCTTAATATCCCAATATTTCCAGACCTTTACTTGCCCGTAATGAAATTTTAAGACGCTGCCCGGTTCCAGCTTGTATACATTTTCAAAAATACTGTCCGGCCCATTGATATACTGCTGGAACAGATATCTTGGCAGGACTTCTGTCCGTATTTTCTTCTGAAAACCTTCCCGTGCCATAATCGGCTTTAACTCTGATGCAAAAACCAGGTTCCCCTCTTCCAGTTCATAATAAAGGGGCTTCTTCCCGATTCTGTCCCTGACCAGATAGATATCCTCCGTCTCCCTGTCATAAAGGCAGATGGCAAACATTCCATTAAATCTGTCTATACACTTTATTCCCCATTTCAGATAAGCAGCAATAATCACTTCTGTATCGCAGTTGGACACAAAAGGATATCCTTTCAGCTCTTCTTTCAATTCCTGAAAATTATAGATTTCCCCATTGTACACCACACTGACCCGCTTATCACCGGAGTGCATGGGCTGATGGCCCAGGGGCGACAAGTCCATAATCGACAGCCTCCTCTGGGCCATGCCTGTCTGATACCCTTCTCTCATGGGGAAAATTTCCTCCCCACTGTCGTCCGGCCCGCGGTGGTACATGGTATCATTCATTTTCTTAAGCTGCTCCAGGGTGATATTTTGTTTTGATACAAATCCACATATTCCACACATATATTACTCCTTTGCTTCCGCCAGACCTGCTTCCCAAAAATGTACATCACAATTTATGGAAAGCGGGGCGTGCAGATTGAGGGAATTAATTTTCAAACACGCTCCAGCACTTCTTCTATATATTCCTTCCACTGTTCAAGCACTGCCGTCCCGTTAATCCTTTTGCTTATTTTGCGTGCGTTATCCCCCAGATATTCCGCAAACTTTCTGTCTTCAATCAGCCTGTTAATGCCTTCTGTCATGGCCTGCTCATCCCCCACTGGTATAAGCAGCCCGTTTTCCCCGTCTTCGATTACCGTCCGGGGCCCCCCGCAGGGACAGTCTGTGGCAACTACTGGCAGTCCTAAAGTCATGGCCTCCAAGAGCGCGTTTGGCATACCTTCATAGTCAGAGGAAAAGGCATACACCGCGGCCCCGGACAGTTCCTTTTCCAGCCTGTCGCTTCCGCCCATCAGCATCATATAGCCCTCTGCCCCATATTCTTTTATGATAGATTCCAGTTTTTCCTTCGTCCCGTCAAAGGAATCTCCGCCGTAAATTTTCAAAATATAATCAGGATGTTTCTCATGTACCTTCCGAAAAGCCCTAAGGAGCATTGCCTGATTTTTAAAATCCACAAGCCGGCCCGACTGGACCACCGCCTTTTCCCTTTCTGCAGGCTTTGGTACATTCAGATACTTGTCGTTGACAGGGTTTAAAATGATTCTCGATCTCTTTTGCAGGGAAGCCGGGAAGCATTCCCCCTGTTCCCGTGTCTGGAATACACAGCCTGCCGCCCTCCGGTATAAGGTGGGAATTAAAATCCTGTCCACTATGGAATTATAATAAGACTTGGGGTCCTGCCGCACCGCCGGGATAACAGGGACGCCTGTGCCAATGGATGAAATAAGTGCACGGTAATTTGGTCTTCTTGTAAAGGAGATTACCACATCAGGACGCTCCCTTTTTATCAGTTCCCTTAAATACCGGAATCTTAAGAAAATCCTGGAAAGACGCGGCTTCTTTTCGTCCTCCTCCCGCAGCCCCACATGGATTCTTCTGACACGCTCGTCCAGACTGAATTCAATTTCTCCCTGCCACTGTGTGGCGGCAATTATCTCATAATCTTCTTTCACCAGTTGATTGGCCAGATTGGATACTACCCTCTCTGCACCCCCCTGTTCAAAGCAATTTAAATGAAATAAAATTTTACGCATGTTCTGCATCTCCCAGCTTTAAAAACTGTTCCACATAACTTTCAAAAGTAAATTTCCGGGCACGGTCCGCCGCCGCCCTCTGGTATTTTTTAAGCTTTTCATCGTTGCTTAGTAAATCCAGCACAATATCCGCCATGTTAGTTTCTTCTGGAAGAATATGCCCTGGATCCAGATTCCGCTCCTTTTCCATGACTGGCACAAGGATACCGTATTCCCCGTAAATAACCGGAATCTTTCCTTCTTTTTCCTGCTGCTTTAGAAAGGAGGCATCCCCGTCTTCAAGAAGAATTTCCGCCGGACCTGTCATACAGTTCACACTGACAGGAGCAAGTCCCAGCGCCATGCCCTCCACCAGTGCATTGGGGAATCCCTCGTTCAATGAAGTAAGCAGATAAATTTCTCCTTTTTTCAGATATTGATAAGGCTCCCTCTGCATACCTGCAAAAAATACCGCGCCGGCTATCCCCATTTCTTCCGCCAGTTTCCTGTAATGGGCAAAACTTCCGGCCCCCATCAGTATCAGACGTGCTTCCGGCCTTTTCTCATGTATCAGGTAAAAGACCTTTATCATATGCCAGAAGCCTTTCATGTCATCGTCCCTGCCCATAGACACCATACAGCGGATTTTTCTGCCCTGGCTGTCAAATTCCCCCCATGGCAGATCCGGCTCTTTTGCCATAGCCTGCTCCCTGATTGCAGATACATCATACAGATTATATAAAGTTGCCGTCTTGTGGAATCCGAATTTTGATTCCAGTTCCTTTTCAATGGTTTTGGAACAGCAGATCATTAAGTCTGCCAGTCTGGTGAAAATCCTGATTTTCACACGCTCTTCCACATCCGTATAATTCCGAAGTCCCAGCCAGACTTTTTCCTTTCCTGTCTTTGAAAATACATTCACCATATTGGCGCTGGGCCCGAAGCTGTATGCAATATGGGGCTTCATCTTCCTTTTTAATGCCCTCACCTTCATGGAACGCCTTATTATGTTGAGGATTTTCTTTACCTTTCCTTTCTGGACACCCATATGGATGTCAATAATATTCAGGCCCTCCACATCGTAAGCAATATTGGCAGAATTAAAGATAACGATAGTGACGTCAAAGTACGGTTCCATCAGCCTGGCTGTAGTGACGCACACCCTCTCAAACCCTCCCTGATGAAGCATGGGAGAAATCAGCATCAGCTTCCTTTTCATTTCCATTCCCCCGTTTCATAAAACGCCATCATCTTTTCTGCCTGAGCCCCCACATCGAAGCCTGCTCTCTTCATTTCCTCCACATGGCTTCTCCGGCCATAAACGCCTGTGTCTATAATATAGTCCGCCCACATAGACGGCTCCCCGGAAATACTCATGGTGTGAACAAGGCCGGTAACTGCCACTTCCTCACAAATGCTATCCGACATAAGCACCTTAAGGCCGGATGCCTGGGCTTCCACAACGGTTCCCGGAAGCCCCTCGAAGCGGGAAGGGTACACAAAATAATCCATTGCCTGATAGTAGTCAAAAACATTGCTGTGGTTTCCCAGAAAATAAACCTGCTTTGCAATCCCCAGTTCTCCCGCAAGTCTCTTTGCATCCTCCATGCCGCCGCCTTCTCCCAGCAGAAGTAATGCATATTCTGATTCCGCGCCCTTTTTATCGCATAAAGCGGCAAAAACCCTGAGAAGATACTCATGATTCTTGGCATAATGAAACCTTCCCACATGGCCAATCACATATTTATCTTCAATCCCCAGTTCCCTGCGCAGTTCTTCCCGCTTCTTTTCATTGTAGGCAAATGCCTGGCAGTCAATGGCGTTAGGGATAAAAATGGTTTTTCCCTCTCTCACGGCTCTCTCCCCAAAAACAGAAATACCCGCCAGCCGGGAGCAGGTGAACAGATAATCCGCCTGGCCTGAAAGGTTTCTTCTCATCCATCCGGTCAGCTTCCCCTTAAGCCCTTTATCCACCCCCGCACTTCTGGCATGAGCTATTGTTACCGGGATGCCCGCCTTTTTGGCAATGGGAAGATAGATGGAGGCGGTACTTGTCATATGCCCCTGAACAGCTTTAAATTCATGATGCTGTTTAAAAAAATATGCAACCGCTTTCCTGTATGAAAAATAATTATATAATTGAAATCGGGGAACACGGAAAATCCGTCCTCCCAATCTTAAAATTTCCTTATCAAAATGCCCCTCTTTGTCTGTATGGACCAGAAAATCAAACTGGACACGGCTTCTGTCCAGATGACGGTATAAATCCATAACCCGGCTCTCCGCGCCCCCAAGCTGGACATTTCCAAGCACATGCAATATCCGAATCGGCTCTGTCATTTCCAATCCTCCTGTTTAAGTCGCCGCGCGACAGCACGAAAGGGCGAAGTCCCTTCGGCGCACACCATAAATGGTTTGACATTTCTTAGCTGGACTATTCCAGTTTCGCAGCCGCCTCCACAGCACCGCAATCATTTTTCCCTGTACCTGTTCCGCGTTCACTGGCGAAGTTTCACCAGCAGATACTTTCCTTTTGCCATCAGGAATTCTTTCCACCGTCCGGGGAAATGCCTTTCCTCTGGTGGCTGGCGCAGATATTCTTTATAGGAAATCCACTGGACATTTTTATTTTCAAAATACCCTTTATACCGCTCCAAATCCTTTTCCGAAACGGTTCCCGTATGAACTACCATTGTGGAATATCCTTTTTTCTTTTTAAAAGTTCTCCCAAGCTGAAAGGATATGGGGTAAAATGTCAGCCCCTGAAAACGGTACGGATAGTCCCCAAATCCATCTGTCAGCGCCCAAAAGCCAGTATCCTTAAGGGCTTTTAAGGTATTACCGTCATAGGAGTGGGCAGGGGCCATGAAAATATCTGTCTGAATCCCTTTCTCTTCCAGCATCCCCTTTCCGGCCGCAAGCATTTCCCTCTGGCGCTCATAGGGCACCCCTGCAAATTCCGAAAAGTTATTTAAGGGGAATATGCCGCCCCGGTCTGTTGTATAAATATGCCGGAATCCATGCATGGCCATCACCCAGCCTTCTTTTTCCAGTTCCTTTATATACGCCCAGAAATCTTCCGGCCCCCTGGATTCTTTCCTGACCAGGTTTTCATCCCTGTTGTCAGGGACTACCCCTATAAGCGGCTTCACCTGATATTGATCCAGAAGGGATTTAAATTTATAAAACCGCTCCCAGTCCATATCAGGTGTAATATCATCCAGTCTCACTGCTATTTTCATACAGTCCTCACAAATCCTGTGTTCTTAAAGGTATCTCCATCCCAGCTCTTTATGAAAGGCTGAACAGTTCTCTTAAAGATTTTCCTTATACCAGCCGATTGCCAGATTGATTCCCCTGGCAAAGTCATATTCAGGGTCATACCCCAGAAGTTTCCTCGCCTTGCTGATATCTGCATTGGAATCTTTGATATCCCCGGGTCTGTCTGGCCCGTAATTAGGTTCCACATCTTTTCCAAGCGCCTTGCAGAGGTCTTTGTAGACATCAATCAGGAATTCCCTTCCCCCTGCGCCAATATTAAACGCTTCTCCTGCCGCATCCGAAGATGCCAGACAGGCTTTCAGATTGGCCTCGATTACATTGTCGATATAGGTAAAATCCCTGGACTGCTTCCCGTCTCCGTTTATGGTCGGCACTTCTCCGTCCATAAGCTGCTTTATAAATTTGGGAATAACCGCCGCATACATGCCGTTAGGATCCTGACGCCTGCCAAACACGTTGAAGTACCTCATCCCATAGGTGTCCAGCCCGTACAGAATCTTATAAAGCCTTCCATACTCCTCATCCACCTTTTTGGTAAGCGCATAGGGCGACAGGACTTTTCCCTCCTGCCCCTCCTTCTTGGGAAGCACCGGGTGATCCCCGTAGACCGAGGAACTGGAAGCATAGACAAACTTCTTTACCCCCTTCTTTCTGGAAGCCTCCATCATGTTCAAAGTTCCCCGGATGTTGATTTCCTCATATAAAAGAGGCATTTCAATACTTCTGGGAACGCTGCCCCAGGCCGCCTGGTTCAGCACATAGTCCACGCCGTCCACAGCTTCCATACAGGCATCCAGATTTCTAATATCCTCTTTTATAAAAGTAAATCTGGGATTTGACAGGAAAGGCTCAATATTTTCATACTTTCCGGTAGAAAGGTTGTCCAGGCATCTGACCGTATATCCCATCTCCAAAATTGCCTCACACAGATTGGAACCGATAAATCCTGCTCCCCCTGTCACCAGGAATACGGCATCCTTGTCAAATTTTAATTCTTTATATCCCATTTCTTTGTCTCCTTCTGTTGCGCGTCCTTTCCATACAATCGCTCCTGCAAATATGCTATTCATGGGCTGGCCAGACACTACTCAGCTTGCAGCCGGCCCCACTGCAGGCAGCGGGTACATTCTCTGCGCTTCTGCCGTCCTACAGCCGCCAGTAAATAAATTCTTCAGTCAGATATTCATTCCTGTCAAACAATCCTTTAATATCCATAAACACTTTCTTCTTATGGGTTGAATGATAAAAACTGCTTATTTTTTCTTTGTCAAGAGCAAGGAACTGTGTATGGGCCACCGCCACAATAACAGCATCCATATCCTTTACCCCGTCCATATCCTCAAAAGTGATGCCGTACAGCCGCTCCGCTTCCTGCGCGTCCGCCGCCGGGTCTACCACTATGGGTTTAATTCCGTATTCTCCTAATTCCCGGTAAATATCAATTACCTTGGTATTTCTGGTGTCAGGGCAGTTTTCTTTGAAGGTAAAACCAAGAATTGCCACCCTGGCTCCCTTTACATGGATATCCGCTTTAATCAGATTCTTTACCATGCTTTCCGCCACATATTTTCCCATATCGTCATTAATGCGGCGTCCTGCCAGAATAATCTGGGAGTGATATCCCAATTCTTCCGCTTTATAGGTCAGATAATAAGGGTCAACGCCAATACAGTGTCCTCCTACCAGGCCGGGAGAAAATTTCAGGAAATTCCACTTGGTTCCTGCCGCCTCCAGCACCGATTTGGTGTCAATACCCATTTTATTAAAAATAATTGAAAGCTCATTCATAAATGCAATGTTGATATCTCTCTGGCTGTTTTCAATCACCTTCGCAGCCTCCGCCACTTTAATTGACTGTGCACGGTAAACCCCTGCCTCCACTACCAGTTCATAAACCTTTGCAATGGTATCCAGCGTCTCTTCATCCATACCGGAAACAATTTTCACAATAGTTTCCAGGCGGTGAACCTTATCGCCGGGATTGATACGTTCGGGGGAATAGCCAATTTTAAAATCCACGCCGCACACAAGCCCCGATTCTTTTTCCAGAATCGGCACGCAGATATCCTCCGTAACGCCGGGATAAACTGTGGATTCAAATACCACCACCGATCCCTTAGTAAGATTCTGCCCGAGGATCCTGCTGGCTCCCTCCACCGGGGACAAATCCGGGGTATGGTCGTCATTTACCGGAGTGGGAACTGCAACGATGTGGAATTTTGCCTCCCGGAGCTTCTGTGGGTCAGCCGTGAATTCCACCTCCGAATCCCTGATTACATCGTTCCCCACCTCATTGGTCGGGTCAATACCGCTTTTATACAGATTTATCTTCTGCTCATTTAAGTCAAAACCCACCACTTTAATTTTCCGGGCAAAAGCCACTGCTATGGGCATCCCTACATAGCCAAGTCCCACCAGGGATAATTTTTCTTCTCCACTTAAAAGCCCTTCATATAATTTCATCATTCTATCCTTCCCTTATTAGCGCAGTATATTCCAGCCTTACATAACTGTTAGTTTTTGTATTTCCTCGTAATAAATCCGGGCAACCTTTTCCCGGTCAAATTCCCGTTCCATTTTTATCCTGGCCTGTTTTCCCATCCTGGCCCGTTCCTCCACGGACAGTTCCAGAAATCTGGAAAGCGCCTGTATTAAATCCTCACTGCTTTCCGGCCTGCATCCAAAGCCTGTGATTCCTTCGTCAAAAATCTCCTTGCAGCCGCTGATATTGGTGGCAATCACGGGGCGTCCTGTGGCGGAAGCCTCCATCAACACATTACTCATACCCTCGTGATAGGTAGGAAGCACCAGCGCCGATGCCCGCCGCATATACCCGTGCACATCGGGGTCAAAGCCAAGCTGTGTGATGCATCCCTCTTTTTCATATGCGTCCAGCTTGTCCTGATAATCCTCGTCACAATATCCCAGCACCTCAAACAGCACCTTATCACCGTGCAGAGCCTTGGCCGCTTCAAGAAATTCCTCTATTCCCTTTTCCCGCATCATACGCCCCACAAATAAGAAACGCACGGTATCCTCCCTGGGATAACTTTCAAACACATGACGCTGTAAATTGACGCCGGAACCCTGCACCAGCCTGCTGTCCCTGCCCTTAATACCATATTTTGAAAAAATCTGCTGGTTTTCTTTATTCTGGAAAAAAACACAGGATGCCTTCTTAAGCCCCATACGGTACATACTCACAATCACTTTCAGAAAAATCCCCTGTTTCTGGAAAGTACTTCCTAAGCCTGTCACCGTGACAATATAGGGAATCCTCTTCATCCGACAGCAAAATCCGCCATATATATTAGGCTTGATGGTATAGGTGAGCACCAAATCCGGCTTTTCCCGCCGCATCAGCTTTGCATAATCCCGGATAAGCTTAAAATCCTCCAGAGGATTTACCCCCCGCCTGTTAATCGGCGTGTGCACCACCTTACAGCCTTCCCGGGCCAGTTCCTTATTCCGCACCTGGTCCGGCAGACTCACCACCACCTCATACTCCTTAAGAAGCTTTTTCAGCAGTTCATTACGGAAGTCATACAATCCCCCCGAAGAATTCGCTAAAATTAATATTTTTTTCATCCTCACTCCACATTTCCAATGTCATTATGTTAAAAAGCTGCAGACCGCGGAAGGAGGGCGCGCTCCGGACAGCCGCCGGACAAAAGTCCATGCCGGGCCTTATGGAAGGCGGTTAGCAGGACTTAGTGTCCCCCATTTACCCAGCAATCAGCGGACACGATGTCCGATGAAAGCGCAACTTGGCCATGGATGGCCAAATGCGCCGGTTGCGTCCTCATCCCATAAATGATGGCGGGGATGCTTAGTCCTCCTTACCGCCGGACATAGATCCGGCATGGACTTTTGTCCGCCCGGCTGTCCGGGGCGCGCCCTCCCTACATGGAACTGTTACAGGATTTCTTCTTCTGAAAAATCCATAATGGCTATTTCGTTGTATTTCATCATGCAGATTCCCTCTTTATATTCCCCAATAGTCACAGGATTTTCCCTGCCTGCCAGATTATTTATCACCTGCACAGGCATATTCACGCCACAGGCATAGGCATGGGGATAGCCGCCCCCAAACCGGGGATTAACCTCGGAAATATAAAAGACGCCGCCGATTTCAAATATATCAATATCTATCATACCACAAAAACCGCATTTTTCCACGAATTTTTGCAGCATTTCAAACAAGGCCGGGATTTTTACGGATACCGATTTATCTGTCTCCCCGGCCCGCATCTTTATTTTCTTTTTCACAAAAATGGAGGTGCATTTTCCTGTCAGCATGTCCACATACACATCCGCACCATATTCCTGTCCATCCATAAATTCCTGAATCATCAAATCGTCGTACAATTCAAACAACACATCAATCTCTTTGGAAGAGCAGACCTTATTAATATTAATGCTGGCGCTTCCTTTTACAGGCTTGACAAAAACAGGATATCCGGCCCTTCCTTTTTTCACATCCTGATAGAACTCCTCTTTGTCCACATAGCACTTTCCGGTTGGAATCCCCATTCCGGTAAGCATCCTGAACATTTTATATTTGTCAAAACAGGTTTCCACCAAATCATAACCTGAAATAATGGGGGTTGTCCCTACAGCCAGAAACTTTTCCTTTTCCTTTGCCAGAAGACTCAGTTCCGGGTCTATCAGTGAAAATACGCCGTCAATTTTTTCCTTCACGCATATCTCCAGAATCCGGTCAAGATAGCCCGGCGCAGTAATTCTGGGAACAAGGTAAAAGGCATCCGCATCGTACACAGCAGGCGCTAAATTAGAACAGTCCGTGGCAACCACCCTGCCCCTTTCCCCGATATTTTCTTTAAAATACTGTACCACCTTATTCCTTGTTCCTGCACTAAGTATCAGAATATTCATGCTTTACCTCTTTTCTACGCTGTCCCTTACGCCTGCCGGAGTCTGTAACTGTATACAGACTTAACCCTTTCCTTGCTTCTTCGCATCACCCGGCTGTAACTTCTGTCTGTCCATAAAATCAAAAAACAACGGAGTACCGCCTGTATGGATAAAAAGGATATTTTTATCCTTTATGTCATTTTCCTGCAGATAACGGCACATCCCCCAGAAAGCCTTTCCCACATAGGTGCTGTCCATGGGTATACCCTCCTGCATCATTACCTTCTTTATGGTTTTTGCCACATCTTCATTGTACTGCCCATAGCCCCCAAGCCGGAAAGTATCCGTAAATATCAGATCCTCTTCCCTGTACAGTCTTTCAAAATCCCTGCCAAGATATTCCCCAATACTCTCCTTTACCACCTGGCGCCCTCTTGCTTCCTCTCTGGCAATACTGATTCCCACGATTTTACGCTTTTGATCCCCGAAAAGCAGTTTGCCGCATACAAGGCCGGCCTGTGTGGCTCCCGTACCGGAGGCGTGAAAAATATAGTCAAAGTAAATCTGATTTTCCTTTTCATATTCTGCAATTTCCCGGTACGCTTTCACATAGCTTTCCGTTCCCGGATTCCCATGACCGCCTCCCGTGATAAAATAAGGCGTTTTCCCTTCCGCAAAGTAAGCGGCTTTCCGTTTTTTAATTGTTCCGGCCACCTGTGTCACCGGACAGGTTTCAATCACTGCCCCAAACTGCTCCACCAATCTGGTATTATACAGGATTTCCCTGTTTTCCTCCGGCGATATGATATGGCAGGAAAGCCCCATTGCCGCCGCCATGTTTGCGGTAATGCGGCAGTGGTTCGAACTGTTGCTTCCATAAGTCATCACCACGTCTGCCTTGCTTTTTTTGATTTCCTTATAAAATTCCGCCGCCTTGCGCGCTTTGTTCCCTCCGAAACTAAAAGGTATCATATCGTCCCTTTTCATAAAAAAACGATTGTCCCCATAATTCCCCGACAAAGGCTCCACAGGCGTTTTGTCAAATCCCTTTTCCAGCAATGCAATCTGTCTCATTTCTCCTGCCCTTTTCTATAGACGTCAAAATCCGCCACTGTCTGGTCTGCTCCCGACAATGTCCCGGACCGTTTCAGCACTTTTCCCACTGTCATGGCAATTATCTTTATATCCATGCCTAAAGTCAGATGGTTCACATACTCCAAGTCATAGGCAAATCTGTCCTCCCAGCCAAGAGCATTACGGCCGTTTACCTGGGCCAGCCCGGTAAGCCCCGGCCTCACGTCATGCCTGTGCCTTTCCTCTTCCGTATAATAAGGAAGATACCTTACCAGCAGCGGCCTTGGCCCTATGAGGCTCATATCCCCTCTTAAGATATTGAACAGTTCCGGCAATTCATCTAAGCTGGTAGCCCGAAGCAGTCTGCCAAAACGGGTAAGCCTGATTTCATCTGGCAGAAGTTCTCCGCTTCCATCCCTCTCATCAGTCATGGAGCGGAACTTGTACAGTTTAAATACCTTTTCATTTCTTCCCGGCCGCTCCTGGGTAAACAGCGCCGGACTCCCCAGCTTCACCCGGACCAGTACCCACAGAACCAGAAGCACCGGCGACAATATGATAATTCCGGCCAGTGACAGTAATATGTCTAACAGCCGTTTTATAAATTTACGGTACATTTTTTCCTACCTTCCAAAGCATTTTCTGACAATACTGATAATCAGTTCCATATCTTCCGCCGTATTCTTGATATCGCTGGGCAGGCAGAGCCCTCTGTCAAAAATCTGTGCTGAAACGCTTTCGCCCGCTTCTTCTTTCTTCCCCTCTCCCAAAACGGTAAAGAAATCATATTCTGCAAACACAGGCTGCAGATGCATGGGTTTCCAGATAGGACGGGACTCAATATTATGGGCCTCCAGGGCATCCATCACCATATCCGGCGTGACAGGGCTGGAATCCGCTATCACCATACCCGTCAGCCAGCAGTTGGCATCTCCATCCGGGTTTAAGGGATTCAGGCTTATTTCCTTAATATCCTCAAAAGCCTTTTTGTACTGTCCGTAAATTGCCTTTTTCAGCGCTTTATGTTCCTCCAGATGTAAAAGCTGTCCCCGTCCGATTCCGGCTGTGATATTGCTCATCCTGTAATTAAACCCAATCTGGGAGTGCTGGTAATGCCTTGCCGGATCTCTGGCCTGTGTTGCCAAAAAGGTAGCCTTTCTGGTAATTTCTTCATCCTCCGATACCAGCATACCGCCCCCGGAGGTGGTGATAATCTTGTTTCCGTTAAAAGAATATATGCCGATTTTACCGAAGAGGCCCGTATGTTTCCCTTTATAAGTACTGCCAAGGGATTCCGCCGCGTCCTCGATCAGCGGAACTTTATGGGCATTGCAGATTTCCATAATTTCATCCAGTTTTGCAGGGGTTCCGTAAAGATGCACCACAATCACAGCCTTGGGATCAGGATATTTTTCAAAAGCCCGTTCAAGTGCCTGTGGATCCATGTTCCAGGTATCTTCCTCTGAATCAATAAACACAGGAACCGCCTTTTCATACACCACCGGGTTAGCGGTTGCGCTGAACGTCAGCGTGGGAACAAATACCGTATCCCCTTCCCCCACTCCCAGAATCCGCAGGGCAAGATGTATCGCCGCCGTACCTGCGCTTAAGGCGGAGGCATGGGCTATTCCCACGTAGGAAGCCAGTTCCTTTTCAAAGGCATTTACATTTGGTCCAAGAGGCGCCACCCAGTTGGTGTCAAAAGCTTCTTTTATGAATTCCTGTTCCTCTCCATGCATGGTAGGGGAAGATAAATAGATTTTTTTGTCCGCCATTTTCTTCACTCCTTATTCTTTATAATGATAGGTGGGTACAATCTCCTTAATCATCGGCCTGATATCGTTGCTCTCGTTTTTGGATGCTTCTTTCAGTTTCTTAAGCTGTCCAAAAAATTCCATTTCTTCTATATCTATAGGTTTCCCTATATATATCAGTTTATTTGCCGTTTCCGTCATCCCCTCTTCCTCCATGAGGAGTTCCTCATAGAGTTTTTCCCCGGGGCGCAGTCCGGTAAATTCAATTTTAATGTCCTCGTCCACCCGGTACCCTGAAAGCCGGATTAAATTTTTGGCCAAATCCAGAATTTTCACGGGCTTTCCCATATCCAGCACAAAAATTTCCCCGCCCTTTGCATAAGCCCCTGCCTGCAGTACCAGGGACACAGCCTCCGGGATAGTCATAAAGTACCGGATAATATCAGGGTGTGTAACCGTCACGGGACCGCCCGCCATAATCTGCTTTTTAAACAGGGGGATGACACTGCCGTTGCTCCCCAGCACATTTCCAAAACGGACTGCCACAAATTCCGTGTCGTAGTGTTTATTAAAGGTCTGGATAATCATTTCGCAGATACGCTTGCTTGCCCCCATAATGTTGGTAGGGTTCACCGCCTTGTCCGTGGAAATCATGACAAACCGCTTTACATCGTTCATGGCTGCCGCCTGAACCGTTTTCCATGTGCCGAACACATTATTCTTCACCGCCTCGTTAGGGCTGCCTTCCATAAGGGGCACATGCTTGTGGGCCGCTGCATGATAAACAATATCCGGCCTGTAATGTTCAAAAATCCAGTTCATGCGATTCGTGTTACGCACAGAAGCAATCAGCACCACCAGTGAAAGTTCCGGGTACTTTGCCGCAAGCTCCTGCTGGATATCATAAACACTGTTCTCGTAAATATCCAAAATAATAAGCTGGGCCGGCTTATGGCAGGCTATCTGGCGGCAAAGTTCGCTTCCGATGGAGCCTCCGCCTCCTGTCACCAGCACCTTCTGTCCCTTCACATATCCTAAAATGGAGTCTAAATCCACCTCAATGGGATCCCTTCCCAGCAGGTCTTCCACTTCCACATCCCGGAGTTTGCTGACACTGACTTCCCCGTTCACAAGCTGGTACATGCCGGGCAATGACCGGAGTTTACAGCTTGTCTCTTTACAAATATCCAGAATTTCGGAAATTTCCGCCCGGGAAGCGGAAGGCATGGCAACAATAATTTCATCAATTCCAAAGATATCCGCGCACTCAATAATCCGGTCCCTGCCGCCCACCACTTTAATACCCTGGATAAACCTTCCCCACTTGCCGGAGTCATCGTCAATGATGCACCGGATTACCATGGTGGAAAAATTGCTGTTGACAATTTCCTTGATAATCAGGTTTGCCGCCTCCCCCGCGCCTATAACCATTACCGAAATACTATTGTTCTTATTCTGCTGCTTATGCTTTAAACTGCGGAAGAACCTGTAGGAAAAGCGGCTCACAAAGATAAAGCTGATCAGCAGAAAAACATAGAGGAAATAATAGCTGCTTGGCACAGCCTGCTGTCCCCCTTCCCTGAAGAACTGAATCCCCAGACTGTAGCAGACCGCCGAGACAATACTGGACATAACCAGATTCTGGAGTTCCGTCTCTCCGGCAAAGGCCCACAAACTGTGATACATCTTAAATACATACAGCACTGCCAGCGTAATCAATATGTTAATAATAAGAAATCGGTTAATAGGTTCTATAAAATATTCCGGTATTTCCGATATGTCAAAACTGTAACGCATGAGAAGGGCCAGATAACTGGCCCCTATCACGCTGATAATATCATAGATAACCAGACAGGTTTTTCTGTAAAACAATTTTACATCAAAAGGATTTTTCTTTTTTTCCTTCATGACCTAACCCTCATCTTTAAACAGAAGCGGTGTAATCACCAGCATCAGTACAAATCCGCAGGGATTGCTCAAATGAAAGATCCATTCTACCATTCCCGCAACAGCAACGGCCACTGTCACCACTGCCGGCAGTGCCGCATAAGTTATTCTTCCCTTTTTTCCATGATAATAAAGACAGGATATTACAAAAGTTACAATTCCTACCAGTACAAATACGATTCCTACCAAAATTCCATGGTCATAAGCTACCTGCAGATAAATGTTGTGGGCATGGGTGGCAATCTCACCGTTTTGAAGGAGCGCACCCATCTCCGTGTGTCCTGTCATATTAAGCTGTTCTATATAAGATTTAAAAATATCAATACGCCCGTTAGTATAATCCTTTTCTTCCACAGCCTCCGCAGGCACCCCTTCCGGCGCATAGTCCGCCGATGCCACCAGAAGTAAACCCTCACTGACTGTGCTGGTCATTTCCACGTCCTGTCTTTCAAGTCTGGCTGTCCTGTTGCTGTGGGTCTTCTGGTACTCGGCGATTTCCCCGTAAATATCAAAAGTCCCTTCAGGTATTCCGAAAATCTTCTCTGCAAACACGTCGATAAAACGCCCCACCCGCATAAAGTTCTTAGAGTCAAGATGCCTTCCACGCATTACGTCTTCGGGGCAGTACATGGAATATTCTATCTCGTAAAGAAAAGGCTCGCTTACCAGTATGGGCACATTTCTCTGAACGCTGAATGTCACCGGAAGACAGACTAAGACAGACAGAACCAGCATCCCGAAATTTGTTCCAAAACACGTAATTTTCTTTTTGCCTTTCCCCTCACTTGTTAAAACCACCGCAAACAATATAGCCGCTGCCACCGCAAAAAATGCCGTTCTTGACATAGTGAAAAGCATATAGGAGGAAACAACGCCGAAAAGCAGCAGTTCCTTCCAGCAGTCTTTCAGCTTTCGGCTTTTTGTAAGTTTGTACAACAAAATAACCGCTGCCGCGCACTCTACCATGGTCAGGTATCCGGCCGTTATTGTGACTGTATGGAATATATGCGTGTACCTTGCATTCCGGTAGGTGACATAAGGGCGGTGAAGCAGGCAGTATCCCGTAGCATAGGCAAACTGCAAAATAATACCCCTTGCAATGTTCACCAGTATCCGCTCCTTATGTCCCCACATTCCATAATTTAGATAAAATAAGGTAAACGCCGCCGCCATTGCCACACCCCACCAGCGTCCGTTCCTGAAAAAAATAATCAAAGCAAAAAACAGTGCAATCAGCCCGGCGTAAAACCATGAGGGCCCTGCCAGTTTTTTCCTGCATAAACCAATCAGTGTCCGTATGACTATCAGCCCAAGCAAAAGGGCAATCCACACTGTATATTTTAAAACCTGCACTGCAAGCTCGTCCATCTCCGGAGTTAAATGGGTCTGGTAATAATGATAGCCGTAAATCCCCACCACCGCCAGATAAACAAGATTATACAGATTCACAATTTCTTTCCATTTAAACATGGCAATAACCGCCAGGGCAAACCAGAGCATTTCCTTCCGCTCCGCCACCGAATGGTGAATGTCATACAGACCGCTCATATACTCACAGCACCCTGCGATTGCCCCTGCAATGGCCACAGACTGGCACAAATCCCCAAAATGGCTTTTTAAATATTCCAGGGTAAAGACTGCCTGCTGGCCGTCCCTGTTATGATTGATTCCGTAAAAAAGAATCCCCGCAAGCAAAAGGATGCTGACTGCATACACTGTATTGTCCAGAAAATAACTGCCAAAGGCGCCCATGAAAACCGCTCCAAGGCAGATGGCCGTCCCTGCTGCCACGACGGGATTCATCACTGCTTTGAAGACCTTCTCCACTGTGATCAGAGTGTCCTCTTTCCTCTTATACCAGTTACGTACCGCAAAAATACCCAGAACTGCCGCCCCCAGAATCAGAAGACCAAATACCAGCACCCTGGTTTTTCTCAATGGCATACTGTAGTGGTAGCCTGCCGTAAGCGTTGTTCCCGCCATCTCGGAGTCCGCGTAATACATGGTTCCCAGATAAGGCATCTCTTCCCCTGAAAACATTTCATAACCTGCAGAAATCTCCGATTTATTCCCCTGTAAAATCACATAATACATTTTTCCCACTTCCATATCCACATCAATGGACGCGCTCTGGAAGCCAGGCAGGTTCTCATAATCAATGACAACCTTCTCCTCGCAGATCATCTGCCACTGTTCGTCTAAAATCCGCAGGAAAAAGCTTTCCCCCACGCAGTTTTCCCCCAGATACACCGAAATCGTATCCATGTGGTCATACTGGGCCGTTATCGACTGCAATACCGTCTTTTCCTCATTAATCACCTCTGTCATCGTCCCCGCAGACGGAGAAACCTCCACCAGAACCTGCTCCTGCCATATCCGCAAAGGCCACAGGGATGCCAGAAGGCATACCGCCGCTATCATGATTACTGCCTGTATCGCTTTACTTTTATATACAATCTTCTTCATCTTCCTACCTGTCCTGATTCATACAACCTTTTATGCACTGGTAGTATATCACAGTTACCTTTAATTATCAAATTTAACATAATTTTCCTGTATCTCCCAGACAAGAAGCGGCGCCATAGCCCACAAGAACACCACATAGCGCACCAGATAAGTAGGGCCCAGAATAACGGTCAGCCACACCAGCAGCGGCAAAAGGAATGGCAGTGCTTTCCTGCCTTTCCCCTGATAGCACAGAAATCCCATGCCAAAAGCCATCACCCAGAACAAAAACCCGGGGGAAAACAGCATGGAAACTACTGGCAGTTTCTGCTGGAAAATTTCCAGCGACATTTTCCGGTAAAGTTCATCCAGCCATGGAATTTTGCTCTCCCTTCTTCCCGGCTCCTCCACCTCATAGCCAAAGTAGGAACTGTCCTCATAAGTATAAGTAAACACTGAGTTGCCCCGGTAAACGTCAATAACCGTATCGGGATACCAGAAGCCATAAGAAGTCATAAACCATGCATTCAGATAAGTAAAAGGATGTTCCATCCCCCACTTAAACCATAATTTCAGAAAGCTTGCTTTATCTGTACGGAATGCTTCATTATTAAAGTGAATCTTTACACCGTCGGAAACCTTGGGCGTATACCTTTCCAGCGCTTCCTCAGACAGATATCTGTATAAAACCTCTTTATCTTCCGCTGCAAGCCCGTCTTTACCATCCGCATACACCCTGGCCATCTGGCTGATTGGCACTGTAAGCATTTCCTGGTTTTCCGAATCGTCCGCCCCGAACCCAAAAGTAAGCGCGCTATTAACTGCAGCGTACAGAATTGCAATGATACCAAAATAAACGACAGCCTGTAAAAAATACCTGCGCAGGCAAAATATCAGTATAACTGCAAAAACAAAAAAAGCATAAACACCGTTATGACGCAGGAGCATCATCAATAAAGAAGCTGCCGCCAGAAGAAACCCAGAACCGCATCCTGGCCAGCCCCCACTATTTAATTTTTCTTCCGCCTGCCCCTTACGCGCTTTCCAGATTTGGGGCAGAAACTTTTCCGGCTCTGCGCACAAATCCTGTAAAAGCAGAACCATAATAAGCAGCATCCCCGTAAAAAGCCCATCCTTGGCAGAACAAAGCGAGAACATTACAAGCACAGGGCACAGCCCGAAATACAGTGTAAGACAGATACGCCCCGCCTTCCCAAGTCCTCTTTCTTTTAGCTTTTCCACACACCATGCAAATATAAATGACATTACTGTCATTTGAAAGAAGGTATAACATGCAATCCCCAGATTATAAGAGCCGGTAAGCTTATATACAAGCTGGATAATCCCCCCCAAAAGAAGTACGTGCAAAAGAGGATGGTGGGTAGAGAAATTCCGGGTAACGACCTGCATGTATTCGTCCTGGGCATCATATACGAAAAATCCCGGATAAACGGCCAGGAACACAGGCAGATAGCAGAGCAGAATTATGCCTGCCCTTATGAAAAGGCTTTTCCCGGAAACTTCCTGGCGCTTCCTTTCTTCCTCTACAGGTTTCCTGCATCCCCATGCCCCCAGAACGTCCCAGAAAAAACGCACCACAATGGTAAAAATCCCCGCCAGCGCCGCTATTGCCGCCCACATCCTAATCTCTTTAAAAGGAACGCTTCCCCTGACATCCAGCTTTGCGCCAAAGACCATGCACAGGGAAAACAGCAGGCCAAAGCATCCCGGCAGGAACCACCTTTTCTTATTTCCATAAAATCCGGTTTCCAGAATTCTTTTCATCAGCCAGAACAAAAAAAGGAATACAAAAACAGAAACTGCGCTATTTGTGTACCCCAGATAATCCCCTTCTATATGAAGCATAAAAGGCAGCCCACATGTGCCGGCAAAGGCCAATGCCGCTGCTGCTGCCATATTTTTATTTCTCATGATTTTCTTCCACATTCTTTCCGGTCATTTCCCGTATCACATACTGGGGCGAATTGTTCATGGAAATATACATCCTGCCCATATACTCGCCTACCAGCCCCATCATCAGCATCAGCATGCCCCCCATAAACACAAGCACTGACATAAGTGCGCTGAATCCTGTCACCAAACCCGGCGGATTGATAAATATTTTCTTGATAATCGTATAAATTCCATAGGCAAATCCCACAAAAGCGCAGGCCGCCCCCGTCGCAGTCGCCACCCGCAGGGGTTTCACACTAAAAGCTGTAAAGCCGTTAAACCACAAATTTAAAAGTTTGCCCAAAGTATAGCCGGAGACACCTGCCTGCCTGTCCCTGTGTTCTACCTCCACATTGATAATATTTCTGGTAGTGCGCAGAACCAGACCAATCACATAAGGGTAGGCATACTGGTAACGTATCATCTCCTCCACCACAAACCGTCTTGCGGCAAAATAACTGGAAACATATAGTTCCTTCGGCTTTCCAAGCATGGCTCTGGTCATCAGTTCATTGACATGGCTTCCCCAGTTGCGGAAACTGGAATGGTGCTTATGGGCATACCTGGCGTAAACCACATCTGCGCCCTGCTCTATACCCCTTATCAGCTTGTCCGCCTCGTCAGCAGGCGTCTGTCCGTCATCGTCCAGACAGATAATGATGTCCCCTTTCACATAGTGGAATCCCGCCATCAGCGCGCTGTGCTGCCCGAAATTCTTTGCCAGATCAATTCCTGTTATCCGTTCATCTTCCCTGCAAAGCTCTTTAATCGTATCAAAGGTTCCGTCTGGTGAACTGTCGTTGACCAGCACAGCCTCATATTCATAATCCTGCATTTTCTCCATGGTTTCCCGGATTTCCCTTATGACCCCGGGCAGCGTCGCCTGGGAGCGGTAACAGGGAATCACAAAACTGATTAATTTTTTCACCTAAATGCCTCCTGCCCGTTTTCCCCATTCACCTGCTTCGGGGAATTCCGGTTAATCACTGCCATATAAATGATATCCTTGTAGCGTCCTTCCAACAGAACTTCGTCCTTCAGGTAAGCTTCCTGTACAAATCCCGCCTTTTCATAACTCCCCAGCGCCTGTCTGTTTTCCGCAAGAACCCGAAGCATCAGTTTATGAAGCCCGGCCTGGTCAAAGGCATAAGCAATCATCAGCCGTGCCGCCTGGGTACCGTAACCTTTTCCCAGCGCCTGCTCCTTACCTATGAAAATGCCATACTCCGCCTTATTATGATTCCTGTCGATATCCCGCAGATAAACACTGCCTACGGGTTCATCCCCTTCTCTGGTACAAATGATGAACTGGACAGCCTTCCCGGTGTCAATCATGGTCTTGATCCAGTTCTCATGCCCCTGTCTGGTAAAAGGCTCCTGGTAAATAAAATTGCGCCGGACAAACTCCGTATTGCGCCATTTTATAATATTGTCGGTATCTGAATATTCCATAGGGCGCAGATAAATATCCTGCCCTTCCATCACAAATGCTTTTTCCCTGACTGCTTCCATCGTTGATCCTCTATTCTTCGCCTGCCGTCTCAACCGCGGCCCCGGCTATGGCCTCCACCCGGTAAATCTCAAAAACGCCTGCCGCCGTATCCGCCAGCGACACCTTCACAGGGGTTTTGTGGTCCTCATAATATTCTGTCAGCCACTGCATATCCTCTGTATTTTTCCGTACAAAAAAAACATTTTCCTTATCCTTCAATGCCTGCTCCATATTTTCTATGCCAAAGACCGCAAGCTTCTTCCTCTGAAGCGGACTTTTACAGGCCCATCCCCCCATGATATCATAATTGTCCAGGGAATTGTCCACATCCGCAAACATTTTTTCAGAGTAAGGAATGGAATCATGGGCAACGGACGAATACACGTCAATAAAATAAAAATTGCCTGCATTTTTCTCCGACGAAAGCTTGTCATACAGTTCCCTGTACAGCCCATTTACCGCCTCCCTCTCCTTCTGCCTGGCAGAAACCATATTTATGCCTGCAGGCAATATACTTAAAGCCAGCAGTCCAAATCCTGCCGCCAGTGCCAGTGCGCATATTTTCTTTATCCTGCCATGGCATATTTTCTGCCAGTGGTCCAAAATCATTGCACCCAGAATACAGAATTCCATCAGATACAGGGAATGGGTAATCCTTTCCGGCGCCCTGTCCCTCATTAAGATAAACATCCACAGCAGAGTCCGCACCAGAAAAAGGAAAGCCAGTTTCCACAAGATGCCCAGTATATTCTTTAAATACGCATTCCTTCCCTCTTCCTGCGCCCTGCTGCCGGCGTATTTCCTGGGAACAGCCAGCAAAAACACCGCTATATATCCCAGTATCACCGCGTAATTCCATGGATAATCACTGCCCACTGCCCCCGGCCCGTGTAAAAGCCGGTACAGATATGCCCGCAGCACTCTTGGAAGCTTCTCCATAAAAGGCTCCCCCGCGCTCTTATTCCTGCCTGCATATTCCGCGATTTCCCCTACCATAACCTGGTCAATTTCCTCGTCCATACCGAAATTATAGTTGTCCAGCAGAACTTTTTCCTTCTCCGACAATCCAATGCTCTCATAAAATGCCTGATGCGTCTCATAATCAGGAGGCGACTGAAAATCATAAAGTTCCGTCCTGTTATTAAAAAATTCCATAAAAGTACGCCACTCTCCGGAACCATAAGCAATTTCATGAACCGCCTGTCCTGCCAGAATTCCGGCCAGAATCAGGCCGATTACCGTCAGATACTTAAAGGCATGTTCTTTTGTAAAAATCTTCTCCTCACTTCCCCACTTAGCCGCCCCCGCCACGCAAATCATGGGCAGCACCAGAAGAAGCATTTCCGAACGTATCAGATAAGCCGCCGATACCAGCAAAACTGCCGGAATATTTTTTCTGATGAATTTCCCGGGAGCCAGCGTAATGTCTGTGGTATAGAACAAAAAAGCCGCCCCCGCCCCCAAAAGGGTACAGGTCACTGTGTACTGTGCAAAAACAAGATGCTCCAGAAACAGCCCCGTAAAAACCATTCCCTCTATCAGGACCGTCAAAAGCTTTCCCGGAAGAGTCACAGCAAACCCAAGGCTCCTCTTTATAATAAAGAAAAAAATCCCATAATGGCAGACGCACAAAAACAGCCCGTACCACGGGACATTCCCCGCCGCCCTGTAAAACAGACTGATAAACGCACTGATTGGCCAGAGCATCTGTATATTATGGCCTTCCGGCGTTCCTGTATATACCCCTGCCAGAATATCCTTCATCAGTACATCGTCATTTAAGTCATAAAAATAATCAAACCTGAGCCCCGTAAAGATTCCCAGCGCTGCCAGCCCTATAAAGGCAATTATCCAGTTTTCATTTTTTTTAAGACGATTCACCAAATCCATAAAATTCCTTTACTTTGCCCGCAATGTATCTGACCTGCTCCGTTGTAAGCTGATAAAACATAGGCAGCCTCAGCAGTCTTTCACTCTCTTTCGTAGTGTAGTTATCCTCTCCGTGGAACCGCCCGAACTTCATCCCTGCCGGAGCTGAATGGAGGGGTACATAATGAAATACTGACAACACATCATTTTCCTTCATGAACGCAATCAGCCTGGCCCGCTCCTCCATATCCTTTGTCTTAATATAAAACATATGCCCGTTATGCACACAGCCCTCGGGAACCGTCGGCATTTCAATCATTCCCGCCTCCTTTAAAGGAAGGAGCAGTTCATGGTACAGATTCCACCTTGCAATCCGGGTACGGTTAATCTCATCCGCCATTTCAAGCTGGGCATAAAGATAGGCAGCATTCATATCACTGGGCAGATAAGAAGAACCAAAGTCCTGCCAGCGGTACTTGTCCACCTGCCCCCGGAAATACCTGCTCCTGTCGGTGCCCTTTTCCCTTAAAATTTCCGCCTTCTCAATGTAGGAAGCGTCCCGGATAAGAAGAGCGCCGCCCTCCCCCATGCTGAAATTCTTCGTCTCATGAAAGCTGAAGCACCCGAAATCCCCTATAGTGCCAAGAGGTTTTCCCTTATAGGTGCACATCATTGCCTGGGCCGCGTCCTCCACAACCTTTAAATTGTAACGCCCGGCAATATCCATAATCCTGTCCATTTCACAGGCAACTCCGGCATAATGCACCACAAATATGGCTTTCGTCCTCTCTGTAATGGCCGCCTCAATCAGATTTTCGTCAATATTCATAGTATCCGGCCTGATATCCACAAACACTGCCTTCGCACCACGCAGCACAAAAGCGTCTGCCGTGGAAACAAATGTATAGGAAGGAAGAATCACCTCATCCCCCTCCTTAAAGTCACACAAAAGCGCCGCCATCTCAAGTGCATGGGTACAGGAAGTGGTAAGAAGACACTTGGCCGTACCTGTGATTTTTTCCAGATACTCACTGCACTTTCTGGTAAAAACCCCGTCCCCGCAGATATGCATATTATCCACAGCTTCTCTTACATATTCCATCTCACGCCCTGTAAAAGGCGGAACATTAAAACGAATCATTTTGTACCTCCACTTTCTCCTGCCGCTCTCCCAAAGGGCGGCCTCTATTCGTACACAACAAAGGCTTCGTTTGCAAAAACCTGCTGATATTCATTCACATCCATAAATGCCATAATGGCTTCCAGCTTTTTGTCCTGGCTGTATGCAGACGCATCCGCTCCCCACCAGTCCATGGCCTCCTGATTGCCGGAAAGGTATGCCGCAAGCTTAGGGGTAAGAATAACCAGCGGCCTTCCCCCCTCTTCCTTATCTATACTTACCGTGATCTCCCTAAGTTCTTCCTCCAACTGCGCCAGCGGATTGGTATTCAAATCCGCCCATGTGGTGTAAATGGCAGGGGCTTTATCCAGATAATAGGCAAGCCCCGGAATGTTTCCGTAAAGAATCAGTCCTTTATCCTCGTAAGCCGCCTTATTTTCTGTCATAAACCGGGAAATTTCTTCTAATGTCTCCGAGTTCATTTCACTGGTCAGCATCCCCTCAAGAACAGGATTGGCCGCTACCCTGTAAATCCTTTTCTCTCCCATTTCCCCGTCCAGAAAGACATAGCCAATGCCCACACCAATCGTCTGGATGAAAAAGCCGATCAAAATCCCCGACAGCATGGCTTTGACCGGAAACAAAGGTACCTTCCGGGTAGTATCCAGATACTCTCTTCCCCATCTTGCAAAGCGGTAAATCATCCAGAATATCACAGGCGCAATGAAAAACAAATTATTCAAAACCGGCCAGATATGGTTGTTGCTTCCAAGAGGCGTAACCAGTACAATCACAAGGCCCATACAGCCAATCAGACGCCATTCATCATCAAGCATTCCCGTAAAGAGCATCCACACAAAAACTCCAAGGGAAACCAGCAGAAAAACCGCCCCCCACTGGAGCGCCGACTCCTTCTGGTAATATTTAAAATTGTACATTCCCCATTTCCCAAGCACGAAAAACAGCACCGGAATGCAGAGACAGTAAATAACCTTCCTGGCCTTAAGCAGCCGCTCCTGCCTGATAATCAGAAAGGGAATCCCCGGCAGAATACACAGCAGCATATAAAGGAACCACTGGAATCCGTGGAGATAAGCGTCCACAATCGCCAGCATCATTTCTCCCAGGGTATAATCGGAGGCGCTTCCTGCCATACCGGACACGCCGGCAATCATGCTTCCAAAAGCATCCATCCCATAAATCCCGGAAATCACCGCAAACATAAGGAGGAACGCGGCGAAATACCCCGCCATGCAAAGCCCTGTCTCCCCGGCAATCTGTTTTACAGGCTTTTTCTTTAATGAACCATAGTACCACACTGCCACAATAAGCCCCGCTTCCAGTACGTTGCCCGGAAAACGCACAAACCCGTTAAGCCCCAGGGATATGCCTGCCAGAATAAGACAGCCGGGCCTGTTCCCTGCAAGTCCCCTGAAAAGCAGCGCCGCTCCTAAAAGAAAGAGCAGATAGGTAAGGTAATTATACAGAATCACCGGAGGGCACCAGCAGAAACCAATAGCCGCCATCTCCGCCGCAAAAGCCAGCCAGGCAGGCATCTTTGTTTTAAAGAAGCGGTAGCCCAGCACACCCATGGCTCCCACCAGCAAAGAAGCATAAATCTTCATGCCCAGCATGGTTCCTCCCATAGGCAGTCTGGTCAGCACAAACCCCGCCACATTGGACAAAAAAGTCAGAAGAACCCAGACACCCCCGGCCTGCCCAAAGAAACGGTAATTGCCGAGACTGTAGCCTGTATCCGTCAAATCAACGCCCTGATTTACCTTAATTAATGGAAACAGCAGAAGAACCAGCGGGAACAGAATATTCTGCACCACTTTCCATACACGCCGGAACTCTTTGGATCTGACCGCTTCTTTTATTCTTCCGCCAAACCTTATATCCATCCTGTTATCTCCCATAGATGCCCTTTTGCGCCGTCTGCCAAGCCGGCGCGCCGCACCTTTCTTCCTTATATTTTCAGGCAAAATCCCTGTCCAGCCCCTTCAGCCAGACATATAACTTTGTTTTCTTTATCACTCTATTCCATAGTATGCCGGACAGACTGCTTCTAATCCATTCCGCCAAAATACCCGATACAAAAAGAATCGCCGTACATCCCAGCAGTTCCCACAGAAAAAACAACAGTCCCTTTCCTCCCGCCGGATTAATGGCGCCAGTTATCCAGCCATACCAAATCTGCCTCAAATCTATATGCTCATGCAGCAGGTAAACGCCAAAGCACAAGCCGCCAAGCCGCCGCACCCCGTCTGCAAATTTCCCTTCCTTTATGGATATCCGTGAAAACCCATAAAATAATCCTATTGCCCCTGTCAGGCAGAAAATATAGTTATAGTGAAAGGGCACGGTAAAATAATACCGGAAACTGTCCCACCTCTGGGAGATGGCCCACATGGCCCCATTGACACTAAATCCCGCCAGCGCGCTCCCGATGTAAACCAGCCAGCCCCGCTTTTCCATAAAATCCCATCCGTACAGGCTTAAGTAAGCGGCCGAAAGATAGACGCAGATAAACCAGGGCAAATCATAACCATACCTGTCAAAAGCAAAAGCAAAAGGGCTGATGCTCTTGATACCGCAAAGCAGAATCAGCAGTCCCCCCAGAATAATCTGCATCTGCCTTTTTGACAGATTCTTTGCCGCCATGTTTAAAACCGGGCTTAAAAGATACAGGAAAAAATAGGAAGTGGCAAACCAGTAATGCTCCGTCTCAATTGGGAAAATATACTGAATCAGCCCGTACACGCCCATGGATGAAGCCGCATTGGGCACGCCCAGCAGGGTAAGAACAACGGGCACCGCAACCCCGTAAGACCATATCTGCAGAAAAAGCGCTACTGCTTTCCCCGGCCTGAAAACTCCCTTCACTCCAAAATATCCGCTGATAAACACATAAACATTCACCGCAACCAGGCAAAAGGCTTCCACAAGCGATCCCAGTATCCTGACACCGCTTATGGGCATGTCAATCTCAAGAAGGGAATCTGACTGCGCCAGAAAGTGCATGACAACCACCATGACCATTGCCACAATCCTTAATAATTCATAATTTGCCATGCGTTTATGCTCTGCCACGCTGTCCGCCTTTTCCTTTCTATCGTCAACATCCGCCGGATTTAACGCTGTTACCCTCACACTGCTCAACGCTCCCTTGACGCTTTCCCATGCTCCACACGGTACACCATATCACATTTTTCAATGGTCTGGAGACGGTGGGCAATAATAATCAGGGTCTTTCTTCCATGAAGCCTGTTGATGGAATCCATAATTGCGGCTTCCGTCTCATTATCCAGCGCCGAGGTGGCCTCATCCAGCACCAGCACTTCCGGATCTTCAAACAAGGCTCTGGCAATGCCGATTCTCTGCCTTTGCCCTCCCGAAATGCGGATCCCCCGCTCCCCGATGCTGGTATCCAGCCCTTCCGGAAGCCCTCTTACGAACTCGTCAAGCTGGGCCTCCTTTAACGCCCGCCATACCTTTTCATCGTCGATGTCCTCGTCCGCATAACCAAAGGCCACATTTTTGCGGATAGTAGAATCTATCATAAAAATTGTCTGGGGAATATAACCAATATTTTTAAGCCATGACCGGTAATGTTCCCGCACTTCCATGCCATCCGCCAGAATCTGCCCGCTCTGCAGTTCCAGAAGCCCCAGAAGAATATCCACCACTGTGGTCTTCCCTGCACCGGAAGTCCCCACAATTCCCACTGACCGTCCGATTGGGATTTCCATATCTGCATGGTCAAAAATCAGCGCCTCCGAATTGGGATATTTATAGACAATATCTTTCAGCTCAATCTTATCCTTTATTTCCAGTTTCTCAACTTCTATTTTCTTCTGATATGCGCTCTCGTCATAATCAATGCTTTCATCCCTTATTTCCTCCTGGAGATTGTCGCTTACCCCCATAAAAAACGGTTCAAAATAAGAAATAGAAGTCAGATAGTTATTGATCCTGTTGGCGCTGGGTATCAGACGTGTTGCTGCCGCCGCCAGAGCCCCCACCTGGGGCAAAATGTCCGTCACCGCGGCGCCTCCTAAAATACGGCACAGCATATAGACAATCAGCCCTCCCAGGGCAAGGGTTTCTATCAAAAGCCTTGGGGTTGCATTGTACAGATTGTACCTCTGCACCGCATTAACATAGCCTGCACCGCATTTGGCATATTCATTGATAAAATAATTTTCTTTATTGGCAATCTTTATCTCCTTAATTCCCATCACCGACTGGTCGATCCATTTATAAAGGCCGCTGTAATAATCCTGGTTTTCCTCCCCGGCCTTTCTCATGACAGGCTTTAAGACACACATAATCACCAGAAGGGCTGTTACCAAAAGCACCGTGACCGTAACCGCCATCCAGACATCCGTAATCAGAATTACCGCCGCCAGACAGGTAAACACAATGGCCTCGCTGAAAAGCTGCAGAACAGCCAGAATCAGCCCGTACATATTATTCACGTCGGAAGTAATGCTCCTTTGAATCACGGAAGTGTCCGCATTTAAGTAATATTCATAGGGTCTCTCCATAAAGTTAATCATCATCCTTCTGGACGTGGCAAACTGATTGGTATACACAAATTTAAGCTGGGCTTTCTGCTGGAAAAAAAGAAAAACATTCTTGACCACGAACACGCCGATCAGCGCCAGCATGGTGACAATCGTAAGCCGTCTGGTATCCTGGTAATCTATGGACAGCATATCGCACACTACCTGTAAATATCTGTTATTTTCTACCGCATTCTCATCCATGACCACATTCATGACCGGGATAATCAACGAAACCCCCAGCGTCTCCAGCACTGCCCCTATAAGCATCAGAAGGATAAGGAATGTCATAATTTTTTTCTGTCGCTTATCCAGCAGTACCATCATTTTCTTAATTATCTTCTTCATGATTTACCTCACTTCTGCGCTGTAAAAAAATGTCATTCTATTTTATCACAGTTGCAGGGACAAGTCAAAAGTCACGGTCTGGTCACGGCGTGAACAGTTCCTGCCATACGGCATGAAATGTGATATCTTCGTAAACAGGCTTGAATCTGTCATAAGGAACTCCCTTTTCTGTAACCCAGCCCATAAACAGGGAGCCGCCAATATTGCGGGCCGGTATTGGCTCACTTCCGGGCAGTTCCCCATCCTTTACGCAGTTAATCTGCCACTGCTCCCCGTCCACCACAAAGGTTACATTGTGGTAGACTTCCCCTTCCAGCCAGACTTCATTTAAAAAGTCCATTCTCTGCTGCACAAAATATTTCAAATATCTGACACTATTGTCATAATTTTCATAGTACTGATAGCGGTTCTCAAGATTCTCCCAGCGGATGCTGTCCATTTCCACGGAAGCCCTGATTCCCTGCACCATTTCGTCAATTCCCCCTTCAAGCAGCCCTGTAAGGTAAGGCGCCGCTTTCTGCTCATAAAGTTCTGTCACCTGTGCGTAAAAATCTTCCTTTTCATAAAGCTTTGCAAACACACTGGTGCCGTAAACATGGTCGCTCAGTCTGGTAAGTCCCAGGGGATTGCCTGCTATCTCGTCCAGATTGCAGTTTCCAAAAGCCACATCATAGTCCCACACCGGCCCGGCAAATATCTTATTGCTTACGGTATCCTGCGGCTTATAAAAAAAGCTGCTTGTGACACCTCCGTCATAATTTTTGGATATTTCTTCTACCAGATACTTCTGCGCAAAGGACATAATGTCTATGCACTCGGAATAGTGTTTTCCCGTAACGGGATGAATGCCGTCTTCCTCTTCCACAGCGTCCTGGAATTCCTGCATCAGGTCTGCAATATAGTCTACCTGCTCCTTCGACCCATATAAGGGACTTTTTAAGGCATAACAGTCGCCCTGCTCTGTCACAAATCCGCTGATTTCATCTTTAAACCGGTCGGGCAGCTCCCTCTCAAACAAATACCCTCCCGTTATATCGCTCTCGCGGACCACATCCTCCGTCCACTTTCTCGTGCCCTCTTCGTTTTGGAAGCTTTTGATATTTTCCATATCTTCCCTGCTGTATGCGTCTTCTGCGGACTTCTCCATATCCCGTATGTCTACGCTCCCACTATCCACTTTTATTTTCTGGGTCAAAAAATAGTTTCCATAATATATATCATTGATATACAAATCCACTGTTTTTCCACCGGGCACATAATCCATCCCAAGAGCCGACGCAAGCTGGAGAGAAATCTGGTTGCGCAGCTTTGTCTCGTCATAACCATTGGCTAACAAATTCCATGCCTTCCCTTCCCCTAAGCCAAGCAAATCCGTTTTTCCAGAAAGCCTGAACTGGTAAGGCTTTTTGGACAGCCCCCAGGTGGAGTTCCCTCTTCCCCGGATACTCTCTACCCTTCCGCTATACACCTGCGCCCCTGTCTTGTCAAAGACCGCCGCCATGCCCGACTCTTCCTTTTCCTTATCCTCATGAACTGCCTCCATGTCCCCCGATAAAGTAGAAATGCAAAGAACAGGCAAATCAGCGGAATACATGAAAATCACAGAAGTTTCGGCAATCATTTCCTCCTCTCCACCCAGCAGGATAAACTCATAGGGTTTCCCCTCTGTGATATCACAAATCACATCGCCCTGGGACGCTTCCCGGCCGCCAATCTGTACCCGCACCCCCTGCGCCCTATGGAGGATCAAATCCCTTCCTCTGGCAAAACCCGGAAGAAAAAAATAGCAGACTCCATCTTCACTCTGCCATAGGGAAACTCTCACATCCTGCATCCCGTCTAAGGCCAGCGCAATCCGGGGAAGCTCTTCCTCCGTCAGATTCTCCGCCCCCTGCTGTCCTGTCCGGGCCTTTGCATATTCCTGTCTTTCATCTCCGCTCTGCCCTTCCACAGCCCGGCCTTCTGACGCCAGGGTTTCCCCTTCCCGGCCGTCCTCTGACGCCTGCTCCTGTTCCAGGGAAATATCCAGAGATATTTCCCTTTTCCTTTGCCTTGCCGCCTCGTCCCTCATCTGGGTATATACAGGCAGTGCCAGAAGTATAAAGATGCCTGCGGCAATCATGCAGATTTTTATTTTTCTGTTTTCCCTCATGTATCTTCTCCGTATGTCAGTAAATCTGTTCATTCTGCCTGTGGATCTCAGGCTCCTCGTACTTATCCATAAAATCTTCCCCAAGGAAAATCTTTTCTTTCGCAAACAAAATTGCCGAAGGCACCGTAAATACAGTGACCACCCTGTCAAAAAAAAGTCCTTCTATATAATTTAATACCTCCATTGGAAACTTGCCGTCCAATACGATATGCTCCGGAAACAGTTCCTTATAATCCAGTATATCCCTTGGATGTGGCTTTATTAAAATCTGCGAAGCCTGTCCGTCGATCTTTCCGTATTCTGCAATAATATCCGTAAAAATTCTCTTTCTCGTCCCCAAATCGCACAAAGGTTCGGACAGTATCAGAACCTTATGCTCATGCCCCGAGCCAAAAGCAAGATTTTTTTCCAGTTCCTGAATATTTTCCACAAAAACTGACACAAGTGTCTTCTTTTCTTTCTCCCCCAGATTCCGGGTCAGTTCCTTTCTTGGCTTTTCAATATATTTGGAGCAGGGATAGGCAAGCACAGAAATGTCATTGACCTCCATATCCAGACAATATTTCCCATATCCATTCTGGATAAAAATCAGATTTCTTGCGGCCATCCAGGCTTTCAGCTTAAAATGTCCCCTGTTGTCATAACGGGCCGTATCATAATAACGGATACAGTCAAGACCGTCCTCAAGCGCATGGTAATAAATCTTATGGACGTTGAGATAGTATCCTATCGGGTCGGAATCACAGAACACATAAATATCCCCATACTCCCGCAAATCAACAGGCACAAAAGGAGCCTGCAGCTTTCCCATCCGCCTTGTGTACCTTATCCTGGAAAACATGTTCAGTATAATATTCCCCCTGTCTTTGTGATATCTGGCAAGTTCCGGGAAAAAACTCTCTTCCTTTTCATCGTAAGGAATGACCTCCTCAAACAGCCCGGACTTTTCAGCCCTTTCCTTTAACGAACCAAAATCATTGGACATGGAACTTAACAGCAAAGAAGCCTGTCCTCTAGCCGCCCCAGCCCCATCCTGCGGCAGGTTCAGTTCTTTTAAACATGCAATATATACATGGTAAAAAGTGTGGCAGATGTATATGCGTTTTTGGGATTTCTTCATTTCATTCAATTTGACACGGCTCCTGACCACAATAGTTACTGTTCACTCCGTGACCAGTAACCTGCAAAAATCCATCGAAATTGCCTCCGGCAATGGGATTTTTGCACTCTCCAGTCACTTTCTTACGACCAGCGCAGTAAATGCGCAGGTCTGTGCGAACAGTAACATGCAATATTCTCAAATTTTATTATAATAGATTTCTGTTTAATTGCAACGGATAATGGTGTATAATCGGAAGTATCGACGCTGTTCCAGATAGGAGAATTGTATGGGTGAAAGGAAATTGGCCATTATAACGGCAAGGGGAGGAAGCAGACGGATTCCCCGGAAAAATATTAAGGAGTTCTGCGGAAAGCCTATTTTGTGCTACTCCATTGAGGCCGCAAAGTCTGCAGACATTTTTGATGAGATTATGGTTTCCACGGACGATAAGGAGATTGCCGATTTAGCGATTGCCTCCGGCGCCAGCGTTCCCTTTTTCCGTTCGCAGCAGACCTCCGGCGATTATGCTTCCACAGACGATGTCATCATGGAAGTATTACAATCCTACGAAAATATGGGACAGCATTTTGAGTCCTTCTGTTGTATTTATCCCACTGCCCCCTTTTTGACCGGAGAGCGCCTCCGTCATGCCATGGAACTGCTCGGGGAAGCGGATTCCGTGATGCCCGTGGTACCCTTTTCCTATCCCCCTCAGCGGGGACTGATTGTCAATAAACAGGGCTTTGTGGAAAGGCAGTTTCCCCAATATGCCCTGACCCGCAGCCAGGATCTTCCCACCGTTTACCATGACTGCGGCCAGTTTTATGCCTGCCGCACGGATGCCTTTCTGGAAAGCGGAACCACCGATGTGCCAAGACTCCTTCCTCTTGTGCTGACCCAGATGGAAGTTCAGGACATCGATACCATGGAAGACTGGGAACAGGCTGAGATGAAATACAGGCTGATGCATCAATTACAGAACCCGTAGCTGCCCGAAGGTGTGCTGGAAATTAAATATTTTAAAATGTACTGAAATCTGAGAAAGGAATAACTCATGAAACAGCTTCAGACCCCTTTTTTCCGGATTAAGGAAAAAGATTTACAATACGATATTTCACTTTTAAAAGAATCCCTTGCCCAGAACTGGGGCAACTATATCGCAGGGTATTCCGTAAAGACCAATTCCCTGCCCTGGCTTCTCACTTACCTGAAAGCCCAGGGATTTTATGCGGAAGTGGTATCAGGGACGGAATATGATTTAGTGACCCGGCTGGGCTTTCCCGGAAAGCACATCATCTACAACAGCCCCATCAAAGAAAAAAAGATATTTGAAAAAATTCTGGTTTCCGGCGGCTATGTCAACCTGGACTCCAATTATGAACTTGACTGGATAGAGGAATTAAGCGCTCTTTACCCCAACAGGCACTTTCATGTGGGCCTGCGGGTAAATTGTGATATTGCCGCCCTCTGCCCGGAGGAAGAACTGGTGTCAGAAGAAGGAAGCCGGTTCGGTTACTGCTATGAAAACGGCGTGCTGAAAGCCGCCATCAGACGGATTGAACCTCTTCCCAACGTATGGGTATCAGGACTTCATCTCCATTCTTCCACCCAGTCCCGAAGCGTACAGGTCTATGCCGCCCTTGCCAAAATGGCGGTGCAGATTGCCCGGGAATACAATTTGTCCCTTACCTATGTGGATATGGGAGGCGGATACTTTGGAGGCAGGGATGATAAGCCGGATTACAGGGATTATTTTAAGGAAATCTGCAAAGAGTTGTCCGTCCATTTTGACCCGGAAAAAACAACCTTAATTGCAGAACCGGGCGTTTCTCTTATTTCACGGGCTGCCACCTTTGAAACTTCTGTCATTGACATAAAGGATATCCGGGGACGGAAATTTGTCGTTACCGACGGAAGCCGTACCAATCTGAATCCTCTGGTGACACGGCATACCTACCCCCATCATATAGACTACATTTCCGACACATCCGTCAGAAAAACGGAACCCTGCCAATGGGTGTGCGGCGCAACCTGCATGGAGTATGACAAATTATTTGAAATACAAAATGATACAGCCCTTATCCCCGGCGACAGAATCGTCTACGATACAGCCGGAGGTTATACCATGTGCTTAAACCCGCTGTTTATCAACTATTTTCCGGCTGTATATATTGAACGCGGCGACGGCACACTTTTTACTGCAAGAGAGTCCTGGGGAAACGATGAATTTCTGCAAAAAAATCATATTGATAAAAACACGGAAAATATCTGAAATACGGCATTTTCTATCCAGATTTGAGCGGCAGCAACGCTGCCACATGGAGGTTAAGTATGAATAAAGAAATTAAGATTGGAAAACGCACAGTAAGCGCAGATTCTCCGGTATTTGTGGTAGCGGAGCTTTCGGCAAACCACAACCATGATTTCGGACGGGCCGTGGAAATCATCCACGCCGCCAGAGAAGCCGGCGCCGACGCGGTAAAACTACAGACATACACTGCAGATACCATCACCATCGACTGTGATGACCCCTGTTTCCAAATTAAGGAGGGAACCATCTGGGACGGAACCACCCTCTACAAATTATATAAAGAAGCTTACACCCCCTGGGAATGGCAGCCCAGACTTAAAGAGGAAGCCAATAAGCTGGGGATGGAATGTTTCTCCTCCCCCTTTGACTTTACCTCCGTGGATTTTCTGGAACAAATGGATGTGCCTGCCTACAAAATTGCTTCTTATGAGATTAATGATATTCCCTTGATCCGTAAAATTGCAAAGCTTGGCAAACCCTTGATTCTCGCCACAGGCATTGCATATCCCGAAGATATTGAGCGGGCCCTTGCCGTGTGCAGGGAAGAAGGCAACAGGGATGTGATTTTGTTAAAATGCGTCTCCGCCTACCCCACCCCTTATGAACAGATAAATTTAAATGTGATTCCCACGCTGTCTAAGACCTATGATTGTCTGACAGGCATCTCCGACCACACCATGGGCACTATCGTTTCCTCCGCCGCCATTGCCTTAGGCGCCAGAATGGTGGAAAAACATTTCACCCTGCGCCGGGCAGATGGCGGACCGGACAGCGCTTTCTCCATGGAACCGGAAGAATTTGCCCATATGGTAAAAGATATCCGCATCATGGAAAAAGCTCTGGGAAGCAGTAAATACCAGCTTACCGACACCCAGAAATTAGAGCACGGCGGTTCCCGCTCCCTGTTTGTTGTGGAGGATATCGCCCCCGGCCAGCTTCTGACCCCGGCCAATATCCGCTCCATCCGCCCCGGCTGTGGGCTTCACACAATGTACTATGAAGAAATTCTGGGCAAAAGGGCCAAAACCTTCTTGAAGAAAGGAACACCGCTGCAGTGGGAAATGATAGAATAGTTTATATCCGAACCGATGGAAACAGTCATATAGCGTCCGGGCATCTGGTACGCTGTATTTCTGTTGCCCTCGCCTGCTGCAGCCTGGGCATAGACGTTTGTTTTTTAGTTTCTGACGGGGAAAGCTTTTGTCTGCTGAAAGAACTGCTGGACGCGCAGGCGGATTCCGGCAATCATCCGGCCATATTCCCAGATGCAAATGGGAATGCAGGCCGGAATACTGCCTCCCTCCCGGGCAATATCACTGCCCTCCGTTTAAAGACCGCCCAATATGACAACCTGGAAAAGGAACTGCCAGAGGTAATTTCTCTGCTTACCGCTTCCCTGTATCATTCTGTTTTTGAGTACGGCGCGCATGACATATATGTCACAAACATTGTTGATAATGCAAACTATATAAACGCCGCAAATGTCACAGATATTCTGTTTGCGGAAAAATATGAACATATTATATATTTTATTGACTCCTATTTTGTGACCAGACAGTATCTGTCGGCTTTATCTCCTTTTGTAAAAACCGCTTATATTGATGATCTGCGTGCTTTTGATTACTCTGTGAATCTGATTATCAATTATGATGTTATCCTTCCCGGTGATATGGCCACTTACCAAAATGCTTACCGGAATGCGGAGCACATGCTTCTGGGGGCCTCCTATACGCCTCTCCGCAGCCAGTTTCTACATAAGCAGATTGGCATAAAGGAACAACTGACCGATGTTCTTATCACCACCGGCGGAAGCGACCCTTTTCACTTCTGCCTTAATTTCCTTGCATATCTTCGCAGCCGGCTGACCAGTGAAATTAATCCTCTGCATGACATCCAGACCAGGGGTAATATTCCTGCTGTCATTTTCCACATTGTCATCGGAAAACTGAACGCTGACCGGGAAAAACTCTGGCAGGCTGCCCGGAATCTTCCCTGTCTGGAACTCCACGAAAATGTAAGCGACATGGCTTCCCTGATGGGGAAGTGTGATATAGCGGTTTCTGCTGCCGGAACCACCTTGTATGAGCTTTGCGCTTTGGGAGTCCCTTCCATCAGCTTTACCATGGCGGATAACCAGCTTACCGCCGCAAAGGCATTTGACGCCGCCGGCGCTATCCCCTGCGCCGGAGATATACGGTCAGACCGGGAAGCGGTTCTTGAAGCTGTCTTTCATTTTATCGGAAAATGCTCTTTTCAAGAAAGAAAAACTGCCCATGAAACCATGCACAGTTTAATTGACGGGAAAGGTTCTTTACGCATTGCCCATGCCCTGGAGCGTGTTTGAAAACATAGTTTTTCTGCAGGAACAGCGCGACAGGGCAGGGAGGGGCATCCCTTCCCTGTCTGGCAACTGCTGCAAAGCTGCTGATTTTTACAAAATTCAAAGCATGTTCGGGAAATGTTCCAGCAGGCACTGCTTCTCCCTCTCTATCTGCGCCCTTCTGTAAAAAGTAGCCATGGAGAAATCACACTGCCTTGCCGCTTCCGCCGCCGTAAGTTCTTTTGTATGCCATTTACAGCATAATTCTTCAAAATTATCGGGCACGGGCTTCCGGGGTCTGCCGAAATGTACGCCCCGTATCTTGGCCGCCTCAATCCCCTCTTTCTGCCTGCTCCTGATATTACAGCGTTCGTTTTCACTGACATAGCTAAGAAGCGTCAGAACCAGATCCGCTATCAGCGTCCCTAAAAGGTCTTTCCCTTTTCTGGTGTCCAAAAGGGGCATATCCAGCACCACAACATCTATCTTTTTCTCCTTCGTCAGTATCCGCCACTGCTCCAGAATCTCCTCATAATTCCTGCCCAGACGGTCAATGCTCTTAATATAAAGTACGTCATCTGGCTTTAGCTTTTTCAGAAGTTTGTGATACATCGGCCGGTCAAAATCCTTTCCTGACCGCTTATCTATGAAAATATTTTTCTCCGGCACCTGAATCTCTCCCATAGCAATCATCTGCCTGTCTTCATTCTGTTCCTTTGTGCTGACCCGCACATATCCATATGTACTTCCCATAAATACCTCCACCTCTTTACATGCTGCATGTAATGAAAAGGATATACTATAGGAATTTTTCTCACAACCGGATTTGGAAGCAAAATGGAAATTTCTTCCATTAAAAGAACATGTTTTTGACAATTTGGGCCTGATTGCATAAATGAGAGAATCCGCTCCCTTCCAGCACAAAATATCCCCGCCCCATAAGAGAATGTCCGTCTGACACAGGTTCCAGTTTTTCTCCCTGTCTGATATTACATTCCCATGCGGCCAGTTCTGCCTGAAGCGCCTGACTGGCCTGTTCGCGGCCGGGCACATTGCGCACAATTCCTTCCATATCAAAGTAGTGAATCATCATACTTTTCGTTGTTTCAGGCCGGAAGCTGTAACTGTGTCCCATTCTGTATTTCATATATTCCTCCGCCATGTCCACGCCTGTGCAAAGAGGGGTGAACAGATTATGGAGATTGTGGCCGGAAGGTCTTGCAGAAAGTTCAATAATAAAGGGTCCCTCCGTGCCTTTTATGATATCTGCATGGAGCAGGCACTCCCCAATTCCCAGACATTTGACAGCTTTCTTCATATAATCATATACCTGCTGCCAGAATCCGTCTGATGGCAGTACTGAAAAATATCCCACTGCCTGTCTGAAAGGAAGCGGCGTATTTTCTTTTTTGCGAAGCAGAATCATTTGAAATTCCCCTCTGACCACAGCCCCGTCCACGCCATACTCTTCCCCTGCGATACATTCTTCCAGCACATACGGCTCCCCGCTTACGGTTTTCAGGGCCTGGACGAGCTGCTCTCTTTGGGTTATTATATGTATCCCCCTGCTGCCGGAACCAAATCCGGGCTTTAAGATTGCAGGCAGTGCAAGAGGAATTCCGTCTGCCCCGGTATCATCCGCTGGAAACACCGTCCCTTCCGTATCCCTTATCCTGCCCTCCTCCACTTGGTAGCAGCGGCATCTGCGCATATTATTTTCATGCAGCCTCTTATGGAAACGGAACTTGTCGGTACACAAATCCGCCATTTCCCTGCTGATTCCGGGCAATCCCAGAGCATCGTTGATGGTCCCTATGGTGGTCAGATATCTGCCGATAGGCACTGTCAGCACGAAATTCGGCCTTTCCCTGCGCAGTTCCCTTAAAACCGCTTTCTCATCGGAAATATCCGTCACTATCGGTTTGTCTGCCGCTTTAAGCCCTGCCGCCCTGGGGTTTCCGTCCAGTGCAACAATCGTAAGCCCGTATTCATGCGCCTTTTTAATGGTATGGAGAGCCTCCCCACTGGCTCCTATCACTGCTGCTTTCATCCTCTCAATCCCTTCTCTGCTGCAAAGCTATATCTGAAAGTTCATTCCCGCTTCCGAATCTGCCGGCCAGCCACACACCTCTATCTCTTCAGCCATTTCCTGAAATTCCTGTATCCCCACAACAATTTATAGTACAAAATAAAATACAAGGCAGACTTCATATGCATCCCGATCAGCCTGCGTTCTTCCTCATGGACCCTCTGTTGGTAATAAGGGTTTTCCATAAATCCCGGAAAAGTCTCCCTCATCTCCCTGCCAAGGGCTTTGACGAAGCCATATTCCGTCTTTTTCACTCCAGCCATATAGGAAAACAATGTATTTACATAAAATAACGTGGTAAAGCTGCTCTCTATTTCCGGATAATATTCTTCCAGATAACCAAACTGCTTTGCCTCCTGCACCATAACCCTGGCTGCCTCCATCCTGTCCTCACAGCGCCTCTTAGTGATGGTGTGAACAGTGGACGTATCATGCTGGTAATAGTAATAGAGAGGTTCCTCCAGATACTCAAAGTGTCTGGCCCGCAGCATCCAGGAATTGCTTATGGCATTGTCCTCATAAAAGATATTTTCAGGGAAACGGTTGGGATAGTCTAAAATGATATGGCGTTTATATATTTTTACCACGAGACTGCCGCTGTCCAAAATCAGCGACCTGTACTTTTCTTTCGTAAGGATTCCTGTCTGGGACTGCCGGTTATTGTGTACCACATGCCCGATTTCCATGCTGTGCTCATGGGTAAGGTGATAATCGCAGCCTACCATATCCGCGCCTGTCTCCTCTCCGCGGCTAAGCAGCTTCTGGTAAAAATCAGGCACAACCCAGTCGTCGCTGTCAATAAAACCAATCCACTCTCCCCCGGCCGCCTCAAGCCCCAGATTTTTGGCGCCCCCCTGTTTTTTGTTGACAGGGGATGCGATTACCTTAAATTTATCCGGGTATTTCTTCTCATAAGCACGGAGTATTTCCAGAGAATTGTCTGTAGAACAGTCGTCCACCGCAATAATCTCATAATCCGATATGGTCTGGTTCACCAGACTGTCAAGGCACCAGGCAAGTTTATCCTGGGCCGCCATATTATAAACAGGCACAATAATGCTAAGCTTCATGAAATTTCTCCCCACCGGAATCACCGTTTATAGTATTCCGCAATCTTTGTAACTGCATTGATCACATCCCGCACATCCTGATTTGACATTGCATAATACAAAGGCAGGCTGATAATCTCTTCATATAGTTTTTCCGCTTTCGGGCACAATCCTCTCGCATACCCCAGCTTTTCATAATAAGGAAAATAGTACGTAGGAATATAATGCACATTGCAGCACACATTCTCTGCTTCAAGGGCTTCAAAAAACTGCTTCCTTCCTATACGCAGCTTCTCCCTGTCCAGCCGCAGAATATACAGATGCCGGGTAGTATCCGACTCCGGTATCTCCTTCTGGACGATAATCTGGGGAAGTCCCGAAAAAGCTTCATCGTATGCTTTTACAATTTCCTTTCGCCTTGCGGAAAACATGGGAAGCTTATCGAGCTGGCTGATGAGAAGCGCCGCCTGCATGTCAGTCATCCGGTAATTCATGCCAAGGGCTGTCTGTTCATAATACCAGGATCCGTCCGGCTCATGGGCCATCTGCTCCGGATCCCTTGTAATTCCATGGGCGCGGTAAAGCAGCAGTTTCCTGTAAAATGTCTCGCTGTTGGTCAGTACTGCGCCACCTTCCCCGCTGGTGACAGTCTTTACCGGATGAAAGCTTAAGGTTGTCATATCTGCAATGGAGCCATTGCATTTTCCTTTATACCTGGTACCGATTACGTGGGCGCCGTCCTCTATCAGCACCAGATTATTGGCCCGGCAGTGGGCCAGAAGCGGGGCAAGTTCCACGGACTGTCCGGTGAAATCCACCGCCACCACGGCTTTCGTTTTTTTACTGGTAAGAGCCTTCACCTGCTCCGGGTCTATGTTGTAAGTTTCTTCATTAACATCTGCAAAAACAGGCCTTGCCCCGCAGTAGAGGGCACAGTTGGCCGAAGCCGCAAAAGTAATGGGGGTTGTGATGACCTCATCCCCCGCTTTCACGCCAGCCGCCTGACAGGCCATATGGAGAGCCGCTGTCCCGTTACTGCACACCACCGCGTAAGCCGCTCCTGTTATCCGGCAAAGCTTTTCTTCCAGTTCCGTGATCTTGGGCCCGCAGGTGAGATAATCGCTTTTAAGCACATCCACCACTGCCTGTATGTCTGCCTCATCAATATACTGATGCCCATAAAATATCTTCGTATCCCGAACAGGATCTCCTCCGCATATTGCAGGTTTGTCCATCGCTCATCCTCCGTTTTCTCTTTCCTTTTCCGGCTTCATCTGTATCCTAATGGTATCTGCCATAGCCGCTATATATTCACTGTTGGTAGGTCTTCCCTGTCCGTTATCGGCGCAGTAGCCAAACAGATTCTCAAAAGTCTCTTTATTTCCTCTCTCCCAGGAAATTTCAATAGCATTGCGGATTGCCCTTTCAACCTTGCCGTCAGTGGTGTTATACCGTTTCGCTATTTCCGGGTACAAAAGCTTGGTAACACTGCCCACCACCTTCATATCCTCTTCTGCCATGAGCACAGCCGTCCTCACATACCTGTACCCCTTCAGATGGGCGGGCACACCCATATCCAGCATCATATGTGAAACTAACTGCTCCATTTTCTTTCCCGCGTCTTTCTGCATAAAAATTCCCCCGCTTTTTAATTTATGTAATACATTTCGTATGCAAATGCTCCATGCGGAATGTGACTGTTACTTATAGCAAACGGCATAACAAATTTCTGTTTCCGGTTTCTGTCAAAGCCATATACTGGAACTTTGGCCGGACCAAAAACGAAATTTTTAATGTCGTTTACTATAAGTATAAATTATGCCAATATATGTGAAAAGTTGTTATTCATCGCGTATCTGCGAATATAAATCACAATAAATCATATTTTTTCAGAAAACACCGGAAAAAACGACTAAACCCGACCCGTGACACAAGAGCATCCTGCCCGTTTCCTTCCAAATCATAAAAATATTTTCTGCTATTTTTGTCGATAGAGATACTGTCCAGCGGAAAGCCTGCCGTTCTTTTGGAATGGGGAATATCTGTCAGCAGGAAATCTTCCCCCCACAGTTCCTCTTCCATGCTCTCTTCCCGGATTTCTTCATTCCATATCAGGCAGATTGCATTCTTATATCTGGCGCGTATCTGTCCATATTTCCGTACCAGTCCAATATAATGGGCCAGAAGTTCCTCATCGCTAAGGCGCTCCTCTCCCCGTCCCCTGACGCATACACCGGGCTGTTCTTCCCGGGGCAGGGCTTCTCCCGTTTCATGGTTCCAGAGAAATAATCCGCTGTCACAGGAAAACACCGGGCTTCTAAACAGATTAAAATAGCATTCCCCTTTCAGCCGGGCATTCTCAAGGGGCGTAACGCCCGTTTCTTCCACATCGGGCAGACTGATTCCCCTTGCTGCAGCAGCCTGTGCCAGTCCTGTTATATGCAAAGGAAGCCCTTCCAAAGCCCGCTCCATATATGCAATTTTAGCCTGGTTCCCCGTCCCGTAAATAATTTCCACTGCACTGACCTCTGCTTATTTTACAGGTTTATACTTACCGTCATCTACAATAAACCGCCACAGAATATCCCTGTATTCCTGGGTAGCGTAATCAATTCCCACTCTCTTCGCCCTTATATACGCCGGCCTGTATCCGTCATCCTCCAGCCAGAGTTTATGGGAAATGGTCATGTCTTCCTCATTTAATGCCCTGTCAATTTCCATGGCACGGGTCAGCTTTCCCGGCCCGTTATATCCTTCCACACCGCGGATCAGCACAGCTTCCGGATGCCCTTCCTTCCCGCTTACCACATTAAAAAGGGCATGCATCCCGTAGCACAGATATATATAGGAAGTTCCACCCTTCTCATAAAGAACCCTGGTACGCGGGGTCTTTCCTTTGCTGGCATGACAGGCTGTATCCTCCTCGCCGCAGTAACATTCCGTTTCCATAATCCTGTATTTGAAAACCCTCCGGTCTGTCCTCCTGCACAACAGCTTCCCAAGAAGTTCCGGTGCAAGCTCCTGTGCGGGCCGGCTAAGGGCCCTTCTCCCCATTCTCTTTGCCATTTAAGTTCTTTTACCTCACCAGCCAGATTATTTAAAAATGCTCTGGCTACAGTATACACCCATCTCTTTCAGTTTTCCAGATAATCCAGATAATCTTCTTCACTGGCAAAAAGCATATAGCTTCCATTTACCATTCCCATATAACCGCTGCTTACAAAATATCCTTTCATAAATCCTGCCTCCTGTCACTCTGATTTCTAAAGGTTATATCCTGATGGATACTTCCGTTTCTATAAACAGAATAACATTATGTCAGTCCTATAAAACGGACTTTAAAGCAGCCAGTCCCTTTAATTTCTATGTATAATACAGACTATCTTTCCCTGCAGTTTCCTACGGCAGCTCGTAGTGTTCACGCAGGCGCTTGACTTCCGCCATAAACGCCACATTTTCCTTGCTGGTCAGATTGATCTGGTATTCATGGGTTTCAAAATTATCCTCATTTAACTGGAGAAGACAAAGGGCTATATTGGAACAGTGATCTGACACTCTCTCATAGTTTGTCGTAATATCGGAAAGGACAAACCCCATCTCAATGGTGCACTTACCTTTGCGGAGTCTCTTAATATGACGCTTTTTGATTTCCGAATTCAGATAGTCAATGGCCTCCTCCATGGGTTCAACCATGCCAGCCAGTGTCAGATCCTCTTCCTGGAACACCAGTATAGCCGTATTGACAATATCCTTAACAGCTCCCGTAAAAATCTTTAACTCCTCCTCCGCCTTTCTGGAAAAATACAATTTCTTTTCCTCCATCTCCCTGGCGGATTCCATAATATTGATTGCATGGTCTGAAATTCTCTCGAAATCACCGATACAATGGAGCAGCACGGAAAGTTCCTGGCTGTCCTTTTCCGTGAGGTGCTTGCTGCTTAATTTTATAAGATAAGTGCCAAGTTCATCTTCATAGTGGTCCACCAGTTCTTCCAGTTCTATTACCCGCTCGGCATCTTTATTCTCAAATTTCTCAAACAGGTTCATGGCCAGGAACAGGGCGTCCCTCGCATGGTTCGCCATGTCGACAGCCGCATTTTTGCACTGCTCCAGGGCCAGGCCCGGCGTTCCCAGGAAACGGGAATCCAGAATCTGTATCTCTTTTCTGGCCAGTTCCGCTGTCTGTGTCTCTTCACTGCTTTCCGGAATCGTCAGATATGCCAGTTTTTCCAGAATCCAGGTAAAGGGATACATAAGCACAACCGATACCACATTAAAAGCCGTATGGATTGCGGCAACCCCCAATGCGCTTGCCGGCCTGCCCAGAAAAGCAAACTCAAATACTGCATTCAGCGTATAGAAAACCACCATAAACGCCACCGCTTTTATTATCTTATAGTAAAGGCTGATCAGAGACGCCCTCTTTGCCTGCTTCCCCGCACCTGCACTGGAAATCAGCGCCGCCACACAGTCGCCCACGTTCTGTCCCATAATAATGGGAATGGCTGTTGAATAGCTGACTGCGCCGGATACGCATAAAGCCTGCAAAATACCTATGGACGCAGAGGATGACTGGATAATCGCCGTCAGCACAAGGCCAATCAGCATCCCCAGCACCGGGTTGGAAAACATAAGAAGCATATCTATGAAATCAGGATTCTCTGCCAGAGGTTTCACTGTACTTGACATAGTGTCCATACCAAACATAAGCACCGCAAAGCCAATCATGATGGTTGCCGCCACTTTATGTTTTTCCCTCCTGCACATGCTCAGCATAATTACCCCTGCAATTGCCAGAATAGGCGAAAAAGAAGAGGGTTTCAGAAGTTGGAAAAAAAGGCTTGAGCCTTCCACTCCGGTCAGGCTTAAAAGCCATGCTGTCACGGTAGTCCCCACATTAGCGCCCAGAATAACCCCTACAGCCTGGGAAAGCTTCATAATTCCCGAATTGACAAAACCCACCACCATAACAGTTGTTGCGGAAGAGGACTGGATAAGGGCCGTCACGCCTGCCCCCAGAAGAATGGCCGACAGCTTATTGGATGTAAGTTTCTCCAGAATAATCTCCAGCTTGCCGCCGGATGCCTTTTTCAGGCCATCTCCAAGCACCTCCATTCCATACAAAAATAATGCCAGCCCGCCAATCATAGTAAGTACATCAAATATATCCATATCTTTATCCCTCCGGAGCCCTGTAAAAAAAAACTGGTACGTTCTTAATTTTACACTATTTCATTCATTTTGGATATAGTCATTTTCAACATCCCCGCGTTCTTTTTGTTTACGGAATTCATTTCTGTACTGGACCGGTGTTCTTCCTGTGGCTTTTTTGAATGCCTGGGAAAAATAAGACTGGGAAGAGAACCCAAGCATTGCCGAGATCTGGGCAATAGAATAGCTGGTGGATTCCAACAGGGATTTTCCTTCCTGTATCCTCTTCTGAATCAGATAGTTGATAGGTGACAGGCCTGTATATCTGGTAAAAGCATGGGCCATATAATATTTATTCATATGGGTAATGGAAGCCAGTGTATCCAGCGTTATATTCTCCGAATAATTGGAATCCAGAAAGTTTTTGATCTGCGTGCATTCTCTGTTCAGAAGCGTATTCGTGCTTTTTACAATGGATAAATCGTCATTCCGCAGCATACAGATCAAAAGCACTTCCAGCAGATTCTGGCAGACCGTCTCGTAATTGTCTTTCTTATGGGTAATCTCTTCCAGCATAATATTCAGATAGGCATACACATTGGAATTCTGCATATTGTATTTATACACCGTACCGAAAGCTGTCTGCATGGACATGCCGTCCTGGGCGGATGCAATATTCTCAAAAGAGAAAGAGAGGCCGTTTATACCTAACACAATATATTCCAGCGGAGAATCGTTCCCTGACTTTTCTGTATGCTGCACATGGGGATTGATAATAACCATATCGTTTTTACCCACTGGGAACCCCTCCCCCTCCGCAACAAAAAATCCGCTTCCGTTTACCACATAAAACAGTTCACTAAAAGGATGGGAATGCAGGATGCTCTGCCAGTCCCCCTCATATTTTGATGTAGAAATGTATAAAAGTTTTGATTCCCCAAAGGATGATGTTCTGCTTTCTTCAATTCTGTGTCTGGTATTTCCCATGCTTTTTCCCTCTTTACCCATTTTTAGTAATTTTAATATATCAACTTTTATATATTTTGTCTATAATTAAAAAAATATACCGCAAGAACTTTCGATTCTATTTTGCAGGACAGCCAGTCCACGGTTTTTTTTCCGCACACTTTGCCGTGTTTTAGGCGATATGGATAGTAACCAGTTTGTAATGGCGCATAAAATATATAAAATATACAATGCATTGTGGTTTGTTTTTATTTTATATTTTTAGCCAAAGCAATAAATATAAAACACCAGGCAACAATCAGCTTGACTATAAAATTTGTTTTTTATATACTTATAATGATTATATACATATTATAAATAACTTTTTTGTTGCAATAAGCTACAGGGTGAATTAAAGCAGCATTTGGACATGGCTGCCATGGAAATGCGCCAAGCAGACTATAAGGAGAATGTATGAGCGAAGAAAACAAGACTTGTTCTAAAATAGATGAAGTAATTGAACAGTTTGCCTTTCAGGGGCAGCTTATCACAAAAAAACTTTACAGAAACGGCCACATCAATGACACTTTCCTGATTGTTTACCAATTGCCGGACGGCAGCCGGAAACAATATATTTTGCAGAGAATGAACCATATGATTTTTAAGCAGCCTGAAGAGCTGATGGAAAATATAGTCAATGTCACAGAGTATCTGCGGAAGGTGATTCTCTCCCAGGGCGGCGACCCGGAAAGGGAAACCTTAAATGTAGTGAAAACCCGGAAAGGGGAAAGTTATTATAAGGACAGCAGCAATAATTACTGGAGAGTATTCCTGTTTATAGAACATACCATATGCCTTGAAATGGTGGAAAGCGAAAAAGACTTTTATGACAGTGCCGTGGCTTTCGGCACTTTTCAGAGAATGCTGGCAGATTATCCCGCCAGTACTCTTCACGAAACGATTCCCAACTTCCACAATACCCCTTCCCGTTTCAGGGACTTCAAAAAAGCTGTGGAAAAAGATATTATGGGAAGGGCCGCGCTTGCCAGAGAAGAAATTGCCTTTGCATTAGAACGGGAGGCCGAAACCTCTGCACTTACCGATCTTTTAAAAAGCGGGGAACTTCCTTTACGGGTGACGCACAACGATACCAAGCTGAACAATATTTTGTTTGATGCAGACACAAAAAAAGCCCTCTGCGTCATAGATCTTGACACAGTCATGCCGGGACTTTCCCACTATGATTTCGGTGATTCCATTCGTTTTGGAGCCAGCACAGGAGCAGAGGACGAGAAGGATCTTAGCAAAATCGGGGTAGATTTATCCCTGTTTGAGGCCTTTACCAGGGGTTTTCTGGAAGGATGCCAGGGAAGCCTTACCGAAAAAGAAATTGAAATGCTTCCCATGGGCGCCAAACTAATGACCTATGAATGCGGTATCCGGTTTCTGGCGGATTATCTGGAAGGAGACGTCTACTTCAAAATCCACAGGGAGGGACATAATCTTGACAGAGCCAGAACGCAGTTTAAGCTTGTAGCAGATATGGAATCCAAGTGGGACGAGCTTACCGCTATTGTTGAAAAATATAAACATTCATGCTGATTACCAGCATTGCAGATTATGACCTGTCAGCACAGGAGGCAGCACACCAAACAGTGTGCTGCCTCCTTTTATACATAGAAGGTATACAAAAAATTTTTCTGCAATGGAGCCCCGCTAAAAAAGAGGCTGCTTTCCCTGCCCGATTAATTCTTCTTCCATGGAAATAAGCAGGTTTTCCGTAAATTCAAGAAGCATCTGGGCATCCCTCTCAACCATGCCGCACTTTTTATAGCGGAACAGGAAAGACGGCGTCCCCTTTGCGTTAAAGGAAAGTTTTTCATGCTTTTTCAAAAGCACAGGTATCCTTTCCGGCCTGATATCTGCGTCCTGTTTCAGGACAAAGCGGATTTCCCCATTCCTTCCTTTTAATTCCGTCACGTACAGCTTATGTGCCCTGACACGGAGCAGGGCAATGCGCAGCAGGTTTTCCACCGCCGTGGGAACTTCGCCGAATCTGTCTAAAAGTTCCTCCTTCATATCGTCGCACTCACTCTGGTTTTCTACCCCTGCAATCCTCTTATAGATATCCAGTTTCTGCACTTCGTTGACAATATAAGCCGGAGGAATAAAGGCGTCCACATCCAAATCCACCGAAGTGGCAAAATCTTCCGCCGTGCTGATTCCCTTCAAATTCTTTACGGCTTCATTGAGCATTTTGCAGTATAGGTCATAGCCCACCGCCTGCATGTGTCCATGCTGCTTTGCCCCTAACAGATTGCCCGCCCCGCGGATTTCCAGATCCCGCATGGCTATTTTAAAGCCGCTTCCCAAATCCGTAAATTCTTTGATGGCTGCCAGTCTCTTTTCCGCCACTTCCTTTAACATTTTGTCTCTCTTATACATCAAAAAGGCATATGCCGTGCGGCTGCTCCTCCCCACTCTTCCCCGTAACTGGTAGAGCTGGGAAAGCCCCATGTTATCGGCATCGTGGATAATCATTGTGTTTACATTGGAGATATCAAGTCCCGTCTCTATAATGGTGGTGGACACCAGGACATCAATTTCCCCGTTAATGAAGTCGTACATAATGCGCTCTAACTGCCGCTCCTGCATCTGCCCATGGGCAAAAGCCACTGATGCCTCCGGCACCAGATTCTGGATGGCGGCCGCCACATCCGCAATATTGTTTACCCGGTTGTAGACATAGTAAACCTGTCCGCCCCTTGACAATTCCCTGACAACGGCCTCCCGGACCATCTCTTCATTATATTCAAGAACATAGGTCTGAATGGGCATTCTGTCATTTGGCGCCTCCTCCAGAACACTCATATCCCGGATACCTACAAGACTCATGTGGAGAGTTCTGGGAATAGGCGTAGCCGTCAGCGTGAGCACATCTATATTTTCCTTCATCTTCTTAATCTTTTCCTTATGTGTCACTCCAAACCGCTGTTCCTCATCTATGATCAGCAGCCCCAGATCCTTATAAGATACATCTGCCGAAAGCACCCTGTGGGTACCAATTACAATATCCACCAGCCCTTTTTTCAAATCTTCCACCGTCTTCTTCTGTTCCCCGCTGGTCCGGAATCTGCACAGCAGATCCACACGGATAGGAAAGTCCTTCATCCGCTGGATAAAAGTGTTGTAATGCTGCTGGGCCAGAATCGTGGTGGGCACCAGATAAACCACCTGTTTTCCTTCCTGTACCGCCTTAAAGGCCGTGCGGATAGCAATTTCCGTCTTCCCGTATCCCACATCCCCGCAAATCAGCCGGTCCATGATCTTTGTGCTCTCCATGTCCTGTTTCGCTGCAGCAATGGCCAGAAGCTGGTCCTCCGTCTCCTCAAAAGGGAACATCTCCTCAAACTCCTTCTGCCACACAGTGTCCTTTCCATACTGGAAGCCGTTCTTCTGCTGGCGGACTGCATATAATTCCACCAGATCCTTAGCCACTTCCCCGGCGGCCTCCCGCGCCTTGCCTTTGGTGCGGTTCCACTCCTGGGTTCCCAGCTTATTTAATTTGGGGCGTTTTGCGTCGGCAGAAGCATATTTCTGGATAACATCCAGCCCGGTAGCCAGCACATAAAGATTGCCCCCGTCCCGGTATTCGATCTTAATATAGTCCTTTACAATTTTTTCTACCTCAACCTTTTCAATGCCCTTATAAACCCCGAGCCCATGGCTCTCATGAACCACATAATCGCCCACCTTAAGTTCATTGAAGTCATTGATTTTGCGCCCTTCATAAGTCTTTTTCTTTTTTTTCTTTTTTTTGTCAATGCCGAAAATATCGCTTTCCGAGATAACAGCAAATTTAAGCAGAGGATACTCAAACCCTTTAAGCACCCTGCCATAATAAGTCATGATTTCCCCCGGCGCAAGTTCCCTGTCCGGGTCTTCCGTATAAAAAGCCGCAAGTTCTTCATTCATAAGATCCTGGGCAAGCCTTGCTGCCCTGGTTCTGGAACCGGACAGCAGAAGAATCCTGTATCCGTTCTTCTTATACCGTTTCAGATCCTGCACCAGAGCCTCAAAGCTGTTATTGTAGGAGGATATGCTTCTGACAGGGATATCCGCCTTTTTATCCGCCTTAAAAAGACTGTTCTTCATATCCAGGGCTGCCAGGGTGACAATTCTGCCTCTCTCCATTTTCGCCGCCACCCGTTCCACGGAGTATAAAAGATTCATCTGCCCCGGAAGGATATACCCTTTCTCCACTCTGTGCATCATACTCTCCCGGAATTCCAGTTCCACCGCGTCCGCATGTTCCTTCACTCTGGCCGGCTCATCAATAAAGACACAGGTTTTTTCCAGGTCGAACAATTCCAGAAAGGATACCGTATCGTCATAAAAATAGTGCACATAGGAGTCCAGATTGACCAGATTACGGAACTCTAAAACCTGTTCCTTCAGTTCTTTCATCTGGGTTTCCACCCGGTGGGCTTCCTCTGTCTGGAACTGCGCCCGAAGCTTTTGGGAAAAGCTTTTTCCTTCCTGTTCTATCTTTTCCATACCTGCCTTAAGGCTGCTGCCGGAAAGGAGCATCTCCCCGGCCGGATAAATGGAAATTGAGGAAAGCTTTTCTATGGAGCGCTGGCTTAAGACATCAAAACTGCGGATAGAATCCACCTCATCCCCCCACAGTTCAATGCGGTATGGATTTTCCTCCGTCAGATCAAAGATATCTATGATGCCTCCCCGGATAGCGAACTGTCCCTGTGCTTCCACCTGATAATTCTTCTCATAACCCATTTCCACCAGACGCTCCCCAAGCTTTTTAACCTCTATCTGGCTTTTACCGTCTATCTTTAAAATATGCTCTTTCCACGCCAAAAGAGGAATCTGGGGCGCCATCAGACTGCTGAATGTGGTAATTACCGTCACCGGCTTCCCCTCCAGCATACGCCTTAAGCATTTAATCCTCTCCGCCACAAGCTGGTTCCCATGGATATCCGCCTGATAAAAAATGAGATCCTTCGCCGGATAGGATGTCACATTTCTGTCGTAGAAACGGTAATCCTCCATCAGTTCCTTCACCCTCAGGTCACTGAATGTGACAATAAGCTTACTTTTAAATTCTTCTCCCAGGCCGTATATTATATGAAGCTTCTGGGACTCCACACATCCGGTCAGCGACACGCAGCTATTACCCTTGCGTATTTTTTTCTTAATTTCCTCGAATTCCCCCAATTCTTCCAGAGGCGCCGTTAATGCTCTCATGCAAATCTTCCCTCACACATTTCTGAATCCTATGTTGTTTTATATTGTCTTTTCCTCCGGCTCCCTCCGGTTCGGAGTCTTCCGGTTAAATTCATTCATTGCCCTGTCCGTTTCTCCCGCCAGCATCATTTCCGCCGCAGTCACAGCCTTTTCCAGACTTTCTTTCATAAGAGACGCTTCACCGGAAGCAAAATGCCCAAGAACATAATCCGCCAGATCATATCCCTTTGGCTTTTCCCCAACGCCAATCCGTATCCTGTGAAAATTTTCCGTACCCAGATGCTGGATTATATTCTTAAGTCCGTTGTGGCCTCCTGCGCTTCCCTTTTTCCGCACCCGTATCTGTCCCGGAGGAAGTGAAATATCATCTGATACCACGATCAGTTCCGTTTCCACATCTATTTTATAGTAATCAGTAAGGGGGCGGATGCTCTCACCGCTTCCGTTCATAAAAGTCAGAGGCTTTGCCAGAATCACTTTCCGGCCGTTTATCCCGCCTTTCCCCAACACCGCTTTGTGTTTGATATCCATTATCGAAATATTGTATTTGTCTGCCAGTGCATCAATCATTGCAAAACCAATGTTGTGTCTTGTATTATCATATTCTTTTTTAGGATTCCCAAGTCCTGCTATCACAAACATTTTTATTCACACACCTTTCTCTTTGGGCCCATTTATATGAAATGCCGTCAAAGTGCTACCCTGCCATCATAGCATATTTTTTCTACAAAAAAAAGAGCAAAGCCTGCGCTTTGCCCTTCTGTTACCGTTCATTCCGTGGCCAGTAAGGTTTTATTCTGTCTCGTCCGGTTCCAGTAATGCCTTATGATAATTGTCTAAAATGATTTCCTGTATCTTCTCTCTGGTAGAAGAATTAATTGGATGGGCAATATCTCTGTATTCACCATCCGCTGCCTTTTTACTGGGCATTGCAATGAACAGTCCTTTATCCCCTTCTATTACTTTAATATCATGTATCACAAACTCCTCGTCAATCGTAATAGATACAATGGCGCGCATTTTGCCCTCTTTTGTTATCTTTCTCACACGTACATCTGTAATCTGCATTTTCAGTCCCCCTTAGCTAGAACTTTTTTTGCACCCATCAGATAACGTATCTGTCATTTCTCTCCAATACAATCTTGATGCCGTCAGTGCCTGCATGATAGGAGTTGGCCCTGATTGTATCGCGGCTTTCAACGATACAGTTCTCAATGTGGGTGTTGTCTCCAATGTAAACATCATTTAAAATAATAGAATTTTTAATGTAGCAATTGTTTCCAATATAAGCCTTCTTAAATACGACGGAGTCTTCCACTACGCCGTTAACAATACAACCGCTGGAAATAAGGCTGTTCCGGATCTGCGCCCCTGCATTGTATTTCGCCGGCGGCAGATCGTCCACTTTGGAATAAATGTCTGGATACTGCTTAAAGAAATAATCTCTGGTTTCAGCCTTTAGGAAATCCATATTTGTGTTGAAATAATCTTCCACTGTTGCAATATTCTTCCAATATCCCTGCATCTTATACCCGTATATCCGCTTCATATTTTTGTAGCGGATCAAGATATCCTTTACAAAATCATGCCTGTCTTCTTCCGCGCATTTCTCGATCATCTCAATAAGCTGACGTCTTCTGACAACATAGATGCCGCATGAAATCGTGTTGGATTTTGCAACAATCGGTTTCTCCTCGAAATCCTCAATACGACTTTCCTCATTCATCTTAATCGTACCGAATCTGTCCACATTCACATTCGGCCCCATATCCTTACACACAACGGTAATATCTGCTTTCTTGGCGATATGGTACTCCAGTACCTTATTGTAATCCAGCTTGTATACACCGTCTCCGGAAGCAATTACAACATAAGGCTCGTGGCTGTTCTTGAGGAAAGAAAGATTCTGGGCGATTGCATCTGCCGTACCCCTGTACCAGAAATTACTTTCCGCTGTCACCGCTGGTGTGAACACATACAGCCCTCCCTGCTTCCGTCCGAAATCCCACCACTTGGATGAATTCAAATGCTCATTGAGACTTCTGGCATTGTACTGGGTAAACACTGCAACCTTCTGGATATGGGAATTTGTCATGTTGCTCAGTGCAAAATCAATGCTTCGGTAGCTGCCCGCAATAGGCATTGCACACACCGCTCTTTTTTTGGAAAGTTCTTTCATCCTATAACTGTTTCCGCCCGCTAATACTATACCAATTGCTCTCACTTTTCATCACCTGCCTTAATTAATGTTTTTCCACCTGCAAGATAGTTATCAGGATAATCCTCTGGCGATGTATGCCCGAATATACATGTATTTTTTCCTACCGTAATTCCATCCGGCAAAACGCTCTTTTCTCCTACTGTTACCATGCCGCAGTTATAGATGTGGGGATCTGTCTCATTGGGGACTTCTTCGCCGTATCCCAGCTTCACATACTTTCCAACTTTAACATTTTCCGCAACAATTGCCTTGTAAAGTTCGCACCCATCCCCGATGGACGTATTATTCATAATAATGGAATCACGGATAACTGTGTCCTTCCCGATGGTCACGCCGCAGCCGATAACGGAATTATATACCTTACCGTAAATGTCCGTGCCTTCGCCTATGATGCTTCTCTCAATCACCGAATCGTCTGCAATATACTGGGGAGGCAGGCTTTCACTTTTGGTATAAATTTTCCAGTATTCCTCATAAAGATTAAATTCAGGAACAATGTCAATCAGCTCCATATTTGCCTGCCAGTAAGAACTTAAGGTTCCCACATCCTTCCAGTATCCGTTAAACTCATATGCGTAAAGCGGATATCCTTTTCTGTGGCAGTAAGGAATCACGTGCTTGCCGAAATCCAGCCCCGGCTGCTGGGCATTTTCAAGGAGCGCTTCCTTTAAGGTCTTCCAGTTAAATATGTATATACCCATGGATGCAAGATTGCTCCTGGGATTGGCAGGCTTTTCTTCAAAATCGGTAATCTTTCTCTCCCCGTCCGTAATCATGATGCCGAACCTCTTCGCCTCTTCCATGGGAACAGGCATAACCGCAATTGTGACTTCCGCCCCCTTCTCCTTGTGGAAATCCAGCATAACCTCATAATCCATCTTATATATGTGATCTCCGGAAAGTATCAGAACATATTCCGGATTATAGCTTTCCATGTAATCCAGATTCTGGTATATAGCATTGGCCGTGCCCGTATACCACTCGCTGTTGGCGCTTTTCTCATAGGGTGGCAAGACAGTAACACCGCCTATATTTCTGTCCAAATCCCATGGAATGCCTATTCCTATATGAGTATTCAGGCGCAAAGGCTGGTACTGTGTCAGAACGCCGACTGTGTCCACTCCGGAATTGATACAGTTGCTTAATGGAAAATCGATAATTCGGTACTTTCCCCCAAAGGATACTGCCGGCTTGGCCACCTTTGACGTGAGCACGCCCAGTCTGCTTCCCTGACCACCCGCTAACAACATGGCAATCATTTCTTTTTTAATCATGTCCTCACCTCTTACAAGTATTTTTGTATCTATAACTATTTGATACAGGTACCATTTATAAAATGTATGAATAGTATACCATATATTAACTCAAAAGTGAATATTTTTTACAATTATATTAAAAAACAATCCATTTTTTATGTTACTTTTTTACAATGTTTTGCATAGGCAAAACATCATTCCCCATGCTTTTTACTACATTTTGTGCCTGTATCACGGTTCCATACGCTTATTTTGTTAAAAATGCCATTGGTTTTTATTGTGTAATTATATATAATTAAGTCAAAACTAATAAAAACGGAGGATTTTTTATGTATCAATTAGATTTCAACCATCCTATCCACATATATTTTATCGGAATCGGCGGCATCAGCATGAGCGGACTTGCTGAAATTCTTTTGGAAAAGGGCTTTACTGTTTCCGGCTCCGATGCAAAAGAATCTTCCCTGACCCAGGCCCTGTGCGCGAAAGGCGCCCAAATCCATTACGGCCAGAAGGCGGATAACATAAATAAAGACATAGATCTTGTTGTTTATACCAGTGCCATCCATCCCGACAATCCAGAATTTACTGCCATGAAGGAGATGGAGATTCCCTCCCTGACCAGAGCCCAGCTTCTCGGACAGATGATGAAAAATTATGAATTTCCCGTTGCCGTCAGCGGCACCCACGGAAAGACCACTACCACCTCCATGATCTCAGAAATCCTTCTCGAGGCGGATACTGACCCTACCCTTTCTATCGGCGGCATTTTAAAGGCCATTGGCGGCAACATCCGAATCGGAAAATCCGGCTATTTCGTTACAGAGGCCTGCGAATACACCAACAGCTTTTTAAGCTTTTTTCCCAAAATAGGTATCATATTAAATATAGAAGAAGACCATCTGGATTTTTTTAAGGATATTGACGATATCCGCCATTCCTTCCGCCAGTTTGCCCGGCTTATCCCTTCGGACGGAGTTCTAATCATCAACGGTGAAATCCCCGGAATAGACATGGTGCTGGAAGGGCTGTCCTGCCGTGTCATAACCTATGGAAGTACAGATGCCTTCGATTACCATCCTGAACATATTTTCTATGACGATAACGGGTGCGCCAGTTTTCTTCTTATAAAAAAGGGCGGCTTCCGGGAAGAACTTGCCTTAGGCGTCCCCGGAGAGCACAACATTTATAATGCACTTGCCGCTATTGCGCTTGCAGATCTTTTTTCTATTGATTTTGCCGCAGTCAGATCTGCACTTGCCCATTTCCACGGCACCGACCGCCGCTTTGAATACAAAGGCACTTTAAACGGAACCATTATAATAGATGATTATGCACATCACCCCACAGAAATTACTGCTACTTTAAATGCTGCCGCAAATTATCCCCATAAATCCTTATGGTGCGTATTCCAGCCCCATACCTTCACCCGCACCAAAGCCTTTATGAAAGAATTTGCCAAAGCCCTGTCCCTTGCGGATCATATTGTGCTGGCCGATATTTATCCCGCAAGGGAGACTGACAATTTGGGAATCAGCTCCGAAACCCTGCTTAAGGAAATTGAATCCTGCGGAAAGGACTGCCATTATTTCCCTTCTTTTCAGGAAATTGAAAATTTCCTGAAAGAAAATTGTGCCCCCAATGATTTGTTGATAACTATGGGCGCCGGAGACGTTGTAAACATTGGTGAAAACCTTTTAAAACAATAACTATCCACATTATCCACATATTTTTCAGTCAGAATATCCTGAAAATATGTGGATATTTTTTTTACCGGTTACAAAAATATTTTCCAGCATTTTACACGGCTTTTCCCTTCCATGCCTTTTTTGTTTCATCCATAATATCCACATTGTCCACACTATCCACAAAACCTTCAATCCCTTGAAAATACTGGACTTTTTGAAATTTTACCTATTCCTTTTTCCCGGGGCTTATGCTATAATTCAATTTGCTTTCAATTCGTGAGAAAATAATAGTCCAGTCTCCAGGGGCCGTATGGCCCGGCAGGGTAATATTCCTTGAGAAGCCCTTTGGGACTGAACGGCAGATTAGGGGATAGCTTCATGGGTCATTTTAAAATTTATCAGGAAAACTATGCTGATGTAACTGTTGTGTCCAACATTTTTATAGACCAGTATATGAAAGATGCCAACGATGCGCAGTTAAAAATATACCTGTATCTGCTCCGTATGACGGGCGCCGGTCTGTGCACCAGTGTTTCAGATATTGCGGATCAGTTCAACCACACAGAAAAGGATGTTGTGAGGGCTCTTAAATATTGGGAAAAAAACCGCCTTCTCACCCTGGAGTATGACGATTCTAAAAGTATTTCCGGCATCCGGCTTCTGGGTATTTCCAAAAGCCCTGCCAAGGACGTCCAGCCCCTTGCGCCTGTGGTCCAGCTTCCTAATAAGAATGAATCCGCCCCTGTTAAGGCGGATTTGACCAAGCCTGCCTACAGTCTTGACCAGTTAAAGGAATTCCAGAATAATGAGGAGACAGCCCAGATTATCTTTGTGGCGGAGCAGTATGTCGGCAGGCCCCTAAGCCCTTCCGAAATAAATACCATCCTGTTTTTCTCGGACAAACTGGGATTTTCTGAAGATTTAATTGATTACCTGATTCAATACTGCGTGGGCAGGGGGAAGAAGGATTTCAGATACATAGAAAAGGTTGCCTTAAGCTGGGCGGAGGCAGGAATCACCACCCCCGGACAGGCTTCCAGACTTGCAGGCAAATATGAAAAAATTGTATATGACATCATGAAAGCTCTCGGCAAGTCAGGCACACCCACCAAAGCGGAGGCAGGATTTGTCACTAAATGGACGAAAGAACTGGGGTTTGCCAAAGAGATTATTTTAGAAGCCTGCAGCCGAACGGTTATGGCCACGGACAAGCACCGCTTTGAATATGCCGACAGCATTTTAAACAGTTGGTTCAAAAAGAATGTGCACATCAAAGCCGATATTAATGCTCTTGATGAAGCTTATGCCAAAAACAAATCGTCTGCCCCAAAATTCCAGAGTACATCTTCCGGGCAGTTCAATCAGTTTAACCAGTTCATGCATACAAATTATGATTTTGAAACGCTGGAAAAAGAGATCCTGAGCAATTAAAACACAGCCGTAAGGAGAATTCACTGTGGCATTAACTAACTCTCAATATGACGCAATCATGCGTGAATATGAATACAGGCAAACCAAAAACAGGCGCCTCCTTGAGGAGCGCACGGCATTCATCTATAAAAATGTGGACGGCTACCGGGAGCTGGCTGAATCCATTGCCGCTATATCCGTTTCCCAGGGCAGGAAGCTGTTGGAAGGCGATGACTTTGCCATGGAAGATTTAAGATCTTCCCTGCGCAGTCTTTCATCCATGAAAGAGCAGCTCCTTATAAGCGCCGGGTATCCCGCCGACTACCTTGCCCCCATTTATGACTGTCCTGACTGTAAAGATACCGGATATGCAGACGGGGTCAAATGCCATTGTTTCAGACAGGCAGTCATTGACCTTCTCTATGAACAGTCAGGCATCCGCGACATGCTTGAAAAAGAAAATTTTAGTATCCTTTCTTACGACTATTATCAGGGCGAAGATCTTGAGCGTTTCCAGAAAACGGTAAATGCGTGCATAAATTTTATAAAAACTTTCGATTCAGACTATCAAAATCTATTTTTTTATGGTACAGTGGGTACGGGCAAATCTTTTTTATCCGGCTGCATTGCCAAAGAGTTGATAGAAAACGGCCACTCCGTTATCTATTTCAGCGCGGCCGGGCTTTTTGAAACTATATCCAGAAATATGTTCGATTACAAAAATAAAGACGATGTCTTAAGTTTGGGCGGCGATCTTCGCAACTGCGATTTGCTGATTATTGATGATTTGGGTACCGAATATCATAAAGCCGCTGCTTCCTCTGTGCTGTTTTCCCTTTTGAACGAGAGGCATCTTAGAAAAAAGTCTACCATCATCTCCACCAATTTGTCTTTGGAAGACCTGTTAAACCGCTACTCAGACCGGGTTTTTTCCCGGATAACAAATCAATACAGCATCTGCAAGTTTACCGGACCTGACATCCGGACCTTCAAAAAAAGACTGCAAAACAGAAAGTGAGGTAATTCATGTCCCAACGCGAAGAAAAAAGAAATTTGGAAACCATACCCGTAGGTTCACTTGGCATCATTCCCTTAGAAGGATGTAAGTCTCTCGGCCAAAAGGTAGACAGCTATCTGGTAAGATGGCGTACTGTCCGTGAAAGCGAGCACAAAGAAAGTCTCGCATTCGCCGGATATCAGAGAGATTCTTATATTTTAAAGGCCAAGGTTCCCCGTTTCGGTTCCGGCGAAGCCAAAGGCATGATCCTTGAATCTGTCCGCGGCACCGATTTATATCTTCTCGTAGATGTTGCCAATTACAGTCTGACCTACTCTCTGTGCGGACATGAAAACCATATGTCTCCTGACGACCATTATCAGGATTTAAAAAGAATTATAGCGGCAGTCGGCGGAAAGGCACGGCGTATCACCGTTATTATGCCTTACCTTTATGAAAGCAGACAGCACAAACGGACTGCAAGGGAATCCTTAGACTGTGCCCTTGCCCTGCAGGAAATGGTTCATATGGGCGTAGATAATATTATTACTTTCGATGCCCACGACCCCAGGGTACAGAATGCGATACCTCTCCACGGATTTGAGACTGTACAGCCTGCGTATCAGTTTATCAAAGGTCTTTTAAAGCATGTGAAAGATTTGCAGATCGACTCTGACCATATGATGGTAATCAGCCCTGACGAGGGCGGCATGAGCCGGGCAATCTATATTGCCAACGTGCTTGGCCTTGACATGGGCATGTTCTATAAGCGCCGGGACTATACCCGCGTGGTAAACGGCAGAAACCCCATTGTGGCTCATGAGTTTCTGGGCTCCTCCGTGGAGGGTAAAGACATGGTCATTATGGACGATATGATTTCTTCCGGTGAAAGCGTCCTTGAAGTTGCCACAGCCCTGAAAGAACGCAGGGCACGCAAGATTTTCATCTGCGCGACCTTCGGACTGTTTACCAATGGACTGGACCGGTTCGACAAAGCATATGAAAACGGCATCATCGACAGGGTTCTCACGACCAATTTAATTTACCAGACTCCTGAACTGTTAGAACGCGAATGGTATATTGACTGCGATATGAGCAAATATATTGCCTATCTGATTGACACATTAAATCATGATGCCTCTATCAGCGACCTGCTTAATCCCAACGAGCGTATCCAGGAAGTCGTTGCCAAATACAAAAACGGGGAAACCATTAAGTGATCTGCCAACGCTTACCGAATCAATACAGCCGGAACGGAAATCCCGCTCCGGCTGATATATTGTCTTTTTGCCAATCCGCCCTTCACAGGCGCCATACTTTTTAACGGACAGATTTCGCAGCGGCTTTAGGCGAAAGTTAAACCGTTTCTGTCCGGTATACATACAATACATAAGGCGACTTGTCATTTGTGTACGTACCTGCCAGCGCCAGTCCTGTCTCCTTCGCGTTGGTTAGTTCAATTCTGGAAAAAATATAATATCCTCCAAGTTCCTTAAATGCATCCACGTCAATATAAATATCCCGGTCGGTTACGCTGTAACTGCGGGAGGCGTTCACGATGGACAAATCCGTCCCCGAATAGAGATAAGCCCGTGCCCCCCAACTGTCAAAGTAATCCCTGCTCTCCTCCACCCGGTCAAGGGCAGGGGCAATAATCCTGCGGAAAGCTTCCTTGTAACTCTGGGAATAAAATCCCAGATAACCATCCAGTGTTGCAATCCCGTTATACTCTAAAACCGCCGGATAGAAACCATAGGCCGCGGCCCACTGCCCTTCATATCCAATATCTTTTTTGGCTTCCTCGAATAGTTCCGCTGAATAGAATTCCCCAAAAGCCAGCTGATCTGTCGGTGTCCCCCTCAGCCAGACATATGCCTGGTTAAAACAAGTGTGATACAAATCATTATAACGCGTCCCGGAAAGCACAATGATAAGCACTGCACCCATGGCAAGCAGATTGGCGGCCGCCTTTCCAACACTTTTCCGGCTGTCGTACATACGTTTTAGTGCAAAGAAGAAAGCGGCATACCAGATAAACGGGCTGAAAAACACTGTCCTGTTAAACTGCCATCCTGTAAGGGGAGGGCACAAAGTCTCCACAATATTCCGAAACCCTTCCCAATAATAAATCCCATACACAACACTGTTAAAAAGAAGCAGCAGGGCCAGAAGATTATATAAATCGTGAAATATCCCTTTTATATTTTTATTCCTGATATAGGTAATATTTAACCAGAAAAAATAAATCGTGCAGACAGGCAGCACCAGGTATGTGTGCATACTTTCTGCATGGAACATCCCCTTAGCGAACACTTCCCCTATGGTATTTATAATTTCCCCTGCTGTAAAGCTTCCCGCTTCCATGGTGGAACGTATGGTCACTTCGTCTCCCAGAAGCATGGCGCCGAACAGCCTGTACTCACAGACGATGCATCCTGCCGCCAGCACACAAATTGCCAGCAGCACCTTTCCGGGAAATTTCCTGTCCTTCACCCACAGCCAGATAAAAGCGGCCGCCATGTAAGCCAGTATAAACAGACCAAAATACGAAAAATAAGAAAGAAGAGGATAAAAAAATAATGCCGCATACCATACTGCCCCAGGCTTTTTGTATATTTTCCTGACCAGATAAACCACTAATGGTATCGATGCGAACGGAATTCCAAATGCCGGAAACACATTCAGGATGCCGTAGGCAAAACCTGAAAGATAAACCAGCGGCTTATACGTTTCGTATCCTTCTCCAAGCACATCTTTTGCCAGCAAAATGCAGGAGAACAATGCAATCACTATTTTAAGCAGATATCCGGCAATATACGCCGGGTATGCCGGAAGAATCATGTAAAGCATGGTGTATAAGGAAAACTCCGCCGGAAGAATGTCCCTGCTGATTCCTCCCAGAAAGGGCACATCCACCCCATGGCTCCAGAAAGTCCCCGTATTTTTCATCATCTGGAACTGGGGAATAAAAAGATCCAGATTGTCGTGAACCGCAATAATGCTTTTTTCCCCGCAAAGGGTAAATACCAGTCCTGCAAACAGGATAAACCCAAATACAATAAACAGGTACCAGCGCGAAACCAGTTTTCTCAACATTTCTCCTCCTGCTGCATCCTGCGCTTTTCTTTTTCACACACCAGGGTGAGACGGTACTCAAAATCCCTCCGGTTCTTCATCGCCATATTTGACAGGATAAGCCCCGCAAAAAAAGACTGGATTGCCGCCATCACAACAAAACCGCACACGATCAAGGTAGGAAATTTAAGAACCAGCCCCGTTTTCAGGTATTCCAAAAGCACTGGTATGAAAAAAAGCAGCGCTATGGCTGTAAGGACCAGTGACAAAATGCTGAAAAAGCCAAAAGGCTTATAATCCCGGTAAAGTCTGAAAATAGTACCCAACACCCGGAACCCGTCGGAATAGGTATTCAACTTTGATACGCTGCCCTCGGGCCTGTCCCTGTACTCCACAATTACATTTTCAATCTGCATATGGTTATAAACCGCGTGAATCGTCATCTCCGTTTCTATTTCAAAGCCCTTTGAAAGAACCGGAAAGGTTTTTACAAACCCATAGCTGAATGCCCGGAACCCTGTCATGATATCCTTGATCTCACAGCCAAATAAATGATTAATGCTGGCACGTACCAGAGAATTCCCCATATTATGAAAAGGCCGCTTGTTCTCCTCAAAATATGTGGAAGAAAGGCGGTCGCCCACTACCATATCTGCATTGCGGCAAAGCACCTTTTCCACCATTTCCGGCGCAAATTCCATAGGATAAGTGTCATCCCCGTCTACCATAATGTAACACTGGGCCTCTATTTCCCGGAACATCCGCCGGATGACATTTCCTTTACCCTGCATATATTCATTGCGCACAACTGCCCCTTCCTCCCTGGCAATCCGGGCGGTCTGGTCTGTAGAATTATTGTTATATACATAAATCACCGCCTCTGGCAGAGCCGCTTTCGCATCCCTGATTACCTTGGCGATGGTTTTTTCCTCATTATAACACGGAATTAAAACTGCAATTTTGTCCATAATCTTTCCTCTTCTTCTTTACACCGTATTCTTACTTCTGCATGTTTTTACTGACTTTACCATTTTATCAGAGATTGGACAGGAAGTCCAGATATACTAAAATACAGCCCTTGCCAAAATCCACTTCATCCTTTATACTTAAAATGTTTTCATTTACCAAAAAAGGAATTTTTACAAACATGATCAGAATTATTTTAGTAGCCGTTTTTGTAGTTTCATTTTTAGTGTTAAGTATCCCCCTTTTAATTGCAGAGTGGATTATCGGTAAGTACAATATGGATTTGAAAAACAAAAGTTCCCTGGCTATCGTAAACTGGGCTTTCAGGGTGTGTCTGTTTTTATCCGGTGCAACTATCATTGTGCGGGGAGAAGAAAATGTCCCCAAAGATGTGCCTGTCCTGTATATAGGCAATCACAGAAGTTATTTTGATATTTTGATTACTTATGTGAGGGTTCCCCGTCCCACCGGCTACATTGCCAAAAGAGAAATGCTAAAATGGCCTCTTTTAGTAAACTGGATGAGAAATCTCCACTGCCTTTTTCTGGATCGGAACGATGTCAAACAGGGGTTTAAAATTATCCTTTCCGCCATTGACAAAGTGAAATCCGGCATTTCCATCTGTATTTTCCCGGAAGGTACCAGAAATAAGGTGAACCATACCTTTATGGAGTTCCATGAAGGCAGTTTTAAGATTGCCGCCAAGACCGGATGCCCCATTATCCCCATGACAATTTACAATTCCGCAGATATCTTCGAGGATCACCTGCCCAAAATCAAAAAAACCCGGGTCATTCTGGAATATGGAAAGCCTGTTTACATGAAAGAATTATCCAGGGAAGACCAGCGGAAAATCGGCGCTTATACACAGAAAATAATTGAAGAGACCTATTTCAGGATAAAAGAAGAAGCAGGTTTTTAGCCTGCTTCTAATATTTAAGTCAATTATAATCTTTCAAAAATTCCACAGCCTTCTCAAACTGCATCCCATGGGAGGCTTTCACCAGCACAGTATCTCCCTTTTTAAGGATGCTGGGCAGTCCCGCCAGCATATCATCCCTTGTATCAAAGTAGTAAATTTCCACTTTTCTTCCGGCCCCCATGGTCTTATTTTTCTCCACAGCCGTCTCATACATATTCCGGGAAAGTGCGCCTGTGCAGATTAATACATCGATTCCCTTTTCCACCGCATAACTTCCGACTTCACCGTGCAGTTCTTTTTCCTTTCCGCCAAGTTCAAACATATCCCCCAGAACTGCGGCCTTTCTGCCCAGAGCCATGGCCAGCAGGTCGATGGCGGCCCGCATGGAGGCCGGGTTTGCATTGTAGCAGTCGTCTATCAGGGTACAGAAAGGCAGTGAAAGGACGTTGCTCCGGCCGCTGACTGTTTCCGCTTTTGCAATTCCCTGACGGATTTCCTGCGCAGTAAGTCCCATCTGCATGGCTACCCCGGCCGCTGCCAGGGCATCCGTCACCATGTGAATCCCTGGCAGCGGGATTTCGATAGGGAACACTTCCAGATTTGCATGGACTACTACATCCGTTCCAAAAAGCCCCTTGCTCATAATGTCCGATCCATAAATTTCATTGGACGGATTCAGCCCGAAATGAACAGGCTTATGCTTTCCTGTTTTCCTTATACGGCACAGCATATCGTCATCGCCGTTTACAAACACATAACCGTCCGGGTTCATATAATCAAAAATTTCTGATTTTGCCTGCAGGATTCCTTCCCGTGTTCCCAGATTCTCCAAATGACACTGTCCGATATTGGTCATTACGCAGATGTCCGGCCGGGCAATTTTGCTTAAACGGTGCATCTCGCCAAAGTTACTGATGCCCATTTCCAGCACGGCAATCTGATGTTCTTCCCTGATAGACAGCACTGTAAGGGGAAGTCCCACTTCATTGTTAAAATTGCCCTGGGTCTTTAAGACATTATATTTGACGGAAAGCACTGCCGCTATCAGTTCCTTGGTGCTGGTCTTCCCAACGCTGCCCGTGATTCCCACTACCCAGACTGCAAGCTGCGCCCTGTAGTATCCGGCAATATCCTTCAATGCCTTAAAGGAATCCTCCACCAGAATATACGGGATGCTGCAGTTTTCCGGCGCCTGCTCGCATACCACGCCCAGCGCCCCTTTTTGGGCAACTGCCGGAATAAATGTATGGCCGTCCACCCTCTCGCCTTTGGTGGCAATAAATATACCGTCCGGCTCTATCTTACGGGAGTCAATTACCACGCAGGAAGCTTCTTTCGCCTCCCCCGCCGCTTTCTCTTCCGGCTGCCCGGCTCTATACAGCGTGCCTTTACAGGCTTTCGCTATATTTTCTAATGTCATATTCTTCATATCCGCCTCATTTCTGCGCTGCTTCCAAAATCTTTTCACATAATTCCCCAAAACTTATTCCCACTGCCGCCGCCTCCTGGGGAAGCAGGGAGGTAGGCGTCATCCCCGGAAGAGTATTGGCTTCCAGACAGAAAACCTCCCCTTCCCTGTTCATCATAAAATCCATTCTGGCATAATTTTTCATCCGAAGCGCTGCGAACGCTTTCTCTGCATACATTTGAAGTTCACGGGTTTTCTCCGGGGAAATGTGGGCCGGACAGGTTTCAATTGTTGAGCCTGGCTGATATTTGTTCTTATAGTCGTAAAATCCCTGAAGGGGGGCAATCTCTATTACTGGCAGCGCTTTCCCATCCATTACGCCTACGGAAAATTCGCGCCCGTCAATATACTGCTCCACAATTACCTCGTCGTCATATTTAAATGCTTCCTCCAGCGCGCTTTCATACTCGCTCTCATTCATGGCTATGCCCACGCCCACGCTGGAACCGCCGCAACATGCTTTTACAATGCAGGGAAACGGCACCCCCTCTTTCTGTTTCTGTTCCTTCCTGAGACGGATTCCTGCCGGGGTCGGAATATGATGAAATGCAAAAAGTTCTTTTGAAATTCCCTTATCCATGGCCAGCGCCGAACTTACATAGTCTGTGCCTGTGTATGTAATCCCCAGAAGGTCAAAACATGCCTGTATTTTTCCGTCTTCCCCGTTTTCCCCATGCAGAGCCATAAATACGGCATCGGCTGACTGACAGAGTTTAATGACATTGGGGCCGAAGAAATTTTTATCCCCGTCGGGGCGCATGGCCTTAATCTGGGAAATATCGGGATTTTTCTCTGTAATCGTTCCCAGTTCTCCCGCCCAGTCTTTTTCTTCTTCAAAAATATCTTTTAAATCTTTCCCTGCTTCTTTTTCATATCCTAAATATACGTCCAGAAGCACCGCCTGGTGCCCGCGCGCCTTCAGTGCCCGGTATATCATGGTTCCCGAACTTAAGGACACATCCCTCTCTGTACTGATTCCGCCAGCCAATACAACTATTTTCATAATCCGCCTCCTGCCCTTTTACTGATGATATCTATTTTATGTAACAGTTCTGGTACTACGCACATCTTCCCCACTACATTACCGCAATATTTCCAACATGAAAACAGGATATACTGCCGCTTACTTTGCAAAAAATGCCATTTCACTAAGCATAACTATCAGCTTACTGTCCATATCAAGCTGTCTCATGATTTCTGTATCTGCAAAATTGATTCCCATTTCGTTTCTTCCCATAAAATAGTGAAAATGATTTTCTATAATATTTTTGTACTCCCGGTTAGTTATCATGTAATCCGCCGTTGTCAGATACATCATATCCAGCAACAGTTTCTGATGGTTTTCTCCCGCAGTCCGGTAAATGCTTCCCCTTGTCTCTTTTGAAATTTCTTCCGCCTTTGTCAGAATTACTTCGGCAATTTCTGCACAGTAGGTAAGTTCCACCTGCCTGCTGGTGGAAATATACGCAGCGCAGCCCAGAAAATCAATTTCATCCATTCCATCCTTATAACTGCCTTCTTCAAGGTATTCCAAAACAATTCTGTGAAAAGAACCTCTGCCCGATGCCCTGTACAGTTCCGCTGCCGCCGCAAATTTCAGGCTGTCCGCCGGGGCCGTATCATTACGCTTTACATACCGCCACGCATTTTCCGCCGCCCGAAGACACAGCCCTGCGTATTCTGCGTCATAATCCTGATAAAGATAACTGAACTTGGCCAGGGCCATTGCGAAAGCCTTGGAGGAGCGGATATCCTCCGGCTCCACATAAGAAATTATTCCCATCCCCCTGTCCCGCTCACAGACCGTAATCCCTGCATAAACTGCGCCGGTCTGTTCATTCTGCATTTTTAAAAGCCAGTCTGTTTCATAGCGTATCTCGTCCAGCACATCGGGAATATTGTTTCCGCTTTCCGGGATACCTGTGTCATCGCCAAAGGCTTCCCCGTATAATTCATAAGCAAACAGCATTGCCCCTATATTGCGGGCCGCCCATTCTGCTTCCCGGGAGCCTTCCTTCGTCTGATGCCATCCCCCGGCCCCGTCAAAAGCCTCCGCCTCCTCCCTGAACCTGGCTTTACCGGTATGGCAGGCATTGTGCGCCTCTTCCCCTGCAAATTCCTTTGTCAGGGTCATCCCGCAGCGGCTGTAATAAAACTGTCTGCACGCCTCATTAAGCGCCTGCCCGTATAAGTCCTCCCCGATTTTAAAGGAATAAGACCTTCCAAGTATGGGTGCCTCTATGTAATAGGTTCCCGGCTGGCTGACCCCGGAGAAGTCCCCATAGCAATTATATTCCTGTGATTTCTCATTATATCCCTTATTTTCCAGATATCCTGTATATACCCGCTCCCCGGTATCCTCCTGTACCACATAGAATTCTTCCGGCATTTCACTTCCCTTAAATATTGCCACTTTACTGCTTTCATTTATGTATCCATACTGATTTATCAAAATAGCAGGTGAAGCAGCCGGCATTTCATAAGAAATGACCGGCTCTTTTTCCATACCAGCAAATGTATTTCCTGAAACTTCCCCCTCGTATTCTATTTGAGACGGCGAACAGCCTGTCAGCAAAATCATCAGCAAGATAACCGCCATTTTCTTCATCCTGCCCAAACTTATCCCTCCCACTGCAAATGCACAGACCTGTCTGAACTGTTATCTCCCGCGTATATTATACATTTTTTTCACAGACAGGTAAAGAAAAGCTTTCGTCTGAATATACAATCTGTCCATCAATGATTGTGCACATGGTTCTGGCGGATACTTTCAAAGGAAGGTCGTCAAAAATAGCGATATCTGCGTCCTTTCCCACTTCCAAAGATCCTACCCTGTGATCTGTCCTGCATATCTGTGCGGGATAAATGGTGATGGATTTTAGCGCCTCCATCTCATCCAGACCGGATTTTACCGCCAGTCCTGCACAGATGGGAAGGGACTGAATCAGGGAAACCGGGTGGTCTGTGGTGATGGCCGTTTTCACACCCGCCTGGTTTAATATCCCTATGGTCTTAAACGCCATATTCTGGACTTCTATTTTGCTCCTGCTGGAAAGATCCGGCCCTACAATGGCTGGAAAACCGGATTTTTTTACTTCCTCCACGATCAGATGTCCTTCGCTGCAGTGATCCAGCGTCATATCCAGCCGGAATTCCTTTGCAATTCGTATGGCCGTCTGGATATCATCGGCCCGGTGTACATGGGCTTTTAAAGGAATCTTTTTCTCGAAGACCGGAATCCAGCATTCATAGCGGAAGTCTTCTTCCTCCCGCTTCATTCCCGCACACTTTTTTTCATAATAGCGCTGGGCTTTAAACAGCTCCTCCCGGAGCATGGCAGCAATTGCCATTCTGGTTGCCGGGGACTTTCCCTGGCCGGAATAATTTACCTTTGGATTTTCGCCAAAAGCAATTTTCATTGCGGCAGGCGCAGACACAATCAAATCGTCAATACATCTTCCGCAGGTCTTTACAAAGGCAAAGGCCCCTCCTGCCACATTAGCGCTTCCCGGCCCGATCATGGCCGAAGTAATCCCGGCCCGCACGGCATCGTCAAAGGCTGCATCCATAGGATTAATCGCATCAATTGCACGCAGATAAGGCGTGATGGGGTCTACTGTCTCATTGCAGTCATCCCCCTCCATCCCTTTCTTTTCCTCCGTAATTCCCATATGGCAGTGGGCCTCAATCAGACCGGGCATCACCAGAAGTCCAAGGGCATTTACAACCTCTGCCCTGCCGCCTTCCGGCAAAGGAAAAGGGGCTCCATCTTTCATAGGCCCCAGTTCTCTTATTTTCCCGTTTTCAATGCATATATATCCCTTTTCCCAGATTTCTCCAGCCATGGTCAGTATTTTACCGCCAATAATATATAACATTATTTTTACCTTCCTAATCTCAGTTCAGTTTGGTCATCGGGTTTACAGGTTTGCCGTCTTTGGTCAGCTTGAAGTAGACATTGGTTCCCTCCACGCTGAAATATTTGGTGGGCGCCGCTACTTCCGCAATTACATCTCCCGCTGCCACATAGCTGCCTTCTGAAACCAGAATATTAGTAAGCTGTCCATAAGTAGCCTCATATCCGCCTCCCAGTTCCATGGTAATTCCATTTCCAATCTGGGGATCCTTAAACACAGATATCACTTTGCCGGCAGAAGCCGCTGTAATTAAATCTCCTGTATTTGCCTGAATGATAATTGCCGGGTTATACTTATACTGCTGCAGCGTGGGGAAGTAAACAGTCTTGTCCATACTATAATTGACAAGAATATTTCCCACCACAGGCCATACAAGGGTATCGGAATCACTGAAAGTAAGGGCGGGCTGCATGGCTGTTGACAGTGCCGGCGTGCCTTCCCCGTCAGTTACCTCCTCCGTCTCCTGTTCCTTTGTCTCCTGCTCCTTAGAATCCTGCTCCCCGGACTTTCCCTTCGCGGTATCCTCCTGGTCAGCCCCGTCGGACATGCTTTCGCTGTCAGACTGGTCTGGATTTTCAACATTTAAGGAGTTGGTCTCCTGAAAATATGGATCGTAGTCCAAATCGTCCGATGGCGTCGTATCCTGAGTCACATTTTCCGTAAGGCTCATTTCATTTTCCCCGGCCATGTTTGCACCTGCGGCCGCATTATTTTCAATAGAACTTAAATCTACCACATAGCCCTCATCCTGGCTGCTTGTGTCCCTTCCCAGCCACAGCCCGGTAGCTGTTAATGACCCTAAAACCAATATTGCTGAGGCAACCATAAGGAACCGTTCTTTAGCAAGACCTCTTCTTCTACTTCTTCTCATCTTTTCCTCCATTCCGAAGCATTGCAAAATCTTCTTGTTCTTTATGGTTAGTTTTTCCCCTTTTTCCTTCTTTATTCAAATTTTGTAATTATTGCATCATCAAAAAAATAGTTCAGAATCTTAATATAGTCTGCTCCTTCCTTAGCCATTTCATTAGCCCCGAACTGGCTCATTCCCAGCCCATGGCCCGAACCTTTGACGGATATAAAAATCTGCCCCTCTTCTTTATTGAAATGAAAGCTTGATGACAAAAGCCGGAAAATTTCCCGAAACTGTTCCCCCGATGCATATTTTCCTTCTTTTTCTATATACAGTACATATCCCACACTATCCCTGTAAAGCCGGTATCCTTCCAGTTCCTCTTCCACCGTGACTTTATCATTTTCCAGAATTTCTTCTTCCGTCATTCTGATGCCGGGCACATCCTCCCAGAGTCTGTCGAACTCCCTCTCGTCATAAACTGCTGTACTCGCATATTCCGGCGCCAGAAAATCCCTGCTGCACACTACGCTTTTTAAATAAGGATATTCTGCAAAAAATAACTCATTTCCATTTCGCGTAGCGCCGTTGCTGACAGCAAAATATGCGCCGTCCACAGGTATCCCGTCATATACAAGGCATACCCCCGCTGTCTGTGATACGGCGGCAAGAATATTTTCCTGTACCGGGATGCTGCCGTAATCATTGTCCGAGGCAGCAATCTGCCTGCCCTCCCTTCTGCTTCCGTCCGCCAGGTAAAGGGACGATAAAAGATCGGATCGGATCAAGACTGCCTGTGCCTTTAAAGTTTCCGGTTCAAAACTATTATCAATGCTTCTTGCCAGTTGGTCCGCCACATACATTTCCAACGGAATGCTCTCATTTCCAACTACCGTAGTATTTACGATAAAAATATTCCCCCCGCCAAGGGCATCTTCCACCATTAACATATCTGTCATGGAAGTGTCCCTCTCTTTTAAATTCCCAAACAGGAAAGTTATCAGATACGGCACCAGCAGCAAAAGCAAAAGAACCGTACCAAGACTTTTTGAAAAAAATCCTGATACGATTCTCTTTTTTCTGACAGTTTGAAAGACTATGCGTTTTTTCATAAGACACCTCCAGGCTATTTTATGCCTGGAGGTCTGTCTATTATACCTTTATGTTATCTAAACCCTGTGGGGCTTTTGCATTGTTTGTGCCTGCCCGGCCGCATATTTTGAAAATGGTTTCCCGGTACGGCCAACGCTGTCTGCTATGCCATGGCATACGTCCACTTTTCATATTTGCTCTGGCTGGCTTTTATTTTCTCCTGTGTCATTTGTTCATGAAGGGCTAAGTCCACATGCTGGACAGTTCCCACATTTCCATTTTCATACAGGAAAAAACCGCTCCTGCGTATCATGCCGTTGGTCTGGTTATTTTCACCCTTAACTGCGAAATCCGTAGCGGCGTTCTGAAGGCAGATAGCGCCTACCCCTTTTTCTGACAGGGAATAAAGCTGCTCATTTCCATCCTCATCCATCACCCAGATTTTCAGCTTATCCCAGATTTCATCTCCCTCATCGATGAATCCGTTATGGTCTGTGTCATATGCGGCAAGGTCGGCAAAACCGTTTCCAGATTTGGTGCCGAAAAGCTCCGACCCGTCGTTGATCGTTCCGTCACCGTTCTTATCCAGCGCCAGAAAACCGCTTCCCGGTTTCAGGCGGTTGATTTTGTCCTCTTTGCCATCCCCGTCAAGGTCAAACAGAAATGTCTGGTCAGACAAATCCGCTATGTTCCCATCCAGATTAATTACCAGCGGGTCACACATGGATGTACTGATATTGGTATAGCTTAAGCTTTCTTCATAATACTCCTGAAAACTACGGCTCATTTCCATGTTAAGGTTAAAGCTTATTTCCCTTCCGTCCGCACACTTTACGGTTCCCTGTGTGGTAAATGTAGTGGTTTCCCTCTCCTCATAATAATACTGGGTAGTGTAATTAAAAGTCTTGGCTCCAACACCGAAATTAGATACCAGCATATCCGAAGTGGATACTGTCTGGCTCTGATTCTGCCATGAACTTTCCTCTCCCCATCCCGGCCTGCTGCTTCTCTCCGGGAAGAGAATTCTCATCAGATAATTAAGACACTGCTGTCTGATTTCCTTTAACTGCTCATATACGCTGGAAGTCTCCCGGCTTTGCATGTTCCCTGTAGTAAGAGCCTTCGTCTTAGAGCGCATTTCCTCAAAGGTGGCTTTCAGGGCTTCCTGCGGATTTTCCTTTTCATTGCCCTGGGTTTGTTCCCCTTCGATATCACTATCTGCTGAATTGCCAGGCAGAGTTCCGGATCCATCCGTCAGCTTCTGCCTTCCGTTTGTAATTGTAAATCTGCTTACCCTTCCCGAAAAGGAAGTGTAGCTTCTGGCGGATTCCATTCCTATTGTGCCGGAATTTATTCGCATTCTTCCTCCTTCTTTTAAGTCCCTTGCTCTTTTCTCCCCTCCCTGGTTAAAAAAAGCAAAAATGATACACAAAAGGGCTGTCCGTTTCCCTAAAGCATACCATCCGTGGCGACAAAAACAATATTGGTACAGGTATCCTGGCCATCAACACCTGCAATATATTTATCGGCCGGCCGGCCAATAAATTTAGCTTTTATGGGGCTCTTGCGCAAAATAAAAAAACAGTCATGAAAAGAAGTACATCCGGCATAAATTAGGCTATACCACAATTCATGCCTGCTTTCATACCGAAAGCTTTACCGCAAGAAAGTCATTTGGGGATGAGCAGTTCTGGCAAAGAAAATTTCATGGATTTGCGAATGTAACTGTGTGACGAAAACAGCAGGCTTAAAAAGGGGATTTATGAAGCATAAACCTATCGGGAAATTAATCATGAAAATTCTGGTGCGTCTCTTGCAGGGCGCGCTGGTGGGATTGGGCGCTGTCCTTCCGGGCATCAGCGGCGGTGTCCTAAGCGTTGTATTCGGCATTTATAAGCCGCTGATGGAATTTCTCTCCAGCCCGGCCCGCCGTTTCAGAACCCATATGCCAGGACTTTTTCCCTATATCCTCGGTTATGGCATTGGCTTCATGGGCGTCGCCAATATTCTTTCCTACTTTATGGAGAAATACCCGGCCCCTTCTGTTTGTCTGTTCATCGGGCTGATTACAGGGATGCTGCCTTCCCTGTGGCGGGAAGCCGGACAGATGGGACGGACAAAAAAATCCTTTTTCTCCATGATAACAGCCATGCTGCTGGTATTTATCCTGCTTACCGGATTAAGCAGGGCTTCCGTGACCATTATCCCTGATTTCAAATGGTATATGCTGTGCGGATTCTGCCTTGCCTTAAGCATCATTGCTCCGGGAATGAGTTTTTCCACCCTGCTTATGCCGCTGGGCCTGTATACGCCTTTCGTGGACGGCATCGGGCATTTATCTGCAGATGTACTCGTTCCGGCCGGAATCAGCGGACTACTGACGATTGTTTTCCTCTCAAAAGCAGTAAATTCCCTGTTTGACAAATACTATTCCCTGGCTTTCCATGCAATCGTGGGAATCGTCATTGCCGCTACTTTTATGATTATCCCCTTTGACAGCTTCCGCCAGTCCACCTATGCCTGCCTTATAAACATATTCTGCCTTGCGGCAGGCGTTTTTACCGCTTCTGTAATGGATAAGTGGAACGAGCGCATGCTGGCCTGAAAGCCAAAACCCAAACGCCCTGCACCCACAGACGCAAAATCCTGCTTCCCATATACATGGGCTGGCACGGTTTTAGTGACGGTCTAAAGACCGCTCATAGCAACGATTCGGGGCGATAATACCCCTCACACCTGAATCATGTTCTCACGGAACGCGCAGCCCGTGCGCATTCCTGAACCATGAATCCGGTTTTACGCTGTCGGATGCAGGGCGCAATGTTAAGTTATCCCCACCTGTATCTAAACTCTGTTATAATTAATCAGGCATCCTTTCAGGATAATCTGTCTTTCTTCGTCTGTCAGTTCTCCCAGCTTTAAACTAAATTCTTCCAGTTCATCAGAAACCTTATATGCCTTAATCTCATCAGCTTTTTCTTCCACTGCTTTTCTGATACCGGGGAAAAACAGGTAATCTTTATTCTTAAAAGGAAGTTCCCCCTCCTCAATTAAGAAAGGAAGCATCCCCCAGTTAATCAAATTGGAACGGTAGCGTTTGGTAGCGTATTCATTGGCAATATTAGCCCATCCCCCAAGTACCTTCTGGCAGGACGCCGCCTGCTCCCGGGCAGAGCCGTCGCCGGGTTTTACCGCAAAAATCGTGGAACCGAATCCCACGTTCCCTTCGCCTGTTTCCGGATAGCTTTTCCGGATCACATCCATGACGTCTTTCAGTTCCGGCTTCACTTCCAGAGGGCACTTTCCTTCCATCACGGCTTTCTGGGCTGTCTGGATATCTTTTGCAAGACCTACATAGGCAGGGTCTTTTCTTGACAGGGTAAACTCTGCCAGTCCCAGCGGATTAGAACGGTAGGAAGAAGTCTCGCCGGAGGGAATCAGTTCATCTGTGGTCGTCACCGGATCATGAATTTCCGATACCACGCGCAGAACCAGATTTTCAGGAAGCTGCGTCATAGCCGGCCAGTCCTTGATATTCGGGCCAAACTGGATTTCCACCGAAGAATCTGCCACGCCCTTAGAATCAAATACCCTGTTAGCATAAATATTGGCATCAAAATGATACTGGTATTTATGGATAGGGCCGTCAAATTCCGTAGCCGCTGTAAGTATTCCCTTGTTCGCCGCCGTAGCAGCAATGGAACGGGCATCCATAAGGGCCACAGAGGAAATCTGGCCGTTCTGCAGTTTGGAGCCTTCCCTGTTGGGGAAATTTCTGGTTGAATGGCGGATGCTGAATGCGTTGTTGGCAGGCGTATCACCTGCCCCAAAGCAAGGCCCGCAAAAGGCTGTCTTTATAACTGCCCCTGTTTCCAAGAGCACAGCCGCACAGCCGTTTTTAATCAGTTCCATATAAACAGGCATGGACGCCGGATACACACTTAAAGTAAATCCGTCGGATCCGGTGTAAGCGCCTTTCATAATATCCGCCGCCGCACAAATATTCTCAAAACCACCCCCTGCACAGCCTGCAATGATTCCCTGATCCACCAGAAGCTTTCCATCCCTCACCTTATTCTTAAGGGTAAATTCCACTGCCCCGTCTAAGGAAACAGCCGCTTTCTTTTCCACGTCATCCAGAATATCCATCAGATTTTCGTTCAGTTCTTCAATGGTATATGTGTTGCTGGGATGGAACGGCATGGCAATCATGGGTCTCACAGCGCTAAGATCAATAGTGATCATGCCATCATAGTAAGCAATTTCCCCGGGATTTAATTCCTTATACTCATCTTTTCTTCCATGAATCCCGTAGAATTCCTTAATTACATCGTCTGTCCGCCAGATAGAGGAAAGACAGGTCGTCTCCGTAGTCATTACGTCAATGCCAATTCGGAAATCCGCGCTCAAAGCCGAGACACCGGGCCCTACAAACTCCATCACCTTATTTTTCACATATCCGCTGGCAAAGACCTCTCCGATAATAGCCAGGGCAACGTCCTGGGGCCCTACTCCCTTCACCGGTTCTCCTGTGAGATAAATCCCCACCACGCCAGGCATATTAATATCGTAAGTCTGGTTCAGCAACTGCTTAACCAGTTCCGGTCCTCCCTCTCCCATAGCCATGGTGCCCAGCGCACCATAACGGGTATGGGAATCGGAACCCAGAATCATTTTTCCGCCTCCTGCAAGCATTTCCCTTGCATACTGATGAATAACCGCCTGGTGGGGAGGCACATAAACGCCGCCGTACTTCTTTGCACAGCTAAGCCCAAACATGTGGTCATCCTCATTGATGGTTCCTCCCACTGCACACAGGGAATTGTGGCAGTTGGTAAGCACATAGGGAACAGGAAACTTTTCAAGCCCCGAAGCCCTGGCCGTCTGGATAATTCCTACAAAAGTAATATCATGAGATGTAAGCTTGTCAAACTTGATTTTCAGCTTGTCCATGTTGTCAGACGTATTGTGTTCCTTCAGAATATTATAAGCAATCGTCTGCTGTCTGGACGCTTCCTTCGTAGTCTCTTTTCCTGTTTTCGATTTAATCTCTGCAAGCGCCTGCGGGCCTTCCGGGATCACTTCCCTGCCGCCGACTAAATAGGCGCCGCCTTCCATTACTGATATCATATAATTTCCCTCCTGTTTTCTGTATACTGTTATTATATGTTAAACATACCGGATTTACAAGGCCAGGCAAAAGAGAGCAGGCTATGTCGGGACAGGATACGTTACTGTTAACACAGATCTGCGCATTTACTGCGCTGGTCGTAAGAAAGTGATTCGAGAGTGCAAAAATCCCATTGCCGAAGGCAACTTTCGATGGATTTTTGCATGTTACTGGTCACGGAGTGAACAGTAACCAGGATATCCGTCGGAAACGGACATGCAGAAACGGCACAACCCCGGAGGGCGTCTGAAAACTCACTTCCGGCATCTGCCAAAAAGCAATTTTCAGACACGCTCCATGCCATGCCGTTTTCTGAAAACAACTCTGTTTAATTTTTATTTTTCGTCCAGGAACTCTACTTTGCCGCTGTCAATGTGATAAACAGCTCCGCAGACTTTCACATCGCTGTTTTCTCCTGCTTCCTTCATTCCCAGACTGTCTCTGACTGCTGCCACACTTCTCTCCACATTCAGGCAGCTTGCACGGATAGGATCTTTTTCTTCTCCAATTGCCTTTTTAATTTCGTCTGTTATGTATTTTACATAACCTGATGGGGAATGGTGGATTGCCGCATCCACTGCCCCACAGTTGCTGTGCCCTAATATGACTACCAGTTTACATCCAAGATGGCCTGCTGCATACTCAATGCTGCCTAGCTGGTGATTATCCATCACATTGCCTGCCACACGGATAACAAACAACTCGCCGATTCCCGCCATAAAAATGCTTTCCGGAATGACTCTTGAATCTGAACAGGCCACAACGATTGCAAAAGGGCTCTGCCCTTCGTCGCAGGTACGTTTCCTGATCTTCGGTGATACGTCTCCGGAATTGGTTTCCGCAGTCAGGTAACGCTTATTTCCTTCTTTCAGCTTTTCCAGCGCCTCCTGTGGAGATAAATTTTCTTTGCTCATATTTTCCTCCGTTTCTGTCCCGCCATATGACAGCAGCACATCCTGCATTCCATATGGCCTTACTGACTTCATTCATTATAAGGGAATTATAACATACCCCGGCCTCTTACGCAAAAGTCATTTAAGGGCTTTCTCTAATTCTTCAATTACAATCTTAAGAGCCTTGATTCTGGCGTATTTTTTGTCCACCGATTCTAAAATATACCAGGGCGCATAAGTGGTGCTGGTCTTTTGGATCATTTCATTGACAGCCTCCTCATAGGCATCCCACTTTTCCCTGTTACGCCAGTCTTCCTCCGTAATCTTCCACTGTTTCCCCGGCGTATTCTGTCTGTCGTTAAAACGGGCAAGCTGGGTATCCTTGTCAATCTGTACCCAGAATTTGATAATGACTGCCCCCCAGTCATGCAGTTCCTTCTCAAATTCATTCATTTCATTGTAGGCTCTTTTCCAGTCGTTTTCACTGCAAAAACCTTCCAGACGCTCCACCATCACACGGCCGTACCAGCTTCTGTCAAAGATAGCAATATGCCCTGTCTTGGGAAGTCTTGTCCAGAACCGCCAAAGGTAGTGCCTTGCCTTCTCGTGGGGCTCAGGGCTAGCTATGGGATGCACCTCATACCCTCTCGGGTCAAGGGCCCCTGTAATACGCTTGATGTTGCCGCCCTTCCCTGCCGCATCCCATCCCTCATAGGCAATAATAACAGGCACCTGCTTTCTGTATAAACGGTTATGAAGTTCTCCTAAATGCTCCTGCAGCCGTTCAAGTTCATCCTTATATTCCTGTTCATCCATTGCCTTATCCAGAGATATCTCCGCAAGTTTAGGCATTTTCCGGAGGGGAAATACATTCTGCAGCAGCGGAACAGCAAGGCTCCTGTTCTGCATGGCTACCTCTATTCCCTGAATCAGGGTGTCCAGAACCTGTAACTCCGCCCATTTTCTTGATTTACAGTCAATAATATACCAGGGTGCGGAAGGTGTATTGGTATCTTCCATGTACTGCCCGAATACTTCCTCGCATTTCCTGTAATGTTTATTCTGCCACATATCATCTTCGCTGACCCGCCAGCGGGTATCCACGTCCTTTTTCAGCCCGTCTATCCGCTTTTTCTGCTCTTTTTCACTGATATGGCAGAAGAACTTCATTACCAGATACCCATTATCCGTCAACTGCCTCTCAAACCTTCTGATACTTCCTATCCGCTGTTCATAGGTTTTCTTATCCATCTTATCGTGAAGGCATTTCCTGGTCACTTCATCCATCCAGCCGGAATCCAGAAAAGTATATTTTCCGGCCTCCGGTATTTTTGTGAAATACCGGCACAAAAAAGGCTTCCGGAGTTCCTCCGGCGCAGGCTGGTCCATAGTTGCCACTTTAAAAAACCTGGGGTCTATATTCTGGATAACCTGGCCGATAAGACTTCCCTTCCCTGCCGTCCCCCAGCCTTCCATCAATACCAGCACCGGGACTTTATGATCCTTGATCTGCATCTGCAGGCCAAAAAGCTTCTCCCGCGCCTTCTTTAATCTTTCCTTCAATTCCTCTTCTTCCGGTTTGTCCATAAATACGATATTTTTCAGCATAAGACTTTCCTCCTTCTCTACTGCCAATACCTGCTGTACTAATTATACCAGACTGCCGGAGAAATAACTATCTGTTATCCTACAATACGATATCAAAAGTAAAACGGATGTCCTGCTCTGCGCTGACATGATAGGCTTCTTCCACATCAGTCCTCCAACTGTCAATTCCGCCTACCCCGCGCACCGCTCCATATATGCACAGAACTGTCCGTCTTGCCGGAGGAAGTTCCTCCTGATGGGTGGCATTTTCCAGTTCCTGGGCGGTATAAGGCAGACAGCTAAATGCAAAATCTTCATCCGCCGCCGTTATTTTAAGGCTGAACTCCTGCTGTGTCTTCATGGTATTGTCCAGTACAGTATTACGGCGGATTTCCACCCAACTGGTATCCATATGCATCCCACAGTCCTGGGGCACCAGATAAGGGGTTACAGGAAGGCCCTCCACATCATAAATTCCTCTCCGCCCTCCTGCCTTTCTGTCTGGATAAGTTTCCCCGCTAAGCCCTTCATACCTGTATCCTGCCGCCTTTGTAGGCATAATGAAACGCATCCCGAAGACCGGAAGCTCTGGCAGTCCTTCCTTTCCTTTATACTCTGCCACAACATGTATTTTTCCGCATAAATCAACTTTATATACTACTTCCACATTTATCTTTGGACTGGTAATTGTCTCATAGGTGAAAGCAATGCTTATATTATCCGCCCAGGCTTCACCGCCAAATTTATTATTCTCCGGGGCAATAGGCAGGGGCATGCTTTTCCCGTCCGCCGACACTTCTATTTTCACACAGCCCATAAACAGGTCAGCGCTCATCCATGTACCTGATTTCAGGTGAAATCCGCTTCCCCTGTCATTATCGGTCAGCGCCCGCCAGAATGTGGGCCTGGAGGTACGGTAAAGCCATTCCCTCCCTTCAATATTTATTGATTCCAGTCCACCGGTCTGGTAGGAAAAAATATAATGAAACGCCTTTCCTTTGGCACTGCCATGAACGCCCAGCGTGCAGTCCCCGTAAATCACCCTGAGCTTCTTCTGGCCAACTGTCTGTAATGCTTTATTTGTACAATCCATAATAATATTTCACCTCCTGCATGGCCGGCTTCTCCTGCCTGTCGGCAAAGACAATCCCATTCCCCGAAAATTCGTAGTCGGAAGGTCTGTCGTCATAATCCCCTCCATAACGCAGGGCCTTCTGCCCGGTCATCTCATCCTCCGCCCAGAGTGCCTGGTCGATAAAATCCCAGATAAATCCGCCCTGGTACATTTCGTATTCATCCAGCAGTTTTATGTATGAACCCATTCCTCCCAGAGAATTTCCCATATCATGCATATATTCACACAAAATAAAAGGCTTGGGAGGCTGGTTGTCCAGATATTCCCGTATCTCTTCCGGCGATGCATACATGCGGCTTTCCACATCGGAGATGGTGCTTTCATAGTCCCGGTTCTGGAACACCCCTTCATAATGAACCAGCCTGCCGTCCTTCTTTTCCTTATAATATCTGTTCATATCTTCCAGAACATCCCCTGCATAGGACTCGTTTCCAAGAGACCAGAACACAACACTAACATGGTTTTTAAACATTTCAAAATTGCTTACGGCCCGGTCAAGCACGGCCTCCCGCCACTTTGGAAGGCTTCCCGGCACATTCCAGGAAGGCTCCACCTGCCCCAGCTTCTGCCAGCTTCCATGGGTTTCCAGATTGGTTTCCGCCATCATGTAAATCCCTTTTTCGTCACAGAGATAATACCAGGGAATCTGGTCGGGATAATGGCAGGTACGCACAGCGTTGATATTATTTTTAAGAAAAATCTCCATGTCCTGATTCATTTCTTCCAGACTGATACACCGTCCCCCTTCCGCACTCCACTCATGGCGGTTTACGCCGTTTATTACCAGACGTCTGCCATTTAAATATATAACCTTATCCTTTATCTCTATTTTTCTGAAACCAATGTCATAAGGCACTGCTTCCGTCAAAAAACCTTCCTCATCGTATATCTTTATCAAAAGACGGTATAAATAAGGGTTTTTATTATCCCATGCCGTTATCTTCCCCAGACTCTGGGAGGGCATTTTCCCTTCAAATTCTTCTCTGCCCCCTGTAAAATCTCCCTTTGCCCATGACAGAGAACGGCTCATTAGCTGCCGCCCGCTTTTCTCCTCCAGAACAATCTCAGCCCGCCCCCCTAAGGCGCTTTCCACGGAAAGCCTTACATCCACCGAAAGGCTGCCGGTTCCATCCTCTCCAAGTTCCGGCTTCGCCCACAAATCTTCCAGATGTATTGCAGGCTTGCCATACAGTGTCACATTGCGGAATATACCGAAAAACCGGAAGAAGTCCTGGTCTTCCAGAAAAGCTGCCGTGCTCCTTTTGTGAACCTCCACCGCCAGTATATTTCCCTTTTCCTGGATAAAAGGAGTCAGGTCAAATTCCGACGGCGTAAAACTGTCCTCCGCGTACCCAACGAACTGCCCATTCAGCCAGAGATACATTGCCTGCTCCACGCCTTCAAAGCATAGGATCACCCGCTTACCTTTAAGCCCTTCCTGCAAATCAAATTCCCGGATATAGGAGCCCACAGGATTATAGGACGCCTGGCTGAACATCCCCTCTCCCTTCTCCCCGTCCCCAAGGCTGTAGGCAGGGCGTCTGTAAAAATGTCCCTCCCAGGGATACATGGTATTAATATAATGAATCCTGTCATAGCCTGCCATTTCAATATGGCAGGGTACTTTTATCTCACCAAATTCCGAGAAGTCAAATCCTTCCTTATAAAAATCTGCCGGACGTTTCTTTGCATTGGAGGAATAGCAGAACTTCCACACCCCGTTTAAAGACTGCTCTAAAGAACTTTTCCGCTCTTCCAACTCCTGCATATTTTTATAAAACCTATGATCACTGTGGGCCGGAAGCTGATTTACACGGAATACCTCCGGATCGTCCAGCCATTTGATTTCTGCTTCCATATGTGTTCTCCCTCCTGCTTCAATTTACACCTTAGTGTGTATTAGATCCTTAATAATCTCCCCTGCCATAACCAGTCCTGCTGCTGCCGGTACAAAAGCATTGCTTCCCGGTATCCGGCGGCGTTCTCCGGCTTCTTTTCCTGTCCCTATGCATGCGCTATTTTCTTCCATGATGCCGATTCTGTCCGCCCCACCGGAGCCGTCCGCTTCCTGCCATGCTGCCGGGGCAATGGCCTGCTCCCTGGAATAAACTACTTTTAATTGTCCAATCCCTCTTTTTTTCAATTCCCTGCGCATCACCCGTGCAAGAGGGCAGACACTGGTCTCATAAATATCAGCCACCTCAAAGGCCGCAGGGTTCATCTTATTCCCTGCTCCCATGGAACTGATGACTGGTATGCCCGCCTCTTTTGCCCGGAGGACAAGTTCTATTTTCCCTGCCACGGTGTCAATGGCATCCGCCACATAATCATACTGGGTAAAGTCAAATTCTCCCGCTGTCTCTGGCAGAAAAAAAGTACGGTATTTATGGATGACAACTTCCGGGTTGATTTCTTTCATACGCTGCCAGGCTGCATCCACCTTGTACTGCCCGACTGTCTTATGGGTGGCAATAATCTGGCGGTTTAAATTGGACAGGCACACCTTATCGTTGTCAATAATATCCACTGTTCCAACGCCGCTTCTTACCAGCGCTTCCAGTACATGCCCTCCCACGCCGCCGATTCCGAACACCGCTACCCGGGCATTTTTAAGCCGCTCCATAGCTTCTTTTCCTACCAGTAATTCTGTCCTGGAAAACTGATTCTCCATGCTTTACCTCTTTCTCCACTGCACAAATAATTTACTCCCTTTTCTTCTGACGGTATCATCTCAAAAGAGCCATGTAGATACCAAAGCAATGCGAAGGCAACACCAAGTAAAAAAATCACAATCAACATATCGCAAATAAACCGTATTACTTTTTCTTTTCTCATGGAATCACCCTGTTAACTCCTGATTAATATTTTAATCAATTTCCCGACAAATCCCGATTGTGATTTGATGATTTTCAAGGGAAATATTAGCTATTATATTTTGTTATCAGAATCTCCACTAACCCTTAAAAACACTAAGTTTATTGCAGATGAGCTTTCCCTTGTATTATATCTTCCCATAGGGCATTACGAACCCTGATAAGGGAAAAAATAAGGGAAACCAAATCACATAAAACATTATAACACAAAATATACGGAAATTGGTAAGCTGATTGAAATGCTTTCAAAAAATCAAGACTGTTGGCGTGGTGGTGTGTTAAAATTGTGTCAGCGGAGGTGGAAAGAAGGGAAGAATCACTGACGCTTACCAGTCATTAACTCCTGCCGGGCAAATCCTTGACACATTGTCAAGTGATGAACTCAAAAAATTTTATTTTCCATTGTTTTTATGAACATCTTTCTGTATACTCTAAAGTAAGAAGATGTTTGTTGGAGGTGATAAACGTGGACAAATTAAAAGTTTATTTGGATACCTCAGTTATCAGCCATTTACTGCAAGATGATGTTCCCGAAAAAATGGCTGATACCAGGCAACTATGGAAAATGTTCTGCGCCGGAAAATATGATGTGTATCTTTCCACAGTTACACTTGAAGAATTGAAAGGCTGCCCAGAACCAAAACAGAGCCAGCTATTTGACTATCTGGGGCAGATTGATTACACACTGGTTCAAATTAACGATAATGTTGCAGAAGTTGCACAGCAGATCATTGATATGGGCATACTGACAAAGAAAAGTTACGATGACTGCCAGCATATCGGAGCCGCAATCGTCAGCGAATGTGATTGCATTATATCATGGAATTTTAAGCATATCGTAAATATTAAGACAATCAGAGGAATCCGGGCAATCACTAATCTAAAAGGACGCAAGCCTATTGAAATTTTAAATCCTACTGTATTGTTGGAAAGTGAGGAATGACTATGGAAAAGCCTATTTTAAGTCCTGATTTTACCATTGAAGATATCCATAAAATAAGAGAATATAATTATTACAAAACAAAAGATATGTTGCCGCAGGAACGTATAGACTATTACAACAACCTTGGAATGGAAGTTCACAGGGAAATCCAAATGCGTAAACTGCAAAAAGCATAAAAAAAGCCCTCTATTGGGGGATTTCCATTCGCTGCTGATCATGATGCAGATGTGCTTTTCCTTCATGCTTACGGATAAGGACAGTAATATGCGTATGTGCAGGCATTGTAAAAAAGCCTTTGCCGCAAGCAGGAAGGGAGATGAATTTTGCAGCCAGAAGTGTAAGAATCAAGTAACCTTTGGTCGGGTGGGCGGCTATTTTTGTGTCTTGTTATTATCTTTGCTACCGATGGCCTATCCGAGACCGAAACAGGTCAGGCATACTTATACAAGCAATCTGCTGTCTAACGGTGCATCACTGAAAGACATGCCTATGCCTTGCACTATCTATTCCTAACTCTAAGCGTTCTTACCTTTTATTCCCGATTTCCAACCTACCCTCAGATAAGTAACCTCTTTCGAGCAACTGCTATCTTCAAGTGTCAGATAAATAGTGTCTGTCTTATCCCAACCGTCGAGTCCTTTCCTCCATCTACTTTCATAGACTTCTTCGGTACTACGACTCGAACTGCCTTATATGTGATTTCTGTCCGTCAGACCAGAGGTTTGCCATCCGGCTTCCTTCAGATTCCATCTCACGATGGACACCCTTGCCATTGGCTGTAAGTTTCCCACTATCAGGACACTTTACGGACTTACACCGATTGGATTACGCCCATGCTGGGCGAATCAAAAATTGTGCGGCAGATTCCTCTGCCGCACGCCGTTGTCCCACTTTATATTACTTTAATGTCCCCCCGGCAGAACTTTCCACTTTCTTCTTAGGGAGTTGTACCTTATCCAGGTGCCAGATTTCATCCACATATTCCTGAATTGTTCTGTCTGATGTGAACTTGCCGCAGCTTGCCACATTTAAGATCGCGCTTCTCGCCCATCCCTTTTCATTGCGGTATGCCGCTTCCACTTTCTTCTGCGCTTCCGCATAAGCTTTGAAGTCCTTCAAAATGAAATAGGTATCTGCTTTTGATGTGCTTAAGGTGTTAAGCAGTGAATTATAAAGCGTCCTGAATCTGTCAGGATCATTACGCGCAAAGGCGCCGTTTATTAACTGCATCAGAACCCTTCTCACATCGGGGTCATTGTTGAATATCTCATTGGGATTATATCCGCCATGGTTTTCATAATTAATTACTTCATCGGAAGATAAACCGAAAATGAAAGCATTTTCTTCCCCCACTTCTTCCACAATTTCCACATTTGCTCCGTCCATGGTGCCGATAGTCAGGGCGCCATTCAGCATAAACTTCATATTTCCTGTGCCGGAAGCTTCCTTGCTTGCAGTGGAAATCTGCTCGGAAACATCCGCCGCCGCAAAAATAAGTTCCGCATTGGACACTCTGTAGTTTTCAATGAATACAACCTTAATCTTACCGTTAATGGCCGGATCGTTATTCACTACATCCGCCACGGATGTGATAAGCTTAATGGTCATTTTTGCATTATAATAGCCTGCTGCCGCTTTCGCCCCGAAGATAAATGTCCTGGGATAGAAATTCATATCCGGATTGTCTTTCAACTGGTTATATAAATGCATAACATGAAGAATATTAAGAAGCTGGCGCTTATATTCATGCAGTCTCTTGACCTGTACGTCAAAGATAGAGCGGGGATCCACTTCAATACCGTTATTTTCCCGGATATACTGCGCAAGGCGGACTTTATTCTGGTACTTGATGTGCATAAATTCCTGCTGTGCCTTTTCATCATCCGCATATATTTTCAGTCTGCCAATCTGGGGAAGATCTGTAATCCATTCGCTTCCCACATGGGCTGTTACCCAGTCGGCCAAAAGAGGATTTCCATGAAGGAGGAAACGCCTCTGGGTAATGCCGTTGGTCTTATTGTTGAATTTCTCAGGCATCATCTCATAGAAATCTTTCAACTCCTGTTTCTTTAAGATTTCCGTATGAAGCCTTGCAACACCGTTGACAGAATAACCCGCTGCAATTGCAAGGTGGGCCATTTTCACCTGACCGTCATATATAATTGCCATCTTACGGACTTTCTCCTGATTACCCGGATACAACTCCTGTATGCGCAGAATAAATCTGCGGTTAATTTCTTCAATAATCTGATAAATTCTGGGAAGCAGTCTTGAGAACAGTTCAATCGGCCATTTCTCCAGAGCTTCCGCCATAATCGTATGATTCGTATATGCACATGTTCTGGTTGTTACCTGCCATGCCTCGTCCCATGTAAGATAATGTTCATCCATAAGAATTCGCATCAGTTCAGCTACCGCTACCGTGGGATGGGTATCGTTTAACTGGAAAGTTACCTTCTCATAGAATTTCCTTATATCGTCATGATTCCTTAAATATTTGGCAACTGCTTCCTGTACAGACGCTGAAATAAAGAAATACTGCTGTTTCAGCCGGAGTTCTTTTCCCGCATAATGATTGTCGTTGGGGTAAAGAACCTCCACGATATTTCTTGCAATATTTTCCTGTTCTACCGCCTTCTGGTAATTTCCTTTGTCAAAGGAATCAAGCTGGAAACATTCTACCGCCTCTGCATCCCAGATGCGGAGGGTATTTACAATACCATTACCATATCCAACAATGGGAAGGTCATAGGGAATCGCCTTAACGCTCTGATATCCCTCCTGCACAAAATTGCTTCTTCCGTTCTTGTCAATATGTACATTCACATAACCGCCAAACTTAATCTCCTTGGCATACTCCGGCCTTCTAAGTTCAAAAGGATTTCCATCCACCAGCCAGTTATCCGGCACCTCTACCTGATAGCCGTCTCTGATTTCCTGTTTAAACATACCATAACGGTATCTGATGCCGCAGCCATATGCCGGATATCCCAAAGTAGCCAGCGAATCCAAAAAGCAGGCCGCAAGACGTCCAAGTCCGCCGTTCCCAAGAGCCGGATCGGGTTCCTGGTCTTCAACAATATTTAAGTCCAGCCCCAGTTCGTCCATTGCTTCCTTCACAGGCTCATATGCCTGCAGATTAATGATATTATTGCCCAGTGCACGTCCCATCAGGAATTCCATGGACATATAATATACTGTCTTGGGATCCTGTTTTTCGTACTCCTTCTGGGTATTTAGCCAATTGTCGACCACTACATCCTTAATTGCATAGGCAACCGCCTGGAAAATCTGCTTCTGGCTGGCTTCTTCCAACGTCTTTCTATATAAAGTTTTCACATTGTAAAGCACGCTTCTCTTAAATAATTCTTTGTCAAAAGTAAGCGATACCGGCACGGTTGATTTTTTAGCCATTATTTTTTCCTCCACTCCATCCGTTTTGTATGAACATATTTCCGCTATATTATACTACACCCCCTTAAAAATCACAAGATTTACCGGGAGACAAATTTATTGCACAGGCCGGACTTTTGTGTGATAATATTTTTATGAGAATTTTTATGTGTTACTGTAAACGGAGAGTACAGTAACGGAAGCAGTAACTTTTATACAGTGCAAATATAAAGAGGATTGATTCTATGAGTGACAATCAGAGTTGGAACAGTACCGGGGAGCAGATTAAGGACGCGCTGTCCGAGGCTCTCCGGAGCGGAGACTTTAAGAATCTGAATGATTTGGTTTCCCAGACTGTAACCAGTACTTTAAATGAGGTAGGCAGGCATATTATTCCCGGCAGCGGGGAAATCAGCGAGGAACAGGAAAGCCAGATAAAACAGCGGCAGGAACGGCTCCGTCAGAAGCGTGAGCAGCTCCGCCACTCCCAGGAACAGATGCGCAGGCGGGAGAGCCAGATAAACCAACAGAAAAATCTTCTTAAGCAACAGGAAGCACAGCTCCGGCAGCAACAGGAACAGATGCGCCGCAGACAGGAACTTATGGCACGTGAGAATGCACCCTCTGTAAAGTTAAAAAAAGTTGGCAATGTATCCAGCGTCCTGTACCAGGTGTTTGGAGGTATCGGCCTTGGCGTTACCGGGATTCTGACATTTCTCCATCTTATTTTCCTGCTGGCCGGTATCGGCGCCAGCGCCGGAAGCTGGATTGTAAATTTCATTTTTATTTTTATTTTCTTCGGCATGATTCATCTGGGCATCCGGCAGCGGATGCGTTTAAAACGCGCGGAGCGCTATGTCCAGCTTTGCGGCCGCAACATGTACGGGGAAATTGAAAGCATTGCCAAAAGCATGGGAAAGAAAGTCCGTTATGTAGTGAAAGACCTTCAAAAGATGCTGAAACTGGGCATATTCCCGGAAGGCCATCTGGATGAAAAAAAGACCTGCTTCATGCTCAATGACAGCACATACCAGCAGTATGTGGAAGCGGAAAACAGCCGCATTCTGCGTGAAAAAGAAAGCCGTATGCTGTCCCAGTCCGAAGCCCGTCCGCCAGAGACGGAGAATCCTCCCGAAATGACAGGGGCTTCCGAAGCGGAACTGAACACCATGATTGCCGAGGGAATGGAATGTATCAGTAAACTGAAGGATTTAAATGATAAAATTCCCGGAGAGATAATTTCCGGCAAACTGTCCCGTCTGGAAAATCTGCTAAAAGACATTTTCGACAGTGTCCGGGAACATCCTGAACAAATGCACCGGATGCATAAGCTGATGGACTATTATCTGCCTACCACCCTCAAGCTGGTGGAAGCCTACGAAGAATTTGACCGGGTAAACAGCCCCGGGGAGGAAATTGCATCGGCCAAAGCAGAAATAGAAAATACCCTGGATACCATCAACCAGGCTTTTACGGAACTGTTAAACAATCTGTTCCAGGATGCCGTATTCGATGCGACCACAGACGCCCAGGTGCTCAAGACCATGCTTGCCCGGGAAGGTCTGACAAATGATATGGACATAACAAACGCTGACACGCTCTAGCCAGCTTATTGCAGACAACGGATGTCAGGCTTCGCCAACCATCCTTATGTTAAAAATAATTCCTGCCTTCTGGCAGAAACATGATACGGAGGAAAACCAATGAGCAGTAATTTAGATGAAATGTTGAAAGAAGCCCCTTCTTTAACCCTTGATCCCTTTGCCGGAATGGAAGAGGAAAAAGAAAGCCCCCAGACCATACAGGAAGAGGAACCCAGAATTCCTGAAGTTGTTTTAACCCCGGAAGAACAGAAAATGGTGGACAACTTTGCCTCCCAGATCGATATCACCAATACCCAGATGGTAATGCAGTACGGGGCAGGCAGTCAGAAGAAAATTGCTGATTTTTCTGAAAATGCGCTGAATAATGTGCGTACCAAGGACATGGGGGAAATTGGCCAGATGCTGGCAAATGTGGTAGCGGAACTTAAGGATTTCGACGAGGAAGAAGAAAAAGGTATCCTGGGATTCTTTAAAAAGGGCGGCAGTAAACTGGAAAACATGAAAGTGAAATATGACAAGGCGGAAGCAAACATCAACAGAATCTGCAAGGTCATGGAGAACCATCAGGTAACGCTGCTGAAAGATGCCGCCATGCTGGACAAAATGTATGATTTAAATTTAAATTATTTCAAGGAACTGTCCATGTATATCCTTGCCGGCAAACAGAAACTGGAACAGGCCAGGAAAGAAGAACTTGCATCTCTTCTCCAAAAGGCGGAGAGAAGCGGACTTCCAGAGGACACACAGGCGGCCAACGATTATGCCTCCATGTGCGAACGCTTTGAGAAGAAAATATATGATTTGGAACTGACCAGAACCATCTCTATGCAGATGGCTCCCCAGATCCGGCTGATTCAGAGCAATGACACAGCCATGTCCGAAAAAATACAGTCAACCCTTGTGAATACCATTCCTCTGTGGAAAAGCCAGATGGTAATTGCCATAGGCTTAAACCATTCCAGCGAAGCAGCGAAAGCCCAGAGGGAAGTTACCGATATGACCAATGCCCTGCTTAAGAAAAATGCAGAAGCCCTTAAAACCGCCACCATTGAAACCGCCCGCGAAAGCGAACGGGGTATCGTGGACATTGAGACGCTGACCGCCACCAACAAGACATTGATCAGCACTTTGGACGAAGTTATGAAAATCCAGGAAGACGGACGCGCCAAAAGAAGAAATGCGGAGCTGGAACTTGGAAGGATCGAGGAGGAAATGCGCCAGAAACTCCTTGCTGTCAGCCGCAATTCCAGACAGTCCTGATATGGCAGAATGATATCCATGCATTAAGGCTCCCTGCGGATGAAAGTCCACCGCACAGGGAGCCTTAATATTTTTAAACTATGATATCTTTTCTACGCCAATGGTAACTTTTTCGCCGTTTACGTTCCACTCCTTCATCGTTGCAAGTTCCCTGTCGGTGACAATCTCACTGGCAAGTACCTTCTCGGAAATCGCTTCTTTATTGGCGTCTACAATTTCTGCAATCTTTGCATTTCCATTGATGGCCACTTTAATGTGATCCATTACTTCAAAATTCACGTCCTTGCGCATGGTCTGGATTTTGCTGATGACTTCATACACAAATCCCTCCTCCACCAGTTCCGGGGTAAGGTTCGTGTCAAGGACTACCGTAACATAATTATCTCCTTCTGTCACAAATCCTTCCTTCTGGGCTGCCTCAATCAGCAAATCTTCTTCTGCAAGAGAAACTTCCACCCCGTCCACTTCAAACCGGACAGCGCCCTCCGCTTTCAGTTCTTCCATGGCCTTTGTCCCGTCAATCTCTGACAGGAACTTACGGATACCCCCAAGCTGTTTGCCATATTTCGGGCCCACCGTGCGGAGCTGGGGTTTAAAGCTGTAGCTGGTCAGATCGCTTACGTCTTCCCTAAACACCACATCCTTTACATTCAGCTCGTCTTCCACAATATCCTTAAAATAATCTTCAAGCGGGTGGTCTGCCTTTACATACATGGTTCCAATAGGCTGGCGGTTCTTGATATTGGCCGCATTCCGCGCCGCACGTCCCATTACCACAATTGCAAGGGCTTCTTCCATATTTTCTTCCAGCTTCTTATCAATCATGGACTCGTCAGCCACAGGATAATCGCATAAATGAATACTTTCAGGCGCTTCCCTGTCATTGCTTCTGACAAGATTTAAATAAATTTCTTCTGTCATGAAAGGAATCAACGGAGCTGCACATTTACAAATCTGAACCAGCGCTGTATAAAGGGTCATATAAGCGTTAATCTTATCCTGCTCCATGCCTTTTGCCCAGAACCGTTCACGGCAGCGGCGCACATACCAGTTGCTCATTTCATCCACAAAATTGTCCAAAACCCTTGCCGCTTCCGGAATCCGGTAGTTGTCCAGATGCTGATCCACCTCTTTAACCGCCGTATTTAATTTGGACAGCAGCCATTTATCCATAACAGGAAGTTTCTCATATTCCAGCGTATATTTCGTAGCGTCAAAATCATCAATATTTGCATAAAGGATAAAAAACGCATAGGTATTCCACAAAGTGCCAAGGAATTTTCTCTGTCCTTCCATCACGGCTTTTCCGTGGAACCTGTTGGGCAGCCAGGGCGCAGAATTAATGTAAAAATACCAGCGGATCGCGTCCGCCCCATAGGTAGCCAGCGCCTCAAAAGGATCCACCGCATTTCCTTTGGACTTGCTCATCTTCTGCCCGTTTTCATCCTGCACATGCCCAAGAACAATAACATTTTCAAAAGGCGCCCTGTTAAACAACAGGGTGGATTCTGCCATCAGGGAATAGAACCAGCCCCGTGTCTGGTCCACCGCCTCCGAAATAAACTGCGCCGGGAACTGGGAATCAAACAGTTCCTTATTTTCAAAAGGATAGTGATGCTGTGCAAATGGCATTGCGCCGGAATCAAACCAGCAGTCAATCACTTCCGGCACCCTCTTCATGATCTTGCCGCATTTAGGGCAGGTACAGGTAATTTCATCAACATAGGGCCTGTGCAGCTCCACGGTTTTTGCCGCCGGATTGCCGCTTAACTTCTCCAGTTCATCCCTTGAGCCGATTGCTTCCTGATAACCGCAATCTGTGCACTCCCAGATATTTAAAGGCGTTCCCCAGTAACGGTTACGGGAAATTCCCCAATCCTGTATATTTTCCAGCCAGTTTCCAAACCGTCCCTCTCCGATCGATTCGGGAATCCAGTTTACCGTCCTGTTATTGCGGACCAGATCGTCACGGACGGCCGTCATCTTGATAAACCATGACTCCCTCGCGTAATAAATAAGGGGTGTGTCGCAGCGCCAGCAGAAAGGATAATCGTGCTCAAACTTCGGTGCATCAAAAAGCTTTCCTTCCTTATCAAGGTCAACTAAAATATCGGGATCCGCATCCTTTACAAATTTCCCTGCATAAGGGGTTTCCTGGGTCATATTACCCTTGCCGTCTACAAACTGTACAAAAGGCAGGTCGTACTTGCGTCCCACCTGGGCGTCATCCTCACCAAAAGCAGGGGCAATGTGGACGATTCCGGTACCGTCTGTCATGGTGACATAATCATCGCAGGTCACGAAATGCCCTTTCTTATGCTGTCTGGCTGCTGCTTCCCCTGTGCAGGCGAACAAAGGCTCATACTCCTTGTACTCCAAATCTGTCCCCTTATAGGTTTCCAGAATTTCATAGGCAGGCTTCCCTTCCTCCGTTGACAGCTTTCCAAGCACATTGTCAAGAAGAGCCTGGGCCATATAATATACATAACCGTCTGCTGCTTTTACCTTTACATAAGTTTCTTCCGGGTTCACGCAGAGCGCCACATTGGAAGGCAGCGTCCAGGGCGTTGTGGTCCATGCCAGGAAATGGGCATCTTCTCCCACTACCTTAAACCGGACTACCGCAGAACGCTCTTTAACAGCCTTGTACCCCTGGGCAACCTCATGGGAGGATAAGGGAGTTCCGCATCTGGGACAGTAAGGCACAATCTTAAATCCTTTATATAAAAGTCCCTTATCCCAAATCTGCTTAAGGGCCCACCACTCCGACTCAATGAAGTCATCATGATAAGTCACATAGGGGTCATCCATATCCGCCCAGAATCCCACAGTGGCAGAAAAGTCCTCCCACATGCCTTTGTACTTCCACACACTTTCCTTACATTTCCCGATAAAAGGATCAAGGCCGTACTCCTCAATCTGTTCCTTTCCATCTAAGCCAAGAAGCTTTTCCACTTCCAGTTCCACCGGAAGCCCGTGAGTATCCCATCCCGCCTTCCTTGGAACCATACAACCCTTCATAGTGCGGTATCGGGGAATCATATCCTTGATGACACGGGTCAGCACATGGCCGATATGGGGCTTGCCGTTGGCCGTGGGCGGCCCGTCATAAAAGGTATATGTGGGGCCGTCTTTTCTGCTCTCCATGCTCTTATTAAAGATATCATTTTCGCGCCAGAATTTCTCGATATTCTTCTCCCGTTCCACAAAATTTAAATCTGTAGATACTTTCTGATACATAATTTCCATCCTTTCCAATAAAATTTTCAGTTCATGGCGACAGGTCTTTTCTATGCGCCAAACGCTGCCACGCTTCGCGATCCGGCTTATTACAAAAAGCCCCGTCCGTAAAAAGGACGGGGCTGTAACTGCCGCGTTAACCACCTGTTTACCCATACGCACCGATTAAATTTACGGTTTAATATGTTTTCCCATAACGGAGGACTCCGGCAAAACTTACTCTGATTTTCAGTCCGCAGCTTGGAAGTGATATTCGTCTGTTTCCCTACTGATACCGGCTCTCACCCTTCCCGGCTCGCTGTGATGTTTGAAAAACAGCTACTGTCTTCGTCATCGCCTTTCAATATACCGAATATATTAATATAATAATTACACCATAAATATGCTTTTTGTCAAGTCCCTATCTGCATACATTAGAAAAGTTTTGTAACAGTTCAGCCTGCGGCCTCACTGTTACGGAATCTGCCCATTCCAAGTCGCCTGCGGCGAGGGGCAGATTCTCTCTTGGCTAAATTTACATGATTTCACGGACTTTGCAGTAAATGCAAAGTCCTGGGCTAAACTGTTACAAAGTTTTTCAGCTTTATCTTTACCGGCGGCTTTCCAGTCAGCTCTATACTTCTTGCATCAGGCTGCGCTGTACCCACATATAATTCAAATTCTGTTCCATCTGACATTCTTTCCCCACGGTCATTGACAACTGTGAACTCTCTTCCTGCAATGGTAAGCAGTATCTCCACGCTCTGTCCCGCTTTCACATGAACCCGTTTAAAAGCACACAATGCCGGATTTTTTACCGCATACTCCGAAACGGTATTCTTAATATAAATCTGCACCACATCATCCGTGTCCCATGTCCCTTCGTTAGTCACCGTTACCTTTATCTGAACATCAGAAAAACCAAAAGCGTCTTTTTCCTCTGACACTGCCGATACCCTGGCATCCGTAACAGCCACAGCGCCATAAGTCAGGCCAAACCCAAAGGGATACTGCGCCACGCCTTCCATATACCGGTAAGTCCTGCCCTGCATATGATAATCCGTAAATTCTGGCAGTTGTTCCAGATTGTTATAAAAAGTAACCGGAAGCTTACCAGAAGGGGAAATCTCCCCGAATAAGATATCTGCAACGCTCCTGCCACCCCTTGCTCCCGGATACCAAAGCTGTAATATTGCCCCAAAGTTCTCCGTGGGATAGCTTAAATCAATGGCGCTTCCTGCCATCAGGCAGAGCACGACCGGCCGTCCGGTTCCGGCCACGACTTCCATCAGTTCTCTTTGCGGCCGGGGCAGAAGAAGATCTGTTTTATCACCGGAAGCATAACTGTTTCCGGTATCACCCTCTTCCCCCTCCAGTGTTTCATCCAGCCCCAGGCAAAGTATCACGACATCGCTGTGTTCTGCCACTATTCTCGCTTCCGACAGCCGGTCCCCCTTCGAAGCCAGTGATTCCGTCTTATCTTCAAATAGTGCACAGCCTTCGGAAAACAGCACTCTTGCGCTGCCTTTCACATACTGCTGTATTCCTTCTGATACCGTCACATACTCGGAAGATGTTCCATGATAGTTCCCAGTCAATGCCCTTCTGCTGTCAGCATTAGGTCCTATTATACCAATTGTTTTGATTTTGTTTATGTCAAGAGGAAGTATGCCGTCATTTTTGAGCATGACTATGCTTTCCTTTGTTATTTTATCAGCCACTTCCAAATGCTTCCTGCACTCTACTGCCTCGTATGTAATCCCATCATATTCATTTGGTTCAAAAAGTCCCAGCATATAGCGTGTAGTGTACAGACGTACCGCCGCCTCTGTAATGGCTTCCTCTGTCACCAGTCCCTGTTCATATGCTGCAAGAATATGCAGATAGGTAACGCCGCAGTTCAGATCGCATCCGGCATTTAGCGCCATTGCCGCTGATTCCGCCGGCGTAGCAGTCACCATATGATTTTCGTGAAAATCCTTGATTGCCCAGCAGTCAGACACAAAATGTCCTTCAAATCCCCATTTTCCACGCAGAATTTTACGTATCATCGTATCGCTGCCGCAGCATGGCTCACCATTTGTCCTATTATAAGCCCCCATGACTGCCTCCACATGGGCCTCCTTTACAAGAGCCTCAAAGGCAGGCAGATATGTTTCCTCCATATCCTTCTCCGTAACCCGTGCATCAAACTCATGCCGTATTGCTTCCGGCCCGGAATGAACTGCATAGTGCTTAGCGCATGCCGCCGCTTTCATTACTTCTCCCCCGCCCTGAAGCCCTTTTACATATGCCACGCCAAGCCTTGAGGTAAGATAGGGGTCTTCTCCATATGTTTCATGACCGCGCCCCCATCTCGGATCCCGGAATATATTTACATTGGGCGACCAGAATGTCAGTCCTTTGTAGATATCTCTGTCATTGTGGGCAGAAAATTCATTATATTTTGCCCTTCCTTCTGTTGCCACGCAGTCTGCTACCATATCGATAAGTTCATCATCAAAAGATGCTGCCATGCCAATTGCCTGTGGGAAAACCGTCGCTGTCCCAGCCCGCGCCACCCCGTGCAGACTTTCGTTCCACCAATTATAAGCAGGAATCCCCAACCTGCTGATGGCGGGCGCATCATATTTCAATTGGCCTGCACGCTCCTCCAGTGTCATCTTACCCACAAGTTCTTCTGCCCTGTGCCTTGCCTCTTCCCTTTTCATACAATACTTTTCCTTTCTCTGTTTCAGATTTTTCTATGGATTGCCATTTATTTTCAGATAAACATATTTCTATGTCCTGCGCCTTTGCATACTGCTTTTTCTGATTGTAGCATATCACTTGCCGCCTTGCCATATTCCTCTGTATAAGATATAATATTAGAGCATAAATAAAATAAAATCAGCTACCTATACTGTGCATGGAATTTCCGGTTCTGGTGTCAGGCAGGAATTTGTATGCCTGATGGTACTGGAGGACGGGTGCTGAACCGGAGGAAATGATATGGACTCACCAATGAAATTTACCCCTCATTATGAACAGCCCGTTTCCAATTTTATCAAACGTTCTCTCAAAGGTTCCCAGGAATATGTTGACTTTATACCAAAATCCCATCTACGCATCTGGTATAACCACCAGACGGAAGGCTATGCAAACCACTATCACAATGCCCTGGAAATTATTATCTGTGTAGAAAACCAGTATGTAATCATTGCAAATAACCAGACTTACCTCTTAAATCCGGGTGATATTCTAATCATTCCTCCCTTTATGCTCCATGAACTGCGCGGCAATACTCTGGGTTCCCGTTTTATCTTCCTCATTGACATAGACATGCTGAGATGTTTTCAGGATTTCAAAACCCTGGATCCAATTTTTATGTCCCCTTTTCTTTGTACAGCCAGCTCCCATTCAGAAATATATCAATATATATACGATTCCCTTATGAAGATGGCGGATATATATTTTTCTCATGGTGTTTTCTGGGAAACTTCTATTTATATCATACTTTTGAATATACTTATGAATATCGGACGTCACCATTATAACCAGCTCCGCAGTGAAAACATCTCTCCCACAGACAGCAGGCAGCATGAATATTATACAATCTTCGCAAATCTTCTAAACTATATTGATGCCCACTACACAGAGAATCTTACTCTGGAACAGGTAGCAGATTATATCGGCTTTTCCAAGTACCATTTTTCAAGGCTGTTTAAACAGCACGCCCATATGACCTTTCATAATTACCTGTGCCATAAACGTATTCAGGCTGCCCAGTCCCTGCTAACTGCCAATATGACTCTCCCCATTACGGATATTGCTTTTCAGACAGGCTTTAACAACCTCACTTCCTTTAGCCGGTGTTTTAACAAGTACGCCAACTGTTCGCCAACAGAATACCGCAACAAACTGCTCTCAGAAGAAATCAGTTATTAAAAGCAGCTTTCCTGTATGCCGAAAAACAAGGCAGAGCGCTGCCCTCTGCCCTGCCTTATATTTATCACAATAAGCTGCCCGCAGAGCGTGACAGCGTTTGTTACAATAAGCTGGCCCCGCGGAGCGTGGCAGCGTTTGTTATCCCTTTACACCGCCAAGCGCCACCCCAGCAATAATGTATTTGGACAAAAGTAAGTACACTATAATTAGCGGCAGCACCGTCAGGGTCAGTCCCATATAGACGGAACCATATTCTGTTTTATAGATATCTCCCTTTAAAAGACTTACCATAATAGGCATGGTATATCTCTTCTGATCTGTCAGCAGCACCAATGGCGTAAACAGGTTATTCCAACTTGCCACAAAGCTGAAAATTGCCTGTGTTGCAATTGCCGGTTTCATAATTGGCAGCACAATCCGGTTAAAGATCATAAATTCTTTCGCACCATCGATTCTTGCCGACTGTACTATCTCCATAGACAATGTCGGCTGTAAGTACTGTCTCATAAAGAATACCATAGTAGGGGAAGCAATTGCAGGAAAAATCAACATTGCAAGGTTATTGGTCATATGAATCTTATACACCATCTGGTAAAATCCTATCATAGTTACCTGCGCTGGTATCATCATGACTATCATAATAAAGCTGAAGAATGCGTTTTTCAGTTTCCAGTTGTAGGCAACCTGTGCATAAGCCGTCAGCGATGAGAAATATACCGCCAATGCAGTTGCTCCAACTGATATTATCAGGGAATTCATAAACCCTACTGCGGGATTAAAACTTTTGCCCAGAAGAATCTTCAGATTGCTCATCATATATCCCGATGGAATCAGTGAAATGGCATGCTGCTGAATCTCTGTAGTGGATCTGGTTGCATTCACGATCATAAGCCAGAATGGTATAATACTTATAATTGCCAGGAAAACGCATACGACATAGATAATTATTTTCATTCCAAGATTTTCTTTATTTTTAAGCATTATGCCTTCCCCTCCTTTTCTGATTTCAGACGCATCCTGTATGCCTTCTGCTGCTGCTTAATCTGTTTCCTCATCTGTGCCTCGTCGCTGTCTCTCATAACAAAAAACATTATTGCAGAAAGAATCGCGATAATTACAAACATTACCATACTCGCTGCTGCTGCCCTGTTATACATATAGCTTCCGCTAAATGCCTGGTTGTAAATAAATAAACTTGTGGTAAGCGTTGCATTATCCGGTCCTCCATTCTGGAACAGCTTCGGTATATCAAACATATTCAGACCGCCAATCAAACTGGTAACAAGCGTAAACAGTAAAATAGTCTTAACATTCGGAAGCGTTATGCGGAAGAATGTCTGTATCCGGTTTGCCCCGTCAACCTCCGCTGATTCAAAGATTTCCGGACTGATTCCCAAAATACCGGAAATCAGTGTAATCATTGTAGAACCATACCACATCCATGTTTGGATAAAGATAACAACACTTCTCGCCACAGTCTTATTTCGCAACAGTTCCACAGGCTTTTCTGCAAATCCGAATCTTACAAGAAGATCGTTTACCGGCCCCATGGGGTATCCGAAAAATCCACTGAACAGGATAGCAATTGTTGCTGCCGTGATGATATTGGGCATATAAAGCAATACTTTAAACACGCCCTGCCCCCTTACTTTGCTCCTTCTGTCCGTAAACCATGCTGCAAGTAAAAGCGCCAGCAGCATCTGTGGAATAAAGTTAGAAAGCCAAATTACAATTGTATTCCTAAATGCCCCCTGAAATGATGGATTTGCTAATACTGTTTTAAAATTCCTAAATAAATCGTCGGTAAGGAAATGAATAGTGGTCATTCCCAACCCTTTTAAATCGGTAAATCCGATAACTGCCGTATATACGGTCGGGTACAGTGAAAATAATAAAAACGCAACCGCAAACGGAATGCTGAAAACATAACCATATTTTGCATATCTGTCATACCCCGGTTTTTTACTCTTCATATTAACTCCCTTCCAAAACATTTTTATATGAAAACAGGACGGACGATATGCTGTCCGTCCTGTTTTGGCCTAAACCCTGTTGTCTGTATAGTCCGTTGCATTACTCCACAATTACATCCAGATTGTCCGCTACCTGCTGCTTGAAATCTGCAATCGCCTGCTCACGGGATTTGTTGCCTGCCGTATACTCACGAACCTGATCTCTCCAGTAGGTATTAATTGTCTCGTCATACTGTGTTAAATTTGTGCCTTTTGCATACTGGTTTGCGGGGACAAAAGCTTCAAACATATTCTGACCTCCAAGGAAGTCCACGGAGCCATCCGACAATGCCATAACTGTACCGCTTGCCACTGCGTCCTTTGTGCCTCCTTCTCCATTCAGAGTACCATTAGCCCATTTATACTGAAGCCCCTCCTCTGTGCAGTCCAGCGTAATCCATTCAATAACATCGCCAACAGCCTCTGCTTTTTCTGTGTTTTTATTTGCCAGTACCCATGTGCCGCCCCAGAAAAATCCAATTGGCGGTTCACATACTGCCCAGTCTCCATATGTCCCTTCACCTGCTGCCTCACCGCCACAGTTAGGCGCCATTGTATAGTTAATCAGCCATGCCGGGCCAAAGAAACCAAAGATTCCTTTTTCACCTTCTCCCTTCATGTCAGCAAACCATGCATCCTGCCAGTCCTGCGTATCATTGTGATACCCGTTGTCTTTCAATTTTTTGGATAAATCAAGGAACTCCTCACGCTTTGGATCAATATTAAGTTTACCGTCAACAATCCAGCCTGCATCAGAACTGTTCTCCACCGCATGCCATATATCTCCGTCACCAGAAACAATACCATAGCCCTTAGCTTTCAGTTCCTCTGCCGCTGCAAAGAACTGATCCCAGCCCGGGCCAACCTTTCCGGCAATTTCGGCCGGATCATCCGTCCCCCATACGTCTTTGGCAATGGAACGGCGGTAAATAAATGCCCCGCCTGTTGCCTGATATCCCAGGCCTACCAGACTGCCTTCTGCATTGGTTCCAATATCGATGGTATATTGCGCAATATCAGCAGCCTCGAGGGCGGCGTCCACGTCAATGCCCAAATCTGCATAAGGCATTGCATACTGGCTTGCGTCACCTTGTGTATATTTCAAAACAAATGCGGCTTCCGCACAATAGATGTCCGGAGCTTCCGCACCGCCTGAAGCCAGCGCCTGGTCAAGAGCAGGCTGATATGCACCATCCGTGGTAGCAATAATTGTTGTGTTAATATCGTAACCAAAATCGGGATGTGTTTCTATGTACTTTTCAATCATTCCCGGCACTTCATCTGTGAATGCCCATACATTAATTGTCTTGGAACTATCTTTACTGCTATCTTTACTGCTTCCTCCTTCCGCTGTCTCTCCATTTCCGTTGTCTGCTGTTCCATTATCCGCCACTTCATTTGTCGCTGTGCTTCCACTGCCACCGCCACATCCAATCAGCATGGAAGATACCATACATGCACATAAAATACTTACCGCCAGCTTCTTCATTTTTTCCTCCTTTTCATCTTTAAAATATTTATTTTTACTTGTATAACTTAATATAATTTTAACATTTACACTTTTTATTTCTTTACACTTTTTGCTTTTCACTCAACAATTATTGCTGAATAAAGAATATAATTTTTATACTGGATTTGCCTTAAACGGGCTGCAGACAGATCTGAAAAGTAACTTTAAAAATCCATAGACGCCGCCTTTTTCCTGTTGTAAAATAAAACAGAAGACGGATAGTTTTACATCCATCTTCAGAAAGGCAAATTTTATGGAAGAAAAAAAAGAAGAACATATTTACCTTGAAGTCAACGGGGATTTCCGGATGCGGGAACTTGACAAAAGCGACCTGGAGCAGTTCAATGCCCTGCTGCAGTATGCTTTCCAGGTGACATCCTATGATTTATTCCAGACAGGATGGCAGCAGGATGAAATCAAATATGCCAAAAGCCCCATACTGGAAGAAGCCTATGTACTGGGATGGTTTTACAAAGAAAAGCTCGCCTCCATGATAGTAGTATATTCCATGAAAGTAAATATCTACGATGAAATCATGGATATGGGCGGCATCACAGGCGTCGCCACTTACCCCGAATATACCGGAAAAGGGCTGATTCATTCCCTTATGAAGCATATGCTTAATTACATGCATGAGCAAAAGATGCCAATTTCTTTTCTGTACCCCTATTCCATTCCTTTTTACAGGAAAATGGGATGGGAAATTGTTTCCGATAAACTGTCCTTTACCGTAAAAGACACCCAGCTTCCAAAAGCCCGCCCGGTAGGCGGAATGGTGGAGCGTGTCAGTCTGGATTCTGAAGATTACCACAATGTACATTCTTATTTTGCACTGCAGCGCCACGGCTGTCTGATTCGGGATCGTTTGTCCTGGGAAGAATACTGGCGCTGGGATAATGACGACATGATTGCCGCCGTTTACTATAATAAAGACCACAAACCGCTGGGGTACGTAGTCTATTATATTGCCAACGACATTTTCCACATAAAAGAAATGGTATATCTTAACATTGAAGCAAACTATGGTCTCTGGAACTACATCAGCGCCCATTTTTCCATGGTTGACCAGGTACAGGGGGACAATTATTCCGGCGAACCTATGGCCTATCTGTTTGAGGACAGTGAGATCACAGAAACCATTTCGCCTTATATCATGGCAAGAATCGTGAATGTGCGGGACTTTCTGGAACAATACCCTTACCAGATACAGCCCGAAGATTTTAAAATACACTTTAAGGTGCATGACAGCACGGCTGGATGGAACGATGGGGATTACATGGTTTCATGGCATGACGGGGAAACGGTCTGCGAATGTGTGGAGGACAACCAGTCCATCAATGTGGTGGAACTTGACGTCAATACCCTGACCACCATGCTGATGGGCTATAAACGCCCTTCCTATCTTTATGAACACGAGAAAATCCAGACAGAATACTATATGCTGACCTGGCTGGAACGCCTGATTCCGGCAGAGAAGCCTTACTTTTCCGACTATTTCTGATATTTAAGTACATCTTGCAGCGGAGTATTAGACCCCGCAGCAGTCGTCAAGGTCAGGCTTGCCTGACCTTGACTTATTGCCCACGGGAATAACAGAACATCCCACATCGCTTTTCCCCTGCCAGAACACAAAATATATGCCGGACAGCCGTGCGGCGGCGGATACCCTGCCTTCCAGTTTTTCTTTAGGCTTATATTGCCAGTAGTTCCAGCAGTTCCTCTTTTGTAAAGCTTCCGCTTCCTACGTTTTCACCAGAGAGCACCTGCTCCGCCAGTTCCTTTTTCCTCTCCTGCAGTCTGATAATATTTTCCTCTATGGTGTCTTTCATAATAAGCTTGAACACGTTTACCACGTTTTTCTGCCCTATCCGGTGGGCCCTGTCCGTGGCCTGGTTCTGCACAGCCAGATTCCACCATGGGTCGTAATGGATCACAATATCCGCAGCAGTCAGGTTTAAGCCTGTCCCGCCTGCTTTCAGGGAAATGCAGAACACGCTGGTTTCGTCCTTGTTGAAATCTTCCACCAGTTTCAGCCTTTTTTCCTTGGGCGTGGTTCCCGTCAGCGTATAATAAGATATGCCTTCTTCGCTCAATTTGCTTTGAAGATTTTCCAGCATGGAAGTAAACTGTGAAAATAAGAGCACTTTGTGCCCGCCAGCCACGGCGTTTGCAATCAGTTCCATACACATGGCCGTTTTCGCCGAGGCGCCTGCATAATTTTCGTAAATAAGCGAAGGATCACAGCATAACTGTCTTAGTTTCGTAAGTTCTGACAGAACCTGTATTTTTGCGTGCTTAAATTCTTCTTCCGACTGCTTGTCAAGCATCATTCTAAGCCTCTGCACATGAGCGCAGTACAGCTTCCACTGCTCTCCTTCCATAGGGGCATACATACATTCTTCCAGCTTGTCCGGCAGATCCATAAGGACATCTTTTTTCAAACGCCGCAGAATAAAGGGCCTGACCATTTTCTGGAGTTTTTTCATGGCTTTCTCATCCTGATTCTGGACCGCCGGAACTTCCACCTCAGACCGGAACCGCTGATAGCCGTACAAAAATCCCGGCATCAGATAATCGAATATACTCCAAAGCTCGCTGAGCCTGTTTTCTATGGGCGTCCCTGTAAGGGCGAACCGGCATCCCGCTTCTATTTCCTTCACAGCCTTCGCTGACTGTGTGGTATGGTTTTTAATATACTGCGCTTCGTCGATAATCTGACAGTAAAAGTAAATTCCCCTGTATTCTTCTATATCCCTTTTTAAAAGTTCATAAGAAGTAATCATAATATCCCTGCTCTGGGCATTTCTGATAATCTCTCTGCGTTCCGCCGCAGTGCCCGCCGCCATTTTTACCGGGAGAGTGGGCGCAAAACGTGCAAATTCACTTTTCCAGTTAAATATCAGCGATGCCGGGGCAACAATCAGTGCCCTTCTGTTGTCGTCCGCCTTTGCCTCCAGAAACTCTGACAATAGAAATGCAATCACCTGTAAAGTCTTTCCTAAGCCCATATCATCTGCCAGAATTCCGCCAAAACCATTATTGCACAGTGTCTTAAGCCAGGAAAATCCTGCTTTCTGATACTGGCGCAGAATCTCTTCAAGACTTGCCGGCGCTTCAAAATCATTATCCTCCACGGTCTTCATATTTCTGACAAGTTCCTTAAAAGCCCGGTTTCTTACGGCCAGCAGGTTTTGTTTGTCTTTCAGTTCGCTATCCAGATATAAGGCCCGGTACTTGGGAAGCGTCACTTTCTCCTTTTTAAGCTGGGCATCCGTCAGATTCAGTGTCTGTTTCATCTCCAGAAGAGTCTGCATGCCCTCTTCTTCCACATTAATGAAACTGCCATTTTTCAGGCGGAAATATTTTTTCTTCCGGTCGTATCTGGAGAGAATTTCTATCAGTTCCTCATGGGAAAGTTCGGAAGATGTAATGCCAAGTTCCAGCATATCCCCTGAAAGGGAAACACCCACTTCCACCCTGCTCCTGTACACCACATTCATTCTCTTTAAGGCGTCCGAAACATAAACCTCACCCAGCTCCTGCAGTCTGGGAATTCCGTAGACCAGCAGTTCGTAAATCTTATCTTCATCTCCGGAAATGACCATAACGTGCTCTGCCTCGTCAAATGCATTACAGTACGAGGCGGCAATATTCCCCACCTGCATTTCCCTTACGATATCCCTTCCTCCCTTTTCCGTATCCTTTTTGTATACCTCATACTTCTTATCCCCGTAGAGGGCAACCACCTTACAGGTAATAAAATCCTTCTGGGGCGCATCTAAATATATCTCAAAGGAAACAGGTTCCACTCCGTAATCCGCCTCGTTAAATGTCAATTTCTCACATTCATAGTATTTTTCAAGAACCGGAAGCAGCTCCCTGCAGAAGGAAGGCACATCCGCTTTATCAATATAAATTTTCCTGTCCGGTACCTGGGACATGCAGCTTAAAAAATCCTGTACAGGCATCAGACCTTCCTTTTTTTCTATGTAGATAAGGCCGTCTTTGAATGTAAGGGCGTTATAGGCGCCATAATATCCGAATAAAGGCTCGGCATCTATCTCAATTCCTTCTTTTTTCCCTGTTATCTGCATCTTCCGGACCAGCTTATCTTTTGTAACGCTCCACAGCCGCTCTCCCGTTCCATTTACATTGGCAGTCACGGGCCGCTCCTCTACGATCGTGAGCAACTGCTCCAAATCCGCCCCGCCAAGAGGAATTTTCCTCAGTTTCACATAAGAATTCCCATAGCCATAACCATAACCATAACTCTGATAGGAGTATTGTATATACCTGTCCCCGTTCTCCGTCACCCACCTCACAATAAATTCCGCAAGCTTCTGGGAAACCGGTTCAAAGGCCCCGGCCATATGGACAAACTTAAGTTTTTTCCCATAAGCATGTTCCGCGTTTACTTCCATATTTTTAGCAAACTCAAACACGTCCTTCAGAACATACTTCATATCTGCCCCTATTTTGAACTCCACCGTAAGGTATTCCATGCCGCAGTCAAAAATAGGCTCCAGTTCTATCCTCCCATAAATGTCCTGCCCCATCATGGGCAGGGCTGCTTTTACCATCTGCCGCCGCAGTAATTCCTTCATAGCCGGAGTTGTCTCCCTGACCGGAACAGCCGGAGCCTGCAGATAATCGCTAAGACGCCGTCCCTTATTCTTTGCCGGCTCCCCCATAAGATCATAAATCGTCTGCTGTCTGTACCGGTAATGTTCAAACTCCAGAAGCACAGCGATGCAGTGCTTGCAGATTCCGTTATAGCTGTAAAAAGCCGGACATTCGCAGTAGCTTTCTATAAGGTCATCGTAAACTTCATCATATATAAGTTCCACATTATACTTCTTCCGCCCGCTTCCCTTCACCAACGCCCGGATTCCAAATTTATCCTCCTGCGCCTCTTTAACCTCAAATGTGCTTACCTTGTCCTGATTATAAAGGTCAAGCCCTTTATTATATGTCGCTGAATTAACTAATTTTCTAATGGTTTTCTTATCTAACACAATAGTTTCCTCTATTTCATCTTTCTACTATATATTTTTATATTTTATAAAGTGTACCATACCGCCGGTATCCACTCAAGCCATAATTTCTGCTTTTTATAAAAAGCAAATGTCACTGTTCACAAAATTTTCTCCACTGTCTTGTCACCCAGCCCAATTAGGTGTATAGTAGGTAAAAAAGTTGTGAGAAAAGGAGACTCCCAATGGACAGACAAAACCTGACGCTGCTCACTGATCTTTATGAACTGACCATGATGCAGGGTTATTTTAAACACAAAGACAGAAATGAAACCGTCATTTTTGACGCTTTTTACAGAAACAACCCTTGCGACGGAGGCTATGCGGTTGCCGCCGGTTTAGAGCAGCTAATCAAATATATCCAGGAACTTCATTTTTCAAAAGAAGATATTGACTATCTGGCCAGCCTTAAAATTTTTGACAGGGATTTTTTAGACTATCTGGCAGACTTTCAATTTTCCGGCGATATCTATGCCATACCGGAAGGAACCGTTATTTTTCCAAGGGAGCCGCTGGTCAAAGTAATCGCTCCTATTATGGAAGCCCAACTGGTTGAAACCGCAATCCTCAACATTATCAACCACCAGAGCCTGATTGCCACTAAAGCAGCCAGAGTCTGCTATGCGGCCAAAGGTGACGGCATTATGGAATTCGGGCTGCGCCGGGCACAGGGCCCTGATGCCGGCATCTATGGCGCCAGGGCTGCAGTTATCGGGGGATGTATCGGAACTTCCAATGTTTTGTGTGGGCAGCTTTTCGATGTTCCGGTAAAAGGCACCCATGCCCATAGCTGGATTATGAGTTTTCCTGATGAATATACTGCCTTTAAGACCTATGCCGAAATGTATCCCACTGCCTGTATCCTGCTGGTGGACACTTATGACACATTAAAGTCCGGCGTTCCCAACGCTATCCGCGTATTCCAGGAAATGAAAGCGGCCAATATCCCGCTCACTTACTACGGCATCCGTCTGGACAGCGGCGACCTTGCTTATCTCTCCAAAAAGGCACGCAAAATGCTGGATGCCGCCGGATTCCCCGATGCTGTTATTTCCGCTTCCAACGATTTGGACGAATACCTTATTGAAAGCCTGAAAGCACAAGGGGCTGCCATAACCTCCTGGGGCGTCGGCACCAACCTGATTACTGCAAAAGATAACCCGGCCTTTGGAGGCGTTTATAAACTGGCTGCTGTAATGGACAGGGACGGGAGTTTTATCCCCAAAATAAAATTGTCTGAAAACACCGAAAAAGTGACAAATCCCGGCAATAAGACTATCTACCGCATTTATGAAAAAGACAGCCGTAAGGTAAAGGCCGATTTAATCTGCCTGACAGAAGAAAAATTTGACGAAAAGGAACCTATGCTTTTGTTCGACCCCTTAGAACCCTGGAAAAAAACGAAACTTCCCGGCGGATCCTACACCCTGCGGGAATTGATGGTTCCTGTTTTCAAAGACGGCATATGCTGCTACGAATCTCCCAAAGTCATGGATATCCGGGCATATTGCCAGAGAGAACTTGATACTCTGTGGGATGAAACAAAACGTTTCGTAAATCCCCATCAGATATATGTGGACTTGTCCAAAAAATTATATGACATTAAAATCCGTCTGCTGGATCAGATGAGTGAAAAATAACAAACGCTGCCGCGCTTCGCGAGTCAGCTTATTAACAAACGCCGTCACGCTTCGCGAGTCGGCTTATTGTGGAAGAGTGCTCTGTTTTAATTTAATACAGTCCTTACAGCAATCGTCAAGGTCAGGCTTGCCTGACCTTGACTTGTTGTTTCCAGGAATAAAATTATATTCGGCTTTCCATCTGCTTTTTCAGCCTTCCGACTTCCCCTTCAAGAAAGTTCAGCCTGAGAATGGTCATCTCCCTTTCGGATTCCCCTTTCAACGCTTCGTCCAGCTTTCTGCTTAAATCCAAATGTCCCTCTGCCACACACTTGATTGCCGGGCAGATTTCATTTTCAATGCGCAGATTTATTTCCCTAATTGCGTCTCTGTTCTCACGGACACAGGCATCCAGCTTATCAAAACGTTCATCCATTCTATCAAGACGCTCATCCATTCTGTCAAGACGCTCATCCATTCTGTCAAAGCGTTCGTCCATTCTGTCAAAGCGTTCGTCCATTCTGTCAAAGCGTTCGTCCATTCCGCCAAAACGCTTCTCATTTTCTCCCTGCATTTTGATTAACTTCTGTACATCCTCGTAAATTAAACGGATCAATTTTTCATCATTCATATTTCTACCTTCTTTCATCAACAAGTATTTTCAAAATATGAATATTCTACGTTTCCACTTATAATTCATAAGATAACAATATCACATAAATGGTTTTTAGTCAATATTTTTTCAAAAGCCGCCAAATATGCATACGGTCGTACTGTTACTATTCATCTGACTCAATGCTTGTGGAAATCAGACATTTTAAAGAAAAAGTCTGGATAAATATTCTGCTGTAGGAAAAATTACATTTTTATCAACCATAAAGCCTGGCTGGTGGATCAACTGTCCTTTTCCTGTCCCTATCTTAATATAGCATCCGGGAATCCGCTCTTCATAAAAAGCAAAATCATCGCCGCCCATGGATCTTTCCTCCGGCACTGTCAAAAGCCCGCACACTTTTGCTGTCCGCACGCTTTTTTGAACCATTTTCCCATCATTATAGACAGCCGGAGGTCCTGCTGTCCATTCCAGTTCCGCTTCCGCCCCATATGCACGGGCGGTATTTTCCGCAATTTCCTTCATCCTTCTTTCAATCAGTATCCGGTCTTTTCTGTCCATGGTGCGGACAGTTCCCTCCATCACAGCCCTCTCCGGTATCACGTTCCAGGTATTTCCGGCCTCTATCCTTGTGACACTGATTAAGGCCGGATGAAAAGCATTTATATTTCTTGCCACCACCGTCTGAAATCCCTGTACTATGGCCGCCGTTGCGGGTATGGGGTCTATACCGTCGTCAGGATGGGCGCCGTGGCATCCTATTCCTTTAACGGTAAGCACAAATCTGTCGACCGCCGCTGCCACACAGCCTTCCCGGATGCCTACTACTCCCGGTTCATTGGTGGGATCTGCATGAATCCCCCAAATCTGCGCAACATCCTCCATAACATCCGTCTCTAATACTTTTAACGCACCCAGAGAACTTTCCTCTGCCGGCTGGAAAATAATCTTTACCGTTCCTGCAAGTTCATTCTTCCTTTCATTCAACAGAATCCCACATCCGATTCCCGACACAATATGGAAATCATGACCGCAGGCATGCATTCTGCCCGTCTGCACGGAAGCATAGTCAAGTCCTGTTTCCTCCTGGATAGGAAGCCCGTCAATATCACAGCGAAGAGCCTGCACCGGCCCTTCCTTCCCGCCTTCTATCACAGCCACAACACCTGTCTCCAGATGGCAGGGAAAAATCCTGATCCCTTCATCCGTAAGAATCTCTTTGATCTTAGCAGTCGTAGCATATTCCTCATAAGCCAGTTCCGGATTCCTGTGAAACCATTCAAAATATCCATTTAGCTTTTCTTTCAGACACATATACCCTCCTTCCGCACAACGTCAGTCAACAACACCGCTATAAGCAACGGGGCATTGATCTTGCAGCGCTGCAGAGCATGTGACCCTCGCGTCAGTCGCCAAATATTCATGCAAGCATGCCCACTTGGCTCATTGCCCGCGGGAATCAATTAAGTACTACCAGCCCAGAAAGGACACTGCCTATGCTCTTCCGCTGTTGGGATCCAGTGCATCCCTAAGCGCATCTCCAATAAAATTAATCGCCATCACCAGCACCACAATCAGCAGCCCCGCCGGAATCCACAGCCATGGCTGCTTTGTCAGCACAGTAAGAGACTGGGCGCCATTGAGCATATTGCCAAGACTTGCCGCAGGAGGCTGGACGCCCAGCCCCAGGAAGCTTAAAGCTGCTTCATCCAGCATGGAAAGCGCCAGCACGGAAGTCGCATATACCAGAATAGGCGCTATCGTATTGGGAAGTATTTCTGAAAATAGAATATGTCCTACCGGCATACCTGCAATGATATTCCCTTTAATAAAATTCGTTTCCCGCAGATTCAGCACATTTCCCCGGACAAGTCTCGCTATTCCGGGCCAGTCCACAAATCCCAGAATTAAAATAATATTCCAAAGCCCCGGCTTAAAAACGGCCGCCGCAACCAGTACCAAAAGAATATAAGGGAAAGACATGACTACATCCGTAAACCGCATAATAACCATATCTGCCGCGCCGCCAAAATATCCCGCTATCAGTCCCAGTACCACTCCTATTACTGTGGAAATCAGCGTTGCCATAATTCCCACCAGCAGGGATATCCGCATGGCATATAAAAGCCTGCTGAACACATCCCTGCCAATCTGGTCTGTTCCCAGCCAGAACTCCTTACAGGGCGCCCCGCTGAAAGTCCCCACAATTTCATCCGGCTGATAGGGAGCAATCACAGGCGCCAGTAAAGCCGCTCCTCCCAGCACAGCCACCACTGCAAGACTTGCCATGGCAAGATGATGGCGCTTAAACCGCCGGAACACCGTCTGAAAATAGCTTTCGCTGGTTATATCCTTTACCGGAACATCTTTTACACCTTCTATGACAGACTTTTCATGCTTCATCTTCTTTGTCATCTTTTTCTCTACCTGCTCCATTTTCTTTCCCATGTCCGCCCTCCCTGTATCACTCTTATATTTTTAGGCAGCCAGCAGCTAATCCAGCTGAATCGTGGGATCTGCCAGTGCATATAAAATATCCGTAATAAGATTGGCCGCCAGGACAACAATTGCAGATAACAGGCACACGCCCATAATTACGGGATAGTCCCTGCTGGTAATCGCACTCATCGTCATCAGTCCCAGGCCGGGCCATGAGAATACCTGTTCAATGATAACTGCACCGCCGAACAACACGGGTATCTCCATGCCGATTACGGTGACAATAGGCACCAGCGCATTGCGGAGCGCATGTTTATTGATCACCTTAAAACGTCCAATTCCTTTTGCCCGTGCAGTACGCAGATAATCCTGATGAAGGATTTCCAAAACTGCGCTTCTGATATATCTGATGTTACTGCCAGCCATGGAAGTAGCCAGCACAATCACAGGCATGACCATATGTTTAACCGTATCGCCAAATCCACCATCCGTCCCCAGCGTGGTCATTCCGCTTGAAGGAAGCCATCCCAGCTTTACTGTAAAAATATAAATCAGCAGAAGGGACAAAAAGAAGCCCGGAATACTGCTTCCCAGAAAAGAAAACGTCACCACCGCATAATCCCCTTTGGAATACTGATGAATGGCGCTGTAAATTCCTGCCGGAACCGCCATGAGAAGGCTTACAGCCAGAGATGCCCCCATAAGAAGAAGGGTCGGCCCCAAATGGCTTTTTATCATTTCGCTGACGGGCTGGTAAGATTTAATGGAATAGCCCATATTTCCGTGAAGAAGCTGTTCCAGCCATATAAAATACTGGATATAAAAAGGCTGATCCAGCCCCAGCGCTATCTTCTTCGCCTCCAAAGCCGCCTCGGACACCCTTGGCCCTTTCAGCATTTCCAGCGGACTGCCAGCCATACACATAATCGCATAATCTATGATTGTAATGCCAATCAGCACAGGTATGGCAATCAATATTCTCTTTATGATATACTTAGTCAATATCCTGCACCCCCTTGCCCTGCATCACAATCGGACAGGCCGCATAATGCCCGCTTCCTGCTTTCTCCTCTGTCAGCTTTGGCTCTTTCTGTCTGCAAATGTCTGCGGCATAGGGACATCTGGAGTGAAAGCGGCATCCTTCCGGCGGATGGACACTGTCTCCTATTTCCCCCTGAAGCAGATCCCTTTTTTTCTGCTTCTCCTCCGGGTCAGGCACAGGCACTGCATCCAGAAGGGCTTTTGTGTAAGGATGGACCGGATGACTGAAAATCTCTTTTGCCTCCCCCATCTCCACAACCTTTCCCAGATACATGACAGCCACCCTGCTGCTGACATAATTGACTGCCCCCAGCCCATGTCCCACAAAAAGAAGGGTAAGGTCAAGTTCCTTCTGAAGGCTTTTTAGCAAATTCAATATCTGGGCCTGAATGGATACATCCAGTGCACTTACCGGCTCATCGCAGACAATAAACCTGGGATTTAAAGAAAGGGCTTTTGCAATCCCGATTCTCTGTCTCTGGCCGCCGGAAAACTCATGAGGATATCTGCCAAGGACATTTCTTGATAACCCCACCATATCCAGAATTTTCAAAATATCCTTTTCCACCGTATTCTTTGAAGAAATCCCATGATACAGCATAGGCTGGGATAAAATTTCAAATATATGTTTTCTGGGATTCAGGGAAGAATATGGATCCTGGAATACCATCTGAAGCTGGGTTCTGATTTTCTTCATGTCATTCCTGCTTAAAGACGACAAATCCTGTCCCTTATAATAAATTCTGCCCCCTATAGGCTTTTCCAGCCCCACCAGCCCTCTTCCAATGGTGGACTTCCCGCATCCTGATTCACCCACCAGTCCCAGTGTCTCGCCTTCCATAATGGAAAAACTTACACCATCAACTGCCCGGACATATCCGGTGGTATGGCTGATAATCCCACCTTTCACGGGATAATACATTTTCAGTTCTTCCACCTGAATCAAAGGGGTATTCTGACCTTCTTTCATAAGGGTATTCCCCCTTCCTTCATCACTACGCACCTGGCCTTGTGGCCAGGGCCAAACGCATAATCTTCCTGGGGACTATCACACTCTGGCTTCCGGTACCGGCACCGGTCTGCAAAACGGCACCCTGTCATATCATCGTAATTTTCCGGAACAATGCCCGGGATGGACACAAGCTGCCTTCCGGCGCCGTCACGTATGGTAGGAACCGTATCGAGAAGCGCCCTTGTGTAAGGATGTCTGGGATTGGCAAATAATTCATCTGCCGCCGCTTCCTCTATAATCTGACCCGCATACATAACCAGAACCCGGTCCGCCATATTGGCAACCAGCCCGATATCGTGGGTAATCAGTATCATGGACATACCTGTCTCTTTCTGGAGTTCCCCCAGCAGTTCCATAATCTGTGCCTGAATTGTCACATCAAGAGCTGTGGTAGGTTCGTCGGCAATCAGAAGTCTTGGATTACAGGAAAGCGCCATAGCTATCATTACCCTCTGGCGCATACCGCCGGAAAGGGTATGGGGATATTTTTTCATAACACCGGAAGCATCCGGCATCCCTACCCTCTTCAAAAGGCTTACAGCCCTCTCCCGGGCCTCCTGCTTTGAGAGATGCATGTGTGTCCTGATACTTTCCGTAATCTGGTTTCCCACCGTAAAAACAGGATTTAAGGATGTAAGGGGATCCTGGAATATCATGGTAATCTCATTTCCTCTTATCTGATCCAGTTCCTTTTCCGTCATGGCAAGAAGGTTCTTACCGTCAAACAGGACAGAGCCGTCAGTGACGGCCCCGCCCTTTCCTAATAAACCCATAATTGACAGTGAAGTTACACTTTTTCCACAGCCTGACTCACCTACAATGCATACCACCTCTTTCTCGTCCACATGAAAATGAATGTGATCTACACTGACAGTTTTACCATAATCCCCGGTAAAAGCCGTGGTCAGTCCCTGTACTTCCAATAAATGCGACATGGCTATCCCTCGCTGTTCCTGCCTACTCTGCTACATCCCAATTCTGCACATTGTTAAAGAATCCGTATGCACTGGGCTGGGCGCCGCTAAGGCGCCTGCTTACCGCCCCCTGGGCACTGATAATATATGCGGAGAACATAGGCACATCCTCCTGAACCTTTTTATCTACAATAGAATAAAGATTTTTAATTTCTTCCACATCACTGGTATTCTGCGTTCCTGCCAGCGCTTCGTTGATTTCGTCACTGGCATAACCAGTCCAGCTTCCTTCCCCGGCCAGAAGCCAGGAAACGTCCGGGTAAGGATCAACCGGGGCGTAAGTATACTGTACTGCCATAATATCATAATCTGTGGAACCTGCTATGGACATAAGAGTGGACAAATCCACTGTCTGCACTTCAACCTTAATCCCAACTGCTGCCCACTGGGCTACAAGTACCTGGGCTCCATTGACAAATGTATTATCCCCGGAGTTCACATAAAAACGGAGGGTCTGACTGCCGTCCCATCCAGCCTCTTCCAGCAGCGCCTTTGCCTTCTCAGGGTCATAGCCGATTGGTTCAATACTCTCATCAAAGAAGGGGCTTGCAGAAGAAAGGAAGCCGTCCACCACTTCTCCATGCCCTTTTAAGAGCTGGTCTACCAACTGCTGCCTGTCAATAGCATAGACAAGGGCCTGCCGTACCCTGGCATCAGGGATATTGGCCGTCTGGATAAAGGCAGACTGGTTTGTAATCGGAGTTCCATATACAGTATCTACATTTTCAAGCGCTTCAATACTTTCAAAATCCTCCTGGGGTACTGCAGTCATGGTATGATGGGTAATATCAATTTCTCCCGACTGAAGACCTGCATAAATCTGGCTTGCATCCACGATCCTGATATTTAATTTGTCAATCTTTGGCGCACCCTTCCAGTAATCGGCATTGGCGGCATAAGAAATATAATGGTTGTTATCATATTCCATTAAAAAGAACGGACCGCTGATTACGTCCGGGTTATTGAACCAGTCTGCAGTCAGAAGTTCCTCTTCACTGTATTTCTCAAGCACATGTTTGGGCATAGTGTGAAGATACCTTGCATAGGTGTTCTCAAATGTGGTAAGCGCCATTGGATACTTGGAGGTAAACTGGACGGTCTTATCATCAATAATCTGGATACCTGACACGCTTTCCGCGCCTGCCTCCACGAATCCGTCATCTCCAATTCCTTCAAATGCATAAAGCATTAAAGTTGTATTATTTACAACAGGGCTGGCAAGACGACGAACCGTATACTCCAAATCGGCCGCCGTAACCGGCGTGCCGTCCGACCACGTTGCGGCCTCGTCAATGTGCACCACAAAATTTATATTATCTTCTGTGGTAATGGAATCTGCCAGCATATTCTGGAAATTCAGATCCTTATCCAATTCCACCAGGGGAAGGAACATCAGCCCTACCGCATATTTATTAATTTCCGTCTGGTCAATCACAAAGGGATTAACACCGCCAAGAGAATCCGTAACGCCTACATTTACGATTTTTTCCCCTTCTGCGGCTGCCGGTACCGGAGCCTGTTCCCCGGCCTCACCCTCTGTACCGCCTGCTTCACTGCCTTTATCAGCATTGGAGCATCCCGCCGCTGTAAGTGCAAGGGCGAGAGCCAGACCAAGGCTTAATACACTTCTTAAAAATTTTTTCATAATTCCTGCCTCCAGAACAAACGCTGCCACGCTTCGCGAGCCAGCTTATTGTAATACAACATCCGGCGCCTTAATCATACTTAAAAATCCCTGACGCCCGATGTTGATTATTAATAGTTGGTTCATTATACTGTTAGCCGATAGAAATGTCAATATTCTCCATAAATAAAATTAACAAATACCAAAAAAAAATTTAATTATTACTAAACAAAGGTGTGGATAAATATCTATCCCCTGAATCGGGAAGAAGAACCACTATATTTTTCCCGGCATTTTCAGGCCGCTTCGCCAAAATCAATGCCGCTTTTAATGCTGCTCCCGAAGATATTCCCACCAGTATGCCTTCGCTCACTGCAAACGCCTTTCCCTCCGCAAAAGCATCTTCATTTTCAACCGTAATGATCTCATCATATATCTCTGTGTTCAGCGCTTTTGGCACAAATCCTGCCCCAATCCCCTGAATCTTATGCGGTCCTGCTGTCCCTTTTGAAAGAACAGGGCTTGAGGCAGGCTCCACTGCAACCACTTTTACAGCAGGATTTTTGGACTTCAGATACTCTCCCACACCGGTAATGGTTCCGCCAGTGCCTACCCCGGCCACAAAAATGTCCACCTGGCCTTCCGTCTGCTCCCAGATTTCAGGTCCTGTAGTCCTTCTGTGCGCCTGGGGATTGGCAGGATTTACAAACTGTCCAAGTATCACTGCCCCCGGAATAGACTCTTTAAGTTCATTTGCCTTTTCTATGGCCCCTGTCATGCCCTTTGCACCTTCCGTAAGCACCAGTTCGGCTCCATAAGCTGCAAGAAGGTTTCTGCGTTCAACACTCATGGTATCTGGCAGTGTCAGTATCGCCCTGTACCCTTTAGCCGCTGCCACCATTGCCAGTCCGATACCGGTATTCCCCGACGTAGGCTCTATAATTACAGCCCCCGGCTTCAATATACCCTTTGCCTCTGCATCCTCCACCATGGAAAGGGCAACACGGTCCTTTACTGAGCCTGCCGGATTCAGATACTCCAGCTTTGCCAGAATCGACACCCCTTCCGCTTTTTTCTCCTCCTTCCCATAGCGGTTCAGCCTTAAAATAGGCGTACCTCCAATCAATTCCAATGCACTTTCTTTGATTCCGCTCATATTTTTCCTCCTTAAATTATCCGGCGGATATTCTGTTCTCCGCCATTGTGATTCTACGCGACACATTAATTCCTACTTTTCTAGTATGAATTATATGATTTATATTATATTCCCCTGAATGCATTATGTCAAATATATTTTGTGTATGACTCTCTATATTCTTGACAAATGTGCCAAACAGCGGTATATTACAATCACTTTGCACCATACAATTATAAGGTGGAATACCCCCCGCTATGTATAAATGGCTATTTTGTCCCGGAGTACACAATGAAAAATTTATTAAATTACCAGACATCCGAATATGACTGCGGACCTGTAACTGTCCTCAATGGAATCCGCTATCTTTTTGACCGGGAGGATATCTATCCCGATATTGTCAAATTTATCATGCTCTACTGCATGGACACCTACAATGAAGCAGGTGAACTTTGCAAGCGCGGCACATCCAAAGCTGCCATGAATTTTATCACCTGCTGGCTGAACCATTTCGGTCAGGTTAAAAATTTTCCTATCCACTGTGAACACTATGTAGGAGAAGACGTTGTAATCGCTCCTGGAAGCCCTGTCACCAGGGCACTTGAAAAGGGCGGCGTTGTTTTGGTTTACCTGTTCCTGGAAGTAGGGCACTATGTACTTTTGACCGGAATTGAAGAAGACAGAGTCCTTCTCTTTGACCCCTTTTATGAGGAAGAGGATGACCCGGAACTTGACGAAGAATACGCAACCGATGAAATCCGTTTTATCAGCGACCAGCCTAAAAAGGCAAACCGTTCCGTTTCCATAGAGCGCTTGAACCGCACGACTAAGAATTATTATGAAATGGGAGATTTTTCCTGTCGGGAAGCTCTTACCATGTTTAACACCAGTATTACCAACCCCCCTCTGATACCGACTGCTGTCTGTTGGGATGTATATACATAACACTGTATTATAAAAGTCCGGACTGTAAAGTGCACTTCTTTACATTGCCGGACTTTTTTCCATCCTTACTGTTCCATCTGCCTTCCCAGAAACCCTGCGGCAGACTGTATCAGTTTCTGCTCCACTTCCCCCATCTTTCCCTTTTCCCCATTGTCAATCAATACAACCCCGCCAATCATATCGCCCTCACAGATAATGGGGCTGATTGCTTCCTGCTGGAAGTCATCCGTCACGTCCTGGGTGATAGGAATAAAATTTGCGTCGTCCTTTGACGCAATCAGCATTTCTCTTTTATTCAGCTTATCCTCCAGTTCTTTGCTGATGGACTTGCCCAGAATACTTTTAAAACCGCCTGACACTGCTATGAACTGATCCCTGTCTGCAATCAGCGCTGTCCGTCCCGACACCTGTGAAAGGCTTTCCGCATACTGCTTTGCAAATGTATTCATCTCGCCAATAGGAGAATACTTTTTTAAAATAATCTCGCCTTCCCTGTCGGTGAATATTTCAAGCGGGTCGCTCTCTCTTATCCGGAGAGTCCGTCTGATTTCTTTTGGTATTACTATACGGCCTAAATCGTCTATCCTTCTGACAATGCCTGTTGCTTTCATTTATTACTTCCTCCATTTCCACTTGTATATCCCCTGCTTCGCATTGGTCATGGAGTTATTATCTGTAAAAAATGGAGAATTATTCTGTCCTTTCATGTTTTTTCTCAATCCACCCCTTCGCCGTCAAAGGAGGGGATAAAGCTTTCCTCTGCCGCACCGTCCTCCTGGATAAAGGCGTTTCTCACCCCCAGGCCGATAGCATAATCCACCACATCTTCATATTCCCTTTTCGTAACCTTTCTGCAAAGGCTTCCAAATTCTGGATTCCCCTTCACCCTGTCAAAAGGCGTATACTGATTCATCAGGCTTATAAAAACATTATCCCTGTAAGTTTTATACACATAAGAAATAATTTTTTTTGCATTTTTCTTGTGCCCCGGAAGCAGCAGATGCCTTACAATAACGCCCCTGCGCATCATTCCTTCCCTGTCAAAGACAGGGCTGCCCACCGTCTTTACCATCTCCTCCAAGGCCGCCTTTGCCACCTCCGGGTAATCCGGCGCATAAGAATATTTCCGGGCAAGTTCCCCGTCCATATATTTAAAATCTGTCAGAAAAATATCTATCACTCCTGACAGGTTTCTTATAACCTCTCTTTTTTCATAACCGCTTCCATTATATACCACGGGAATTACAAGTCCCTTTTGCCTTGCTTCCAGCACAGCCCGGGCTATCGCCATAACATGATGGTCCGGCGTCACCAGATTGATATTAGCGGCTCCCATTTTCTGCAGCTTTAAAAAAATCTCCCCAAGCTTTTCTATGGAAACTTGCTTTCCTTTGGAAACTTGCTTTCCTTTGGAAACTTGCTTTCCTTTGGAAACTTGCTTTCCTTT
>CAMWUN010000002.1 GCA_947177425.1 uncultured bacterium
CCTGCTTTTGCTTTTTGAAGCATTTCTGTTGCTGATACTAACATTTTATTTACCTCCGTTAAATTTATAACATTCTAGTCGCTTCCTATTATACCCTATTCCTCTAAAAAATGGAATATAATTTTACTAATTTTCCTTGCCAGGCACCCGGATATCAAGGGCCTGCTTCTGATTGATTATATCGACTCTTGTATGCTTTCCGCCAAACTCACCGTCAAGAGTCCAGGCAATTTCATCTTCCGAAGTAAACCGCAGGGAAGATGTCCTGAAACAGTACATACAGTCTGTATTGATATTCCGGTTAATGAGGGATGCCATAATCAGGTTTAGTTCCATGGCATTAGAAGGCTTTTTAATCAGTGTCACTTCAAATTCCCCGTCATCCAGTTGTACATACTTCCCTGTGATGCGCTTGAATCCGCCTACGGAAACGGAATTGGTAATCATTCCGAAAAGGAATTCCCCCTCCACCGTAAACTCTTCGCTTTCCACTTTCATTTTATATGCCCTGACTGCCGAAAGCCTGCGCATCCCTTCCAATATGTACGCCATATGCCCCAGCACATTTTTGATATCCTGCCGCGTCTCATAGGAAACATCCGTAAATACGCCAAAAGCGGCAATATATACGAAAAAGTCATCATTAAACATGCCGATGTCGCATCCAAAAGTATTTCCTTCGACAATGACCTGTGCTGCACTTAACATGTTTTTCGGAATCTTAAGGCTGTTCGCAAAATCGTTAGTGCTTCCGGCAGGTACATAGCCAATCACCGCCTTCTTTTCGCACTGCATCATTCCGGAGACTACCTCATCCAGTGTGCCATCCCCTCCGCTGCATACCACCATATCGTAATATCCCGTTTTCCGTTCCCTGACGGCTCTCTGTCCATCACCCTTGGCCTGTGTCGGGTATGCTGTGACTTCATAGCCCGCTTTCGTAAAGATATCAATGATATCCAGAAGATTGCTTTTAATCTTCGCTTTGCCGGCCTTTGGATTATAGATGAAAAGCATTTTTTTGTTTTCCATATAATCGTTCTCCATTTTGCGTCCCATATCCCTCCTGATGGGAAAAAGAGCAAAGCCTATGCTTTGCCCTCACACTTTTATGCTATTTTACCCCTGCTGTTTGCTGCCGCTTAAGTATTCTTCAATAGATGTCATCGCTTCAAGTTCATCGCTTCCGTCCGCAATTACAGTTACGGATTCACCGGTACCCAGAGCAAGGCTCATCATCCCCATGATGCTTTTGGCATTTACTTTCTTGCCTTCCGCTTCAATGTAGACGGAACTTTCATGCTGGCTTGCCACTTGCACCAGCATTGCTACGGGTCTGGCTTCAAGACCGCCGTTTAGCTGAATCTTAATAGATTTTTCAATCATAATAACTCCTCCTTTATCCCTTAATCTTCTCAGCCATTTCACTGAGTTTACGTAATCTATGATTTACACCGGACTTGCCTACCGGTGGATTAAGGTACCTTCCCAATTCCTGAAGTGAACTCTCAGGATATTCCAGCCTGATTTCCGCCATCTGTCTTAAAGACTCCGGTAAATTTGATAATCCATAATGCTTCTGTAAAAGCATGATGTCATCTATCTGCTTGTTGGCTGCATTCACTGTCTTTGTGATATTGGCAGCCTCGCAGTTAACCTGTCTGTTAATGGAGTTACGCACTTCCTTTTCAACCCTAAGATTCTCAAGCAGCATCAGGGATAAATGCGCCCCCATAACATTCAGAAGATCAACAATTCCTGACCCTTCCTTTAAATATACTACAAAGTACTTCTTCCGTCTGACTATTTTAGCTTCGATATCAAAACTGCACACAACCTGCTGTATCTGCGCAGCCTGTTCCTCATGTTCACATACAAATTCCAGGTGATATCCTTTTCTGGGATCGCTCATGGAGCCAATGCACAGAAAAGCGCCCCTCAGAAATGCCCGCCTGCAGCAACTATTTTTAATCAGAAGAGGATCAGCCTGATACGGATACCTGCTTCTATTCCCTTCTTCATCCAAAATCTTAACTGCCTGCAGCAATTTTTTCACATTAACATTAATAATAAATGTTTTTTCCACTAATGTAAAGTACTTTCTGGATACCAATGGATTTTCGGAAGAAATTGCCAAATTTTGCCCGTCTTTTGCCGTAATCTTGCATCCAAACTGAACAATTGCCGCCAATTCCGCCAACTGGCAGTGTCTGGAGTCTGGAACTACTTTCTCCAATTCTTCCTTTACATCTGATGAAAATGACATATCTGCCCCTTTACTGCTTCCTAAAGGCTCTCAAACGCCTTGTCCTACATCCCGGTGGGATATGTTTATCCCGTATCCGCCTTTATCCTTCATGCATTCATGCAGCTTATTAGCCAGCGTAACGCTTCTGTGTTTTCCGCCTGTACAGCCTATCCCAATCACCAGTTGGTACTTTCCTTCTTTTATGTAATTGGGAATCAGAAACTCTATCATATCTGTCAGCTTCTCAATAAATATATGCGCCTCCGGAAAACTCATGACATAATCCTGCACTTCGGCATCATTTCCTGTTTTATGTTTTAAATCATCTATATAAAAAGGATTGGGAAGAAATCTCACATCAAATACCAGATCCGCATCTGCCGGAATCCCATGCTTGAAACCAAACGACAAAATCCTGACCATAAGGCTGTTATATTCCTTATTCTGCACAAAAATACGATCCAACTCTTCTTTTAATTCTCTGGTCAGAAGGCTGGACGTATCAATCACATAATCGGATTTTTTTCTGATATTGCTTAATATATCTCTTTCTTTTCTGATTCCGTCTTCTATACGCCCGTCAGGGGAAAGAGGATGCATCCTCCTGGTTTCCTTATAGCGTTTTAGCAAAGTACGGTCATTGGCCTCCATAAAAAGGATTTCAAACTTATAGCCGTTTTCCTTTAGTTTCTCAAGTATCTTCCGTACATCGTCAAATGCCTGGTCTGCGCGCACATCCAGTCCCAAAGCGACTTTGGACACTTCCCCGCCGGGAGCCGCGATAAGTTCCACAAACTTCTCAATTAAAAGCACTGGAAGATTATCCACACAATAAAACCCCGCATCCTCCAGCATCCTCAAAGCCGTACTTTTTCCGCCGCCGCTCATACCCGTCACAACTACAAACCGCATGCTCTTCCTCCTTAAAAATCACCCAGAAAAATCACTTCCCTTTCCAGGGTAACTCCAAATTTATCTTTTACCTGTCTTTGTACTTCCCTTATGACTTCCACAATGTCAGCCGCTGATGCCGTTCCGGTGTTTACGACAAATCCACAGTGTTTTTCGGAGACTCTGGCACCGCCTACGGCAAACCCGCGAAGCCCTGCATCCATAATCAGCTTCCCTGCAAAGTATCCTTCCGGTCTCTTAAAAGTGCTGCCTGCGCTTGCAAATTCCAGGGGCTGTTTTTCCCGCCTTTTTTTTGCAAGATCCTCCATCTTTGACCGGATTTCTTCTTTGTTGCCCGGGTTTAAGTCCATTAAAACCTCCAGAACAATAAAGGGTCTGTTTTTAATAATACTGGTGCGGTAGCCAAACTCCATATCTTCTCCGCAGATTTCAAGAATTTCACCCTGCTCATCCATGACAGTGACCTTTTTAATCACCTGTTTTAATTCGCCGCCGTAGGCTCCGGCATTCATTACCGTACCTCCGCCCAATGTTCCCGGTATTCCCGAAGCGAATTCCAGCCCGGCCAGTCCATTTTCCTGTGCGCACCTGGCTGCCTGTATCATAGATACGCCTGCCTGTGCCCTGATACGTGTTCCTTCCACCGCAAGTTTATTCATTCTGCTTCCTATCTGGAGAATCACGCCCGGATACCCCTTATCCCCCACAAGCAGATTGCTTCCATTGCCTATAATAAAATACGGAATCCCTACCTCTTTTAAATGAGGAACGATTCTGGCAATCTGCCCGGTTTCGCTGATTCTCACCAGGCATCCTGCCTCTCCGCCCACCTTAAAGGTCGTGTGTCTGCTCATAGGCTCATTTAACAGGATATCTTCCCCGGGCACACAAGCGCTGATAAACTCATAGATAAATGAACTGATTTTCTCCACTTTCACACCTGCTGTTTCTTTTTTATCTGGCATCCAGCACCAGTTTTGCGGCGCCGTATATGCCTGCATCATTTCCAAGAGTCGCAAGGACAAATTTTACTTCCCTGTTTGCATGGAAAACATTTTTCATAAAAGATGGCTTGATATAATCCATTAATATTTCCCCGGCTTTAGACACGCCGCCGCCGATTACGATGGTTTCCGGGTTGACCACGCTTGCAATAACAGAAAGCCCGTCGCCCAGATATTTACCGAATTCTTCTGCAACTTCCATGGCAAGGGCATCCTTCTGCTTTACTGCGTCAAAAACAGTCTTTGCCGTCACCTTGCCGCCCCGGAGGATACTGTCCTTACCGCTCTCTCCCAGTTTTCTCTTTGCCAGCCTTGCAATGCCTGTTGCCGAAGCATACTGCTCAAGGCAGCCCTTATTGCCGCATCCACAGCATTCCTCTTCCCCGTCATCCACATGGATATGGCCGATTTCTCCCCCGGCTCCCGCATAGCCTGTCAAAACCTTTCCGCCAGTGATGATTCCGCCGCCTACACCTGTTCCCAGCGTCACCATAATTATATCGCTGCTGCCCTGGCCTCCGCCTTTCCACATTTCCCCGAGGGCTGCCACATTTGCATCATTTCCTGCTCTGACCGGCACATGAAGTTCATCCTCTAAAGTTTCCTTAATGCTGAAGGTTTCCCATCCAAGATTAACCGCCCTGTGTACAACACCTTCCTCATCGATAGGACCGGGAGCTCCCACGCCCACACCCGCTATCTCTTCCTGCTTTATCTGTTTTTCTTTAATTTTCCCTCTGATGCTCTCCGCCACATCGGGAAGAATATGCCTGCCGCACTCCTGCGTCCTGGTAGGAATTTCCCACTTGTCAAAAAGTTCTCCCTCTTCGCTGAACAGACCAAGTTTAACAGTTGTGCCGCCTACATCCACGCCAAATACGTACTTGCCCATACATAACCCTCTCTTTATCTTTATTATTGTTTCGCAATTTTATGCTTTCAAATAAAATTTTTATGCTTTAGAATAAAATTTTTATGCTTTCAAATTTTTATGCCTGCCTTATAAAATTTTACTCATCATCGTCTCTTTTTCTTGTAAGAGATTCCTGCACCCTTCTGTAAAGTTCCTGGGCCGCATTGTAGCCCATCTTTTTCTGACGGTGATTGATTGCCGCAGACTCACAGATAATAGCAAGATTACGTCCCGGACGGATGGGAATATTATGGCACACAATCTTGTTGCCCAGATACTCCGTATACTCCTCCTCCAGCCCCAGTCTGTCGTATTCCTTTTCTTTGTCCCAGTCTTCCAGACGGATGACCAAATCAATATTCTGGGTATCCTTTACGCTGGACACACCAAACAAAGTCTTCACATCCACAATACCGATACCACGCAGTTCGATAAAGTGCTTGGTGATATCCGGTGCGGAGCCAACCAGCGTATCATCGCTCACCTTCCTGATTTCCACCGCGTCGTCCGTTACCAGACGGTGGCCTCTCTTAATCAGTTCCAGCGCTGCTTCTGATTTTCCTATGCCGCTCTCGCCTGTAATCAGGACGCCTTCGCCGTATACATCCACCAGCACGCCGTGCACGGAAATACAGGGCGCAAGCATAACATTCAGCCATCTGATAATCTCCGCCATAAACCCGGATGTGGCTTTTTTCGTCATCAGCAGAGGAACCTCATTCTCCACCGCTATCTGTAAGAAAAGGTCGTCCGGCTTTAATTCCCGGCAAAAGACAATCGCCGGTATTTCACAGGAAAGGAATTTCGTATAAATTTCCTTCTTTCTTTCCTCCGGCAGCCCCTGCATATAGGTGTACTCCACAAATCCGATAATCTGCAGTCTGGTGGCCTCGAAATGCTCGAAATACCCTGCCATCTGAAGAGCCGGCCTGTTGATATCCGGCTGTGTAATTTTAATCTTGGAAATATCCAGTTCCGGAGTCAAATTTTCCAGCTTCATCTTCCCAATAATCTGTTCCAGTTTTACGATTGCCATACCCTGCTCCTTTTTCATTTCTTTTTATAGTGTATTGTACCATAAATGCCCAATAATCTCAATACTCCCTGGCGGCTCCGGCCGGAGCAGGAAAGCCTGCAGTTACTGGTCACAGCCAATGTCCTATTTCCCTTCATGGAAAAATGCGTAAATCCCCTCTGCGACAGACTTGGGGATCTCATCTACCCCTGCTAAGGTTTCCACGTCCGCATTTTTCACTTCTTCAATGGATTTAAATCGCCGCATAAGGGCCTTTCTTCTGGACGGCCCTACACCGGGAATTTCGTCAAGAACTGACTTTACCTGTGATTTTGACCGCAGGGACCGGTGGTATTCAATAGCGAATCGGTGGGCCTCGTCCTGGATACGGGTAATGAGTTTAAACCCCTCGCTGGTTCTTTCAATCTGTATTTCCTGATTCTGGAAATACAGTCCTCTGGTGTTATGATTGTCATCCTTTACCATACCACAGACCGGAATGTTTAAATGAAGTTCTTCCAGAACCTGAAGGGCAATGTTTACCTGTCCCTTGCCGCCGTCCATGAGCAGCAGGTCGGGAAATTTTGTAAAACTCCCAAATTCCTTTTCCAGTTCTTTATCTTCCAGTTCCTTCTGTTCCTCCATACCATGCAGAAATCTTCTGGTAAGGACTTCTTTCATACAGGCATAGTCGTCCGGCCCGGACACGGTTTTGATGCGGAATTTTCTGTAATCGCTTCGTTTCGGTTTCCCTTTCTCATAAACCACCATGGATCCTACATTGGCAAAGCCGCTGATGTTGGAAATATCATAAGCTTCCATCCTGTTCACACTTTCCAGCCCCAGCAAAGCGGCAATCTCTTTCACCGCCCCTATGGTTCTGCCTTCTTCCCTTCGGATGCGCTCTTTGTCCTGGCTTAACACCAGAGCTGCATTTCTTGCCGCCAGCTCCACCAGCTTTTCCTTAGAACCTATTTTCGGCACCCTTATGTGTACTCTGGCTCCCTTTCGTTTGGACAGCCACTGTTCAATAACCTCCCCATCCTCAATCTGTTCCTGCAGCATCAGTTCCCTTGGAATAAAGGGCGTCCCTGCATAAAACTGCTTTACAAAGTCAAGGAGAATCTGGTTTCCCGTTGTCCCCATTACGTGCATCATATAAAAATGCTCCCTGCCGATGAGTTTACCGTCCCGGATAAAAAACACCTGCACCACCGCATCCTGTTCGTCTGCTGCCAGCGCAATAATATCCTTATCCTCCCCGTCACTGTCCGTAATCTTCTGTTTGGATGCAATCTGCTTCACACTGTTGTACAAATCCCGGTACCGGAGAGCTTCTTCAAATTCCAGCTTTTCCGATGCTTCCTGCATTTTCTGCTCCAGTTCCTTCAAGGTATCCTGATAGCTGCCGTTCAGAAAATCCAGCGCTTTCTTTACCCGCTCCTGATACTGCTCCTGGGTAATATATCCCTGGCAGGGGGCCATGCACTGTTTAATATGATAGTTCAGACAGGCACGGTCATTTCCACATTCCTTGGGAAGATTCCTGTTACAGGTCTTAAGCTGGTAAAGTTTGTTGATTAAGTCAATGGTATCTTTTACAGCCGCCGCACTTGTATAAGGGCCGAAATACCGGGAACGGTCTTTCTTCATCTGTCTGGAAAACAATACTCTCGGATATGCCTCCCCCATCGTAACTTTAATGTAAGGATATGTCTTATCATCCTTAAGCATCGTATTATACTTGGGGCTGTGCTCCTTAATCAGATTATTTTCCAGCACCAGCGCTTCCAGTTCCGAATCTGTAACAATATACTCAAAACGGCTGATCAACGTCACCATTTTGTCAATCTGCGGCCCTCTGCCAATGTTTTTCCGGAAATAAGACCTGACGCGGTTGTGGAGATTGACTGCCTTCCCCACATAAATAATATTGTCCATCTCATCGTGCATAATATAAACTCCCGGACAGTTGGGAAGTTTTTTAAGTTCTTCCTGAATATCAAACATACTTCCATCCCTCACACAAGGATAAGGACATCATTATACCCAAACTTCCGTTTTCGTAATGATGTCCATATTTCCAGTAAACGCTCTTTATTTAAAAATATCCGAGGATGCGTTGGAAAACCTCCCGGTCGTCTGGTTCTGGGGGTTTTCCCCGTTCCCCACCTTTCCGCCTGCATCCGCTGTATTTCCAATTTCCCCTGAATTCTGAGAACTCTCCGGGCCGCCGGCATTCCCCATGTCAATGGCTCTCTCCGGGTTTCCGGTATTTTCCTGGGCTGCAGTATTCTCCACGTCAACAACTCTCTCCAAGTCACTGGCATTTTCCTGCCCGGTCTTTGCCCCTTCCGTCTCTCCTGGTGCCTGTAGCGGCGCCTCCTCTTTTACTGCAGGTTTCTTATCTTCTTCCCCGCTTTCCTTAGTCTTCGGATCGTTCTCTGCATTGTCCTCCAAAGACGGTTCCGGTATGCCTTTCTCCTGCCTGTAAATCTTCATAAACTCCTTGCCGCTGATGGTTTCCTTTTCAATGAGGTGGGCAGCCAGCTTATCCATTACATCCCTGTTCCCTGCAAGCAGTTCCTTTGCCTGCTCATAGCACTGTTTCAGGGTTTCCATGACTTCCGTATCCACATCGGAGGCTGTTCTGTCGCTGCAGGTCAGCCTTGCGCCTCCGCCCAGATATTCATTTTCTACGGTTGCCAGTCCCATAAGGCCGAAGCGCTTGCTCATGCCGAAACGGGTAATCATGTTAGTGGCAATATTGGTGGCCTGCTCAATATCATTGGCTGCTCCGGTGGTAACATTGCCAAAAACAATCTCTTCCGCCGCACGGCCTCCCAGCAGGCTTACCAGCCTGTCATGCAGTTCCGCCTCAGTCTGCAGATATTTTTCTTCCTCCGGCACATGCATGACATATCCCAAAGCCCCCATGGTCCTGGGCACAATGGTAATTTTCTGCACAGGCTCTGAATTTTTCTGGAGGGCGCTGATAAGCGCATGACCCACCTCATGATAGGAGACTATTTTGCGCTCCTCTTTGCTCATGATGCGGTCTTTCTTTTCTTTCCCTACCAGAACCTGCTCCACTGCATCAAACAAATCCTTCTGGGTGACATATTCCCTGCCATGCTGTACCGCGTTAATTGCCGCCTCATTAATCATATTGGCAAGGTCTGCGCCCACCGCTCCGCTGGTTGCAAGGGCGATGGCATCCAGATCCACACTTTCATCCAGATGCACATCTTTTGCATGTACCTTTAAGATTTCAACCCTTCCCTTTAAATCCGGTTTATCTACAATAATTCTCCTGTCAAAACGTCCCGGACGCAGAAGCGCCTTATCCAGTATTTCAGGACGGTTGGTGGCTCCAAGCACCAGAATCCCTTTGGATGTATCGAAACCATCCATCTCTGACAAAAGCTGATTTAATGTCTGTTCCCGCTCCTCGTTACCGCCGCCGTATTTACTGTCCCGGCTCCGGCCGATAGCATCTATCTCGTCAATAAAAATAATACAGGGGGCGTTTTTGGTTGCTTCTTTGAACAAATCCCTCACACGTGAAGCCCCCACGCCCACATACAATTCAATAAAATCCGAACCGGACAGGGAGAAAAACGGCACGTTTGCTTCCCCCGCCACTGCCTTTGCCAACAGCGTCTTACCTGTTCCGGGAGGGCCTACAAGAAGAGCTCCTTTGGGGAGTTTCGCCCCTATTTTTGCATACTTGCCGGGATTGTGAAGGAAATCCACTACTTCCTGAAGGGACTCCTTGGCCTCATCTTCCCCGGCCACATCCTTAAAGGTAATGCCAGTTTCCCGCTGTACATAAACCTTGGCGTTGCTCTTGCCCACACCCATGGGGCCGCCTCCTTTGGACATCTTGCGAAGCAGAAGGCTCAAAAGCACCCACATGATAATGAACGGAAATACATAGGACAAAAGGAAACTGATTACCGCACTGGTTCCGTCAGCCACCTGTCCCTTTACTTCCACATTATGTTCCAGAAGCCGGTTGGTCAGTGTGTCATCATCCTCAATTTTGCCAGTGTAGTAGCTTGCCCCCGGATTCATGCCATATAAGTATAAAATCGCAGACGGGCTTCCCTTTTCCGCCTTGGACTGGATATAAATCCGGTCTGCCCCAATGACCACCGACTGGATTTTCTCCTGTTCCAGCATCTGTATAAATTCATTATAAGAAACTTCCTGCTCAGATCCTCCTGTGATAATCTTCACAAAAGAACTCACCAGAAGCAGTGACAGGAGGGCGGCAACCACAAACATGATAATATTCTGCCTTCTCGGATCCCTGCCGTTTCCTCCCGGGCCTCCGGGACCGTTATTGCCGTTGTTATTGGACGGGCCTCCGTTTCCCACCGGGCCGCCTTCGTATTGGTTTAAATTGTTCTCGCTCATTTAGTTACTCTTTCCTTTTATTGTTGGTTCGCTGGTAAGATTTACTCCCAGCTTTTTAAATGTTTTTATATCTACCTCCGAGAGCATAACAGAAGTGTGCACCTGGCATTCCTTCAGCTTCGGAATCTGTTCCAGCGCCTTTTTGGCATTCTCATCCGTCAAAGCGGAGATGGAAAGTGCAATCAGGACTTCGTCCGTATGCAGACGGGGGTTTTTCCCACCCAGATATTTGGTCTTCAGTTCCTGAATCGGCTCAATTGCCAGCGGTGAAATCAGATGTGTATCATGATCTACACCTCCTAAATGCTTCAGAGCATTTAAAAGCAACGCCGCAGAGGCCCCAAGCAGATCGGAAGTTTTGGAGGTTATAATCGTTCCATCAGAAAGTTCAATGGCTGCCGTGGGAACGCCAAGCTGCTCTTCCCTCTTTTTCGCCGCCACCGTTACTTTCCTGTCATCCGTGGTAATCTTGGCCTGCTTCATCAGTAGTTCTATCTTGTAAACGTCATTTTCCTTTGCTTTGCCTTTGATGACGTCATTCATTGCTGTATAATAACGGCGGATAATTTCCATGTAGGAAGCTTCCCTGCACACTTCATCGTCCACAATGCATTTCCCCGCCATGTTTACCCCCATGTCAGTAGGGGATTTGTATGGATTTTCTCCGTATATGCCTTCAAAAATCGCATTCAGTACCGGAAAGATTTCAATATCCCGGTTGTAATTGACTGCTGTCTCCCCGTATGCCTCCAGATGAAAAGGGTCAATCATATTGATATCGTTTAAATCGGCCGTGGCCGCCTCGTAAGCCAGATTCACCGGATGCTTCAAGGGAATGTTCCAGATAGGGAATGTCTCATACTTTGCATATCCCGCCTTAATTCCCCTCTTGTTATCATGATAAAGCTGTGAAAGGCAGGTCGCCATCTTTCCGCTCCCCGGCCCCGGCGCCGTTACTACCACAAGGGGCCTTGTGGTTTCAATATACTCATTTCTACCATAGCCATTGTCACTGACTATCAGCGGAATATCGGAAGGATATCCCTCGATGGCATAGTGCAGATAGACCTTTACATTTCTCTTTTCAAGCCTTTCCTTAAAATCAGCAGCCCTTGTCTGGCCTGCATAGTGGGTCAGCACCACGCTCCCCACATAAAGGCCGCGGCCCTCAAATTCCTTCATCAGTCTCTGCACATCTTCGTCGTAGGTAATTCCCAAATCCCCACGTACCTTATTTTTTTCAATATCAGCGGCATTTATTACAATAACAATCTCCGCCCTGTCAGAAAGCTTCATCAGCATACGGAGTTTACTGTCGGGTTCAAATCCCGGCAGAACCCTTGATGCATGATAATCGTCAAACAATTTGCCTCCAAACTCAAGATACAATTTATCTCCAAATTTATTGATTCGCTCCTCGATATGTTCTGACTGCATCTTTAAGTACTTTTCATTATCGAATCCCACTCTCATAAGTTTAACCTGTTCTCTTTCCTGACAATTCTTTTCTCCAGTTTAAATACCGATTTTTATTGTAGCACACCCTTATTAATTATTCCATAAAAAAGAAATTAACTAATATCAATTTTTTATAAAAGCTGAATTTCCATTGACATTTAAAATTCTCAGTGCTAAAATTTCTATATCAAAGCAAAGGCGCTGCGGTTATACCCGCGGCGTCTCTTTTTTTATTTAAAATCCAGGCGTACAGATTAAATAATTTTCCGGTATGCCTTAGCATAACTCTAGGAGTTTAACTCTAAAAAACATCGTATTAAGGAGATATTATGGCAGTAAAATATGTTTTTGTAACTGGCGGCGTTGTTTCCGGTCTGGGAAAGGGAATTACGGCCGCTTCCCTTGGAAGACTTCTGAAAGCACGGGGATACAAAGTGACGATGCAGAAGTTTGACCCTTATATCAATATTGATCCCGGCACTATGAACCCTATCCAGCACGGCGAAGTGTTCGTTACTGACGACGGCACGGAAACTGACCTGGATCTTGGGCATTATGAAAGATTTATTGACGAAAATCTGGATAAAAATTCCAATGTTACCACCGGAAAAATTTACTGGTCGGTTCTGCAGAAAGAACGCCGGGGAGATTACGGCGGCGGAACGGTACAGGTCATTCCCCATATCACCAACGAAATCAAGAGCCGTTTTTACCGTAACTATACTGACCAGGAAACACGGATTGCCATTATCGAAGTCGGCGGAACGGTAGGGGATATTGAAAGCCAGCCTTTTCTGGAATCTATCCGTCAGTTCCAGCATGAAGCCGGGCATGAAAACGCAATTTTGATCCATGTCACCCTGATACCGTATCTGAAAGCCTCCCAGGAAATGAAGACCAAACCTACCCAGGCCAGTGTAAAGGAACTGCAGGGCATGGGCATCCGGCCCGACATCATCGTATGCAGAAGTGAGCATCCGTTGGACCAGCCCATTAAAGACAAAATTGCACTGTTCTGCAATGTGCCCAACAGCCATGTATTACAGAATCTTGATGTGGAATACCTGTATGAGGCCCCCCTTGCCATGGAAAATGAATGTCTGGCGCAGGTGGCCTGCAAATGTCTGAATCTCCCATGCCCGGAACCAAATCTTGAGGACTGGAAAACAATGGTACAATCCCTCCGTTCTCCTTCCGGGGAAGTAACGATTGCTATTGTGGGAAAATACGTACAGCTTCACGACGCCTACATTAGTGTCGTGGAAGCCTTAAAGCACGGAGGCATCTCCAATCATGTTTCCGTCAATATCAAATGGGTGGATTCCGAAACAGTGACAGAAGAAACTGCCGAAGGGATTTTGCAGGGTACTGACGGCATTCTTGTGCCCGGCGGCTTCGGGCCAAGGGGGATCGATGGCAAAATCTGCGCCATTACATACGCGCGTACCCATAAAATTCCATTCCTGGGACTTTGTCTGGGTATGCAGCTTTCCATTGTGGAATTTGCCCGCAATGTGGCAGGCTTAAGTGACGCCCACAGCATCGAGTTAGACCCTGCTGCCACCTATCCGGTCATTGCTCTTATGCCTGACCAGGACGGCGTGGAGGATATCGGCGGAACCTTGCGGCTGGGCTCTTACCCCTGTGTCCTCGATGAATCTTCCAGGGCATATGAATTATATGGCGAAAAAGTCATTTACGAACGCCACAGGCACCGTTATGAGGTAAACAATGATTTTCGCTCCATCCTGACCGGACACGGCATGAGACTTTCCGGTCTGTCCCCTGACGGGCGGATTGTGGAAATGTGCGAACTGCCGGAACATCCCTTTTTCATTGCCACGCAGGGACATCCTGAACTGAAATCACGGCCCAACCGTCCGCACCCCTTATTTAAAGGTTTCATCAAAGCAGCTATTGAAACGAAATAGCCGCTGCATACACTATCTTCTTTTTTTATATTCTTTTTAAAAGGTCTGCTGCACCTGTAAAAAATTACAGTGTGCAGCAGACCTTTTACTGTTTAACTGTCACCGATATTATCAGTGGAACATTCTTGATATCATGGATTCCTGATCCATCTGCTTTCTCAGCATCATGCTCCTGTACTGCTCCATCAGTTCTTCTTTCTTTTTCTCTGAAATTGCTTTCGGCATATCCAAATCCTCGATACGGCTTCTGGCCCCGGACTGCTCCAGATAGGAAGCTGTATTGTAATTATAAGTATGCTCCAGCCGGTTTGTATAAGCACCCATAGTGCTTCTCTGCCCTGATACCTTCTCCATGGCCCTGTCAATTGCGCTAAGGTCGAAGTTGCCGCTGGTCACGTCAAAATCTGCAATGCCCAGGGACTCCAGTGTAGCGTTAGCCATACGGATCTGCATGCCGCCTCCGTCGGGATTGGTTGCCAGGTGCATATCCGCCATGCTTCCGTCAAGCAGATTCTGCTCGTTCAGAGAAGTATTTTTAGCCAGTGACTGGATACCCTCCTTCAGACCGTCAATCTCTCTCTGGTACATTGCCCTGTCGGATTCAGAATACAGTCCGTTCATGGATTTCACGCCAAGCTCACGCATTCTCTGAAGCTGGCTCATAATGCCGTCCAGAGCGCCGTCCGCTACGTTCATAACACCCATGGCGTCTTTTGTATTCTGCGCGCCCACATTAAGCCCTTTTTCCTGCCTTTGAAGTTTCTGTGCAATAGCAAGGCCCGCTGCGTCATCCGCTGCCGAATTGATTCTCTTTCCGCTGGAAATATGGGAATAAGAATTATACAACCCGTTTCTTACCATCATGCTGCTCATAGTCACACCTCCTTTTCTATGAAATTGGCTCCGCAATGCCTGTTACTGCAACGCTCCTGCGCTTTACCCGGCATTGCTTTGATGATACTACCCTCATCTATATTATATACGATTTAATTCATAGTCTCAAATATATTTTTCCTTTTGCCAATGCAACAATTCAGAAAAGCTGAACTTTTATTTACCAATTCTTTAATTCTATATCTGGGTATTCATCCATATTAGGTCTGTCAATATCCAGCGGACAATCATATGGTGCTTCCACACATGGATACTGTTCTTTGTTTACATATGTAATCTCTAAAAGCCTTGGCATCACTACTGTCCCTGCCGTTTCGCTTCCTCCGCCATTGTTTCCGTGTACCCATATTATATAATGGGTTTTATTTAATTTTTCTAAAGCCCTCATTATCATCTCACGGTTTGCAATATTGGTTATACCATGCAGTTCAAATGTCATCTGTGAAAATTGCTTTAATGTATCAATAGAAATAGTATTAATAAATTCCCATTCAGCGCCTTCCACATCCATCTTTAAAATCAGTCTGTTTTTCTTTTGATGATTATTTTTGTTAAGGATAGTTTCCATTGACAGTAAATTATTTTCAATATCGTCCTCCCCACAAATTCCTGTCTTTTGAAAGAAAAGCCTGGTGTTTTCTTTCGGCAATTGATTAATTGTGTGGTCATAACAATAAACGTCTATGCCATAATCCGCTATATTTTCATCCCAGTCTATATTGTTACCAATACCAAAACTGTATGCCGTATTATCATCGCCAAAATCATTCAGCATAACATAACCTCCATCGCTTTCAGAGCCAATGCGGATTAATCCATATTCCACAGCTTTCTGCACCTTACACAATCTTTTTATCTGCTCAAAATATTCCTCTTTTTCAGGACTTTCAATCATATAGCCTCTTATGTCTAAAATATTCCGTGTTTTAGACACTAATTCTCTTTTTCTCAAATCCTCCACTATTTCCCTGTTTAATTCCATATCCAGTTCACATATAATGATGGTTATATCTGCACAATATAATTGCTCAAATTGGTCAATATCCATAACCATAATGTCATCGGTATGCTGCGCCAAATAATTATCAATAATAATTGCTTTTTTACCATATTTGTCACTAAGAATGTCTTTTGCAAGCATCCCGGCCTCATTCAGTGGATAAACCGCAACTGCCTGATTCTTTCCTAATTCATACTGGATTATATTGTCTAAAATATCATAAACACTTATCATTTTTATTCCTCTGATATGTTTTTTTGAAATGCTGCCAAACAATGTTGTTTCTATCAGAAATCAGTGAGCCTGACACAGAATCCATACTGTACATATGTCCGGCCCGGCTCACTCATTCATCTCCAGAAAATTTACATCCGCGCATTTTCTACATTATCCTTAAACCACTGGTAGGCCAGCTCCACGCCTTCTTCCAATTCTATTTTATGTGTCCAGCCCAGCCCGTGAAGCTTATTTACATCTGTAAGTTTTCTCGGGGTTCCGTCAGGCATATCCCTGTTCCACACAATTTCGCCCTCAAATCCCACTGTTTTTTTAACGATTTGCGCCAGTTCCTTAATGGTAACTTCTTTTCCGGTCCCGATATTTACATGCCGCTCTCCATTATAGTTTTCAAGAAGAAAAACACAGGCGTCAGCCATATCGTCCACATATAAGAATTCCCGCAGAGGTGTCCCTGTTCCCCACAATTCTACCGAAGCTGCACCATTCACCTTCGCCTCATGAAACTTGCGTATCATGGCAGGCATTACATGGGAGCCGTCCAAATCATAATTATCATAAGGGCCGTACAGATTTGTCGGCATACAGCTTATGAAATCATCGCCATACTGTTTCTTATAAAATCTGCACATCTCCATTCCTGCAATCTTGGCGATAGCGTATGCTTCATTCGTCTCTTCCAGCGGGCCGGTAAGAAGTGCATCCTCCGGTATGGGCTGGGGCGCCATCTTTGGATAAATGCAGGTGCTTCCCAGAAAAAGCAGCTTTTTCACTTTATATCTATGGCAGCACTCTATCACATTACACTGAATCTGCATATTTTCATATGCAAAATCTGCGGGAGCCGTATTATTGGCATTTATTCCGCCCACCCTGGCCGCAGCCAGAACAACAATATCCGGCTTTTCCTTCTCAAAAAATTCCCGCACCATGGCCTGATTGGTCAGATCAAGTTCTTTGTGGGTTTTCCCAACAATATTGGTATATCCCTTTGCCTGGAGATTTCTGACAATTGCGCTCCCCACAAGCCCTCTGTGGCCTGCCACATAAATTTTATCATTTTTTTCCATTATACAATTCCCTTTCTATTTTTATCTATAAGCCGGCATACCTGTACGGGCCAGATATATACAAAAATACATCAGCCTGCCCACATGGTCAAAACCCTGTCGAATGTATCACATCCCGAAATCCCTCTTCGATAGTCTCTCCCCGGAAAATATCCTCCGCTTTTATGGGAGAGGCTGGGAAATCCCTGTATCCTGTCCTGTCGCCGGATACCGGATGATAAAACGTATAACCATGCAGTTCATAGGCTTCCGTCTCATAATTTTCATAGTCTTTCTGATAAACCATATATTCCGCCGTAGCTGCTTTCCCCACTTCAATCCCAAAGGCGGCCAGCTTGTATATCCCAAATGCGCAGACCACAATCAGATATATCTTGTATCTGTCCAGGTGGGGGCTGATTTTCAAATATAGACTGCCCCATACCAGCACTGGAAACAGCCATAAGAACACACATCCGTATCTGACCAGAGGCGCGCTGAGAAGCCAGAACAGAAAGCAGCCTGCCAGTACTGTCTCCACAAACAGAAAATCCGCCATCTCCATTTTTCTTTTAAGAAATGCATAACCCAGAAAAAATGCCAGCAGCACGATTCCCCCAAGGGCCATGACCAGAAAAACCTTGTTGGTTCCATCCAGATTCCGAATCCATTCTGGCATCCAGCTTGAAACAGGCTCCCCGTATCTGCCCACATCGCTGAATCCCCTTCCCCAGACCTGTATTTCCTTAGCGTCATAATCAGCCACGTTTTTTGGAACCTTAAAGTCAAAGGAAAAAAAATCAATGAAAGTAAAGGGATAGACCAGCCAGCCGGACAAAATCGCGTTTCTGATAAAGAACGGCGCCGCTGTCCCAAGTCCAAGTCCGATGAATTTAACAATCTCCTTTATACGCTTCTCCCTCACCATCATGACCGCCGGCTTTAAAACAAGAAGCAGTATCAGCGCACCGGAAAGCTTAACTGTAAGCACGACTACCCCAAACAGGCACAGCAGCCCATAGGGCAGACAGGATTTTTCTTTTCTCTCTATCAACTCCAGCCATCTGATTACCAGGAAAAACACCATAAGCACCATAAAATAATCTGATGCCGGAGATACCATTTCGTCAAAGATTATCAGCAGATAATAGATACTGACAATCCGTGCAAAATCTGAAAGCAGCGGTTTTTTCAGCTTTCCTTTTCCTACCCCTTCCATACAGACCAGCGCCAGAAGAAATGCCAGAAATCCGGCGCAGCAATGATAAGACTGCCCTCCCAGAAATGCCATGCTGTAAAGGGCCGACAGGCAGAATGACGAACTGTTATAGGCAAGCCTGCTGTGCAGATTCCCCAGCCCCGGCACAGCCCTGTACTCCTCTATCCACCGGATACTCTGGGCATGGTAAAGTCCTGTATCATAATGTATAATTCCCCTGGATGTCCCATAGGCAGCCAAAAGAAGAAGCAGGAAAACAGCAAACGCCTTAACCGGTGAAATGGTCAGCCGGAGCGTATGCAGATTTTCCTCAAGTTCTTTTTTTAAATATATAATACATATAATGCAGACAAGAAGCAAAAGGAGATTTGCTCCCAAACCAACCTTCCAGAAAATGCTGAAAAACTGGGAATAAACTGTTACCACTCCTATGCCTGCATACAGGTAACTGGTTTCCTTTTCGCACCGGAATACGCCTTTACCTGAAATAAGCCTGATAAACGCAAACCCTGTCACATAACAGGTAAACAGCATATACAGCCAGATGAATATGACAGAAAGCATGCAATCATCCTCTTCTTTACGTAACTAAATTATTTGTCCTTCCTGCTCTCCCTGTATTCCCTGCAGTCCATGCCGGCTACCGCTTTCAGGTCAGAATCCATCATCATGGCTACCAGACCTTCAAAGTCCACTTTCCTCTTCCAGCCCAGTACCTTTTCCGCCTTTGAAGCATCTCCCCAAAGGTATTCCACTTCTGCCGGGCGGTAAAATTCGGGATTCACATCCACTAAAAGCCTGCCTGTATCCGCATCAATTCCCTTCTCATTTACCCCTGTGCCCTGCCACACAATGGTAATGCCAAGTTCCTTAAAAGCCGCCTCCACAAACTCCCTTACTGTGTGCGTCTCATTGGTAGCAAGCACATAATCGCCGGGCTTGTCCTGCTGGAGCATCATCCACATGCCTTCCACATAGTCCCCGGCATATCCCCAGTCACGCTTGGCATTCATATTTCCAAGGGAAAGCCTGTCCTGCCTGCCCGCAATCATATTGGCAATGGCAAGGGTAATTTTTCTGGTAACAAAGTTTTCTCCACGCCTGGGAGACTCATGGTTAAACAGAATACCGTTGCATGCAAACATGTTATAGGATTCTCTGTAATTTACTGTAATCCAGTAAGAATAAAGCTTTGCCGCGCCGTATGGGCTTTTCGGATAAAAAGGCGTATTTTCGTTCTGGGGCGCCGTCTCGGGAAGCCCTCCGAATAATTCGGAAGTAGACGCCTGGTAATATCTGCAATTGCCGCCGTTTACCCTGATTGCCTCCAGAAGCTTTAAGGTGCTTACCCCGGTAGCTTCCGCCGTATATTCCGGCACATCAAATGATATCCCCACATGTGACTGTGCCGCCAGATTATAAACTTCTGTGGGACGGATTTCCGCTATCAGCCGCATAAGGTTGCTGGAGTCTGTTGTATCTGCAAAGTGCAGGAAAAATTTTACTTTATTGTAATCCGATTGAATAATATGGTCAATACGTGATGTATTACTGATACTGTGTCTTCTCACAAGGCCATGCACCTGGTACCCCTGTTCCAGTAAAAATTCTGCAAGGTAAGAACCGTCCTGCCCTGTAATTCCTGTGATTAAAGCTGTCTTCTGCATAAATTTCTCCTTTAAAATTTGTCTTATTTTGCTATATCATTAGGGAGTATACTATTGTATAATATCAATGGCAATCAAATATATTGCGTAAAAACAGAAAAATATTGCTAATTGTACTAAGGAGACTTCCCATGCCCAAAACTTCCTCTGCGCGGATACTATCAACCCCTTCCGCCTATGCAAAATCCCACTATTTCTACGTCCAGGAAGTGGGAACCCTTCAGAGCTTAGAACCCCATATCAGTAAACGCCAGAACTTAAATTCCTTCTTATTTCTTACCGTTTTAGACGGTGAGGGCGCTTTGTCTTACTGTGGCGAACAGCGCAGGCTCTCTGCGGGAGACTGCGTATTTATTAACTGTGCCCAGCCCTATTCCCATGAAAGCAGCGCCTCCCACCCGTGGAGTCTAAAGTGGGTACATTTTAACGGCCCCGACGCCCGCTCCTATTATGACTACTACATTTCCCGTGAAAACCCTTATCTCTTTCATCCCAGAAGTATTTTGCCTTTTACCGATGCCCTGGATCAGCTTTATCTCTGCCATCAGACAAAGAGCCCTTTAATGGAACTTACCTCCAACAAATATATTACTGATATTATTACCCTCTGCTTCACGGAAAATGAATCCCTCAAAATGGGAGAATATACCATATCTGCCAAGATACGGCAGGTTCATGAGTATATCAGCGAAAATTATCATCAGAAAATTTCTCTTGAAGATTTATCAAGTCGTTTTTTTATCAGCAAATATCATCTGTCCCGGGAATACAAAAAGTTTTACGGCGTAACGTTAGGAAATGCCCTGGCTTCCCAGCGCATTTCCCATGCGAAATCCATGCTCCGTTTCAGCGATGACTCCATTGACACAATCGCCCTCAACTGCGGTTTCCAGGATTCCGGCTATTTCATTAAAGTTTTCAAGCGCACCGAAAATATGACTCCGCTCCAGTACCGGAAAAAGTGGTAGGAAGTGTCATTCCTTCAAAAGGTACCTTATGGGGGCTGAGTATATTATGCCGGAGTACCCACAATCAGGGCGATTACGATGCCAAGGATGGCTCCCATCAGCACCTGTAAAGGGGTATGTCCCACAAATTCTTTCAATTTTTCTTCAGCGCTTATCTGGTTTCCCATATTCGTAAATACTTCCAGCATTTCATTAAGTATCCGGCCTTGTTTGCCGGTTTCCCTGCGTACTCCCATGGCATCGTACATGACGATAATTGCCAGCATGACAGTGATTGCAAACTCAAAGCTTCCGCCGCCATACTTCATTCCCACAGCAGTGGCAAGCGCGCAGACTGTCGCCGAATGGGAACTGGGCATTCCGCCGCTTCCCACCATTCTCTCGGCCACGAATTTTTTATTGATAATCATGTGAATCAGTGTTTTTAATATCTGCGCAACCAGCCAGCCTAAAACTGCGGAAATAAATATCTGGTTGTCCAGCAGTTCTGTTAAGAAGTCCATTTAACCCCCATCTAAGTCCTTTCCAATAAAACATACCATCAATTTAAAAATTTTTTTTAAATATCTTTTTTTATTGTAACCTTAAATTTCATTTTAAGCAACAAACGATGCCACATTTTATGAACCAGCTTATTGTAAGCAAATGGGACTGCTTTTGCAGTCCCATTTAATTTAATTGTTATTTAGCTTCAATCGTCTTTCCGTCTACTGTAAAGGTATCGCCGTCTTCAAGAATGCAGACCATGGTCTTTCCTGTATTTAATTTGATTTCATTTCCGTCATCATCATAATATCTGGTAGCGCCATAATCAGTAGTCTTTTCCCATGTTACATGAATACCCTTGCCGTTTGTGAAGAACCAGCCATCCCGGGTTGTATCATGGCACTGGAACGCCAGATAACCCTTCTGATCCCTTACCTCATAATAAGTATTCTGAATCAGAATATTTTTAAAAGCAAGCTGTTCATTGTTGGCCAGGTCAACATGAGGGCCGTCGCTGTCGCCGGACAAATGCTGGAACCTGTCGTATAATCCTGTACTTTCATTATATACAAAATAGCAGTTAGTTACAGGATAAGCCGGGGACATATCCACCTTTGAAGCAGTGATTGCATCTGAGTACTGATCCAGTGTATTGGGCGAACTTTCGGAAGCAAACAGATAATGCTGGTCATCGGCATATCCGTCCCTGTATGTCAGGGGATAATTATAGTGGCTGGCTGCATCCTTAATTTTTTCGGTACTGGTAAATGCATTGTCTGTGGAGTTCTTGGCCGCTTCCCTGAAACTTGCATTGCTGTAAGCGATACAGTTAATATTCTGCGTATCCTTACGTCCAATAATATCATCTATGTAGAAGGGACCGCCAAAATGGACATAAAGGGCATCCCATTCAAAAGCCCAGTATACGTAATAATCACGGCAGCTTCTGATATTTCCCAGCTTGCTGATATTGCTCCAGTCATCAAAAATGCCCATCAGTCTTGTCATGCTGCCTTCCACATTACATTCATAAAGGACTGATACATTGGAAATCCCATAATGGCTGGCTGTCTTTGAATTGGGAATCATAACTGCAACGGGACGGGTATTGTTAACTTCCTCATCCACCCATTCATTTGTAATTCTGCTTCTTACCATGCCTTCCTGGGGGGGCGTTTCCGTTTCCTGCTCTTCTCCTCCTGTTTCCTGCTCGGCCGGTTCCGTATTCTCTTTTTGTAATTCAGGCTGGGCCTCAACGATGGGCCCCACAACCGGCTGCTGTTCCCCTGAGTCTTTTCCACAGCCTGCTAATAAAAGAGATGACGATAAGGCTGCAAGAAAAAAAACCTGTAATCTTTTCATCATATTTCCTCACTTTCAGTTTCTTTCAATAGTGATTTATCCAAAATCATACGACTTTCATTATAGCATAGAAGATATAAGCCGTCACTAGTAAATTGTGTAAAAATAAATACGAATATATTAAGAAATTATTACTATTTCCTTTCCCCCAGTCCCAGTCTGTTGACTGCCGAAAAAATTGCACGTACGCTGGCCCTTGTAATATTGGAACTTACACCCACGCCGTAAGTGACTTTTCCATTATCCGCATCCAGCAGATGAATATAAGCTGCTGCCTGGGAATTGGAACCGCTCTGAAGGGCATGCTCCTCGTAATCCAGTATCTTGATTGCAGCGCCAAGTTCCTCCTTCAGACCTCTCTGAACCGCATCGATAGGCCCGTTTCCTACAGCTTCAAACTTCTTTTGAACGTCTCTGTCAGTATAAGTAACATATACCTTTGTATCAAACTCTGACTTAACTTCTTCACTCAAATCGTCTACCCGGAGCCTGCGGAAGTGGATAGGCTCTTTCTTATCCAGATATTCTGCCCGGAACGAATTCATAATCTCATCCGGCGATACTTCTCCCTGTTTTTCCGAAATGGCCTGGATGACATCGGCAAATTCCCTGTGCATGCCCTTAGGCAGCTTGAATCCAAAATAAGTATCCATAATAAATGCCACCCCGCCCTTTCCAGACTGGGAGTTGATACGTACAATAGGCTCATATTCTCTTCCAATATCAGAAGGATCGATGGGGAGATAAGGAACCTGCCAGTACTCATTACCCCTTTCTTTCATGGCCTTTACCCCTTTATTGATGGCATCCTGATGGGAACCTGAAAAAGCAGTAAACACCAGTTTTCCGGCATATGGATGCCTGGGATGGATAGGTATTTTGCAACATCTTTCATAAATCTCGATAATCTCGTTGACTTTCTCTATATTTAATTCGGGGTTAATTCCCTGGGAAAACATATTATAAGCGATGTTCAGCACATCCACGTTTCCGGTTCTCTCCCCATTGCCAAAAAGTGTCCCTTCTACTCTCTCTGCCCCTGCCAGCATCGCAAGTTCCGCAGAGGCCACTCCGGTTCCTCTGTCATTGTGTGGATGCACACTTAAAATAATGGTATCCCTGTTTTTAAAGTGATGATCCATCCACTCAATCTGGTCTGCATACACATTGGGCGTATTCATTTCCACTGTAGAAGGCAGATTGATAATGATAGGATTTTCCTTCGTAGGCTCCCAGGCTTCCTGCACTGCGGTACAGATATCAAGGGCAAAGTCCAGTTCCGTGCCCGTAAAACTCTCCGGGGAATATTCCAGTATAATTTTTCCTGGGAATTTTGCAGCGCGCTCCTTGACCATCAGAGTTCCCTTCACAGCAATGTCTTTGATTTCCTCCCGGTCCATACCAAATACCACATCCCTCTGGAGGGTGGATGTAGAATTATAAATATGCACAATAGCTTCCCTGCACCCTTCAATCGCCTCAAAGGTACGGTCAATCAATTCCTCACGGCACTGCGTAAGAACTTGCACACGGACATCATCAGGAATCATTTTCCTCTCGATAAGCTGGCGCAGAAAATCAAACTCAATCTGACTGGCTGCCGGAAATCCGATTTCTATTTCCTTGAATCCAAGCCTGATAAGATACTGGAACATCTCTATTTTCTCGCTCACTACCATAGGGTCAATGAGCGCCTGGTTCCCATCCCTTAAATCCACGCTGCACCAGATTGGCGCCCTCTCAATTTCTTTCCGGGGCCATTCCCTTTCCGGATAATCAACCACTGGATTCTTTCTATAGCGCTTATAATTTAACATAATTTCCTCCTCTTCAAATATCTCAGCCTCCGGCAGGGAAAATTTACCCTGCCCGCCGCAGAAGCCTGCTGCACCAGCAGTTAACTTCCACTTGCGTCACTACGCCCAAACGCTGACATGCTTCACGGGCCTTATCCGCAAACGCTGCCACACTTTGCAAGCCAGCTTATTGCATAAAAAGCCGATCCAGATATAAACGGGACCGGCCTTATAATACATATACTCTTTTGAGCTTATGGGCTATTTATTCACCAAGCCCATTTTCAATTGCTTTTACCAGAGTCCGCAGCGCTTCCACCTCGTCTTCGCCTTCACAGACAAATTCAATCTCATCGCCGCATTTCACGCAGGCACCCAAAACGCTTAACACGCTTTTGGCATTAGCAGTATTATCCCTAAATGTAAAGGTTATTAATGACTTAAACTGCATTGCTTCCTTACATAGGATGCCGGCTGGCCTTAAGTGAAGACCTGTTGGGTTCTTTATAACCACTTTCTGGCTTACCATAACACTTCCCTCCAATTTTCTTTCTGCCTGAAACCTCCAGCCGAAGTCTTTCTCTTATTACTATAACATCTTTCTATCTCTTTCTCAAGCACTAGTTATTACAGCATAATGTTCTGAATTAATTCGGCAAGCTGTTTTGCATCATTTTCTATCATCTTCTGGTCTTTGCCTTCTATCATTACACGGACAAGCGGTTCGGTTCCCGAAGGACGTATAAGCACTCTTCCCTGACCTGCAAACTTATCAGTCAGTTTCTGGATGGCATCGGCAATCTCAGGATATTCCATGTATTTTTCTTTCTTATGGTTAGGCACCTTTGCATTAATCAGCGCCTGAGGCAGAACCTCCATAATCGTTGCCAGTTCCGATAACGTTTTTCCAGTTTCCACCATAACTTTCAGCAGATGAAGAGCGCTTAAAAGCCCGTCTCCGGTAGTATTTTCTTTGAGGAAAATAATGTGTCCTGACTGTTCCCCGCCAAGGCTTGCCCCAATTTCCTTCATCCGCTCAAGGACATATCTGTCCCCTACCTTCGTCTGCTCTATGTGGATGCCATTTTTCTCCGCCATCAGGAAAAATCCCAGGTTGCTCATAACCGTGGCGACAATCGTGTCATTGGCCAGTTCACCGTTTTCCCTCATATGATTCCCAACTATGGACATAATCTGGTCGCCGTCTACAACATTTCCCTGTTCATCCACTGCCAGAAGACGGTCTGCATCGCCGTCAAATGCAAGGCCAATATTGGCTTTCTCATAAACTACCCTTGCCTTTAGTTCCTCCATATGGGTGGAGCCGCAATTGGCATTAATATTTGTGCCGTCAGGCATATTGTGGATAGCCACGATATTGCCCCCCAGTTCCCGCAAAGCTTCCACGGAAGTGTAATAGGATGCCCCTTCCGCACAGTCCACCACAATCTTAAGGGGAGACAGGTCAATATTAACAGAGCGGATGGAATGATTGATATATTCCTCCCTGGCGTCTGTACGGTATTTAATCTTTCCCACATTGGCCCCAATGGGAAATTTAATTCCGTTCATATTGTTGTTAATGATAGATTCAATCTCGTCTTCCAGTTCGTCTGGCAGTTTATAGCCATCACCGTCAAAAAATTTAATACCGTTAAACTCTACCGGGTTGTGGGATGCAGAAATCACAACCCCCGCGTCCACTTTATACTTTCTTGTAAGGTAAGCCACCGCCGGCGTAGGTATCACGCCCACATACACTGCATTGGCTCCTACAGAACAAATCCCCGCCATCAGTGCATTTGCAAGCATATCTCCTGAAATTCTCGTATCACATCCTACCATGATGGTTGGTTTGTGTTTATTTTCCTTTGTGAGCACAAAAGCGCCCGCCTGCCCAAGCTGCATAGCCAAAAGCGGCGTCAGCTCATCATTGGCTACTCCCCTTACGCCATCTGTACCAAATAATCTGCCCATTATACTAACCATTCCTTTCCTACTCTTCGCCACCAATTTCCGATATATGAAGTGTCACTGTCACCGGTTCAAGAAGTGTCACGCCTTCCGGCAGATTAAATTCCACCTCAACCGTGTAAAAGCCTGTTTCAGGATTGTTCATTCCATGCTGCTGCATCCAGGCTAGGATATCCACTGTACCGCTCAAATCACCGCCCCGCAGTTCAGACACTTCCTCTGAAAGTCCGATAACTTCTATAATAAAGTTCTCATCCAGACCGGAAATACTTGCCTCATACCCTTCCGGTATATTTGTTACCCGCACATTTTCTTCCCTAATCTGCAGTCTCTTGGATACCTCCCGTTCGATATTCACTGTAACCGTTTTAACTGCATCAGCATTGTCTGCCAGAAAAACATTGTCCGGCAGGTAAGGACGGATATCCACGTCCTTCACGAGGCTTTCTGTCATATCGGTAATATCCAGTTCCTCTGCAGGCACTTCTATGGAAGAAACATTTCTTATTACGCTTGATTTCCCTGCTATTTTAATTGTACTTCCGTTTCCTTCTATCTCTCCTGTCACCCTGCTTCCAGTTCCAGGTGTTCCGTTAATACTGAAATTTACCGGAACCGATGCAGTCTGCCAGATGCTGACCTTCACTCCTACAGTTCTGATATTCTGGGTAATATTGCTGTTCTCAATCAGATTATCATCTTTATCATATAATCTGATTTCAGCATTTGTCACAATATCGCTTGTCATTCCTGTAATATCCATATCAACATTAGCAGTTGCCCGCACCACCTGATCAATCACAGACTCCGGACCGGATATCCTCACAAGGTTCTGGTCAGTCACAATATCCCCTATCATATAACCGTCTTCCACTGTGCCTGTCACACTGGCTTTAAGGGCCAGTGCCTTACTCCTTTTATTTTCAATTTTCAGCCTTATGATATCATGGCTGGGAGTCAGGGTAATCTCTCTCTGGTTGGCAATGTTTGTTGTAAGCTTAATGGATATGGTATCCAGACTGCTCAGTTCGTTAACATCTGCCGTAGCAATAATATTTTCCGCTTTCAGTTCACTGGCAATGGAACGGGGAGCTCTGACCGTCACCCTGCTGATATTGTCAGTCCCGTCAATCACTTCATAAAGTCTCCCGGAATCCGTTATAAGTTCCGTATTAAGCAATGTCACGGGAATATTATAAAAGGACTCGGAAGTGGTCGGATTATTGATACTGATAACTATTAGCCAGAGCACCACTGCAAGCAGGACGGATGCAATTTTCAGGCCAATATTATGGGTCAGTTTTTTTATCAGTTTACCTTTCACCTTTAGCCCTCCCCTTCCACAGAATTCTCTTGCGTGTTTCTTCCTCCGGTTTATTCTGTATTGTCCGGATTTTCTCCTTCAGGGTTTCGCCGTTTAAGTTCCGTTCCAGTTTTCCTTCATACGCGGCGCTGATTTTTCCGGTTTCTTCTGAAACGATTACAGTAAGGGAATCTGTCACCTCCGAAATACCCACGCCTGCCCTGTGCCTGGTTCCCAGTTCCTTGCTTAGCTGCATATTATCTGACAGGGGAAGATAGCAGGTTGCCGACGTGATTCTGTTCCCCCTTACGATTACTGCGCCGTCATGGAGGGGCGTATTATGTTCAAAGATATTGATTAAAAGCTGGCTGGTAACGATACCGTCAACATCAATACCTGTTCTTTCGTATTCCGCAAGGCTCTGCTCCTGTTCTATCACGATTAAGGCGCCGGTTTTCACCTTGCCCATTTCTACGCATGCCTTCGCTATTTCATTAATTGTTTTATCTGAAAATCTTCCCTCAGCCGACCCCTTTCCCAACTCAAAAGGCATAATAGAAGTAATGATATTTTTCCTTCCAAGTTCATCTATGGCTTTCCGGAGTTCCGGCTGGAGAATGACAATTACGGCTGTCACGGCCACACTAAACATATTCTTGACAATCCACAGAATGGTATTCATCTCAAAATACGCTGCAATCAGTATGAATACCGCTATCACAAAAATACCTTTAAGAAGGGACCACGCCTTCGTATTCTTGATCCATACCAGCATCTGATAAAGCAGAAACGAAATAATGATAATTTCTGCAACATCTGCCCATCTGATATCTGATACCCGTGACAGGTATGTTTCTACCATTTCTAATACACGTAGCATTTATTTGTTCCCCGTTACCCAAATATTAAATTTAACTCTTATTTCCTCTGCTGGCTGCCCGAATATCTTTTTCTCGATGTATTGATTCTCTTAACCGTCTTAGACGGCGTTGCAACTGTAATTTTAGGCACTGCTTTCACATAATAATAATATTCATCATCTTCAAACTGTACCTTCTCCGTCCTGCTGTAGTCCACATTAAAGGCAAAGAACTCAACTACTTTTGCAATCAGCACTGAAAAGATGGTTCCTGCAATTATGCCTGTAATCGATACATTAGTATCAAACTTCAAATCGCCGATAAGAAGTATCATAACGTCAGCCAGCGCCCCCGCAATAATCGCTATGGTCCAGGCGTAATTGACAGACATCCTTCTTATCAGATAAACAATAATAATTGTAACGGCAAAAGCCGCTATTGTAAGCATCATAACCTTATTGTTGAGGAAACCGTCCACAACAAACCTGAATTTCGTAGCCATATCTTCCGCGCCCATACCTGACAATGTGGCTGCACTGTCAGCCACATAAGCAATCAGATAATTTGCCACCACACCGCATCCTACAGAAACTGCACTGGCAGGCGTGCCCAGAAGCCCCATCGCCAGGGGAACTACATAGGGGATCTTCAGCACGAAACATATAGGCGTCAGTACTACCACCAGTGTATCTTTCGGTGAAAATCTGAAATACAAAAGAAACATCACCAGAAATAAAACCAGCGCGATGGCGGCACACTCCAGAGACAGTTCATACATGTGGAGCACGGTAAATACCGCCGCCGCAAAAATAATAAAATTCGTAGGCATAAAAGAACACATCAAGGAAATAATCAGCACCAGGGCCGTATTATCCAGTCTGTGCATGTAGCCGATTTTCGCATTAATCATCATCAGTGAAGTCAGCGCCAGTATTAATTTCAAAAGCGGTTTTAAATAGACTTCGTACTTGCTTATAAAGTTAATTATATACTGCTTTGCAACTAGTAAGGTTGTCATATGGTCTTCCTCTTTACTTATCATACATACTTGCTAATCTTCTAAGATTAACCTGATAATTTTTCAAGCTTTTTTTGGCTCTGCTGTACCGGCTGGCATACATGACATAGGAAATAACTCCGTACGCTCCCACCGCGCACAAATATAATATGATAATGCTCTTTCCATATTCCAGCAGATCCATCTTATAAACATCCTGCATCAGCTCTTCAAAATTATAAAAAGCATATACCGCAAATAAAGCACAAAAAGAAATGGTAGCGGCAATCACTGACTTTAAGATCTGGAACCCTATATAGTCGCTCCGGAAGTAATTGACCACAAGAATATCCTTTTTGCCTTTGCCCGCTTCATAGGACGCAAGCTTGGTCATAAGGATGACCTTTTCTTCATTTATCATAATTTGTACCTTCCAAACATTATGACGCGCACAGCCGCTTCATAAGTTTTGCATAAAAATTAAAGGTATCGCATTTTATTGCGATCACTCTTCGCAGGAGCTGCCTCCTTGGGTTTTTCCTTCGGCTTATCCCTGCCTGAAGCGCGCTTTAACTCATTTGCCACTTCTGATTTACATTTTTCACAGAAACGCCCCGCCTGAATCATGGTACCGCAATTTTCACAAGGGAGTCTTATGGGTGAATCGTCTGCAAATTGTAAACGTTCTTCACGGATCCACTGACGGATCTGGGCAGGATCGACTTCACATTCGCTTGCAACCTCCTGAATATCAGCCCCACGGTGGTCCTGTACGTATTTCTTTACTTCCTGGAACTTGTTTTCCTGTTCTTCCTTGCATCTGGGACAAACTATTGGTCCCATAACATAGTTAAATATTTTGCCGCACTTTCTGCAATTGCGTACATTCATTGCCATACCTCCTATATTCTTTCTGTTGTTTAAATTCCTCTGCCGATCGTCAATGTCATAAAATAAATACCCGGAATACCTGCCTCTATAAACGCCTGGGCCATTGCGTCAATAGTGCTTCCTGTGGTATAAATATCATCTATAATTACAATCGTACTTAATTTTACATCATTTTGACGGATTTTGAAAGCCCTTTTCAAATTATTTTGCCGTTCCCCATAACTTAAATTTTTGAGAGGCTGTGTTTTCCTCTCTCTGCTTATCAATGATGTATTAACAGGTATACCAGAATACCGGGAAAGCTTCCCGGCAATCAGCTCCGCCTGGTTATATCCACGCTTCCTTTTTCTGGAAGAATGAATGGGCACAGGAACCAGAACATCAGGCTTTACCGCGGAAAGCCAGGCGGCTTTCTTCCCTGCCAGTTCCCTTCCATAAAAATCTGCATATTCCATCCTGCCGGCATACTTAAACCGGAAAAGAGAATCTGACATGCTCCCGTAATCATACAGCGAAGTCCCCTGCATATAATAATGCTTCTTATTCTGACAATCCCCGCAGTATTCCTGCCCACTGCTCTTTAACTGTTTGCCGCATTTCATACAGCACGGTTCCTTAATGTACAGAATTCTTCCCTGGCACCTGCTGCACAGGGCTTCCCCCTGCCGGTCCGTAAGTTCATCGCAGACCACGCACCGCCTGGGAAATATTAAATCCAGCAATTTATCCTTTACTGCCATTTACTCTCCTCTTGTATTATCTCCCTTATTCTGTCACACAAACTGGTATATCTCTTATGCTGCTTTTCATTCTGAATCATTTCCTGTATAGTCTGTCTGCTCCCCAGAATCGTAACGCATTTTCGGGCACGGGTCACTGCCGTGTACAACAGATTCCTGTTAAGGAGCATTTTCGGCCCTGACAAAATGGGAAGAATGACTGCCGGATATTCGCTCCCCTGGGATTTGTGTATAGTAACGGCATAGGCAAGTTCAATCTCATCCAGTCCGGCAAAGGGGTACTCTACCCTCCTGTGTTCATCATATTCCACCGTAAGCAGCCCCGCAGTTTCGTCTATTTCCCGGATAATTCCCGTGTCACCGTTGAAAATCCCCATCCCCTTATCTATAGGTATGCCATATTTACTCACAATTTCCCATGGAATTTGATAATTGTTCTTAATCTGCATCACCTTATCGCCTTCGCGGAATAGCCTTTCTCCCGACTGATATTCCTTTTTTTCTCCGGAAGGCGGGTTTAAATACTGCTGGAGAATTCCGTTTAAAACTTCCACTCCAAGATTCCCTTTCCGCATAGGCGTAAGCACCTGAATGTCATATGGCTCCGCCTCCACAAAGGGCGGAAGCTTCTCCCTGATCAATTGAATCATGTGCTTGTATATGACATTAACATCCTTTCTCTCCAAAAAGAAAAAATCCATGCTCTTATTATTTAAGGGAATATCCTCTCCACGGTTTATCTTATGGGCATTTACCACAATGTCACTTTCTCCCGCCTGTCTGAAAATTTTCTTAAGAATCACCACCGGAAAACAATTGCTCTCAATCAAATCCTGCAGCACCTGCCCAGGTCCTACGCTGGGAAGCTGATCCACGTCGCCTACCATAATAAGCCTGGTTCCTACACTGACCGCACTAAGGAGTGCCTTAAACAAGTAAATATCTACCATGGACATCTCATCAATGATAATCACATCAGCCTCAAGAGGGTTTTCTTCATTCCTTTCAAACTGCGCATGTTTCCCCTCCTCCACTGCCCCGTTAATCTCCAGCATCCTGTGTATGGTGCGGGCCTCATAGCCCGTGGCTTCCGTCATCCGTTTCGCAGCCCTTCCCGTAGGCGCAGCCAGCAGAATATCCATCCCTTCCGACTCAAAGTAGCGGATAATCGTATTGATAGTCGTAGTTTTCCCTGTTCCCGGTCCGCCGGACAAAATCGTAAGCCCTGACCTGACACTCTGCATCACAGCTTTTCTCTGAAGGTCGTCCAGTTCGATTCCCTGTTCCTCTTCAAGTGTATGTAAAAGTGTCCTTACCTTTTCTTCCTCCTGGGAAGCCGCTTCCTCTCCCATTGACACATTAAGATCATGCAGCATCCTTGCGCAGCTAAGTTCCGCATAATAGCAGGCGGATGCATAAACTCTTTTTTCCTCCCCTTTCAATTTAATTACCAGTTTCTTATCCATGGCAAGATTTTCCAGATGTGGCTGCGCCAGTTCCGGGTCAAGTTCCAGAAGCTGTCCAGTTCTTGTTTTCAACAATTGCGCCGGAAGATAAAGGTGCCCTTCCGCTGCTGCTAAAAGCAGCACATACAATATCCCGCTCCGAATCCTGAAATCGGAATCTGTATGGATACCGATTTTACGGGCAATCTCGTCCGCCCTCCGAAAGCCCACCCCGTCAATGTCTTCCGCCAGCCTGTAAGGGTTTTCTTTCATGATTCCGTACAGTTCCATCCCGTATTTGTTATATATCTTTACAGCCAGGGTATTGGATATTCCATATTTCTGCAGAAAGACAAAGGCTTCCCTCATATCTTTTTTATCCATTATCTGCTGGGCAATTTCTCTTGCTTTCCGTTCACTGATTCCTTTGATTTCGGCAAGCCGCTCCGGCTCCTCCTCTATAATCCTGAATGTATCGGCTCCGAATTTTTTTACAATCCTGGCGGCCATCGCCTCTCCGATGCCTTTCACCGCACCGGATCCAAGATACCTCTGTATGCTCTCTACATCATCGGGCGTTACGGCTTTCACATTCTCAATCTTAAGCTGACGCCCATAAAGGGGATGCTCCACGTAGCTTCCCATTACTTCCAGCGTCTCTCCCACTTCCACCGAGCGGAAATTTCCCACACACACCAGTTCTTCATCCCCTGCGGCCAGACATACTACCGCATATCCATTATCCTTATTCTGATAAATAATGTGATCCACATAACCCCTGACTGTTTCCAAGAGAACCTCCCGCTGATAAAAAGGCTGCCAAACAAAACGGTTAACCGTTTCATTTCAGCAGCCTTTATGTCTTTTGTCTTAAGCCGGCCCTAAAACCGGCGTCTTTGAATCTATATATGTCATACCATATATTTACAGACTATAATTGCGTTTCATCTGTTCAAACATCATCTGGGCAATCCCCGTCCCCTGTATTTCCGTGGAAGTAGATGCCAGTTCCTGAATCGTATTATCCTTAAAAAAGCCTACCAGATTATCGTTTGGATCCTTATTATCCTCATCCTTAAAGCAGTCTACGGTTTTCTGCATTTCCTTAAACACCTGTTCAAGGAAGTAAGCTTCAAACTGCTTACAGACATCCAGAAGTTCTTCATCCGATGCCTGGGAATAGTCTTTGCCTTCCACAGATTCCTTCAGCTTTGTCTCTGCTGTATTCTGGTTCTGCATATAGTCTGTATATAAAGAAGACACTCCTCCGATTTCCATATAAATCCTCCATCAATTTTAAGCTTTATGTTTCATTAACGTTTCAGATTGTTAGCTGTCTGCATCATTTCATCTGTTGTTGTAATTGCCTTAGAATTCATTTCATAAGCACGCTGGGCAACAATCAGGTTTACCATTTCATTGGCCACCTGCACATTGGAGCCCTCCAGATATCTCTGATGCAGCTTGCTTCTTACTAAATTTTCATTCGTCTCCTCATTCAGCGCTGCGCCGCTGGCATCTGAACGCGCCCACAGGGTGTCGCCCCTTCTCACAAGACCTGACGGATTATTGAACTGGAATAAGCCTATCGCCATATCCAAAGGCTGGGGATTTCCACTGTCATCGGGATAGCAGATCGTGCCATCGCTGGTAATCGAAATCCTGTTTGTAACATAACTTGAATTTAACGTAATTGTACGCCCTCTGGAACTTAATACCGGAAGTCCGTCCTGATTAGTCAGAATCATTCCGCCTCCGCCATTGGTGGCCCATGTGAAATCCCCGTTACGGGTATAGTATGTATTTCCATCATTGCCACGAATCGCAAAAAAGCCGTCTCCCTCAATACCAAAGGAAGAATCACTCTCGGACGCAAGCATAGCCCCCTGGGAGAAGATAGAGTTAATGGATGAATTCCGTACCCCAAGGCCGACCTGTGAACTTGTGGGCTTGGGATCTCCGTTTGCCGTTGTAGTAGCTGTCTGCAGTGTCTGGTAAAGCAGTGACTTAAACTGTGCTACCTGTCCCTTATATCCTACCGTATTAACGTTAGCCAAATTGTTTGCAATCGTATCTACATTTGTCTGCTGGGCATTCATACCTGTTGCCGCTGACCATAAACTCCTAACCATATGCTACCTCCTTAAATCTTACCAAGCTGGTTAACTGCAATATCTAATGTACTGTCATAAGTCGTGATTACTTTCTGGTTGCTTTCATATGCACGGGAAACGGTAATCATGTTGACCATCTCCGACACCATGGAAATATTGGATGTCTCCAGATAGCCCGAATATACCTGCGCTTCTACTTCATCCAGCTCCCTGGCCCCTTCAATGGGCTGGAAATAATTCTCTCCAAAGCGCTCCAGATAGTTATAATCCTCAAAATCAGTAACCTGAATCGTGGCCACCACACTGCCATCCTGGATAATCTCACCGCTGGTATTGATTTCTGCGCTTAAAAGAGGATCAAGCCTTATGGCCCTGCCATCCACATCCAGTACCGCGTCACCGTCCCTGGTCACTAAGTCCCCTCGCTGTGTCAGGGTAAAGCCACCGTCCCTGGTATACTTCGTGGATGTTTCTCCCTCTTTGTTCGTATAGGATACGGCAAAAAATCCCGAATCAGACAATGCCAGATCAAACGTATTTTCCGTATTCTTGATAGGCCCTTGTGAGAAATCCGTATATCCCTCACCAATTTTTACGCCCGGATGATGATAGCCCATCCGTCTTGTAATCCCGGCCCCCTCCGATGTGTCCTTAATTTTATAAGCCAGAATCGAATCAAATGACTGGCTGGTCGCCCCTTCTTTTTTGTAACCATTGGTACTGGCATTCGCCAGATTGTTGGTAAGCACATCCATTCTGTGCTGTTCATTAATCATGCCCGTATAGGCAGTATATAACCCCTTAACCATTCATACACCTTTCCGCCAATTGTCCAGTTTCAACATTGGCATTTTATTTAATTATTACTGTCCACATTGTTTACAGTAACATTTAATCCTCCCTGTATCCTGCAAGGAATTCTACATATTTACCTGTCCCGATAGCTACGGCTGTCATGGGATCTTCCGCTGTCATGGTATTGATTCCCGTTTTCTCTGCAACCAAATCTTCCAGCCCCCGCAACAGGCTGCCGCCGCCTGTAAGAACAATTCCCCTGTCCGCAATATCCGCTGCCAGTTCCGGCGGCGTTTTCTCAAGAACGCTGTGAATTGTTTCAATAATCTGGGCTGTCGTCTCCTTCAGCGCTTCTTCCGTTTCCTCAGATGATACTTTCACTGTCTTCGGAAGTCCTGTTACCAGATTACGCCCTCTCACATCCATATAGTCTACTTCAGGACGTTTGAATGCAGAACCGATTTTAATTTTAATATCTTCCGCAGTTCTCTCACCAATCAGCAGGTTGTGCTTTTTCCTCATATATCTTACGAGCGCTTCGTCAAAATCGTCCCCGGCAATTTTAATGGACGCGCTGACAACCGTACCGCCAAGAGAGATGACTGCTATATCGGAAGTGCCGCCGCCAATATCCACAATCATATTGCCGCAGGGTTTCGAAATATCAATTCCCGCGCCAATGGCTGCCGCAATCGGTTCCTCGATGATCGTGACTTCCCTGGCTCCCGACTGGAGTGTTGCATCTTCAACTGCTTTCTTCTCCACTTCCGTAACGCCGCTGGGAACACAGACTGCAATTCTCGGCTTTCTGAAAGTTTTCTTCCCCAGAGCCTTCTGTATAAAATATTTCATCATCTGCTCTGTCACTTTATAATTTGAGATAACGCCCTGGCGCAGAGGACGGACAGCTACAATATTTCCGGGCGTCCTTCCCAGCATCAGCCTTGCATCCTCCCCGATTGCTTTAATCTTATTTGTATCTCTATCGAAAGCCACTACTGAGGGCTCCTTCAGGACAACCCCTCTCCCTTTGATGTAAACCAATATGCTGGCGGTTCCTAAATCGATTCCGATATCTGTGTACTGCATGAATTCGTACCCCTTTCTTATTTTAAACTTGCAGTGCCGTTTCTCCCAAACGAAACTGAATGTATCTCTCATTTCAATGTTATAATTTCCATACTCAAACGCATATAGTTTTATTATAACCCATAGAAATACATTTTCAAAGGGGTTTCATAAAAATTTAATAAAAATGGACACAGCATTTAAAACGGTTCCATCCGTTTTCTATCCTGCATCCATGCTTTAAAAACTTTATCGGTATTTTTCCAGATTATCTTTATACTTTTTCAACATTTTTTTTACATACATCCCTGTATAGGAGTCCGGATTTTCAGAAACCTCTTCCGGCGTTCCCTTTGCAACCACCTGTCCTCCCCTGTCGCCGCCTTCCGGTCCCATGTCTATAATATAATCTGCGGTCTTAATTACATCCAGATTATGCTCAATGACTACCACCGTATTCCCGCCTTCGGCAAGCCTGTGAAGAATTTCAACCAGCTTATGCACATCGGCAAAATGAAGCCCTGTGGTAGGTTCATCCAAGATATATATGGTATTTCCCGTACTGCGTCTGCTCAGTTCCGCCGCCAGCTTGATCCGCTGGGCTTCCCCTCCCGAAAGGGTAGTGGAAGGCTGGCCAAGCTTTACATAAGAAAGCCCTACGTCATTTAAGGTTTCAATTTTTCTGCGTATGGACGGCACATTCTCAAAGAAAGATACCGCTTCCTCCACCGTCATATCCAGAACGTCAAAAATATTTTTGCCCTTGTACTTAACGTCCAGCGTTTCCCTGTTGTAACGCTTTCCGTCACAGACTTCGCAGGGCACATACACGTCGGGAAGAAAATGCATTTCAATCTTAATGATTCCATCTCCGCCGCAGGCTTCGCATCTCCCTCCCTTTACGTTAAAGCTGAATCTTCCCTTTTTATATCCCTTGGCCTTGGCGTCCGGCGTTCCCGCAAACAAATCCCTTATCATATCAAAGACGCCTGTATAGGTAGCGGGATTCGACCGGGGTGTCCTTCCGATGGGCGACTGGTCAATATCAATCACTTTGTCCAGTTTATCGATTCCCGAAATGTTCTTATGTTTTCCCGGGATGGTTCTGGCACGGTTCAAATCCCTGGCCAGTCTTTTGTACAAAATCTCATTGACCAGCGAACTTTTTCCCGAGCCGGAAACTCCGGTCACACAGGTCAGGACGCCAAGAGGGATGTCGATGGAAACATTTTTCAAATTGTTTTCTTTTGCACCTGTAACCGTCAGCCAGCCCTTCGGTTTACGACGGCTTTCAGGCACCGGTACCTGCTTCTTTCCGCTCAAATACTGCCCTGTGACAGATTCTTCCACTTCCATAATATCCTGTGCAGTCCCCTGGGCCACCACTTTCCCCCCATGGGAACCGGCCCCCGGCCCGATATCCACAACATGGTCGGCCTCCAGCATGGTGTCCTCGTCATGTTCAACCACTATCAGCGTATTGCCAAGGTCACGGAGGTTCTTTAGGGTATTCAGCAGTTTATCATTGTCCTTCTGGTGAAGGCCAATGCTGGGTTCATCCAGAATATAGCAGACTCCCACCAGTCCGGATCCAATCTGGGTAGCCAGACGGATACGCTGGGCCTCCCCGCCGGAAAGTGTTCCCGTGGCCCTGGCCAGGGACAGGTAATCAAGTCCCACATCAATCAGGAATCCTACTCTGGAATTGATTTCCTTCAGAACCTGCTTCCCGATAAGCTGCTGCTGTCTGGTAAGCTGCATCTCCTTTAAAAATGCATACAGATCCCGAATTGATATGGAAGTAATCTCAAAAATATTTTTATCGCTGACTGTAACCGCAAGGGATTCTTTTTTCAGCCTCATCCCCCTGCATTCCTTGCAGGGAGTGATACGCATATATGTTTCATATTCCTGCTTAATAACGTCAGAACCCGTCTCCCGGTATTTGCGCTCCATGTTCTTAATCAGCCCTTCAAAAGCTACCGGATAAACGCCCTCGCCCCTCTGCCCTTTATAATGGACTTTTACTTCCTTTCCTCCTGTACCGTGAATCAGGACGCGGAAAATCTCTTCCGGCAAATCCCCCACAGGGGTATCCAGGCTGAATTTGTATTCTTTGGCAAGGGCCTGTAAAATTGCATTGGTAAAACTGCCCGGCTCACTGCTTGACTGCCATCCCATCGCCTGAATGGCGCCGTCTCTGATGCTCATGGTTCTGTCCGGAATCATCAAATCGGGATCAAACTCCATCTTATACCCTAAGCCAAAACACACAGGGCAGGCTCCGAACGGGTTATTAAAGGAAAAGCTTCTGGGTTCAATCTCACTGATACTGATACCGCAGTCCGGGCAGGCAAAACTCTGGCTGAAATTAATGGTTTCCCTGCCGATTACATCCACCATAAGAAGGCCGTCCGCCAGAGACAGCACATTTTCAATGGAATCCGTAAGCCTTCTTTCTATTCCCGGCTTCACCACAAGTCTGTCTACAACGATTTCTATATTATGCTTTATGTTTTTATCCAGTTTGATTTCTTCTGTCAGTTCATACAGATTGCCGTCAACCCGCACCCGCACATAGCCGCTTCTTTTGGCCCGGTCAAAAACCTTTGCATGTTCTCCCTTTCTTCCCCTTACCACAGGCGCAAGCAATTGGATTTTCGCCCCTTCTTCCAGCTCCATAACCTGGTCCACCATCTGGTCTACGCTTTGTTTTTTAATTTCTTTTCCGCAGCCGGGGCAGTGGGGAATCCCAATCCGCGCATATAACAGTCTGAAATAATCATAAATTTCCGTCACCGTCCCTACTGTGGAACGAGGATTCCTGTTGGTTGACTTCTGGTCAATGGAAATTGCCGGGGACAGCCCCTCTATCTTTTCCACGTTAGGCTTTTCCATCTGCCCGAGAAACTGTCTCGCATAGGAGGAAAGGGACTCCATATACCTGCGCTGCCCTTCCGCATAAATCGTGTCAAAAGCCAGAGAGGATTTCCCCGAACCAGAAAGCCCCGTAAGCACCACAAGTTCATTGCGTGGAATATCCACATCAAGATTTGTCAGATTATGCTCATTGGCGCCCCGTATCTTAATAAATTCCCTTGGGCGCATTCTGGGGACATCTACATGTACGTCTGATAATTTCATCCTACAATAACCATACCTTTCTATTTTTTATCTTTTCTCTCTTCATCCTCAAGCTCTTTTTGCTTCTTCTTTAATTCCACCATCTTATCCCGCAGGCCTGCTGCCGCTTCAAAGTTCAGATCCGCCGCCGCTTTCTTCATCTGCTTCTCCACATCGGCAATTAACTTCCCAAGTTCCTTGCGGTCCATGGATTCCGGATCTTTTTCAAACTGCAGTTCTTCCTTCGCTATCACCTTGGATATGCTGATCAGATCGCGGACAGCTTTCCTAATGGTCTTAGGCGTAATTCCATGTTCTTCATTATACTTCTGCTGGATTCTTCTTCTCCTGTCTGTCTCCTCAATTGCGGATGCCATGGAATCGGTCATATTGTCGGCATACATGATAACATGTCCTTCCGAGTTTCTTGCCGCTCTTCCTATGGTCTGAATCAGCGATGTTTCGGAACGCAGGAAGCCTTCCTTGTCCGCATCCAGAATCGCTACCAGCGAAATTTCCGGGATATCCAGCCCTTCCCTGAGAAGGTTGATACCCACAAGCACATCAAACACATCCAGACGCATGTCCCTGATGATTTCCGCTCTTTCAAGAGTATCTATATCGGAGTGGAGGTACTTTACACGTATTCCCACATCATTCATATATTCCGTCAGGTCCTCCGCCATCCGCTTGGTCAGCGTTGTCACCAGAACCTTGTTATGCTTCTCCGTCTCCTTATTTATCTCGGATACCAGGTCGTCTATCTGCCCTTCCACCGGGCGCACAGAAATCTCCGGATCCAAAAGGCCCGTGGGACGGATAATCTGTTCTGTTCTGAACAGTTCATGGTCACGCTCATAAGATGAAGGAGTTGCAGATACAAACATCATCTGGTCAATATGCTGCTCAAATTCCGCAAAACATAAGGGCCTGTTGTCCAGCGCCGAGGGAAGCCGGAACCCGTAGTCAACCAGGGTGGTCTTTCTGGATCTGTCCCCTGTATACATTGCCCCAATCTGGGGTATCGTTATATGGGATTCATCCACAATTATCAGATAGTCGTCGCCAAAATAGTCCATCAGGGTATGGGGCATAGCGCCTGCCGGCATCCCCGCCAGATGCCTTGAATAGTTTTCTATGCCCGAACAAAATCCCGTCTCCCTGAGCATTTCTATGTCAAAGTTAGTTCTCTCCGAAATCCTCTGGGCCTCCAAAAGCTTGTCCTCACTTTTAAAATAACGCACCCTCTCTTCCAGTTCAATTTCAATGTTCTTACATGCCTCATTAATCTTCTCCTGGGGTACCACATAATGGGATGCAGGAAAAATCGAGATATGCTCCAGAGTGGCCCGCACCTGCCCTGTCAGCGGATCCGTCAAAGCTATTCTGTCAATTTCATCGCCAAAAAATTCAACCCGCACCAAATAATCGCCGCCCTGCGCAGGGTAGATTTCCACCACATCTCCCCTTACCCTGAAACATCCCCTTTCCAGATCCAGGTCATTCCGGTCATACTGTATATCAATCAGTCCTCTTATGACATCATCCCTGTCCTTTGCCATGCCCGGCCGGAGCGATACAATCATCTCCTGATAGTCATCAGGACTTCCCAAACCATAAATACATGACACACTTGCCACCACAATCACATCTTTCCTCTCTGACAGGGATGCAGTTGCAGATAAGCGCAGCTTGTCTATCTCGTCATTGACCGAGGAATCCTTCGCAATATAGGTATCCGAAGAAGGAACGTATGCCTCCGGCTGATAATAGTCGTAATAGGAGACGAAATATTCCACTGCATTCTCAGGGAAGAACTCCTTGAACTCGCCATACAACTGTCCGGCAAGGGTCTTATTGTGCGCTATGACCAGCGTGGGCTTCTGGAGCTGCTGGATGACATTGGCCATGGTAAAGGTCTTGCCGGAGCCTGTAACCCCAAGCAAAGTCTGGAACTGGTTGCCTTCCCGGAACCCTTTTACAAGGGCTTCTATGGCCTGGGGCTGGTCGCCGGTGGGCTTGTATTCACTGTGAAGTTTAAACAACATACGCTCGAAATCACCTCCAAACATTCTATGCAGACGGTACATTCACATAGGAAACAGTATATCGTCTAAAAAGCTATCTAAAAAAATTTGCATAATTCTTATATTGCAAAAGCAGTTTTGATTATAGCATATTGCTTTATATTTGTACAGCATTTTTCAGAACATTTGTTCCCGCATCCTAATTTATGGATGTTTTCCATTATTTTTATTACACCGGGCAAAAGGCAACCGGCACAAAATTTAAAAAATTCTAAAACTTAAATCATTGTGAGACTGGTGTTTCGTTATATACTTATGAGGGGACGCCCTTAGGAGGAATTGTCTTGACGCGTGAAGATGAATTGATGCAAAAAATAGAGCAGGGAGACATTCGTGCGGTAAATGAATTGATAGAGATGTTCTACTCTGATATTCTGCGCTATTGTCTTTGGCACACACCAGACCGTTCTCTTGCAGAGGACGCAGTGCAGGAAACATTTTTAAAAGTAATACGCTATTTTGACCGGTATACACACAAAGGCAGATTTAAGTCATTCTTATATCAGGTGGCCGCTAATACATGCACCGATATATGGCGTAAAAACCGCCGTACAGATGTGTCTTTAGAGGGGTCAGAGATTGATTTTGCGTATTCAGAACAAAAGTTTGAGGACATACAGTCAGATATGGCATTTAAACAGTTTGTAAACGGTCTGCCTGAAGATTTACAGGAAATTGTCCTTTTAAGGTATGGACAGGATTTAACCATGCGCGAAATTGCAGAAGCATTAAATATGCCTCTTAGAACAGTCCAATCCAGATTACGGTCTGCATTAAAAAAAATAAAAAAGGAGTTTGAGAATGGAGGGCTTTTGTGAAAAAACAAGATTTTGAAAAAAAGATAAAACAATCATTGCGCCAATCTCCCGCTACGGTAAACAAGAATCATTTTGAAAGCACAATTTTACTTGCCAGAGCGGAAGCGTCCCGGAAACAAGGCAGGGAGCGTATTTCATTTACACATTTCCTGGCTATGCAGATAAAATTCATCGGCTGGAAGTTTTGGGTTGTACAGGGGTGCTTTCTGTTCGTAATCAGTTGTATGCTTTTCCCCTTCTATGAGTACATGAAAAATCCGCAACATATGGCAAAGCTGCTGTTTTGCATATCAATTTTGGTTTTTATGACAGCCCTGCCATTTATTTATCGCTCCGCCCATTATCAAATGCAGGAAATTGAGTCAGTCACCCGCTTTTCATCTGTAAAACTGTTAATAGCTGAACTTATTGTAATTGGCATAGGGGACATTTTTATGTTGAGCGGCATTTTCTTTACAGCACTCATAAAAACATCTTTGCAGGCAGACAGCGCAATTTTATATTTATGTTTTCCATTCCTTTTGGTATGCGGCTGCTGTCTGTTTATGCTTGGACATTTTACCCCTAAAGATTTTTTTATTGGCAGCATGGGATTATGTTCTTTCTTAGTTTTTGTATTTGCCATTGCTCCTGCTCATTATGGGTTTTTGTTTCAACAGTCATTTTCTGTAAAATGGGTCATCATATGCGCTCTGCTGACAGCTTTCTGTACACAGCAGTTCCGCCATATCATGTATGATTCGCTTTATGTGGAAATGCAGATAATCTGACAGGATAGAAAGGAAGCTGACTATGGAATTATTTATCGAACATATTTCAAAACAATTCAAAGATTTAACGGCAGTAAGCGACATTTCCCTGCATATTACTCCCGGTGTATGGGGATTGCTGGGAGCAAACGGTGCAGGAAAAACCACGCTTATGCGGATGATTGCAGGTATTATGAAGCCTGATTCCGGAAGAATCCTGTATGACGGTATTCCAATCAATGAAATGAAGGAAAGCTATCGTGATGTGTTTGGCTATCTTCCCCAGGAATTTGGGTTTTACCCCGAGTTTACGGTAAAAGATTATCTGGAGTATATATCCGTTCTGAAGGGGCTTTCTGAAAAGAGCAGTAAAAGAAAAATAGATGAACTCCTTGAGCAGCTGACGTTATCCCATGTCAGAAACAAAAAAATTTCAAAATTATCCGGCGGAATGAAGCGCCGGGTAGGAATTGCGCAGGCACTGCTGAATGAACCGGAAATTTTAGTATTAGATGAACCTACCAGCGGACTTGACCCTGGAGAAAGAGTACGTTTCCGTAATCTTCTTTCTGAGTTTGCACACGACCGTATTGTTCTGATTTCAACGCATATTGTTTCGGATGTGGAATATATCGCCACACAGAATGCAGTCATGAAAGGCGGAAAACTTATTGCAAAAGGAACCACGGAAGAACTGGTAAAACTGGTTGAGGGTAAAGTATGGACTGCCCAAATTCCAATGGAGCGTTTGCAGGAATATGAGCATAAACTTCAAATTGTAAATATCCGCAATGAAAATGACCGGCAGATATCTATCCGTTATCTTGCAATGCAGCCATATACCAGTGACTCATTGCCTGCATCGCCGCATTTGGAAGATTTATATTTATGGATGTTTCCACAGGAAACGACTGGAAGGAGGTAACAAATATGCGTTTGTTAAAACTTGAAATGAAGCGGGTACTAAAGACCAGGTTAACGTTTATTTTGCTGACGTTATCCATACTTCTCACTTTCCTGATGGCATGGCTGCCTGTCACTTTTTCATACAACAGCTATACTGATACAATGGGTAATATCCCGGGAAATATCCCGGGAAATACGGTCACACTGTCTGGATTAGCATCTATTGAATACGAGAAAAAACTGCAGGCTGATGTGGCTGGCATTGTTACTCCGGCGAAAGTGCGGCAGGCGGTTGAGAACTATCAGGCCTGCCTGGCAAAATATGGTGTAGAAGGAACCTGGGATTTGCCGGAAGGGGTTTACCAGGAAGAAATTCTTCCATATAGTCCAATGCTGCATGGCATAAGAGAAGCCTTTGCTGACCCCGATACAGGGATTGCCCCGTCCATTATGGAGATAGATCCGGAGGAGGTTGATAATTATTATGATGTATGCAAAGAGCGGATTGTTTCTCTGATGAAAATGGAACAGAAGAAACATCCCACAGCACAAAGCATAGCGGTAAATATGTATAATAAGGTTGAAAAACCATATTTATTTTTTCCGGGTTACAGTGTCGATGCAATGGATTATCAGCTTATTCTTGCTTTTTTAATCATGCTTTTCTGCACAGTAATTGCTGCACCTGTTTTCACATCTGATTATCAAACGGGGGCTGACGATATATTACGTTGTACAAAGTACGGAACAGTAAAATTTTCCATTATAAAAATTGTATCTGCAATCTTGATTTGCGGAACAGCTTACTCCATTTGCGCAGCTACCTATATGATTGTATCAAACAGTCTTTGGGGCTGGGAATGCACAAAAACTTCCATACAGATGTTGTATTCCATTGTAAATTTACCAAATATGAATATAGGTCAATTACAGTGTTTTGTGGCTGTTTCGGGGTTGTTATGTATATTGGCAACAGTCAGTTTTACATTATTCCTCTCCTCAAGGCTCAAAAGCATTGTAAGTTCTTTGTCAATGTCGCTTTTATTCTGTATTTTACCAATAATCATTTATATGGTTTTACCTGCTGAAATTGGCGAATGGATCTACAGCATTCTTCCCGCAGGAGGAGTAGGACTACAGATAAGCATCTTGTATGCCGCTGTTGATTTTAATTTTTTGAATATCGGCGATATTGCAGTTTGGCTTCCTTATGTAATGATTGGCGCATACATAATTGAAATTCCGTTGTTTGTATTTTTAACGGTTTACTCATACACCACACATAAAGTAAGCTAAATGGCCAAACCGTCAGAAGCCGTTAACGGTAAAATAAAGCAGGAGCTTCTCTTTCCACAAAGGGCTCCAGTCCCTTTTGGTAAAAATATTTTATTGTAATAAAGCTGGCAGTTAAAAAACTGCCAGCCTTTTGCTTCGTGCTTATTTCCTTATTTTATTTTTCCCTCCAATATCTCTATGGCCCTTTCCACCTGATTATCAACCCCCTCGCTCTCGCTGGCTTCATAATCGTACTCAAGTTCTATGTCAGGTTTTATTCCCACACCGTGGATATTTTTACCTGAAGGTGTGTAGTAGGCACTGATAGTCAGTTTCAATGCGGTTCCGTCATTTAGTCTGTGTATCTGCTGTACAATGCCTTTGCCATAAGTAGTCGTTCCTATTAAAGTACCTTTATTGTAATCCTGAATGGCGCCTGCAAGTATTTCCGAAGCGCTTGCTGAGTACTCGTTTACCAGAACAACCAGCGGCACATCAAGTTCCCATGTATCATCGCCGGTATATTCCTTGCGGTTGCCATTCTTATCCTCTGTATATACGATCATTCCCTTGGGGAGAATCTTCTTGGCAATCTCTACAACCGCCAGCAGGTCGCCTCCGGGATTGCTCCGCAGATCCAGTATCAGTCCTTTCATCCCATACTCTGTAAGTTCCGCCATGGCTTCCGTATACTGGTCTACCGTCACACTATCGAATTCCCGGATACGCAGATAGCCAATCTGGTCTGTGTCTTCCACAATACCGCTTTCCACTGTGGTTGTCTCTATCTGGCGGCTCCGCACAATATCCACATCCAGAAATTCTCCTTCGCCTTCCCGGTAAATTTTCAGGCTTACAGTGGTTCCTTCCCTGCCCTTTACAAGGCTCACCACCTGGGTCAGAGTCATTCCCTGGGTAGCTTCACCATCCACCTCATAGATAATGTCTCCTTCCCTAAGCCCCGCTTCCAGAGCAGGCGAACCGTCCATAACGCCATTTATCATAGCCATATTCGATTGTTTATTCATGGAAATATATGCACCTATTCCATAGGAAATACCTTTATTGCTGTTTACCACATCTTCCAGTTCTTCCTTGGAATAATACTCTGAGTAAGGATCGCCCAGCGCACTGACCATACCCTTATAAATCCCTTCCCGCATATCCCCTGAAGATACTTCTTCGTCATAAAAATAATAAGTGTCTATGGCTTCCTCAATCGTCTTTATTTTCTGGAGAGTTTCGGAACTGACCACACTTTCAGTATCACTGTTTTCCGCTGTTCCTGTCCCCGCTGCCCGGACTCTGATAAGCTGATAAGCCATTCTTCCCGCATAGATGCATGTCAAAAGCAGCGACATACATACCGCCCCTGTAAAGACGCCATTCCAAAAATATCTCGAACGCTTCTTTCTTTCCATTTCCTCCTGCAGGAATCCCTCCATAGCCTGCAGTCTGTTCTCCGCTTCTTCCGGCTTCTCCACTTCAAATCACTCCTAACTATAATTATCTATTTATTACTCCAAATATATCTGCCCCACCATTCGCGCAGCTCAGCCGCGCAGATAGTTCCAGGGGCTTACGTAGTTTCCGTTCAGGCGGACGCTGAAATGCAGGTGATTGCCTGTGGAACGTCCGGTGCTGCCCACTGCCGCTATCTTATCTCCTTTTGACACTTCCTGGCCCTTTGATACATAGAGGGCGGAAGCATGCATGTAAATCGTATACAGACTGTCCCCGTGATCTATCATAATATAATTGCCCATGCTGCTGCTGTAGGTGGCCGCAACTACCTTTCCGCTGTAGGCTGCCAGAATCGGACTGCCCCCCGGCGCAGCCATATCTAATCCATTATGGAACTGCTGAATCCCTAAAATAGGGTGGATACGGTTTCCATATTCGTCTGAAATCCTTGTATAGGAAGGCGCCGGCCATGTAAACATGCCTCCGTCGTATTTTCGTACCTGTTCCTCAGCCAGTCTTTTTCTTTCTTCCGCAACAGCCGCTTCCAGCGCCTTAATCGCATCATTCTGGGCAGCAATTTCCGCTTCATATTCCCTGATAGCCACTTCCTTGCTCTGAATGTCAGAAGACATCTTATACATTTCCTGTTCTTTATCGGCAATCAGTTCATTTAAAGAAGCCTCTTCCTCTTCCACTGCTGTCTTCGCTTCATTCAGGACTTCCTTTTCCTCTTCCAGCCCCTCCCTGCACAAAGCCACATATTCCGCGTAAGCCACATATTCATCCAGCATCTTCCGGTCGTAGGAGGAAAGCATTTCAATATAATCCGCTTTATTCAGCATTTCCCCAAAACTGCCGGAGCCAAGAATCAGTTCCAGAAACAGCGTGTCGCCCCTTTCATACATGAATCTGATTCTGGTCTTCATGGCTTCATATTGTGCCTGCTGTACTTCCAGAGCCTCCTCCAGTTCCTGGGTCTTTATCTCAATCTGCTCTTCTTTTTCAGATATCATCTGCTTTAACTCATCTATTTTAGCCTGTATCTGTTCAAGACTTGCGTCCAGTTCCGCCACATAATTTGCCAAATCAGCCTTGGAGGCTTCCAACTGCTTTTTCAATTCTTTGACATTCGTCAGTCCGCTCTGCAGAGCCTGCTTTTCTTCTTTTGCTTTGCTGATTTCCGCCTCTTTCTGTTTAATACTGTCATTGGTCAGTTCACTTGCATAAGCGGTTGTTTTATTTTTATCCTCAACACCTATTACCAGCAAAAAGCACAGCATCAGGCAGATTGTCTTTTTCAATCGCTTCATCTTTTACCTCAACTATACTCTCAAATGCTTTCTGACTGTTGTGATACTGCCCAGAAAACCAATTCCCACTCCCATAATAATGGATACAGGGAACAATGTTCCAAAAACTGTGTCTACAGGAAGGAATGCCAGCAATTCCTGCAGGATAGAAAATTTCAAAATAATATATTCAATAATTTTATTATAAAGAACATAAAGAATCCCGACCGGTATCATCGCCCCGATCACCCCGATCAGCATGCCTTCAATAACGAAAGGAGAGCGGACAAAGAAGTCTGTAGCGCCGATATATTTCATAATTGTAATTTCTTCTTTCCGCACCGCAATACCGATTGTTACCGTATTGCTGATGAGGAATATGGATACTGCAAACAAAATAGCGATAATACCTACCGAGATGTATGCCACCAGCCCATTCACACCCGTCAAGGTGGCCGCCGTAATTTCAGAACGTCTTACCCGCCGGACCCCCTCAACGCCTTCCAGGTATGTTACTAAAGCAGGCTGCATGGACACATCGCTTAAATAAATTTCAAAGTTTGCTGAATTTACCAGAGGGTTTTCTGTAAATCCGTCCTCGTAACCCTCCAGATAGTCTCCTTTAAAGGTTTCCCATGCTTCATCCGCTGAAATAAACCGCTTGTCAGACACTTCCGGCCTTTTATCAATCAGGGCGCCGATTTCTTCTATCCTCTCCTGGCTGATTCCATCATCGAAAAACACTGTAACAGAAATACCTTCCTGGGCAGTCTTTACTGTGTTCTGGAAATTAACAATAATGGCATAAAAAAGACCAAACAGGAACAGGCAGGCTCCAATCGTGGCAATAGATGCCAGTGAAAACCATTTATTTCTGAAAATATTAATAAGTCCCTGCTTGATGGTATAAAATAACGTACTAATCCTCATCGATGTAACCGCCCTTTTCTTCGTCGCTTACAATGACGCCTTTCTTCATTGTAACGACCCTCTTCTGCATTGCATTCACTATTTCACGATTGTGTGTCACTACCAGCACAGTAGTCCCGTTTTCATTAATCTGTTCCAGAAGCTTCATAATTTCCCATGAATTCTTCGGATCCAGATTACCGGTAGGCTCGTCTGCCAGCAGAATACTTGGACGGTTTACCAATGCCCTTGCAATCGCAACCCTCTGCTGCTCGCCGCCGGAAAGCTGTCTTGGCTTTGCCTTGTATTTGCCCGCCAGCCCCACGGTAGCCAGTATGCTGGGAACATTCCGCTTGATTTCCTTATTGGATACCTGCACAATGCGCTGGGCGAAAGCTACATTTTCATACACATTCCGATCCTTAAGGAGCCGGAAATCCTGGAATACAATACCCAGATTTCTTCTGAACTTCGGTATTTTCCGGTGGCGGATGCGCACCAGGTCATACCCCATCACACTGATATCCCCGGATGTAGGTATCAGTTCCCGGAGCAGAAGCTTAATCATGGTAGACTTCCCGGAGCCGCTGTCTCCCACAATAAATACAAATTCCCCCTTATTGATATGTAAATCCACTCCGTTCAGAGCCGGTGCGCCTGTAGCATACGCCTTGCTCACATTGTTCAGCGTAATAATCTCATCACTGCCGGAAACAACATGCTTTTTTCTTCTTCTTCCTCTTGTTTCGTTCCTTGTCAAAATTTCCACCACCTGTATCATTTTCTCACAGTCCGCGCATAAATGCACAGACTTGTCTGAACTGTTACTTAATACTCAGAACTTTCCATATAGTTCATGTACTTCACAACCATAAGCGCTATCCTGAATGTAATAGCATCCTCAAATACACGGAGATCCAGCCCCGTACTTTTCTGGAGTTTATCCAGCCGGTAAACCAGTGTATTTCTATGTATGAACAACTGCCGGGAGGTTTCGGATACATTCAGGCTGTTCTCAAAGAACTTACTGATTGTCGTCAATGTCTCCTCGTCAAATTCATCGGGACTCTTGCCCCCGAAAATCTCTTTAATAAACATTTTGCACAAAGGGATGGGAAGCTGGTAAATCAGACGTCCGATTCCAAGTTCACTGTACGCGATAATATTCCTCTCGTCAAAGAAAATCTTCCCAACATCCATAGCCATCTTGGCTTCCTTATAAGAACGGCTGACCTCCTTGATTTCCCGGACTACCGTACCATATGCAACGCGTACCCCTTTCATCCCTTCCTTTACAAGAAAACTTTCCATACTGCCCGCCGCTTTTTCGATTTCCCTGGAATTGTCATTCTCCGACAAATCCTTCACTACAATTACATTGTTTTCATCCACCGCCGTAATGAAATCCTTGCTGTTACTGCCAAAAAAGGTTCTCATGGCCTCTAAAACATTGCTGTCTTTTCCGTTGGCAGTTTCAATAATCATAACCACCCGCTTCACATCCGTCTGTATGTGAAGTTTCTTAGCCCGGCTGTAAATATCAATAAGAAGAAGGTTGTCCAGCAGAAGGTTTTTAATGAAGTTATCCTTGTCAAAGCGCTCCTTATAGGCTACCAGCAGATTTTGTATCTGGAAAGCAGCCATTTTGCCTATCATATAAACATCCTCGCCAATGCCTGCCGCAATCAGTACATATTCCAACTGCTGTTCATCAAAAATTTTAAAATACTGATACCCTTTTATTTCCTGAGAATCCGCCGGGGATTTTGCAAATTCTACCGTTTCCGGCCCACATCCGGACATACCTGCCGATGTGGATGCTGCTTCCTTACCGTCAGTATCCATCACACAAAAATCTACTCTGGCAATTATCTTCAGTCCATCAATTGTATTCTGTAATATCTGATTTGAAATCATTAACCCCTCTCCTTTAACAATTCTCAAAACTATGCAAATTAAACAACTCTTCTTTTGTATTATTTCCTTTCCTGACAAACTCTTTTTTTCATTTTAATATAATTGTACAAAAAAATCTACCTGTATTTGTGATTTTTTTGTGTACTTTGGATGCTTTTTGGGAATTTTCACCATTCCTTTTTTTGCCATTTTATGATATACTATTGTACAGAAAAAGCTATTTTTTCTAATATTTTATAAAAGAAAGGAATGATTAAATGAATATTCCACAAGTATCAACTGCTCTGGCTAATGTACAGATCAACGACCAGATTGGAATTGCCATGCTCAGCAAGGCCATGGAAAGTTCCGAGGCAGAAGGCGCCAGCCTGATTAATATGATGGATCGCTCCATGGAACTGTCTGTTAACCCTTATGTGGGCAGCAACATTGATATGCTGGTATAACCCTGCATCACATGCATCAACAGCAGGGTAAGAATTTCATTCACGGCCCAGACAAAAATGCCAGTCATCACACTGAAGCAAAGGATAAGACCCAGTACAAGCGGTACTGTGACCATCTTATCCTTTTTTTCTTTCCTTCCGCTCCAAATCCGGCGCAGGGCTTCGCTTCTCCCTTCATTTGCGCCAATCCACACCAGCGCTGCCCAGGCCAGAGGCAGCGTAACTGCCGCCAGTATCACATATCCCCCAATCATCACCATAAGGGTATCTGTTGTAATCGCTGCCGCCTGCCGGGCCGCATCCGTATCTGCCAAAAGAGCAAATTGCATCAATATGACCTGGCTGCCGTTTATAAGTCCATGGTAAATGATGGCAGACCACAGACTGCCCGTTGCTTCCATCAAAAGCACTGCCCAGATCCCCATTACAAAGGCATAGGCGGCCTGGTTGAAATTCATATGCACCAGTGCAAAAATCAGAGCGGAAAGAAGCATTGCTTTAAAGGCGCTTCCCGACTTTCTGTAAGAATGGTAAAATGCCCCTCTACAGGCAATTTCTTCAAATACAGGCGCGATAATTCCTACAGACAGGTAAAGAACCGCAAACCGGGTCTGCTGGCTCCCCAGCATGGCCGCCACCTCATTTTCCACCCAGATCTGTGAAATCAGGTTAAAGAGCGTCAGCACCGGCACGCTTAAAAATGTAAAAAGCGCTGTCATAAATACAGAACTTATCTTCATCTTATGAAATCCCAGAAATGACGCGGGCTTTTCTTTTGACGCCAGCATAAATACAAATATGGGGGCCACCACCACAATTTCACAAACCAGATTGCTCAGAAAAATGCTGTCCGCAACAAAAGGAAAAAACAGGGCAATAGATATTATGACACCCATATAACACAAAATTGTAATTAAAAACGACCAGTTTGCTTTCTTTCCGTTCATTTACCCTGCCTTCCCTGTACTTTGCTGATGCCATCCTGCTCTATTACTATCAGGCGCTGTTTGTAAAGGCTGCCTACTGCGCGTTTAAATTCATTTTTGCTCATACCAGTTGCTTCCCTGATTAGTTCCGCATCGGCTTTGTCATTGAAAGGAAGCCGTCCTCCATAACTTTCCAGCATCTCCATGATTTTCCCGGCATCTCTGCCCATCTGGATATAGGCCTTTTCCCGGAGACTCAGCGTCAGTTTACCATCCTCAAGCACTTCCGCGACCCGGGCGCTCACCTTATCGCCAATATTGATGCCGCGTACCGGCTCCCTCTGGGGAATCAGCCCGCTGTAACAATCGTCCACTGCCACAAAAACGCCGAATCTTTCGCTGATTTCATAAACCCTTCCTTCCACCTTGTCGTCTTTCTGGTAAGGACTGTCAAGCCGGAGATAATGATATACTTTCATGGTGGTGCACAGCCGCCCGCTCTTGTCCACATACAGCGCCGCCAGACATTCTTCCCCCGGCGCCACCTTTTTTGTCTGCTCCCTGAAAGGCAGAAGCAGATCCTTTTCCAGTGTCCAACCCAGAAAAGCGCCTATTTTGCCAACTTCCTTCACTTCAAGGACGGCCGTCGCCCCTACCGAAAGTTCCGTCTGCCTTGTGGTTGCTATCAGACGGTCTTTGGAGTCCCTGTATATAAAAACATCCATCATGTCCCCTATTTCCGCATCCTGGGGTACTTCTTTCCCCGGAAGGAGGACTCTCTCCTCCGGCTGTGCTTCTTCTCTGGTATCCGCCAGATACACGCCGAATTCCACCTTTTTCACAATTGCAAGTTCCTGTCTTTTTCCTATCTGAATCACGTCTCTGCCAACTTCCTTTCTGAAAACTCCGCATCGCAGCTTATAATAATTGTCTCTAAATTATAGCATGAACAATGCAAAGAAACAGCATTTTAATAAAAATTTAATTCTGCTCCTTCATCCCTTACGTCAACAAGGCATACTGCCTATGCGGCAATATGCCCGTTTTACATGCTTATTATTTTTATGACTGGAAATCACTTCCAGTAAGTTCCATAATGCAGCAGAGGGTGCCTTCTTTATCCTTAAGCACTATCACCCATTTCCCATCTTCCACAGATGCCGTATAAGGAACCAGCACATCTCCCAGCATTACCTGCTTCTTATATTCCGCCCGGAGCTGCCTTACTTTACACTTCCTTCCAAGGCAGTCCATGGCAATCCTTACAAACTGCCCATTATTCACATGATGGTTGGTGTCCAGATGATGCTCCCTTATCTGTACAGCCTCGCCTTCCGTCAAATCCTCCGGCAGCCGAATCCTTCTGGGTGCATAATCCATATCAAGTTTTGGTCCCAGGCCATACCTCTCCATCATATCCGCAGGCGGTTTCACAGGTCTGCCAGTTTCCGTATCCAGAAGGCTCCATATGGTATTGGCGCAGGCAAGCCGGTTTCCCTCCCCATCTGTCATGAGAAAATTTCTGTAACCTATAAAGCCTTTAAAGTCATAAGGCATTGTTCCTACCAAAACCGTTTCCCCAAGCTTCGGATACCGCTGCGCCACAATCTGCCAGGAGGACATGACCCATACCAGATGCTTTTCCCTCAAATAATCGACGCCCAGACCTATATCCTCTGAATGAAAGGTGGAGCAGTCCTGAAAATAATCCAGTAACGACTCCAGCCTTAAATGCCCTGTTTCATCCAATTCGCTGTATCTGATTCTGCTGTTAAAACTATACATATCTTTCCTTCCAATCCCTGTTATATCTGTTGATAATCCGCCCTCCCAGGCGGATACCATGCAGATTATACCACGAACCATTGCAAAGATACAGCCTTTTCAGATTATTTTCTGTGCCTGCCCACGCAAAAACTCCAGAAACCTGTTCACACCTCCTCCCACCTGCTCTACCCCTGAAGGCCGTTTCCCCGGCAGTTCCGACACATCGAAAAAGTCCCCCGGCGCTGTTTTTTCTGTACACATAAAGCTGTCGCTTCCATAAATTCCATCTTCGATTCCTACATATTCGTCCCCCCAGAAAGAACATTCCTCCGCCCTGATTTTGCTTTCCTGATACATACGGTCAAGAATTGCGTCCACATTACTGCTTTTGCTGGAAATCCCCACCTCCAGATATTTTGCATCGCAGGTAGGCTCCGCATTGATGCCATACTTCTTTCCTGCTTCTTCCGAAAGTGAAATCAGCTCCCCAAGTCCGCCCTCTATGCCGTGAGTTTTCAGGCCCTCTTTCAGCATCTGCAGTTCGTCCGCCTGCATAAAGAGACTGTCCCCCCGCTGGCTGGACACCATCAGATCAATCTTGCAGTAATTGGGTCTGCTGAAAACAATATCTGTGTCAAAGTCATATTTATTTTTCAGTTCCATATGGATATCAAAGCAAGTCCTGTGTATCCTTTCCAGCATGTCCCCATCCGGTATCCTGTGGGAAAAGATGACAGGCGTCCCATCCTTAAAGGAATAATTGTATGCCCCTCTTCCCAGCCCCAGATACAGATTGTCCAACTGTTTTTCTGTGAAATATTTTTCTATAGTTCCTCCAGCAATATTTTCGTAAGTCGTCCCACTGATAATTGCCAGCTTTACTCCCCTTTCAAGGAGCGGCTTCATTGCCGAAACCGCATCCTCCACAGGGGCTTTTCTGGACATGACCGCCGTCCCGTCCCAGTCAAAAAAAATCGCTCTATATTTTTTCATAGCAATCGCCCTCATATCTTAGTTCCGCTGCTTCCCCATCCACATGAATCGTAACGGGAACATCATTTATCAATTTATATACTGTCCTTCCAGCCTGTGTATGAACCTCTATGACACTGCCCTGGTAATGTACGGAAAAGGTATAACTTTTCCACTTCTGCGGCAGAGAAGGATGAAACTCCAGCCGGTTATTATTGGTACGAAGCCCTGCAAAGCCAAACACAATTCCCTGCCATGTCCCTGCCATGTTTGCAGCATGAATCCCCGCATAAAAGTTGTTGTGATAATCGTCAAGATCCATTCTGGCAGACTGTGAAAAATACTCATACGCCTCTTCCCCGTAACCAATCTGGGAAGCCATTATGCCAAAAATACAGGTAGATAAGGAAGAATGGTGCAGCGTAACCTGCTGGTAAAAGTCATAGTTCCTTTTCAGTTCTTCGTCCGTAAAGTAATTACTGTACAAAAGCATCCCAAGGATAGCATCTGCCTGTTTTGACATCCGCTGACGGAAGATAAAAAGCGGGTGGTAATTTTCATAAAGCAAATGTCTTTTTTCCTCAGGAATCTTAGACTCGTCCCACCGCTTCCGCATCAGAAACCCGTCGTCAAGGGGATAAATTTTCTTCTGTTCATCATACGGAAAATACATGTTATCGATGATTTTCTTCCAATACAGGATTTCTTCATCCGTCACCTTAAGACGGTTAACCAGTTCCTCGCAGGCCCGGGGATTTTTTTCCTTTATGGTATCCAACGCCCAGAGTGCGCTTTTCAAATTTTCCCTTGCCATCAGATTGGTGTAAAAATTGTTGTCCACAATGGCGTTGTATTCGTCCGGCCCCGTCACTGCGCAAATACAATATTTTCCGCCCCGGCTCTCTGCAAAATCCCCTACGTCCGCGTATACACGGGCCGTTTCAATGAGAACCTCCGCGCCCTTTTTTTCCAGATATTCATAATCACCGCTGACATCCATATACAGTCTGAACGCATAGGCAATATCTCCATTAATGTGGTACTGTGCCGTGCCAAGAGGAAAATAAGTGGATGCTTCCTTCCCGTTAATGGTTCTCCAGGGATATAAAGCCCCTTTCTCATGTCCTAATACCCTTGCCCTGTCTCTGGCCTCATTCAGTGTGTCATACCTGTAATCCAGAAGGGCTTTGGCCAGTTTCTCATCCGTGTAGACGAATACCGGAAGCACATACATTTCCGTGTCCCAGAAATAGTGGCCTTCATATCCTTCCCCGGTAAGACCCTTGGCTCCCATTCCGGTTCTTCCGTCCCGTCCCGCCGCCTGCATAATATGAAAAAGATTGAACCGTATTCCCTGCTGCAGTCTGTCATCCCCTTCAATCCGGATATCCGCCTTTTCCCAGAAGCTTTTCATATAACTGGTCTGGTTTTCCTTTAATTTTTCCGCCCCCTGCCCTCTGGCCCTGGAAAGCGTTTCCTGCAGAAAATCTTTCATTTCCCCTCTGGGCATATCCAGAGAAGATGTATAAGCGAGATATTTATGGATAACAACTGTCTCTTTCTCTCTCCCTTCCAGTTCCAGATTTATGACGGCCAAAGTCTTTGCCTTATCTGTCCCTGCCGTCACATTTACAGGCAGGCCCTGCGTAATTTCGTGCCTGCCCATGCACGCCATACTAAGTTTACTGTTCTTTGTGGTTCCTTCAAAATAAAAGTCCATTCCCTGGGCGGCCACTTCGTCACAGTCCAGATGAGGGCCAAAGGGGCCGTAATCTACCAGTGGGTTTGTAATGCGCGTATGGTTTTCCACCTGTCCTTCCAGCAGGGACTTTACCTGAATTCTTCCGGAAAAATTTAAGGGTGTAATCTGTATTTTCATAACCATCAGATTTTTGCAGTCCATAGAGCAGAATCTTTCGGTATACAGCTTTACTTCCTTTCCTTCCGGCGACTGCCATACCGTCTCCCTGCTTACATACCCTTCCTTCATATGCAGTTTTCTCTGATAGCTTATAATTTTCCCCTTAAACAAATCCAGTTTTTCATCCCCAAGGAAAATATATGTGGTCTTCATGTTGGGCAGATTCAGCAGAGACTGGCTGGTAAGGGGGAATCCATAATTCCATTCCCCATACCGGATTGTCTCGCTTTCGTAAAACCCATTGATAAAATTTCCTTCCAGCCCTTCCTCTGGCGTAAATCCATAGCCCTCCTCAAAAGTGCCCCTGCTTCCCAGATACCCATTGGACAGGGCAAAGGTTGTCTCATTCCTGTAATTGGTTTCTTTCTTAAATTCCTGTTCCGTTATCGTCCACGGTTCCACCGGATAAATTGGTTCTTTCAGCTCCATTGCCATTTACCTTTCCTTAATCTCCCAAAATACTTCGTCCGCCTTGATAAATGCATACAAAAATTCCACAGCATCGTCCTTTAATGCATGCACATGCTTTGACAGGGCTTCCGCCTTCCTGTTCCTGCTTAGATCCTTACTGCGCATACTTTCCGGCACCGGAAAACTGACTCTCTCCTCCCACTTTAAAGTCCCTTTATCAAAATCAGGAGGACAGGAGAAGGGCACTATCTCCCCGCTTCTTTCCGGCCATATATCATCCCCGGCTTTGGAGTGGGCCACACCGCTGTACAAAGCAGGTATATACCCCTTTGCCTTTTCTTCTTTCAGAATTTCCGTCACGAACAGGTACAGGCCGCTGTGATCCCCGTGGATGTCTTCCAGGGAAGTCGTAAATATGGTATCCGGCTTTTTTATCATAAGAATAGTCCTTAAGTCCTCTTTGAAATTTTTTCTGGTATATTCTCCCTCCCTGCCGTAATAGTCTGAATGAAAGTCCTTCTTATTTTGCGTCCCGTAAGTTGTGTCAGAACAATGGCCTTTATGAATCCGGCTTTCCTCTTTTTCATAATAAAGGCTGTACAAAAAGCTTTCTTCCCCATTCATTCCCGTGTCCGCATAGCCCATAAAAATTATATCTTCCGAAGATATCCCAAGAACTTTCAGCCCCTCCATGCTTTCCGGCAGACGGACGCTCCCTGTTTCCCGGTCTGTCCCCTCATAGTCCCCGTTGGTGGCTATTACCACCGTGACCTTTTTTCCATCCTTCACCGCCTGCTCAATGATGCCCCCGGCCATTAATACCTCATCATCCTCATGAGGAACGATTATCATAATATTTTCCATAACTCTTATCCTTTCACTGCACCTGCCGCCACACCGGAAATAATGTATTTCTGCATAAAAATATAAAAAATCATCAAAGGCGCCACACCCAGCATCATCATAGGGAACAAGGCTGTCCAGTCTGTAGCAAACTGGCCGATATTTCTGGAAACTTCCTGCAGAATCACATCATTTTCCCGGCTCTGGATAAACAACAGCGGGGTCATAAATTCGTTCCATACATTCAGTGTCACCAGAATAACCACCGTGGCGATGACCGGCTTTAAAAGAGGCAGGATAATTACGAAAAACTTTTTTATCACGGAGCACCCGTCAATTTCCGCCGCCTCTTCCAATTCCCTGGGAACCGAGGATTCTATAAACTCCTTAAACAAAAAGGTTCCCTGGGGCACGTTGATTGCCACATCCACCAGAATCACTGCCCAGACCGTGTTCATCAGTCCCACATTCTTTACAATCTTAAAAAGGCTGACAATATTCATCTGAAAAGGCACCATCAGTCCTGCAAGGAATAAGAGAAAGAATCTGTTTCCCCACTTTGTCTTCGTCCTTGCAAGGGCATATCCCGCCAGAGACGTTACCAGCACGATTATCCCCACTGCCAGCACCGTTATCTCCAGCGTATTGAACAATGACCTTGGATACTCCATATTCTTAAATGCATCTATATAATTCTGGAAAACCCATACCCTGGGAAGGCTTAAGGGTCCGGCGGTGGCCTCCTTAGGCGTCTTAAAAGTCGTCACAATCAGATAGTAGATGGGAATAAACCAGATAACCGCAATAACAATCATCACCGCCTCTGTGACTGCCAGTCTTCTTCTTTCAATTTTGCTTACTTCCCTGATTTTTTCTTTTTTCATGATATGCCCTCACTCCATTTCGCCATTATTTTGTTGGTTAATCCGCTTATAATCATCACAATAATAAAGAAACATACGCCAAAGGCTGAGCCTACCGCATAAAATCCGTCCGAAATCCCTTTCTTCATCATAACTGTCATGACTGTTTCCGTGGCATTCCCCGGCCCCCCGGAGGTCATGGAGTAAATAGCGTCAAAAGCTTTCATGCCGCCAATCAGGCCCGTCACCACAATAATCTTTACAGAAGGGCACATCAGGGGCAGCGTAATACGGAAAAACTTATCTTTGCCGTCCGCACCGTCAATTGCCGCCGCTTCATACAGTTCCGGCGAAATTCCCTGAAGATTTGCCAGGAATATGACCATCGCCCAGCCCGTCCACTGCCAGATTTGGGTAAGGATAACAGAATACAACGCTCTCTGGGCAGTAAAAAAGTTAAATGTCCCAAGGCCCAGCCTGTGAAGGAAATTGTTAATCAGGCCGTAGTCAGAAGAGGACATGATAAAATTCCACAGATAACCAATAATTAAAGAACTGAACACTGCCGGAAAGAAGTACACCGCCCGGAGCAGATTCCGGGTCTTTAATTTCTTGTTCAGCAGAGCTGCCAGAGGCAGACCTAAAATCACCTGAAATCCTGTGAGCATTACCGCGTAAATCAGAGAGTTCTTTATGGCAATCTTCATCAGAGGATTTTTCAGCACTGTCAGATAATTTTTTAATCCTACAAAACTTAAATTTGTAATCTTCACATCCGAATAATCTGTAAAGCTGTATATAAATGTGTAGAAAAAGGGCAGGATGCTGAACATCAGATAAATAATAAGCGCAGGCAGAATAAACAGAATAAAATAATTTCCAAGGGAACCGCATTGTCTTTTTTTCTTTGTTCTCATTTTCAACCTCCAAATGGGCATAAAATGAGCCATTACAAAATACTGCCGTCCACATTATTCTGTAATGGCCCAAACTTACGTTTATTTAGCTAACAATTCACTGACTGCTGTGTCAACATTCTGTAATGTGGTATTCAGGTCATTTGTGCCTAATAAGTAATTCTGCATTTCTGTACCGTAATTTTCATGGGCGCCTGCTGCTGTTCCCCATTCATTCCACGGGCAGTAAACATTTCCTGCTGCCAGTGCGCTGGCCGCTCCTGTATATGCCTCGGGCAGTTCAAAAGAAACCCCGTTCAGGAAAGAGGAGCCACCCTGATTATTCTGCCAGAAAGCCGCCTGTCCTTCTTCTGTTGAAATAGCTGCCAGAATTTCCATTGCCACTTCCTTATTTGCAGAATTTTCATTTACGGCAAAACCGCATCCAGGTCCCCCAATCAGCCACCCTTCGCTGGGCTTTGTCCCGTAGAAGGGCATCATGTCAAGCTGCATGTCGGGATTCTTTGCCATAATTGCATCATAGTCCCAGGGGCCGGAACAGAACATTGCTGCGCCGCCTGTTGCGAACTGCTCTAATGCCTGGTCATGGTCAATACCAATCATATCTGTTGTGTAAATACCCTCTGTAATCATTTCAGACCACTTCTCAAGATATTCATTCCATGTCCCCGCCATGGCTGCGTTACCGTTCCTGTAGTCTTCCCCAAAGCTTTTCCCTTCTTCTGTAGACAAATACTCAGCCGTCACAAAAGCCATGGAGTTTTTCAGCATAGGCTCCCAGGATTTCAGTCCTGCTGCCAGCGGCGTGATTCCCAATTCCTGGAACTGCTTGCACACTGCAATATACTCGTCAAAAGTCTTGGGCAGGGCAATATTATTTTCCTCAAAGATTTCCTTATTATAATAAATACCCTCAAACCAGCTTATGCCGGGCAGCGCATACACATTGCCCTCATAGGTAAAAAGGCTTGTGCCTGCTGCGGAGTAATTGGATGCCAGGTCGTTCACCTGCGCCAGATAGCCGAGTCTGGCATGTTTCAATACGCCGCCCGCCGATTCACAGATAATATCCGGCCCTTCTCCAGCCACCAACTGGGTATCTATAATAGTGTCATAATTTGAATTTTCAATAAACTGGTATTCAATTTTTACATTGGGAAATTCTTCCGCAAGAAAATCCAGCAGTGCCTGCATGGTGTCCTCACTGTTCCAGTAGGACAGGCGGACCGTTACGCTTTCCCCTGCCGCTGTGCTTTCCTCCGGTTTGCTTTCCTCACCCCCGCTTTTATCTGCTGTCTCTGATTTCACTTCTGCCGCAGGGGCGTCGCTGCCTTTGCCGCATCCGCTTAAAATACCAAGAGCCATAGCCGATATAAGCAATACGCTTAATACTTTTTTCTTCATAAGATATATCCTCCTGTGTTTGATATATTAATCATACCCTGTCTGGATATATAAAAAAATGAAACATTTTTTAGATAAATTCAACATTTTCATGTTGCAGGCTGCAAAGGACAGTAACCGCCCACAGCGCTCTGCCCTATGGCTGCCGGTACATCTGCCTACTCTGCCGCCCGGAGAGAATCATATATCCGGATTGTAAAACAGGTATATGATTTTTCAGTAACAGCTACAGAAATCCCACAGTTCCCATCGTAGTAAAGACGGATGCGCTCCACAATATTATGAATTCCGTACCCGCGTCCCTGCTTTTGCATCAACTGCTCAATCTCCCCCTGTTCAATCAGGGGGCCGTTATTATAAATATGGAAGACCAGAAAATCCCCTTCATGTAAAAACTCAATGATGATTCTCCCTGCCACCCCTTCTTCTATATAATCAATCCCATGCTTCACTGCATTTTCCACCACTGGCTGCAGCAGAAAATTGGGCATGTGGTAATCGAGGCCATCGGAATCCAGACGGTATTCCACTTCAAATCCTTCGTCATGCATTTTTTTCTGAATTTCCACATAGGCACGGATATTTTCCAGTTCATTTTCCACCGTCGTAATCTGTCTGCCGTCATTTAAAGAGGTTCTGTAAAACTTTGCAACCAGACCTGCAATATCCGCAATATCATCGTCCCCCTTTTTTAAAGCTTTCCACTTGATAGATGAGAGACAGTTATACAGAAAATGAGGGTTAATCTGGGCCTGTAAGGCAGTCAGTTCCGAAACCTTCTTCTCAAGTTCAATTTTGTAGACCCGGTTAATCATTTCATTTAAGTCCATCGTCATTTTTCCGATGCTGTTGGTGACAATTCCAATTTCATCACTGTCAGTTGTAAAAACAGGATTTTCCAGATTTCCTTCTGCAATTTCCTCCGCCTGGTCTTTCAGCTTCAATATCCGCTGGCTGATTGCTCTGGACAATATGCCTGTCAGGGCAAGCAGCAGCACGCCGCAGAGGGCCACCATAAGGAGCGTTGATAAAATTATGGAATAAGTGCCCTCCAGAATCATATTCTTATCGATAAAATAGTAGATATCCCAATCCACGAAATCAATGTGGGAAGTTTTCAGAATATATTGTCCCTGGCTGTCGTCATCATACTGCCCGCTGGCAATAGAACGTATGACCTTCTCCTGCAGATCGCCGTTGGAAATCTCCTTATTGTAAACCGTCTGTCCCTGCGAATCCCTCACCAGAATACCGTTCCCCAAATAGTTCATGGTGTCAAAAGGTTCCAGCAGATGGTTCAGATAAAACTCTGTCCGCAGAATACCAATCATGCGGCTGGAACTTGCCGTGTCCAGAATCGTCCTTGTGGCAAACAGCTTTTCATTTTCCACCGTCCACCTGGTATCAAAATTCTCCTTATGCTCCTGATACCATTTTTCACCTTCATACTCTTTGGAGGACTTTAAAAGAGAACCTATATCGTCCGTTGCATAAGGCGTCACTATATGTATCCCTTTGATGTTTTCATCGCTGGTAATAAAATACCACAAAACAGGCTCCACGGTCTTATTCAGGCTCTGGGCTATGGCGCTGTTGTCATAGGCATGGTTTTCCAATGTCTTACGGAATTCCAGATTATAGGCAAGATACTTGGTAAAGTCATTTTCCCTCTCAAATTTTGAATTCATTTCCGAGACAAGGCGATCCAGATTGTTGTTCATCGTCTCTTTTGTCTGGCCCAGCAGGTTATTGTTTGCAATTGCAAACGAATAACACCCTAAAATTATGATAGGAACGAGAACCAGGACCAAATAACTTATAATCAGCTTTTTACGGATAGATGCCTTTCTCACAAACCAGTTCCAGATATTCCCCATGCTCACTGCTCCCTGTACTGCTTTGGCGTAATGCCGTAATAGTTTTTAAAGAGTTTGTTAAAATAAGACTGGTTCTGATATCCGCACAGCTTACAGATATCCACTATCTTCTTATTACTCTTTTCCAAAAGTTCCTTTGCTTTGTGCATCCGGTAGTCAGTCAGATACTTCACCAGATTGCTTCCTGTTTCCTTTTTAAAAATAAAACTCACATAAGCGGGCGTCAGACATACCTTATCTGCAATTTCTTCCAGCCCGATGTCATTCATATATTCATTTTTGATGACCTTCTTTATTTCTAAAACCGACTGGCTCACATCAGGCAGAATGTCCGCATTTTTCTCCGATATCTCATCAATAATCTTCTCCAGAACCCCTTCCATGCTTTTCAGGTCATTGCTCTGCATAATATCGTTGGCTGCCTGCCAGATAATCGCTTCATTATAAGTTTCATATGCCTGGAAAACCGCTTTCACAATATCCAGCATAAGATATTTCACATAAAAAGCGCTGGAAGACTTTTCCTCCTCAAGCCGCTTCAGGTAAACAAAAAGCTGCTTCTTCACCGCCTCCATATTCCTGTCGTCAATGCTTCTCATGACGCTCTCTTTTATCTGAAGCTGCTCCTCCACCGAACCAATATCCTTGAAATTTGTTCGGGAAATATAAATAATTCCCGAAAAATAACTGAATGTATCTTTTATAGCTTCATCCAGCTCTTTAAGTTTATCCCTGAAGTGCTTCATCCCATAAAATTTTGTTCCCACAATAATTGAAAATTTCTCCGTCTTATTCTCTGTAAGCCCGATATACAGCTTTCTTATGGCATTTTCCGTCTTCTCATCATCAATATTGCTGTTGCTGTAAATCATTATATAAGACAAATTGGGATATAAATTAACTGTCTCGTATTTCTGTTCCAGATTCCTGCCTAAAATCCCCTCAAAAGCATCTTCATTCTTTTCAAAATAGTTGTCTCTGGTTTCCACACTGACAAATCTGATATATTTATTCTCCAGGTTTATGTCATGCTGGCTCCTTAAGATATCCACAATTTCTTCCAGTGAGTCCTTAGAATTAATAAGCTTGTACAGCCACAATTTCTTATCCGAATTCTTAAGATACTCCCTCTGGTCCTGCTGCCGCTTCCTCTTCTGGCAAATAGCAATAACCCTCTCCATCACCGACCTGAATTCATCCACCTCAATGGGCTTGAGCAGATAATTCACTGCATTTGCCTCACAAGCCTTTTTGGCATAATCAAATTCGCCATAAGCGCTGAAAATGATAATAACCACATCGGGGTTGTAATCATTCACCTTTTTCGCCAGCTCCAGTCCGTCCATATAAGGCATTTTTACATCCGTCAGTAAAATATCAATATCGTTATTTTTCTGTATATACTCATAGGCAGCTTTCCCGTTGTGCGCTTCCTCCACCAGCAGGGGAAACTGAAAACGGTCAATTAAGTACCTGATTCCTTCACGCTCTGTCTTTTCATCGTCTACCAGTAAGATTTTCATTTGACTCCCTCCCCCAAATAAGTATTCAGTTTTATTTTATAGGATATTTAAATGATATCATATGAAAATATTTTTTGATTTGTATAATTTTTTCCATCAGAAAAACCGGTGGAAATATTCCACCGGCATTCATCTGATAAAAGCTGTAAGCTAACAGGAAAAATAAGCGGCTGCTTCCAGAATTCCCTCTGCATTCAGCTTAAATTTCTCCTGTAATTCCGCACGTTTCCCTGAACAGCCAAACTCGTCCTGTAATCCTACCCTGCGGAGTTTTGCCGTCCCTGATTCCGCCAGAATCTCAGCAACTGCGCTTCCCAGCCCTCCTATAACATTGTGATCCTCCGCAGTAATGATTTTTCCTGTTTTTTCTGCATATCTGCGTACCAGTTGGCTATCAATGGGCTTCACGCTGGCCATATCAATAACCGCTGTTGAAATATTTCTTTTCTCAAGTACTTCGGCGGCCTTCAATGCTTCAAAAACCAAATCTCCAATGGCTATAATTGTAATGTCCTGCCCGTCACGAATCACATTTCCCTTACCAATTTCAAATTTTGCTGCAGCCTTTGTATACACCGGTTCGGAGGAACATCTGCCAAATCGCAGGTAGACAGGCCCGTCCATTTTCAGTGCTGCTTCTACTGCCAGATACGTACTGTGCTCGTCGCAGGGTACCAGCACAGTCATTCCTGGTATTGTCCTCATTAAAGAAATATCTTCAATGCACTGGTGGGATGCTCCGTCTTCACCAATAAGAACGCCCCCGTGAGTAGCGGCGATTTTTACATTCAGTCTTGGATAAGCAACCGCATTTCTTATCTGCTCATAAGCCCTTCCCGCTGCAAACATTGCAAAAGTGCTGGCAAATACAGGCTCTCCGGTGGTTGCGATTCCTGCAGCCGTTCCAATCATGTCCCCTTCACTGATTCCCATATCAAAAAAACGGTGGGGAAATTTTTGGGCAAAGGCAAGGGTCTGCGTTGCCTTTGCCAGATCTGCATCCAAAACAACAAATTCTTCTGTGCTGCCAAGGCTTGCCAGTGCCATTCCATACGCTTCTCTTGTTGATAAACTCATGCCAGAGCCTCCTTCTCCAATTCCTTTTCTGCCTGTTCATATTGTCCGTCGTCCGGGGCTGCCCCATGCCATCCGGCTTGATTTTCCATAAAAGAAACGCCTTTGCCTTTTATTGTCTGGCAAATGATTACGGAGGGAACTTCTTTCACAGCCTTAGCGTCCAAAACTGCTTCCCTGATTTCCTTCGTGCTATGTCCGTCTATTTCATTTACGTTCCATCCAAAAGCCCTGAATTTTTCACCAATCGGAGTTACATTCATGACCGCTTCCAGCTCTCCGTCAATCTGAAGATGGTTGTGGTCTACAAAAAGAATCAGATTATCCAGTTTATAGTGGGCCGCAGACATTGCTGCTTCCCAGATCTGTCCTTCCTGCAGCTCCCCGTCCCCGCAAATGCAATATACGTAATATTTTTTATTATGGTATTTTCCGGCAATTGCCATACCGCTGGCAACAGACAGGCCCTGTCCTAAAGAACCGGAGGACATATCTACCCCCTTTGTTTTTCTCATGGAAGGATGTCCCTGCAGGTGGCTTCCCACCTGACGCAGTGAGCACATATCCTCTTTTGGAAAAAATCCTTTAATGGCCAGCGCCGCATAATATGCAGGAGCTGCATGTCCCTTGGAAAGAACCAGACGGTCACGGTTTTCATCCTCTGGATTCCTGACGGAAACATTCATCTGGTCAAAATATAATACGGAAAGAATCTCTGCGATTGACAAAGAGCCCCCCGGATGTCCGCTGGCAGCGGCATGGATTCCCTTCAATGCCAGCAGTCTGATTTCTGCCGCCTTTTTCTTTAATTCTTTATCATTACACATAGTTTGTTTCACCTTTCTTAAACCATCTGCTTATTATTCTCCAATCACAGTCACTACACAGGTGCAGGTTCCTTCGCCGGCAAAACGGGTCAGGAAAACCGAACGGTTTTCACCCAGAACAACACAGCCGTCCTCTACGGCCAGATCCTTTGCGCTGCCTGCAATAAAGGATTTCGTATGCGCCGACTCCTCCATTGGATCGTCGGCACAAAGATAGTCAATGCGGGGAGGCACAAGGCGGGCAAAGTCATTGGCTACATCCTTTTGGATATTGACATCCTTATTGCCCAGCACAATAATTGCGCAATTACAGTAAGGCTGGTATATGGAGCACAAACCCTGCCGGATTTTTGACTCTTCTACGCACTTTAGCACAAACCCTGTAATATCTATCATTTCCCCTGGGGAAATAACAAACTCCTTTTTATGTATCATAGCAACCTCCTTTTTTCTTAAATGGGGCAAAATAAGATACCAGAAGATCAATCGGCAAATGATTAAACCATGCCGTCAGGTACCCATATTCCTTCGGAGCTTTGGGAATCTGAAAGCTTTCAACAGGGCTTTCAATACCAAATTCTGCTGCCGTTACATCCCCCACAAATACTACCTTAAAGCCCATGTGAAAAGCCTCGTCAACAGCAGTTGCAATGCTCCTGCGGCTGTCGGAATCCTCTTCCCCAAAAAACACAACACAGGTTTCTACAGCTTTTTTTATGTATTTTGCATTATGCCGCCAGTCCACGCTGTTGGTAAAACCTCCAAATATACCTGCAGTGTCTATTGCTTTTGACGCCAGGAATCTTACGGATGCCATATCGATACCGTCTCCTACCCCATAGAAATTCTGAATCTCTGCGCCCCAAAGCTTTGCCAGACGTATTGCCTGGACATCAAATGCTTCCATACATGCCTTATAATCATTTCCAAGGGAAATCATTGCATCTGCCAGCGTTTTAGTGGTACCCTCCGGATAGTCTCCTTTTGCCTCTGCCATATATGCCGCCAGCAAAGAGGCCGATACCAGTACCCCCACATATGCGCTGCAGCCAGGCTTCCCACAGGAAATTTCAGGAAGGCATACCTTTAGAAAATAACCTGCATCCGTCTCCGGCGGTGTGGACTGCTCTGTAATGCCAAGGGCCGGAATACCAAGATCCCCCGCGCGCTCAAAAACCTCTTCGGTACGCCGGGAAAATTCTCCGCTGCAGATGGCCACAATCAATGTAAGCTCCGCTTCTGCCGGGGTCTCCTGCGCAAGAAATCTGGTATATCTGGAATTTTCAAGAGCTGTATCCACATAGATATTGGTTCCAAGCTTTGTGAGGTAATGCACATAGCAGGGCTCCAGCGCCATTGCAGCAGAATAGGAATCGCCGCTGCCTGTAAGATATATATGGCGGGATGCTTTCAACACTTCCACAGGCGCAAATCCTGCTTTGGTAATGCCGGACCAAAACCCCTTTACAATCTTCTCTATGATTCCGGGACAGGCCGCCGCCTGTTCTTTAAGCGCATTGTCATATTGTACACTGTTCATACTCAAATACTCTCCTTTTTATCGTCGTCAGAGCCAGCACTCCATTCGTACAGAAATTTAAGTCTGCGACTGGATGGAGTGCCCGGCTTCATCCTTAAAAACGCAAATCCGTACATCCCGGGGACGGGGACCGTCAAACTCTGCATAACACAGACAGGATTCCTCTCCCAGCAGCAGTCCGCCATTTTCAAAGGGCACATTAAGCTGTGTGCCGGAAATACAGGTTTTAATATGTCCGGAAGGGTCATAAGCGCTTTCACGATGATTAAAATCCGCCCGCGTGGTAATCAGCCTGTCAAAATCTTCCACTATGTCCTGCTGCCTTTCGCTGCCTGTGGGACACATGGCAATTCCTGCGGTTGCCGCTACAACCGTAAGGTGGCAGAAGCCGTTCTTATATCCACTGTTTTTAACTGCCGTACGCACGCAGTCAGTGATATCATGTATTTCATTAAAATAGCTGTCAAACTGAAAGACTTCATAATAAAATGGGGCCTCAACCACAGACAGGGTAAGATTTCTGGTTTCAGGGCCGTCAAACTCAAACAACACAAAGCTTTGGGAATGCCCTGCTAAAGGCTGCCCCTCCTTCACTACAATGCTGTAGGAGCAGGACGTAAAAACCGACCGGGTATGTGCCGCCGCAGCAATTGGAGAGCGCTGATGCAGGTAAGTTACCCGCGGCGGCACACACCGCCATAATTCATTGACCATGTCATCCATTCCGCCCAAATCCCAGGTGGAAGTAAGCCCAAGCCCCCCGGCATCCTCATCCAGGCTTATTACACATATGCCATTTTGCACGCCGCTTTCGGCAATTGCTTCCCGCACCATAGAATCAATCACCACATATCCCTGACGTGATGCTGTTTCAATTGTAAGTTTTTTAATCATACTTATTGCCTCCCCCTGCGGAATTCCGCTATGTATTCACAAGCTGTTACAACGGGCAGATGGAAGAACAGTGCACATAAAAAATCATATCCCTTTGGGAGTGCAGGCATTTGGCAAAGCTTTACACCTTCATTAAAATCCTTTTCTTCACCGTCTGTGATAATCATCCAGGGCCGTTTTTGACTCTGCGCAGACATAATCTTCTCCCTGAAGCAGTCATACGACGGCGAAACTTTGCAGGCCACTGCAATCACAGGCGCTTCCATCTGACCGCACCATTCATCTGAATCATTCCGTGTACAAAGGCATCCGCCATACCGGGTCAGTAGAAAGGAGGAAAATTCCATCACTGCTTTTGCAGACCCGTCGGCAATGCAGTCAAATGTCTCTTTGTCATAGGTTTCTCTGGCAAATAACTGTACTTTCCCGTCAATTGCCCCATATACACTGTCAACCGACAATGCGTAATCCTGAATCATCTCCCGGGCACGCCGGCAATCTGCCTCTGTATACTGCCCCCTTGCCCTGCCAATACGGTAAGCTACTGCTGTCAGTGCTATAACCGCAGCAGAATAAGCCTCCGCAATATTGGAAACCTCTCCCAGGGAAAGTACATAATCTGCATCCGACGCGTATTTTGCATGTTCATTCACAGTAACAAGAAGGGAGACGCCTCCCACTTCAGACGTCATTCTGATACTGTCCGCCGCATCCTCATCATTTCCATCCAGATCTGTGACTATCACAAGGGGTGTATTTGGTTCTCCAATCCCTACCTCGTGTCTGCATCCTCCATAATTATATTTGGCCTGGGAAACCAGAAGGGGTCCCCAGAATATATCACTCTCCTGAAACAGCCCCAGGACTGAAGTAACAGCCGCCATGCCTTCTGAATTTCCTGTAAGAATTACTTTACGCGCATCAAAGCACCTCAAAACAGGCAACGCTGCCTCCAGCTTTTCTGTGAGCCACAGCTCGTCCAGCTTTTTTTCCAGAAAAGCCGGATAGTTCTCTAACAATTTTTCCACCATAAGTAAGACGCCTCCCGCCATAGTATTTTTATTCATCCAGTTCATTCAACATCCTGACCCTGGCATCGTGAATTCCATGCTGAAACTCACTGCCCAGATAGGCTTCCACAATCATCCAGGCCAGTTCCGGCCCTGTGGTCCGGGCGCCTATCGCAATTATATTTGCATTGTTGTGTTCCTTAGCCATTTTTGCCGAAAAACAATCTGCACACAGAGCTGCTCTGATTCCGGATATTTTGTTTGCGGCGATAGACATACCGATGCCTGTTCCGCAAATCAGAATTCCGCACACGCAGTCCCCAGAGATTACGGCTTTTGCTACTTTTCCGGCATATACTGGATAATCTACCATGTCGGAGGAATGGCATCCCAAATCATCTACCCTATGTCCCAGAGACGTTAAACGCTCCACGATTATTTTTTTTAATTCATAACCTCCGTGGTCACTACCTAATGCAATCTTCATACCTTCCTCCTGTCTTTATCCGAAATTTGGCCGGCATATAGTCCCTGCAGGTCTTTGCAAACCTTACAAAACTCTTTCGTCCGCTCATAAAGAGGCGCCCGGCCGTCATAGTTTGCAAAAGCGCCTGCTACCAGCAAATCCGCGCCTCGCGCAATCAGTTCACCAGCATTCTCAAAGCTTACGCCTCCGTCTGCTTCAATTATAAACTGGCTGCCGCTGGCTTTCCTTGCCATCACAAGCGCTTCCAGCTTTTTCAGAATTTCCGGCTGGAACTGCTGCCCTGAAAATCCGGGTTTTACAAAAAGCAACAGCACAAAGTCTATTTTGGAAAGAAAGGGTATTGCCGCTTCTGCCGGGTCCCCGGGGGCCAGCGCGATTCCTTTTCTGATGCCATGTTCTTCTAAGGCTTCAAGAAATTCATGAACAGAGTCATCCGTATTTAAGTGGGTGCAGGCCGCTTCAACACCATTTTGGGCCATAACCTCTACATATTTCAAAGGATTAGTCACCATCAGGTGTACATCCATCGGCGTTTCGGATATAGTCCGGATGGCCCTTACAATATCAAAATTCAGACAGAGATTCGGCACAAAATGACCGTCCATAATATCAATATGAAACCAGTCGGAACCGGCTCTGTCCAATGCACGGATGTCCTCTTCCAGATGAAGGTAGTCCGCGCACGCAAGGGTTGTTGTAATCATATGTTTCCTCTCCTTTTATCTGGTGCCTGAAACGAATGAGTATGCCTGTCCTATAGCCGCCGGCGCCTTGTTTCTTCTCTTTGGCGAGCTGCCGATAATAAGAATAATAAGGCTGGCCGCATAAGGCAGCATCTGGATAAACTGTGACGGTATAGGGAAACTGGGCAGTGTCTGGACATATAGCTGCAGGGCATCAAAGAAACCGAACAGTATGGAAGCGAAAAACGCTCCCTTTAAAGAGAAGCCCCCCAGTGTCACCGCTCCAAGGGCCAGATAACCGCGGCCGGAAATCATCCCCTCCTGGAAAAGATTCATGGAGCCAATAGAAAGCATTGCGCCTCCTAACCCTCCCAGAATACCGCTGATAATAACACCTATATAACGCATAAGATTTACCCTGATGCCTGCAGTATCCGCCGCCCGGGGATGCTCGCCGCAGGCCTGCATCTGCAGACCAACAGGCGTTTTATACAATACATAATTTAATAGAATAACAATAACAACTGCCAGATAAACCAGGGGCGAAAAACCGCTCAGGAATTCTCCTACTACCGGAATATTGGCTAGCACCGGCGTCTTTGTAATTGAAGCTACCTGTGCCGAATATCCCATTGTACCAAATACCGCCAGTAAGCCTACGGAAGCAATGCCAGTAGACAAAAGAACCAGCGCCTGGGAGCTGACAGCCATTTTTCCTCCACAGGTAATGGTAACAAAACCATGGATGACAGCCATAAATGCTCCTGCCACACATGCAAACAGCACGCCTGTCCAGGGATTGCCTGTCAGATAGGATCCCGTCACGGCAAGAAAGGCCCCCATAGTCATAAATCCTTCCAGCCCCAGATTATTAACCCCCGTTCTCTGTCCGTAACATGCACCAACAGCCGTCAGCGCTATGGGAGTTCCCAGCCGGATAGTTGCCGTAAAAATATATGAAAGAAAAACCCACATGTTCTATACCTCCGTTTTCATCCGCTTCTGCGCTTTGATTTTTTTGCCAATATAGGTAATAAAATTCTCAGAGCAGATAAAGATAATCAGCATACCCTGCACAGCCATAACAAACTGCGAAGAAACGCCGGTTTTTAACTGCATCATGGTTGAGCCGTTCTGCATTCCGGCAAACAGCAGGGATGCAACCAGAATAGCCGCCGGATTTTCTTTGCCCAGCATTGACACTGCAATCCCCATAACAAGGTAGGTCGGCTGGACGTCCTGCTGCATACGGTATGTTGACCCCATTACCTCCAGCGCCCCGCCCAGACCTGCAAATACGGCGCTTAAAAGGCCGGCCTGGAACATTCTCTTATTGATGGAAATACCAGCGGACAGAGCCGCATTTCTATTGGCTCCGACTGCACGCATTTCAAATCCCACTTTTGTTTTAAACATGATAACAGAAGATACTGCAACCAGCAGAATGGCAATAATAATGCTGGAGTTAACGCCGCCCAGGGAATTTAAAATTGTAGGAAGTCTGGCGCTCTCCTGTATGGTTGGCGTAGCATTGCTCATGGCGTTATATCCTGGAAATTGCATAATCAGCCAGTTGCACAGATAAAGAGCAATATAATTCATCATAATGCCGCTGAATACAAAGTTCACATTCCTGCTTAACTGGAACCAGGTCGGTATGGCGGCCCAGAGACAGGAGCCGATAACACCTGCCAGCAGCATAAGCGCTATCAGAGGAACCGCTGGTAATTTTATGTACACGCCAACCCATGTGGCAAACAGGCTGCCCAGCATAAACTGTCCGGTAAATCCAATGTTAAAAAGACTTGCACTGTTGCCTACGGTAAGGGCCAGACCTGCCATCAAAATAGGCGCCATACGGTTTAAGGTTCCCACAATGCTCTTTCCGCTCCCGAAAGCTCCCTTGAACAATGCCGAAAATACAGCCGCCGGGCTGGCATCCACCAGTGAAATAAGAATGGATCCGGCAATCATAGCAAGCACAATTGCAATAAGCGAGGTTAAAAAGCTGTTTAATCCTTCACGCAGCTTTGTTCCATCAGTTTTCTTCACTGTCATGATCCTCCTTTTTTGTGACACCCAGCATATAATTGCCAATTTCACGCTTCGTCACATTTTTATTTGGAAGGTCCGCGACAATTTTACCGTCGAAAATAACCAGAATCCTGTCGCTTACCTGCAATATCTCATCCAGTTCCAGAGAGAACATCAATACACCGTTTCCTTCATTACGATGCTCCACCAGCTTATTATGCACATACTCAATAGCTCCCATGTCAAGTCCGCGGGTAGGCTGGACCGTCATCAGCATTTTAGGAGAAAAATTGGTTTCCCGTGCAATAACCAGCTTCTGCTGATTTCCTCCTGACAATGTGCCTGCCGGCACCTCCATGGAACTGCACCGGACGTCAAACCGTTCCTTTAATATTTCCGCATCTTCCGAAATTGCTTTCTCGTTCCGGAATACTTTGTATTTTAAATATTTATCCCGGGCCTGATAGCCGAGAATCAGATTATCCTTTAAAGGGAAGGACAGCACCAGGCCATCCTTATGCCTGTCCTCAAATACGGTGGCCAGCCCCATGTCTCTGATTTCACCAATCGTATTCTTCGTAATGTCGCGCCCCATAAATTCTACTTTACCCGAATCCGGCTTTTTCTTGCCGCAAATGATATCTACCAGTTCATCCTGTCCATTGCCGTCGACTCCGGCAACGCCCACAATTTCCCCGGGAGAGAGCGTAAAGCTTACGCCGTTTAGTTTATTGACACCATTTTCAGCATACGCAAGTCCCTCCACTTCCAGTATCTTTTCACTGCTCTCTATTACCTTTTTCTCGCCGCCGCCCAGGGTAATCTGATGGCCTACCATGAGTACGGCCAGTTTTTTCTCATCGACTTCATCCACATTTTTGGTTGTTATGACTTCGCCTCTCCTGATAATCGTAATTCTGTCAGAAACCTTCATAACTTCTGCCAGTTTATGGCTGATAAAAATAATTGTCTTGCCCTGCTTCTTCAGGCGAAGCACCATATCGCAGAATTCGTCAATCTCCTGGGGAGTGAGCACTGCAGTCGGCTCATCAAAAATAATAATCTCCGCTTTTCTCCAAAGAACCTTTAAAATTTCCACTCTCTGCTGCATTGCAACGGAAATATCCATGACCAGTGTATCCGGGTCAATTCGGAGTCCAAAGGATTCCGACAATGCCATAACCTCTTTTCTGGCCTTTTTGTAATTAATTTTAGCCTTATTCCCGACTTCTGCGCCTAAAATAATGTTTTGAAGCACGGTAAAACTCTGTATCAGCATAAAATGCTGGTGTACCATACCAATTCCCTGGCTGATGGCGTCTGAAGGCGTAGATATCTTCATCGGTCTGCCCCGCAGAAGAATCTCTCCGGAAGAAGGCGTATATAAGCCGAAAATGGTATTCATAAGGGTTGACTTGCCCGCTCCGTTCTCTCCTACAATCGCGTGCACTTCTCCTTTTTCAATGTCAAAGCTAATATTTCTATTTGCAATTACGCCGTTAGGAAATACCTTACTGACATTTTTCAGTTCAATAATTTTTTCCTTTTCCAAAATTCGTACCTCTTTATCTTATTAAGCTTCCGGAGGACTCTGACCTCCGGAAGTATTTGTATTCATGTTACTTAGTCACATTATTCAGCGCGGGAGGTAAAAGCATCAAGCGCTTCCGCCGAGTCAGGAACTACGATCTCACCGGAAATAATCTTTGCACGGATTTCATCCAGATAATCCAGCACATCCTGGGGGATAGATGCCAGCAATTCATCATTCTTATCAGTATAGATTAAGTCTACGCCGCCTTCTGCAATACCCCGGACCTGTGACTGTCCATACGGGAAGTTTCCTGCCGCATAAGCGTCAATTAATTCTTCGCAGACCTTATTAATCGTCTTAACCTGGGAAGCCGGAATCACGGAAGGCATTAAATGGAACTGGCCGTCAGCCGCACCACAGGCGAGGAATCCCAGCTCATCAGCCGCCTGGAATACTCCCAGATTAGAGCCTGCCGCGCAGCATGCAAACACATCAATTCCCTGATTATGAAGCATAACAGCAGTCTCATAACCTTTGTTAACATCTGCAAAGCCAACAACAACAGTAGTTGGATCATAGCCTAATTCATACAGCACACCCGCACGGAAGCCTGCGTTGAAGCGGACCATCGTTCCGCTGTCACTACCCTGTATCTGCGCTACCTGACCGCTTTCAGACATTCTGGCTGCAAAAATTCCATTTATAAAAGCTGCTTCCTGCTCTTTGTAAGTAGTTACATAAAGGTTATCCGGAAGGTTTTGGGCATACTCTCCGCCGGAACCGTCCACATCACACCATATGACATCCGGATACTGGGACACAAAATCATGAGAGAATACCTCCTCCTGTGAAGAGGCAAAGAACACCATGTTTGCACCTTCTTCAATGGCAACTGCAACAGAATCCGCCTGCATGGACAACTCAATCCCCTGAAGAGGCGTACATTCATATCCATTCTTTTCACAGCCAGCCTCAATTCCTGCCCATACCACATCATCGAACGCCTGGCTGCCCAGGTTATTGGCAGTAATAAACACCACCTTAACCGGTTCCCCCGCCTGCTCCTGTGCCGCTTCCTCTCCGGCTGCTTCTGCCGGCGCGGGCGCCGCATCGGGCGTCTTTTTGTTTGAACAGCCCATCATAATCCCCATTGCTAAAATCAACGCTAAAAATAAGTTGAATCCTTTTTTCATTTTCCTTCTCCTTTTGTTATTTTTCTTTATTTTCATCTCTTCTATACGTCATTTAACCAGAGATAAAAATATCCTATTAATTATAAGATTTAATTGCAGAAATAAACCAGTTTATCATCCTTTCCCTGTCAACTGTTTCTGCAAAAAGAATGTTCATCTCCTCTGGCTGCTTTGCATAAAAGTTCCGCTTGTCAATCAGAGTAAATCCTGTCGTAATTTCTCCCTTACATTCCACCATTGCAAAATATTTTCTGGCAGTAAACATATCCGGGCAGGCTGCAAAGGCCACCGTTGCCGGGTCATGCAGGCTGACTCTTGCATTTTCTTCTGCTGTCTTTGTGGCGGTAATCTGTTCTTCATTACCCTTTGCATTTATGGCTTCCCGCTCTTTTTCTGTAAGATAACCACTTCCGTAATGAGTCAGAATGCTATGGGCAAATTGGGAAATCACTCCCTGGTCTTTTCCAATCATTCCAATCTCCTCCGGCGTCAGATAACACTGTCTGGTGACATCCAGAGGAACTGCACAGAATTCAATTTTGCTGTCCAGAACAATTCTTAAGGCTTCCGGGTCCACCAAAACATTAAAGGTAACAATAGGGGATGGATTGCCGTCATGGTAAGAAGTTCCCATAAAAACAATCTTCTCTATATACTCCCCGCAGTCCTCATGAGACAGAATCAGCCTGGCAATATTAGTCAATGGAGCCAACGCTATTATAGTTACCTTTTCTTTTTGGGATTTCAGCTTATTCCAAAGGAATGTAACAGCATCCTCATCCACAAGGGAATCCGTGTAGTTTTCTTCAAATTGAAATCCCCGCAGTCCTTCTACGCCATGAACTGCTGAAGCCCTGATCAGAGGCCGCTCCAGCGGGCCGTCTGCGCCTGCTGCAACAGGAATGTCATCTCTGCCCAACAGGTGTAACACATTCATTGTATTTTTTGTGGTGTACTTTAAATCTACATTTCCTGCAACAGTTGTAACGCCAATGATATCAAACTGCGGACAGGCACAGGCCGCCGTCAATGCCAGAGCATCGTCTACGCCTGTATCTACATCAATAAGAACAGGAAATTTTTTTATGCACATGTGTTTTGCACCTCCTTTAAAAACTTTACTTACTTTTATTTTTGTTTTGCTTGCTGTTATAGAAATTATAGGGCATCTTTAAACAGATGAAAACTATTTTTACAGCAAGCGTTTTCAATAATATTTTTCCATTTTTGTACTGATAAACTATTGTTTTATGCAGATTAAAGCCATTTACCAAAGGCATAAAGGCTCTTTTCATTTATGTCAGTTTTGTTTATTAAATTATAGTATTGCCCAAAATTCCAGCCAAAATCATATATTTTTTAGTGCTTTTAGACAATATTTGAAAACGCTTTCTCAATTAGTGATAGCCATTTACTTTTACAAATGCTATATTCAAGCTACACGAATTCAAGCTCGTTTTAACCCTATAAAAGAAAGGAAAATGTTATGAAACAAGCAAGCTTAATGAGTAACTTATCAGAAACAGCCAGGCATTACATTGAACGGTTCTGGCTAAGGGATCTGGCCGGCAGTCTCATGTCAGACTCCCAAAAGGAAATTCCTATTACCAGAAATTATGCTGATACGGCAGATTTGCTGGCAGACTACGGTATAACACTGGAAGCCTCCGAAAACCTTTTAGGAGAAACTAATTATTTTGCGGCTCAGATTGCGTCAATGGCAATTTACTGTTCCCGCCAGGTACTTGTAAACAAAATGTCCGCTGACAGATTTCATTCCATTGGAAAAGAAATCTGCAGCTACGCCGAAGCGCTGGAGGCAATGATCCCAAGCCTTCTGGTCAAAACCGATGCATTTGCAAAACAAAATTATCAGAACTGGCAGTTGGATCTGATAGCTGACGGAAGCCTCGAAATCGTATCAGAATACCTGCGGGCTCTGTATTGCAAAGAAGGCGGATTTCTATGTTCCGTCAGCGACAGCGAGGAATGGTGCCATGTAAACTTTTGGTGCCTGAAGCGGACAAATATCGCCACTATCTGCGCCTGTCCGGAAAACTCCCCGGCATTTTCCAGATTTGCAGAAACCATGTCAACCGTTCACCGGCTGGAGTGCCCATATCTGATTATTACCGATGCATCTGCGGATGCGTTTTATCCGGGTACAGTCATTTGCCAGATGCCTCCCATAAAAAAAGAAAACTGGTTTCTGTCTCCGCTTTTCTTCCACATTCCGGCTGTTGCCGCATTAAATACAATTAAAAAGCTTCGTCTTGAACAGGAGGTTGACCATGAATAAACTTGATTATAATGGCATACTACGCAAACAGGTTTTAAACTATTGTGATGATGTTTCTGTTTTGATTGATGGTTTCAGGAAAGGAATTACGGAACCGCGTTTTCTGCCCAATACTGTTTTAAGCAGCATTAAAAGAGTTCTTATTACCGGCAGTGGCGACTGCTGGGGCGCCTCCCTGGTTTTACAGTCTGTTTTTGACGATTTTCTCGGGGCCGGCGGTATAAGCTGTGAAGCATATACTCCTATGGAACTTTCCCGTTTTACGGAGCTTACGCCCGATGACAACACCACCCTTATTATTGTTTTAAGTGTATGGGGATTTCCTGCCAGGCTGGTGGAAATTCTTAAGCGCGCCGCCAAATACCACATTCCAAGTATTGCCATTACGGAAAAAGATAATTCTCCGGTAGGACTTGCGGCAGACTACGCTTTGAACGTGCATAACAGCAGCATTGCGCTGGAAAGTAAGTCTGGCTGCTGTACCTATCTGGGGATGCTGATATCTGCCTCCCTCTTTGCTGCCCATATATCCGAAGTAAAAGGCATCAGGCCCCAAGGTTCCATAAATGCCCTGGCAGAATCATTAACTGCTTATGCCGAAAAAATAAGTAAGGAAATAGAACGGATCGATGATCAGATATTTGAGATTGCAAAGTGCTGGAAAGATACTGTAGAGGGCGTTATCGCCGTTGGAGATGACACAGATTATGCATCTGCATTGTTTTTCCCCGCCAAGCTGATTGAATCCGCTGGTATTTTCGGAGGATTTACAGACAGCCGGGAGTGGCTAAGAAGCCAGCAGTACATTGGCAGGGCTGACAGAACTGGCGCAGTGGTTTATGTGCAGCAGGCATCCCCCTCAAAGGAACATCTGGAAAAGGCAATTGAAGCAGCCGCAAAACGGCTATTTCCCACGCTGGTAATTTCCGATTACCCCTGTCCTGTAAAGAATGAATACCCTACTGTCAGTACAGTTGTTCTGCCTGCTGCTCCTGGAGGGCAGAACTATATCGGTTCCTTCTTTAATCACCTGCCTGCCGACCTTCTTGCTTCTTACTTATGCGAATTTTGGGGCGGAAGCTATTTCCGTTCCGCCGTTATAGAAGATACGGAATACGGTGTCAACCACAAGGAAGGGACTACCTTATGGTCAAAACCAGGCATCAATACCCTGCAGAGCAGCCAACATGTTTTAGTATAACATCAAACGCTGTCACACTTCGTGAGACAGCTTATTGATTAAACGCTGTCACACCTCGTAAAGCAGCTTATTGATTAAACGCTGTCACACTTCGTAAAGCAGCTTATTAAATAAAAATCTGAAAGCAGCCGGTGTATTTTATTTATTGTCAGGCTGTTTTCAGATTTTTTTGCAGGATTCTCTTTTTACCAGTTGGTGGGGAAGCCAAACGCGGGTCATCCGCTCATGCTCGCCATTAAGCCTTCCAACCAGAAGCTTTACGGAAAAATTCCCCATAGATTCAAATGGTATATGAACGGTTGTCAGCATCGGCCTCATATTTTGTGCACACATCATATCATCAATAGATATAAGGGAAAGGTCTCTTGGAACAACAATGTTTAAATCCGTCAGTCCCCGCAACAGTCCCGATGCAATAATATCATTTGCACAAAAAACGGATGTAGGCATATCTGCTTTCATCCCTGCAATTCTCCCTGCCGCTTCAAGCCCTCCATCCTCTGTCATGGGACATTCAAAAATATAATCTGTATTGACAGGAATATCTTTTTGCTTTAAAAACTCCAGATAAGTCTGCAGCCGCATTTCTTCTTCAAATCTCCCCAGATAAGCAATCCTCCGGTGATTTAAAGAGTAAAGGTATTCAAGCGCAACCCATGTAGCCTGATAACCGTCACATACCACCTGATCCAAAGGACTGTCCACACGGCGGAGTCCGGTAAACACTACATTGCCTTTGTAGTGCTCATATAAGTCGTCCAGCAGCGTATCCATTCCGGGATAGCCAATAATCACCAGACCTGTCTGGACTGAGTTTAAACAGGTATCATCCAGAAGCAGTCTCTCCGTATCCCTTCGGAAGTATTTATGTCCGATAATACAGTTACAGGCCATTGCCTGCTGTTCTACTGCACGTAAAATATTCAGAAAAGAGTGTACCTGCGCATTTGCAAGATAACAGCGGATTTCTTTACTGGATTCTGTCCTGACCGATATCCCTTTCTTTAAAGCCAGCGCATCCGCATTCGGACGGTAATCCAGTTTTCGCGCATACAGACGGATTTCTGCGGCCTTTTCCGGCTCCCTCCCAGTATATTCCGGATGGGACAGGATTCTGGACACAGTGGCAGCGGAAACGCCAAAATGCTCTGCAATAGATTTCAATGTAATTTCCGGCATCACACACCTCCTGCAGATACTGTAGACACTGAAAACATCTGGCTGTCTATCTCGTAGACAACAGCAATTTTATGCTGATGGCGTATACGGTCAATCAGCAGCGACAGGGCCTGTACAGTACATTCTTCACAGGCCAAATCTATATAGACGCTGTCATACATAAGTTCTCCCACTTTGCCACAGCCGTCATCCAGCACAAAAAAACTGCCATTTTTCAGGGGAATCTTTTTACTCCAAAAAGCTTTTTGGACTCCGGATGCAATTCTATATCCTTCGCAGATAACGGTGACAGGCCCATGGCATGTTTCTGCAAGCAGCATACCTCCAACATAACCTCCGCTGACGGTATAATCACTAAATACAGCCTGGCCAATATCCATTCTGAAATTTTTCATATATTCCTGAAAAAAAAGAAATGCCGAAGACCTGTTTTTTCCAACAAAACAAATCTGACGCCGCGTTATTTTCTGCCCGTCATGGGCTTTTTTCATAATTTTATACATAGCATCTTTAAAACTGCAAAAAACCTTGTCACAGTTTAACAGCCCGCTTTCAAGAGAAAGCACAACAAAATTAGGAATCAATTTAGAGAGCCTGGTAAGGACTCTGGCCGAAGGCTCACCAATCAGTACAAGCCCCACTACCTTTTGTCCCATAAGAGGGCTTTTCCCTTCTATAAGTTCCTCAATTTCGCATGTATAGGGTATATAATTCTGGGAGATAATCTGCATCTCCAGCTTCTCTAATACGCCGTTGTAATAATTTGCAAAAAAAGGCTCCTGCTCTTCGCACATACAAATGGCAATTATATTTACTTTTGTTACAGCAGAAGAAGACGCAACCTTTCTGGCATGGATATTGGGCGTATAACCAATGTCACGCACAGCCTGCCAAACCCGGTCCTGCGTCTTTTCAGATGCACATTTCTGGCTCTTATTGTTTAGAATTTTAGAAACTGTAGGAACAGAAACACCGACAATGTCTGCAATGTCCTTTAATGTTGCCATAACAATACCTCTTATGCTATATTCAGTATAACACATGAAACCGCTTTATAACAGTATCTTTTACCGTCGCTTAATCAGGGATTTCCAGGTACAATAAAGTCATCGCCCTGCAGCGGCGGTTCAGGGAATGATGCGCATTCTCCCTCAATCATTTTTGCTGCTGCAATTTTTTGTAATAAAAAACCTGACAGAATCATTCTGTCAGGTTCATTCGCTGGGCTACAAGGATTCGAACCTTGAAATGACGGAGTCAGAGTCCGTTGCCTTACCGTTTGGCGATAGCCCAATTCATATTACTTTAGGTATTATACACGAATAATATGCGTTTGACAAGTATATATTTAAAAAAAATTTAAATAAAATTGTATATTTTTTTGTACAATCTAAACAAAGATTGTTACTTTTTTATCATGCTGTATTTTTTCAGATTCTTCTTTCATTTATCCAAAAAATTGTTTTCAAGCGCCAGAAAATCTGTTATCTTTTAAATACGAGAACGTTTATGATTGTATTATAGTTTAGGAGGTTATTTGTATGCGGTATTTTTTTGACGGCAAAATTGAAAAGCAGGATGATATCTACACCATCCGAATCCCATTCAATGTCTGGGAAGTATGCAGGCAGCGCGATGTAATCAAAGCCGACCTGGTTCTCGACAACAAGATTATCGAGTGTGAACTTCTTCCTGAAACAAAGGGCAATTACAAGATACATTTACAGGATGAAGATGTTTCCCACATTGATATCAGCAAAGTACACAAGATTCTGCTTCATATCACCGGAAGCATCATTCAGATGAACCGGAACAGCCCTTACAGCTTTGAAAATCCTATCCGTAAGATTGACCATATCGATGTTATTATCCAGCCGGAAGACGGCCTTTGCGGGCAGACATGTGTTGCCATGCTGGCAGGCATCACCATTGCCGAAGTAATCAGCGTTATGGACTGCCGGGAATGGCAGGCAACCATGGGACGTGTGATTTCCGCCCTGAACTACTATGGCATTGACCACAGCGATATCATCGTCTATACGGAAGGCCAGGAAGCCACCCTGCCTAAATGCTGTATTCTGATGGAGAAAATGGGTCTTTACTGCCATTATCTGGTTCATTTTGACGGTAAATTTTATGATTCCAACCTGGGCGTAATCCCTGAGTATGACATGAGCAAACTCCTTGGATATCTGGAAGTAAAAGTTGACTGACAAAATTCCCGCACAAAAAGGGATATCTCAAAAGCATTGAAAGGACAGGCTGCCGAATCCGTGGGAATCCACAAAACGGCAGCCTGCCCTTTCTCTATTTACCTGTTATTCCTTAGACTTCAAAAATTAAATCTCCATAAGTAGGCACAGGCCATACTTTTTTGTCTACCAGCATTTCCGCTTCATCTACCGGCTTTCTCAGTTTATCCATGGCCGTTCTGACAACATCCTTATAATAAAATGCCCGCTCTTTTGCATTTTCCATGCTGCCTGCTTTTTTCTCCACTTCTTCCAGTTCTTTGAGTGCCGCTTTCATTTCTACAAGTTTTTGTGAAACTTCTTTCAGTATGCCGGCCTGTGCGGAAGCGTCTGCACCGGCTTCTTTTACGGCAATCACCGTATCCGCCAGCGATCTTGTGTAACTTACTACAGCAGGAACGAACTGTTTGGAAGCCATGTCAATCATGGAAAGGGCTTCAATATTAATGGTTTTTGCATAGGTTTCGTAAAGAACCTCCCTGCGGGACTCCAGTTCTGCCTTGGTAAAGATTCCAAACTTTTCAAACAGGCTGACGGATTTTTCTGTCGTCAGCGTATCTACCGCTTCAATCATAGACTTAATGTTGGGAAGCCCTCTTCTCTCAGCCTCTTTCACCCATGCGTCGGAGTAGCCGTCACCATTAAAGATGATTCTCTGATGGACTGTCAGGTATTCCTTAATCAGATCATGCACAGCCAGGTCAAAATCATCGGCTTTTTCAAGAACATCAGCCGCCTCGCAGAAAGCTTCTGCAACAATAGCATTTAATATCGTGTTAGGGCTTGCTATGGAATCGGAAGAGCCTACCATACGGAACTCAAATTTATTTCCTGTAAATGCAAAAGGCGACGTCCTGTTTCTGTCTGTAGCGTCTTTTGTAAAATCGGGCAGTGTGGAAACGCCTGTCTCAAGCTTTCCTCCCTGCAGTACATGGGCCGCTTCTCCAGTTTCCACCAACTGTTTTACAACGTCTTCCAACTGTTCCCCCAGAAAAACAGATATAATTGCCGGAGGCGCCTCATTTGCCCCAAGCCTGTGGTCATTTCCCACATCCGATGCGCTCTGGCGGAGCAGGTCAGCGTGAATGTCAACTGCCTTGATGATGCAGGCAAGGACTAACAAAAACTGGATATTCTCATTGGGCGTGTCGCCGGGGTCAAGGAGATTTACTCCGTTGTCCGTTCCCAGGGACCAGTTATTATGTTTCCCGGAGCCGTTCACTCCGGCAAAAGGCTTCTCATGGAGCAGACAGGTAAGACCATGACGTCCGGCCACCTTTTTCATTGTCTCCATAACCAACTGATTGTGATCTACTGCAATATTTGCCGTCTCATAAATAGGCGCCAGTTCATGCTGGGCCGGAGCCACTTCATTGTGCTGGGTCTTTGCCGTAACGCCCAATTTCCACAATTCTACATTCAAATCTTTCATATAAGCGCCCACACGCTCCCGGATAGTCCCGAAATAATGGTCTTCCAGTTCCTGCCCTTTCGGCGCTGGCGCGCCGAAAAGTGTGCGCCCTGAAAAGATAAGGTCAGGCCGCTGCAGATATTTCTCCCTGTCTATCAGAAAGTACTCCTGCTCCGGTCCTACGCTTGCAACCACTTTCTTAGCCCCTTCATTTCCGAACAGCTTTACAATACGGAGCGCCTGCTGGCTGACAGCTTCCATAGAGCGAAGCAGAGGGGTTTTCTTATCCAGAGCCTCCCCTTTATAAGAGCAGAACGCCGTGGGTATGCACAGAATCGCTCCTGTAGCATCTTCTTTTAGGAAAGCCGGCGAAGTAATATCCCATGCAGTATAGCCCCTTGCTTCAAAAGTTGCACGAAGCCCCCCAGAAGGAAAAGAAGAAGCGTCTGGCTCGCCCTTAATTAATTCTTTTCCCGAAAACTCCATAATCATCTTTCCGCTCTCATCAGGATGGGAAACGAAAGAGTCGTGCTTTTCAGCGGTAATGCCGGTAAGGGGCTGGAACCAGTGGGTATAATGGGTTGCCCCGTTTTCTACCGCCCAGTCCTTCATTGCTTTTGCCACCACGTCCGCTGTCGCAGGCGACAGTTCGCCGCCATTATCCATTACCCTGATAACCTCTTTATAAACATTCTTAGGCAGTCTCTCCCTCATGGTAGACCGGGTAAACACTTTGCTGGCAAAGATTTCTTCCACATTGATTACTTCACTCATTTTTCTCCTCATTTCTGCGCTGCATTTTGCGCTTGTTTTCCCTTACAAATAAAAAATGCCCCAAATAGTCTTTGGAACATCTTTGTTCGGAATTAATATTTTGAAGGAATCTTCCTTCGTTTTTTATAAGATACACGAATATCTGCCAAATTGCAATAGTTCTTTTTTAATTTTATAAAAACTATCTAAAAAGTTTTTTTCTACTGTGTTTCTAGTGGGCAAACTTCACAACGCCATTCCCAAAACATATCTGGGAATTTACTTTTCCGATAAACATTTCAGGCCAGGCCCTTTCACACAGTTTCTTCTCCAGACTCCTTACGGACTCTGAGCAAATCAAACTTCTCTGCCGCTCCGTTTAAGCCCACCCATAATACCTGCCGGGGATGTGGTGCGCTTTCCACCGGCTCTCCCTCCTGGGTTGTCAGAGACTGCACCTGTACCTGTATATTCCGGCCATCGGGCTTCATAATCTCTATCACTTCACCTACACAAAACTTATTTTTCTGCTCAATCCTGGCCAGACCTTCCCGGGATACTTCCTCCACAATTCCCAGATAAATATATTCATTCACATAAGTGTTGCTGTCATAAATCTGCGTACTTTCATCAGGCTTCCCAAAGTAAAAGCCTGTAGTAAACTGGCGGTATGTGCACTTTGCAATCTCCTCCAGATACCATCCCATATTAGCCCGGTACTTTTCTTCCGATTCCAGATAATCGTCAATGGCCTTTCTGTAGGTTCTTGCCACTGCCGCCACATAAAGGGCTGTCTTCATCCTTCCCTCTATCTTAAAGCTGTCAATCCCTGCATCTATCATTTCCGGTATATGCTCTATCATGCACAAATCTTTGGAATTAAAGATGTAAGTCCCTCTTTCATTCTCATAAACCGGAAAGTATTCCCCCGGCCTTTTTTCCTCCACCACCGCATACTTCCATCTGCACGGATGGGTACAGGCCCCCTGATTGGCGTCCCTTCCGGTAAAATAACTGCTGAGCAGGCATCTGCCTGAGTAGGAAATACACATTGCCCCATGGATAAAACTTTCTATTTCCATATCCTCAGGAATTTTCCCCCGGATTTCCTTTATCTCTTTCAGCGAAAGTTCTCTGGCGGAAACCACCCTTTTTGCCCCCAGCTTATGCCAGAACTGGTAGGTCATGTAGTTGGTATTATTGGCCTGGGTGGAAATATGGATATCTATTTCCGGACAGATTTCCCTTGCCAGCATAAACATACCGGGATCCGCTATAATCAGCGCATCCGGCTTCATCTCTTTCAGTTCGCGGAAATACCGCCCCGCCCCTTCCAGATCGTCGTTGTGGGCAAGAATATTGGCCGTCACATGCACCCTCACGCCATGTTCATGTGCAAACCCAATCCCTTCCAGCATTTCCTCTTTTGAAAAATTTTTCGCCCTGGCCCGCAGTCCAAAAGCCTCTCCTCCTATGTATACGGCATCCGCCCCAAAAAGCACAGCCGTTTTTAAAACTTCCAGCGAACTGGCAGGTATTAACAGTTCCGGTTTCTGCATCGTTATCTCCTTATTATCACTTGATCTTTACGCTTACCGTCACCCCGTCCCCCAGCGGAAGAATATCCGTCCGGAGTTGTTCATTATGTTTTAGCTGATAAAGGTATTCCCTCATTCTTGCATGAATTGTGCGGTCCCGTCTGGTGACTGCGTAGCGGGATTCCAGCACATTTCCATCCTGAAGCACATTGTCGGATACCAGCACGCCCCCTGCAGGCATCAGCCTTAAGATGTCCGGCAGGAAATGAATATACTGCCCCTTTGCAGCGTCCATAAAAATAAAATCATAGACCCCTTCCAGATTTTTTAAAATCTCCAGAGCATCTCCCTCTAAAAGGGTAATTTCCTTTTCCTTCCCGGCTTTCCTGAAATTCTCCTTTGCAAGAGGAATCCTCTTTTCATACTTTTCTATGGTGGTAATCCTGCACCCTTCCGGCGCATATTCGCTCATCAGCAACGCAGAAAAACCAATGGCCGTCCCCACCTCCAGAATATGCTCCGGCTGCTTCATGGCAAGCAACAGCTTTAAGAAGCTTTGCGTCTGGGGTCTTATAACAGGTACATTGGTTTTAATTGCATACTGTTCTAACTGGTTTAAAAAAGGCGTGTTCCCTGCATCAAAAGAGTTGATAAAAGTACTGATTCTTTCTTCCGTAATCACAATTTTCCCATCCTTTTAAGCTGGCGGGCTACTGCCCCCCGCTTTCCTCTTCGGCAGGCGTAGACATCACTTCCAGCATCTGTCCCGCTGTCATTTCCGTGCTCAAATCGTAAATGCCGGGGAGAATTTTGCCGTGGTAGGCGGAAAGCAGTTCCTGGACAATAAACAGATTTGGGTCTTCTATAAGCCCCTTCTCCTGAAGCATTTCCGCAATTTCCTTAATGGATGCATCCTCTGCAATTCCCACCGTTATGGTTCTGCCTCCTGTAATGGAAACGGGCTGGTCTGCAAACACCTTGTACCCGAAATCATATGCCAGTGTCGCTCCGCGGAAAATAAACACAATCGCCCCGGCAATCACTGCCACTTTAATAATCATTTCCAACGTTGCCACTATTAAGTACTTTACATTCATGTAAAATCCAACCATACCTTTCTTGCGGCTTCCGGTTTTCGGCGGGCGCCAAAAGTCCGGGGCCGCTATTCAAAGTTCAGTTCCTCCGTGATAATCACATATATTTCCTGCATCATCCTGCAAAAAGCAAGCTCTGCGCGCAGAAAATCATCCACAACAGGACTTTCACGGAATGTTTCATACTCTTTTTCAAAAGCGTCCATTTTATCGTACAACTCATTTATCTGGCTGGTATTCTGTATTTCAAAATTGCGGTGACGGAATTCATTCACCCGTTCAAAAAGATCAGGAGTTTTTTTAATCTTCTCAAGCTGATAATAATATTTTTGGTAAATATCGGTTTCTTTAATTGATTTTACAAAATTTTCAGTCAAAGTTCCTATCTGATTATCCAACATAATTTATTATCTCCTTATTCATCCATTATAATTATATCTCCATTATAATAGGCAGAATCATGGGACGCCTCTTGGTTTTTCTCCATACGTACTCACCCAGGGAATCTTTAATGGAACTTTTCAGTTTGCCCCAGTCGGCAATTCCCCGGTCAAGGCAGCTATCCACAGCCTCATTTACCACAATTCTGGCTTCATCCATCAGTTCATCGGACTCTCTCACATAAACAAAGCCTCTGGAAACAATATCCGGCCCGCTTACCAGTTCGTCCGTAGCGCCGTCCAGTCCAAGCACCACAATCAGGATGCCGTCTTCCGCAAGATGCTGTCTGTCCCTTAAGACAATATTTCCTACATCCCCCACTCCCAGACCGTCCACCAGAATATCTCCTACCGGGACTTTGCCTGTGACCATCGCGCTTTCTCCCGTAAGTTCCAGCACATCGCCGGACTGAAGGATAAAAATATTTTCCTTTGCAATTCCCAGTTCCTTTGCGATCTTCGCCTGGGCTTTCAGATGTTTATATTCCCCATGTATGGGAACCGCATACTTAGGGTGCAGCAGGGTGTAAATCAGTTTAATTTCCTCCTGGCAGGCATGTCCCGAGACATGCACATCCTGAAAAATTACATCCGCGCCTTTCAGCAGTAATTCGTTAATGACATTGGTCACAGCCTTCTCATTACCCGGAATCGGATGGGAGGAAAAAATAACCGTATCTGTGGGGCCAATAGAAATTTTCCGGTGATTGTCTTCCGCCATACGGCTGAGAGCCGCCATACTTTCCCCCTGGCTTCCTGTAGTGATGACCACCGTCTTTTCATCAGGATAGTTTTTGATCTGCTCTATGTCAATGAGCGTATTTTCAGGAATACTTAAATATCCCAAGCTGGTAGCCGTCTCAATGATGTTAACCATACTACGGCCTTCCACCACTACCTTGCGCCCGAACTTGTATGCAGAGTTGATAATCTGCTGCACGCGATCCACGTTAGAAGCAAATGTGGCTATGATAATACGTGTATTTTTGTGTTCCTCGAAGAGGATATCAAATGTCCTTCCCACCGTCCGCTCCGAAGGGGTAAATCCCGGCCTCTCCGCATTGGTGGAGTCGCACATCAGCGCCAGTACACCTTTTTTCCCTATTTCCGCAAAACGCTGCAAATCTATGGCGTCCCCAAACACTGGTGTGTAATCCACTTTAAAGTCGCCTGTATGCACCACAATTCCCGCCGGGGAATAGATAGCCAGCGCAGCCGCGTCCACAATGCTGTGATTGGTCTTGATAAATTCTATCCGGAACTGCCCAAGATTAATGGACTGCCCAAACTTCACTACCTTCCGCTTTGTATTGTTTGTGAGATTGTGCTCTTTCAGTTTGTTTTCAATAATACCCATGGTAAGCTTTGTAGCGTAGACCGGCGCGTTGATATCCTTGAGCACATACGGAAGCGCTCCGATATGGTCTTCATGCCCATGGGTAATGACAATCCCCTTTACCTTTTCAATATTATTTTTCAGATAAGTCACATCCGGGATTACCAGGTCGATTCCAAGCATGTCATCTTCCGGAAATGAAAGGCCGCAGTCTACCACAACAATACTGTCCTCATATTCAAAGGCAGTAATGTTCATTCCGATCTGCTCAAGTCCTCCAAGAGGAATTACCTTAAGCGGCGAACTGCTTTTTTGTTCAATTTTTTTCAATAAATTATACCTCCGTTTATACAGGCATCCGCACATCCTGCAATATTTACTGACAGTTCAGCTTTTCTCTCCACTTTTACACCGATGCGCGCAAATGCTCCATAAACGCATTCCGGCGCCTGCATAACCTGCAAAGCTGCATAAAGCTGGACTATTACCATATTTATCATGTAAGCTCCACGTCCTCCAGCAGGCTTTCAAACACAGCCGCGACGGCTGACAATTCCGTATCGTCCTCCACGACCTCGTAAACGCTTTCCTTTGATTCAGGTCCCGCTACTTCCTTAAGCACCAGGGCCTCTCCGTCTCCCTCAGGAACATCCGTCACAAGTATATACTGATTTCCGCCTAATTTTGTCTGTTCTAAAACGTAAAACTCTACATCTTCCTTTGTATCAAGAGTAAACTTAATCTTTTCCAATTATTCTTCTCCCTGCTTCATCTTCCTGCATTCCAGAAAGCCCTGCAAAATAAACACAGCCGCTATCTGATCTACATATTCCTTACGGCCTTCCCTTCCCATGCCGGCTTCCATCATGGCCTTGTCCGCCGCTACTGTGGTCAGCCTTTCATCCCATGTATGTACCATAAGCCCTGTGCGTCTCTCCAGCTTGTCCTTAAAATCAAGGGTAATCTCCGCCCTGGGGCCAAGGGAATTATCCATATTTTTCGGCAACCCCAAAACAATTTCTTCAATCTGGTATTCTTCAATCAGTTCTTCAATTCTTGCCAGTGTCTTCCGCAGTTTGTTTTCTTCTTTTCTTCTGATAATTTCTACTCCCTGAGCAGTAATCAGCAGCGGGTCGCTGACCGCCACCCCTACCGTCTTCGAGCCGAAGTCCAATCCCATTATCCGCATATTTTTACTTTCCATTCTCTGACCGCCTGTCTATTTCCAATGATTAGTTTTGATATATTCTGCCAGCATCTCTTCCACCAGTTCATCCCTTTCCACTTTCATGATAAGGCTTCTGGCGTTTTTGTAGCTGGTTATATAGGTGGGGTCTCCTGACATAATATACCCCACAATCTGGTTCACAGGATTATACCCCTTCTCTGTCAGCGCTGCATATACTTCGGCAAGTATATCCTTTACGCTTGTGTTGTCTGTTTCTACTCTAAAAAATTGTGTATTTCCCAAATCCTGCATAAACGGCACCTCTTGTCACAACATTTATCGTTACTGTTCACGTTGTTCACAGTAACGCTCGCAAATCCATGAGAAATTCACTATGTGAATGGGATTTGCTCACCCCTGAATCATTTTTCTTACGGACTTTGCAGCGGGTGCAAAGTCCTGCCTGAACAGAAACATTTATCAGATTTATCTTACTCCATTTCACCATAAAATTCAATGTTTTGCGGCTGAAATAACAAAATATCCGGCTCTAAAAAGCCCGTCAAAAGGCCGGTAAGAATCTGTCCGGAAAGATTTTCATCTGTCTCATATGCCACGCGTATATATTCTCTGGTATGGCCCGTCTGGTATTTCCTGCCTCCGATTTGTTTCTCCTCCTCAAAAAGCACTTCCACTCTTTTATGTAAATACTTCTGTCTGTAATTATAGGACATTTCCCTTTCCAATTCCTGCAGAACACTGCTGCGCAGAGACTTGACAGGTTCCGGTATCTGTCCTTCCATACTGGCTGCAGGGGTTCCTTTTCTCTTTGAATACTTGAATATATGCATCTCATAGAACTGCACTTTTTCAAGAAATTCTTTTGTCTTATCAAACTCTTTCCCACTCTCTTTTGGGAATCCCACAATCACATCGGTAGTGACCGCCGGCTCGCCAAAATACTTCCTCAAAATACATACCTTTTCATAGTATTCCTCAGCAGAATACTTTCTATTCATCCGCTTCAGAACCGTGTCACATCCGCTTTGCAGGGAAAGGTGAAAGTGAGGGCATAGTCCCGCACAGTCTTTCAGTTCCCGGACAAATTTCTCTGTAATAATTCTCGGCTCCAGGGATCCTAACCGGATACGCCCGATTCCCGGAACCTGATTCACAGCCTGTACCAGCCCGGAGAGCCTGCTTTGGGAAAAATCATCCCCTGCTCCCATGCCATAAGAACTTAAATGGATGCCTGTAAGAACCACTTCCCGGTAGCCCTTCCGGGCAAGCCCCCTTACCTCGTCCAGAACTTCCTCCATCCCGCGGCTCCTGATCCGGCCCCGTGCATACGGGATAATGCAGTAAGAGCAAAACTGATTGCATCCGTCCTGCACTTTGATAAACGCTCTGGTATGCTCGGCAGTTGTGTGAAGCTTCACAGACTCGTACTCATCCGTATGGTTAATATCTATAATGGTCCTGCCCCCTAAGGTTTTGCTTTCAATTCCCTGCTCTTCCCGCTTCCTGTCCCTATCCGCCAGATGTTCTTCCAGAATGGAAACAAGGTCTTTCTTTCTGTTATTTCCAATGGCAAGGTCAATGCTCATATCTTTCAGGACATCTTCCTTCCCGGTCTGCACATAACAGCCCACCGCCACTACCACGGCATCGGGGTTCATTTTTTTCGCACGGTGAAGCATCTGTCGGCTTTTCCTGTCCGCTATATTGGTTACTGTACAGGTATTTATAATATAAATATCGGCTTTTTTATCAAATGGTACAATATGGTAGCCTTTTTCCTGTAATAATTGTTGCATAAAGTCCATTTCGTATCCATTTACTTTACAGCCCAAATTATGAAATGCTACACTTTTCATATTATCCACCACTTTTTTTGTATTGATTTATCATTGACTTTTCCCCTATGACCCATTAGTATAATAGCAGAAGGTATGAAAATTTAAGGAGGTAATTTCCAATGAAAACAGTTCAGATTTCATTAAATTCAATTGACAAGGTTAAATCTTTTGTAAATGATATTACCAAGTTCGATTACGATTTTGACTTAGTATCCGGGAGATATGTAATAGATGCCAAATCTATTATGGGTATCTTCAGCTTAGATTTATCTAAACCTATCGATTTGAATATTCATGCAGAAGAGAATATCAATGAAGTTCTTGAAGCTTTAAAACCTTACATGATTTAATGAATACGGTGAGCTGGCTTTTTCGCCAGCTCATTTTTCGTATCCGGCAAACCAGATTCTGAAACGCCGCGGCGTTTATTTATTCCCACTTTGCAATTACCAGCTCGTCCGTATCAAGGGCAGTCTGCACAAGTTCATCTATCTTTTCTCCCAGATTCTGTTCATGACGTTTGATAACGTTCAGATTGGGCTTTGTAACGGGATGCTTCGCCACAAAGATGGTACAGCAGTCCTCGAAAGGCTGAATGGAAGTCTCATAAGTACCGATTTTCTCCGAAACCTCCACAATTTCCATCTTATCAAACCCAATCAGCGGACGGAAAACCGGAAGCGTACACACCTCATTGGTCACAGCCAGGGACTGGACCGTCTGGGAAGCCACCTGTCCGATGCTTTCCCCGGTAATCAGGCCCAGACAGCCATTCTTCTCCGCTATTTTCTCCGCTATCTTCATCATATACCTGCGCATGATGATTGTCAGTTCCTCATGGGGACATTTCTCATAAATATATAACTGGATATCTGTAAAATTAATTACATGAAGATAAACCGGGCCTGCATACCGGGATACCAGCCTTGCCAGATCCACCACTTTCTGTTTCGCCCTGTCGCTTGTGTAGGGAGGCGCATGGAAATACACCGCATCTATCTTTACCCCCCGCTTGGCAATCATATAGCCGGCTACCGGAGAGTCAATCCCCCCCGACAGAAGAAGCATCGCCTTTCCGTTGCTGCCCACAGGCATACCGCCGGGGCCGGGTATTTCAATGGAGTAAATATATATTTTTTCACGGATTTCCACATGAATCATTACATCGGGATGATGCACGTCCACCTTCATCTCCGGAAATGCCTCCAGCACTGCACCGCCCAATTCCATATTCAGTTCCATGGAATTCTTCGGATAATTTTTTCTGGCTCTTCTTGTATGCACTTTAAAGGTAATATTTTTGTCCTCGTATACTTCGTCCACATACGCCGTCACTGTCCGGGCCAGCTTTTCAAAACCTTCATCCTCCACATGGATAACCGGGCAGATTCCTGAAATGCCAAATACTGTCTTTAAGTTTTCCACCGTCTCATCGTAATCAAAATCCGACAAAGCGTGTATGTAAATGCGCCCGTCCGTCCGGGTAACTTTAAATTCGCCTTCACACCGTTTCAGCGCATATTTTACCTGCTGTGCCAGCGCTTCTTCAAATAAATATTTATTTTTTCCCTTTACGCCGATTTCTGCGTATTTAATCAAAAATGCAGTAAACATATTTCCTCTTTCCCAATCCTTCTTAAAGCCGGCCCCCTGCAGCAGTTCTGCTATAAGCGCCTTTCCGGTTAAGCCCCACAGGCAGCAGCCAATGCCATGCTGGCATGGCCTGCTGCCTGCGGAGCCGGCCGTTCCTGTCCTATCGTCTGCGCGAACCCCGTTCGCCTGTATATTTTCTAAGCATGGGAATTATATCATACATTGTCTGTAAAGTATAGTTTATTTCTTCCATCGTAGTAAAAACCGAAAAGCTGAAGCGTATGGTAGAACCCAGTAAATCCTCTTCTATCCCCATGGCCCGCAGTGTAGCCGAAGGCTGGGGCTTACGGGCAGAACATGCGCTTCCTGCTGAAACGTAAATATCTTTATCCTCCAGCGCATGAAGAAGCACTTCGCTGCGGACACCTCTGATGGAAACGCTCACCACATGAGGCGCTCCCGTCTCGTCACAGTGCCCGTTCACCACAATGCCGTCCATCTTCTGTACCCCTTCCACAAAGGCTCTCTTAAGACAGTACAATTTCTTAACCTCCGCGTCCAGATTTCCATACACTATCTCAACTGCCTTTGCCAGGCCGGCTATGGCAGGAACATTTTCTGTGCCGGAACGAATGCCGCTCTGCTGGCCTCCGCCAAAAACAATGGGTTTAATCTTTACTTTTTCATCCACATATAAGAAGCCGCTTCCTTTTGGCCCATGAATTTTATGACCGCTCACAGACAAAAGATCTATTTTCATTTTTTTGGGGTAAATCCTGCATTTTCCATAGCCCTGAACCGCGTCCACATGGAACAGTATTTTGGGATTCATCCCCTTAATCAACGCACCGGCCTCCCCGACTGGCTGCATGGAGCCTACTTCATTGTTGGTGTGCATAATGGAAACCAGTATGGTTTCTCCTGTAATGGCCCGCTGTAAGTCTTCCAGCCGGATACACCCCTTTTTATCTACCGGAAGATATGTCACCCTAAAGCCCTCTTCCTCCAAATGCTGCATGGTCTTAAGGACAGCCGGATGTTCAATCTGTGTGGTAATCAAATGCCTGCCGCTTCTGCAGTTGGCATGGGCGCATCCAATCAGTGCAAGATTATCTGCCTCTGTTCCTCCTGATGTAAAAAAAATCTCTTTCTCATTTACTTTTAAATTTCTGGCAATTACATCCTTCGCATAACGGATATATTTCTCTGCCTGAACGCCCTTTCTATGGAGACTTGAGGGATTTCCGTAGTCTTCACACATAATCTGGGTCATCAGGGCAGCTACCTCGTCAAAGCATCTGGTGGTTGCCGAATTATCTAAATATACCTCCATAATATCACTGGCCTTTCTAAACAGAGTATTCCTCTTTTATCCTACTATTACTATATGTTTAATCCTCTAAATGGTACATTATTATAGAAAGAACCGTCATGCCCGCCGTCTCTGTCCTAAGAATCCGTTTCCCCAGCGTTACCGGAATCACGCCCGCACAAACCGCCTGCTCAATCTCCTCCTCCGCAAAGCCGCCCTCCGGTCCGATAAAGACCGCAATATCTTCCCCCGGCTTTAAATTGTTTACCAATTCCCTGGTTTTATCCATCCCCCGGGCAAGTTCATAGGGAATCATCCTGACAGGCGCGCATCCGCTGTACGACACCGCTTCCCGAAAGCCCATGACTTCTCTTACCTGCGGTATCATTCCTCTCCTGCTCTGTTTTGCAGCGGCCTCGGCAATCCCCTGCCATCTTGCAGTTTTATTTGCCGCTTTCTTCCCGTCCAGCTTTACAACTGCACGCTTACAGGCCACCGGTATGATCTCATATACCCCAAGTTCTACCGCTTTCTGGATAATCAGTTCCATCTTATCCCCCTTAGGAAGCCCCTGAAAAAGATAGACTCTGGAAGGAAGTTCCATGCTCTCTTCCTTTATAAACCGCAGTTCACAAAGGATTCTGTCCTCCGTTAACTCCTCTATACCACAGCGGTATTCTTTGCCGTCCGCTCCATTGCTTACGGATATCTCATCCCCCGGCTTCATGCGGAGCACATTTTTAATATGATTCACATCCCTGCCTGTAATCACAACCCGTCTGCCCTGAATCTGATCCGGTTCCACAAAAAACTGATACATCATCCACCTCTGCGCCTTTACATGGGTCTGCGTGCAACAATGCCTACCCATTCTCCCTGATAATTCACCTCAAGCACTTCAAGCCCTGCATCCTTTACCGCCTGGGTGACAATCTGTTCCTTATCATCTATAATGCCAGACATAATGTAAATTCCACCCTTTTTTAAATGATGCACAACAACGGGCGTAAGAGGAACAAGTACCTCTGCAAGAATATTTGCCGCAACAATATCATAGCACTCGTATCCCGCTTCCTCCTGTATTGTCTTTTCTGTAATAATATTGCCAATGATAAGCTTAAAGGCTTCCTCCGGTATGCCGTTGGCCTCCTTATTTTCCCTGACTGCCTCTATGGCACAGGGGTCTAAGTCTGTCCCAACCGCTGTGTTTGCGCCAAACATAAGGGAAAGAATCGCCAGAATCCCGCTTCCGGTTCCCACGTCCAGCAGCTTTGTTTTTGGCGTGACAAACTTTCGCAGCGCCCTGATACAAAGCTGGGTGGTGTCGTGCATCCCCGTCCCAAAGGCCGTGCCGGGATCTATATGGAGAACCAGCTTGTCCTTATCCTCCGGCTCTATTTCCTCCCAGGAAGGAATCACCAGCACATCATCTATGGTAAACTGATGGAAATACTGCTTCCAGTTATTAATCCAGTCAATATCCTCTGTTTCCTCGACCGTAACCGTACCTTCCCCTATATCCATAAAGGTACGAAGTTCCTCCAGTTCCGCCTTGATGTCTGCAAGAACCGTTTCCGGGGCAGTTTCCTCCCCATTTAATACCAGCAGGGCGGAACTGCTGCCGCATCCCTCTTCCCCGGCTTCCTTTTCTTCCACAAAAAAGCTGAGATAGGCAATTCCGTCATCCTCCGGGCTGTCAGGAAGGATATCCACAAACATCTGCTCCTTTTCAAAGGCAGTTAAGGGAACCTTGTCCTCGATCTGCGCCCCTTCAAGACCAATGTCATACAGCGTACTGATAATAATATCCTCTGCCTGCGTAATTGTTTTTATTCTGAATTTTACCCACTTCATACTGCCATATCCTTTCTCATGTTGACCGGGGACCAGTTACCTATTATTATATATTACAAATAACAATCTTATCATAGAAACAGCTTTACCGCCATATTTTAGCAAAAGAAAGGATATATTTCAAATGATACAGGACATTTCCCCTAAAATTTATCACAATGAATATAAGGATGCCAGCCCGTCAGACCATGATTTTATATTAATTTTCCACAAAAATACCGTACTGGTCAGATACCAGGACGGAAAACTGCGGTATCCGGTTCTGATGGAACTGAAAGAGTATATCCTTACCTATCATTATTTATTTTCCATAGATGAATACAGATACTTTCTGGCATGTCCCTCCCCCGGCTTCATCAGGGACTTGGACGGGAATTCTCCTGTTATAGAACTTTCCGGTTATTTTTATGAGGACGTACGCATCTTCAGGACAGCAGATTCCCGGCATACGGCTTTTGCCGGAATTACCGCCCACCATCTTTTCGGGTGGTATCAGTCCAATCAGTTCTGTGGGCGCTGCGGACAGAAGATGGCTCCAGACCATAAGGAAAGAATGCTCTTTTGTCCCGGATGCCGCAATATGGTTTACCCCAGAATTTCTCCCGCCGTCATTGTGGGAATTCTAAACGGAGACAAAATTCTTATGAGCAAATATGCAGGACGCCCCTACACAAATTATGCCCTTATTGCCGGATTTACTGAAATCGGGGAAAGTGCGGAACAGACTGTCCAAAGGGAAGTCATGGAAGAAGTGGGCCTGAAAGTGAAAAATATCCGTTATTATAAAAGCCAGCCATGGGCTTTTTCGGGAAGTCTTCTGATGGGATTTTTCTGCGACCTTGACGGCCCCGATACTATCACGCTGGATGCAGATGAATTATCGGAAGCCGCCTGGTTTCACAGAGATGAGATTAATCTGGAAGACGACCATGTCAGCCTTACCAGAGAAATGATAATTAAATTTAAAGAAGGAGTCTGTTAATTTTATAAATCGTAATACATTTTAAATTCTGCCGGAGTGGGAATCTGTTCCATCTGTTTTAATTCCCCACGCTTGCGCGCTACCCACACGTCAATCAGTCTCTGGGGGAACACGCCGCCTTTTGTCAGGTAAGCATGGTCTGCTTCCAGCGCATCCAGCGCCTCTCCCAGGGATTTTGGAAGCCCTTTAATTTTTTTCTGTTCTTCTTCAGACAGGGTATAAAGATTAAAGTCATAAGGCCCCCAGCCATTCTCGGCAGGGTCAACCTGATTCTCAATGCCGTCCAGCCCGGCCATTAAAATTGCCGCATATGCATAGTACGGGTTGGCAGTGGCATCCGGGTTTCGCAATTCAAATCTTTTCGTCTCAGGCGACTTGGCATAAGCCGGAATACGGATAACCGCACTGCGGTTGGAAGTCGCATACCCCACCGTAACCGGCGCCTCAAACCCCGGCACAAGACGTTTGAAAGAATTGGTGGAGGGGTTGGTAAAAGCGCACAGGGAACCAATGTGTTTCAGCAGGCCGCCGATAAAATAATGGGCTGTACGGCTTAATCCCGAATAACCATTCTCATCATAGAATAAAGGCTGTCCGTTCTTGAAGAGAAGCATATGCACATGCATACCGCTTCCTGCCTCCTGATAAATAGGTTTGGGCAGGAAAGTCGCTGTCTTGCCCTCTTTTGCCGCCATATTCTTGATGATATACTTGGTGATCATGGTATTGTCTGCCATATCCGGCATATCCGCCAGTTCCACTTCTATTTCCATCTGGCCCGGGCCGCCTACTTCGTGGTGATGGTATTTCACTTTAATGCCCCAGTCCTCCATCATCATGCACATCCGGCTCCGCAGGTCATATCCCACATCCTGGGGGGCTGCCACATGATAGCCGCCCTTATGGGGCACTTCATAACCGTTATTTCCCGGCGCTTCCAGAGAGCAGTTCCACTCTGCCTGTCTGGTATCGATCCGGTATCCGCACTGTTTTGGTGAAACTTCGTAGCGCGCATTGTCAAACAGATAAAATTCAAATTCAGGCCCGATTACCATACGGTCCGCAATGCCGCTCTCTTTCATGTATTCCACCGCCCGCAGGCTTACGTTCTTGGGATACTGGTCAAAAGGCTTATTTTCTCCCTTTCCAATGGTACATACATTGCCGCACATGGTCAGTGTAGGCACCTCCGCAAAAGGATCCACATAAGCAGTATCCGGATCCGGCAGAAACACCATGTCGCTTTTCTCAATGGGCGCATAACCGTAATTAGAGCCGTCAAAACCGATTCCATACGTAAAAGTATTCTCTCCGAAACGCTCCACCGGAATCGTAATATGCCGCCAGCGGCCGTCGATATCCGTCATCTTGAAATCAATCATGCGAATCTGCTTTTCTTCGCAAAGCTTTTGAATTTCTTTGATTTTACTCATAATCTTTTCCCTTTCCCCGCATTATACAGTGCACTGCTGTCCCTTATTTCAGCAGGGCAAATGCCGATGTAAAAATTTCCACCTTCTTGCAAATCTGCAATTAGTTATGGCTTTTACTATACATTATATCACACCGAAGCAGCACACCGCAATCTTGTAAAAAGATTATGTCAGATCATATTTAACAACATCCATGTTCACATCCCCGTCTGCAAAGAAAGAAATGCCATCCGCCGCCTGTTCAGTATACATGGTGGCCGTCAGAACATGTTCCCCGTCATTAACGAATACCTCTACACTGAACCTGTCTAAAATAATCCGCATCTTTATATTTCCGCCGGTACTGTTTACAAGGCAGCGCCTCTGGTGGATAATCGCCCTCCGGGAACCTGAAAATTTCCTGTCTACTTTCAGGATGGATTCCCTGGGACGGAAGCTTAAAGAAGTCTGGTACTGTTCATTCTGCGCAAAGCGGACTGCAAACTTCTGGTAAAGCTTCTCCTCGTCCCCCGGCCTTAAGACCAATTCCATGTCCACCCGTCTCCCTTTCACTCCATCAAGAGTGATAGTCCCCGAAAAGGAAACATCCATATGTTCTGTTTTATTACTCCGCATTCCATCCAGTTCTCTTATGGGCCATTGATATAACCTTCCATTTCTTATAGACAACTCTCTGGGAAGGCTCATCTGCCCAAACCAGGGCTCTTCCGGGGATCTTAAGTTACAGGTATCCCAGTTCTGCATCCAGCCAATCATGATCCTGCGCCCGTCCGGAGCCAGCACTGTCTGGGGCGCATAGAAATCAATGCCATAATCAACAGCCTGATTGCTTTCTTCTGTAAACGTGCATGTTTCCTCATCATAATTCCCAATCAGGCACAGAGTCCCATTTCCGTTATGATACTCGAAGCCTTTTGGAAGCATATCCTGCGGGCTGGTAAGCAATACCCATTTTCCATCCAGCTTAAAGAAATCCGGACATTCCCACATTTTTCCAAATCGGTTATTATTGGATGCCAGTATACTTTTAAATTCCCACTTAAATCCGTCTTTACTTGCATACAGTAAAATCTGGCCGCTTCCATCTGCCGGACGGCTCCCAACAACACAATAATATGTACCGTCCTTTTCCTGCCACATCTTCGGGTCACGGAAATCAGCCCTGCTGGCGCCCTCCGGCAAATCCTTCCAGTCAAGCACCGGATTCATCCCGTATTTATCGTAATCCACCCCGTCGCCAACTGCAAGGCACTGGGTCTGTACATCGCAAAACACATCGTTTGCCTGGTGCTCTTTCGCTACGCCCGTATACATAAGCAGATGTCTGCCGTCCGGAAGCACCACAGCGCTTCCGGAAAAACATCCATCCGTATCGTATTTCTCATCCGGGGCAAGAGCCGCCGGAAGGTATTTCCAATGCAGGAGATCTCTGCTGACCGCATGGCCCCAATGCATACTTCCCCATTTTGCCTCATAAGGATAATACTGATAGAACAAATGGTATTCCCCTCTGTAATAGGAAAAACCATTGGGATCATTCAGCCAGCCCGTACGCACAGACAAATGGAAGTCCGGGCGTTCTTCCTTTTTAATTATTTTTTCAGCCGCTTCTTCATATTTTCGCGCTTCACGCAATGTCTGACTCGTCATAATCAAATCTCCTGTTTAAAAATAAATTGTTGTTAAATTTTTATCGCATCACCCGGCGTCTGTCTTACCGGAATATCTGTCGTATGCTGCCTGATACACCGTTAAAAGCTTATCCATGCCGCATTTATCCTTCAGGTGCTTAATATATTTTTCCCATTCTTCATCTGTTGGCCCTCCGTTTTTCAGCCACAGACCTTCCTGTTCTGACACGGCGCTTTCAAAATTCGCCTTGTACCAGTCAATATCGTCCAGTTCTCTTCCCGTGAATACACAGTCTACCGGATAAGTTGTTGTACTGTCCACATAAGGCATCCAGAAATCATACAAATCTGTCAGACGTTCAATGGCACGGTCTTCCATTTTAAAAGTCGTCTGATAGTAGTCGCTGAGAATCAGTTTGGGCCCTGCCACTTCACATTCGCCTTTTAATTCTCCCGAGCCCTTTCCATACCTCTCACGGCTCTCTTCATCAGAAATACTCAGCCATACGCCTTCTTCATCCTGCTGTGTAAAGTAAACGTCAATGGGCCCGTATTGAAGCTGCATGACAATTTCAGGGGCATACCACTGGTCATAAAATTTCAAAAGGTTTACAGGACTTTTACATGCCTTTGTAATATTCAACTGCCCACTGTTGGTTCCCCCTCCGGTACGCACCGTTACATTGTGCGTTCCGTCAGGCCCGTCAAGAACCGGCAGGAACACATAATCATCCGCATAATCGCCCATCAGTTCTTCGATATACCACCATGTGGAGACTCCCACATACCCCTGGGAGCACTTGGAAATCAACTGTGTATCCGACTGGCTGAACATTTCGATATCCATCAGTCCTTCTGCATACCAGTCATGAAAATAGGTAACTGCCTTACGGTATTCATCCGAGACACATACAAACTCCACCGTCCCGTCATCACGCAGAACCAGGTCATTGCAGACATCATTGGGCCAGTTGGTAAATCCAAATCCCGCATAAAAAATATTCTGTCCCCAGCACCACTGGTCAAATCCCGTGCTCATGGGTATGGTGCTTCCCGGCGCATTCCCATAATATTTCGCACTCATATCATTATCCTTAAAGGCTTTCAGCGCCGTATGCAGTTCGTCAAGGGTTGTGGGCACTTCCATCCCCAGATCATCCAGCCATGCCTTATTAATCATGGAAAACTGTGGGATCGAGTAAATGCTGTAATCTTCCGGCGCACCAATACCTGCCGTTCCCATCCGCTCTCCTGCGGGAAGTCCGTAAATATAGCCGTCATCCATGGTAATTGCACTGCGTATATCAGGATTCTCCTCCAGAATTTTACATAAATTCGGCATATATTCTTCTGTCAGATAAGGGGTCAGGTCAATAAAGGTTCCGTCATCCCCGTAACGCGATATGTCATAGTTGCTGAATCCCACCCCCATAAAAGCGTCCGGCAGTTCATCTCCTGCAATGCGGATGTTGACCTGTTCCGCCAGCGATTCACTCATGGTAGTCCACTCAATGCTAATTCCCGTCTCTTCCTGAAGCTGATTCAAAACCACATTATCCTGATACCCCGGACTCAATGCACTCTGGGCGCCCATAATGGCAAACTGGGTCTGGGAGGTATCTGTATTTGCAACGCCCTTTTCATGATTACCATAATCCTTACTTCCGCACGCCATTAATGATAACACAAGACCAGCAGTAAGTACACCGGATACAAGTTTTTTTCCATAATTGCACTTTTTCAACTTTCTCATAATCTGATTCCTTTCCAAATCAACCTTTCACTGCACCCGCCATAAATCCTTTTTCAAAGTACTTCTGTACAAACGGATAAATAATCAGCATTGGAGTAGCCGCAATGATAATGGATGAAAATTTAATCATTTCTGTCATTTTATTCAGTTCTGCAAACCCTCCCGATATGGTGCTTGCCTGGCTTGCGCTGGCTGAACTTTTAATCAGGATATTACGCAGGACCAGCGGAAGGGGCGCCTTTGACGGCGATGGCAGATAAATCATGGATGTAAACCAGTCATTCCAGTATGCCACCATGCTGAACACCACCATAACCGCCATAATCGAACGGCTTAGAGGCACCACGATACGGATAAACGTTGTCCATTTGGACGCGCCGTCTATTTCCGCTGCTTCCGTCATTGCCTTTGGAATACTGTTTTCAAAGAAATTCCTTACAATAATCATATTTCCTACCGCAACGCCGCCTGGAAGAAAAAGCGCCCACATATTGTTAATCAGGCCCGTTTCCTTTACCACCAGATAGGTGGGAACCATACCGCCTCCAAAATACATTGTGATAATGAAAAAGATACTGATAAACTTTCTACCCGGCAGATTTTTTATGCTCAGGGGATATGCCGCCAGATAAAGCACAACCACAGAAAATACGGTTCCGACTATCGTATATTTAAAGCTGTTCAAAAGACCTGTCAAAATACTGGGGTCGGAAAACACAGCCTTATACCCGTCCAGTGTAAACTGGCTGGGAAGGAGAAATGTCTTTCCTGCGTATACATCGTACGGGTTTGATACCGATGCAACCAGTACATAATATAATGGATACGCAACCAAAAACAGGATAACAGCGCAGATGACCACCAGAACAATGTCACTGCTTCTTTCAGAAAGTCCTGTCAGCTTTCCGGATTTTGCATTTGCTTTCATACCGCACCTCCTATATAAAGCTTGTGTCTTCGGATATCTTTCCCGCTATCTTATTAACCACGATAAGCAGGATAATATTCACCGCTGTATTAAACAGTCCCACCGCCGTGGAATAACTATACTTGGCATTTTCGATACCCTGTTGGTAAACATAAACAGCAATAACATCGCTTGTGGCCTTATTCAAGTCCGTCTGAAGGAGCCACACCTTCTCAAAACCTACATTCATCAGTCCGCCTGCGCTCATAATCAGATTCAGCACCATGATAGAAGTCAGTTCCGGTATGTCTATGTGGAGAATCCGCTGGAACATAGACGCACCGTCAACCTTAGCCGCTTCATAAAGGGATGTGTCAACATTGGATAACGTGGCCATATAAACAATAATCCCCCATCCTGCATCCTGCCAGATACCAGAGGCAATGTAAATAGTACGGAAAGCCGCAGACTCTGTTAAAAAGTCAATGGACGTCCCTGCAATCAGGTTAATCAGTCCTCCCGAAGGGCTTAAAAAAATACGGATCATACCGCAGATAACCATGGTGGAGATAAAATGCGGTGCATAAAGCACTGTCTGTGTCGCCCTTTTAAACTTATGGAACCTCATCTGGTTTAACATCAGGGCAAGAATAATGGGAATGGGAAATCCCCATAGAAGGCTGTAAAAACTAAGCAGTATTGTATTCTTAATCATACGCCCAAAGGTCGGCGCGCTGAAAAACCGCTGGAACCATTCAAGCCCAATCCACTCGCTCCCCGCAAATCCCCGGCTGGCTTTGTAATCCCTGAAGGCAATCTGTATCCCGTACATGGGTATGTACTTATAAATAATTGTTAATATGATTGGGACAGCAAGCATTGCATATAACTGCCAATTGTCCCGTATACGTTTTCCAAGCGGCCTTTCCAGCATCATTCCCGGACTTACCGCGGCCCGTTTGTTCTTACTCATGTTTTCTCTCCTTTCTCATAAGGCAGGTTGTTTCACGCCGCGCGTCGTGAAACGTTATTTTTATTGTGTTTATAAAATATCATTTCCAATACATAAAGTCAATGGTATAGTCGCATATTTTTGTAACCTTCTTTTATTTTTATTAATAATATCCAAATTTAATTGTGCATTTTTGTTGCTTTTTCCGATTCTTTATTTCATATAACGTTTCATGAATTAAGATATTTACAAACTCAATTCAATGTATTATAATGAGTTAAATTGAATAATGCATTGATCAAATGAGAAATTTCCGCATAAAGTTCATCCCATTTTCAATGCATTTCACATATTTTCATGAAACATTATATGTTTTTACTAATACGATAATTATGGCAGACGGCAAGGCATCCCCACCGCAGGCAGAGCATCCATCCTGCAGCGCAGCAGGGTTGCCAGCCCTCGCGGCAGTTGACCCATGAGAAGAAATCTACCGCTTATTCAGCCATAAAATATCAGCGGATAATACGGCTTCCATCTGGCCAGACACCGCCAGAAGGATAGCGCTTAAGGAGGCTTGCATAATGAAAAACAATTCCATTCCAACAATGAAAGACGTCGCCGCAGAAGCCGGCGTCGCCCTTGGCACTGTATCTAAAGTTGTAAACGGTCTGCCCGTAGGCGATTCCTACAGAATCCGTGTGGAAGATGCCATTAAAAAACTAAATTACCAGGTCAACAGCTATGCACAGGGGCTGAAAGCAAACAAAACGCACACCGTAGCCCTGCTGATTCCTAATACAGTACAGCCCTTTTACGCATCCCTTGTTTACCATATTAATCTTTCACTTCTGAAGCGCAAATACCGGATGCTGCTATGTTCCACCGATTATGACACAGGGCTGGAACAGGAATATATTACTATGGCACAGCAGAACAAGGTAGATGGAATCATTGGGCTTACTTATAATCCAAATTTAATAATTGAAGAAAGCACGCCCTTTGTGGCCATTGACCGTTCTATGGGGCCCAAAATTCCTTGTGTGGCTTCCGATAATTTTGCCGGAGGGCAGCTTGCCGCCGAAAAGCTGGCTGATTTAGGCTGTAAAAATGTAGCGTTCTTACGGACAGGATCCTCCCTGACCAATGAACCCAATAAACGCAAAGCAGGCTTTGAAAACGGCTGTCTTTCCCGCAATCTCAAATATGAGATGAAAATACTTAATGACGGGGAACCTTTTGAGGAATTTGAAAAATTCCTTACAGAGCATATTCACAACGGTAAATTATCTTTTGACGGAATTTTCTGCGTAACAGACAGTCTTGCATATTCTATACTGCAGACCCTGCGCAGACTGGACCAAAAAATTCCGGAAGATGTGCAGATAATCGGTTTTGACGGCATCCGGCATTTAGGAAACAAGGACTATGTATGCTCCACCATTGTACAGCCTGTGTCAGAAATTGCCGAAATGTGTGTTGAACTTCTTCTTCAGGAAAATATGCCCTCCAAACCACCCCTTGTATGTCTACCCGTCACATATGCCTGTGGCGGAACCACATCTGAAATGGCAGAACACTATGAGGAAGTATAAATGAGTACGGAGAAATGAGGGAACAGACAATGCGTATTGGAAATTTAGAAGATCTGGACAAATCAGCAAAATCAGAAAACTGGAATCCGCCGCCCGAAACAGCACCCCAGGGCAGATATAAAAAATGGAAAAACTGGTGGTATTATTATAAATGGTATGTGGTATGCGGTATGATTCTCCTGGGAATTGCCGGAAATATAGCCGGAAGCGCCTTAGGCCTATGGCAGAAAACCCCTGATTTCCAGATAGCATATATTGGGAAAGCCGAACTCCCGCAGGATACCATATCCGCTTTGGAACAGGCATTCCAGTCCATAGCATCAGATTTCAACGGGGACGGAACAATTACTGTCCAGATTAATCAGTATATAGACGGCATCACCAATCCCGACGGGGATACTGCGTATTATGAATACGCCTCTGAAATCGCCCTGATTGGCGATATCTCAGATTGTGACAGCTATTTCTTTTTAATGGATGACCCTAACCAGTTCCAGCGGGAATTCCAGCTCCTTGCTTCCCCCGACGGAAGCTGCCCGGACAGCGCCGATTATTCCGTTGACGATAAAGTCATCGCCTGGCAGGACTGTCCCGTCTTCTCCCGCATGGAACTTGGCTCGTATTCCGCCATCGTAGCAGGAGAAACCAGGTCAGGGCAAAACCAGGAACTCCTTTCCGGGCTTTTTCTTGGAAGGCGTTGCTTTTTCACCGGCGACACCGCAAAGTATGCTGATAAATGCAGTGAATTATGGGATTACATACACCGATTTTAAGATTGAAAAGGAGATAGCGCAATGAAATTAAGATTTTTACCCTGTATTCTTTCTATTGTTTTTATGCTGACCGGCTGTTCCGCTTCCCTTTTCCCGGAAGAAGAAAAACAAGACACCTGGGCAAATTCAGGCTCTATAGCAATTGGCCACAGCCTGACAATCCAAAACAGCGATAACAAGTTTTCTCTTCTCGACAATATAGACGTTCTGTCTGCCGAAGGATTGTATTATGCTGCATGGACTATGGGCAGTTGCGAGCCTTATGTAAACAGCGAAGGAGACACGGTTGATTTATATGACGCCCACCTTTATCTTCTTCTGGGCGAATACCCGGACAGCAGCGAGGCCCAAAACAACATGGGAAAATGGATTGACGCCGGGAAAACAAATTACGAAATTATTGAAGAAGAGGAAACCGTCTGTAACGGCCAGGCTTATCATCTGCTTACCTATAACTGTATCAGCGAAGGCAATCCATATGACCGCGGCATATCCGCCTTTGGAATATGCCGCAATAATGCCGTGTGCATAGAACTTACCTGCCGGGAAAATTTCGGGCAGGATTTAAGAGCCATTATGATTAACTTCTTAAATAACTGTACATATTCGGACACTGCTACGGCCCTGCCACTGGCTGCAGATACTTAATTTTCTGATATATGGCACGAAAATTCCCCGACAGAATATCCACTGCCGGGGAAAAGAAATACAATTATGCTGTACTTAGTCTGCTGTCAAAAGCTTAACGGAGCAGGTCTATTACATTCTGTGCCTGCTGGTTTGCCTGTGCAACGATGGTCTGGGACGCCTGCGACATAAAATTATTCTTGGCTTGTTCCATCACCTCATATGCCATATCTGCATCCCGGATAGCCGCCTCGCTTACCTGGGTATTTTCAATAATATTGTTGTTATTGTCAATAGTATGCTCCAAACGGTTCTGCATGGAACCATAAGTGCTTCGTTTAGAACTTACCAGATTAAGCGCCTCTTTCACACGGTCAATGGATTTTTCCGCATACTTTGGTCTGCTTATGGTGATGGTATTCACCCCTAAGGCAGCGGAACTGACGCGGGTGCGGAGCATCTCCACCACATCCTTTGTTTCTGTTCCCACCAGAATGAGCATGGGATCCCGCCCCTCTCTTCCTGTTTCCTCTAGGAACATGGCAACTCTTGCGCTTCCTCCAATATCCGTTATGGTATGAGTGCCTACCACCTTGTGGGAAATTTTCAGTGCGCCGTTTTCCATAGTCGCCTTTAAAGGCGCTTTATTACCGTCATCGTCTCCATTTTCAAACAGGTCGTTGAGCATATCCACAAATTCCTGTCCGGTATATGGTTTGTTCTCCGGGAAGGTATACTTGTAGGGCACATTATCCGCCGAAAAGGTAAATACATTCTGCCCTTCCTTAAAAGTAATGCCCTTGGATATATCTTTTGTTCCGACAATATAAGTTTCCTTTGGCTTTCCGGTAGTTTTGTAAAATACAAAGCTGGCCGCGCTGCCACGGATACCGTCTAAGACATACTGGCCTTTATCCGGCGCCTTGTCCTGTTTTCTTTCCACGGCAATCTGCAATGCCCTGTCATCAATGGCGCCTACAACACCTGTATTTTTTCCGCCTACTGTTACCTTCACATCAAAATCATCCAGACCTTCCGCATCAAATTTCTCCTGTATCTTGTCCTGCAAAACGGCGGCAAGTTCATCTCCAGTATACACGCCTTCAGGAATCGTTATATCCATCTGCTTTTTGAAATTATTTGCAGAGTCTGCACTGCCAGTATGCTCAAAGTCAAAGGTAAACACATCGTTGACGTCAGAGAATATCTCCACAGGCTCTGCCATTAAATCCTTACGGCCTATGATATAAGCAGCATTGTAGTCGCTGTCGGTGTATGTACCTTCCTTAATATAACTGTAAGGATTTTTTACTGTTGTTTTACATAAAAGCACATCCATGTTAAAACTGCCTGATGCATTTATGGAATTGCTTTCAGCAATAAGTCTGAAATTTCCGTTCTGAGTAATTTCTGCAGTAACCTTCCCCTTTAGATTTGAACTGTCAATGCTGGCCTGCACAGCAGCCCTTAACGCCTCTCTGGTAGTATAGGTACCTTCCGGTATCGTTAATTCAATATCACCGTCACCGTTTCCAATATTTAAAGTCAGTTTATTGTTATTACTGTCCAAGGTTACATTTTCTGAAATTGCGCCATATGATGTTAAAGTAGCCTTGCTCATTGTTGAAATACTATGTGTAGTAGTTTTTGTCTCTGAACCCAGCATTGCCCACCATGCGGAATTTGAAGAATTTACATTGGTATTTTCAATTCTCCAATTACCATCAGATACAGTGGAAGGCGGCGTAGAAGTAAAAGTCAGCACTCCCGACGCACTATTATAAGATACCTTTGTATCTTTCAGGTAAATATCGCTGCTGTTGGCAAACTGATAATTCATTTCAGCCACAAGACCTGCCATATCATAAGTACCGCTCCTTAAGGTGATTGCCTTGTCACCAACCCGTGTATAAAACCACATCTTATTTTTCACGTCATCAATTTTAATAGGTTTTGAACGCATATCCGCAGGTATTGTAGCGGTGGACACCGCATTCACTTTTTTGATCTCGGTGGACCCCTGGGGACGTTCTATACTACCAATCGTATTTGTAAAACTCCCGCCGCGCAAAGATGTAGACGAACCCATAAACAGCTTTTTATATGTATCATTTTTCTGGCTGTCACCCACAAAATCAATTTTTTGTATATCTTTCGTTAACCCCTTTATTGCAATACCATTTCCACTAGAAACAAATTCAATTTTATCTTTTATTCCAGAGAAAAAGATTTCATTCTTTATTTTATTATTTATTTCAGTAATTAAAGCATTGCGGTCCTGATAATCCCCGCCCAGGCCATCTATTGTAATCTGTTTACCATTAGGATTTGCAGCATCGTAAACATTAAATGTTAATTTAGCATCTGCAGGCAGACTGATTTTTCCGTTTAAAACCGCACTTCCCGTAAGCTGTGCATCCCGCCCGGACGATGTGCTGGGCAGATATCTTGTGGAAAGAAATAAAGCGTCATATGCATTGGCATAAACAGTATTCGTAGTAGTATCAAATTCAATACGACTGTCTGTACCGCTTACCCTGCTTATTAACCGTAAGCGATAAGGATTGTAAGAATAAGTTGACGCATATACTTCATTTTCTAATCCTGCCGCTTTAATTTTAGTGTTAATTTCAGTGGCAAGTTCAGAAATCGTATACTCCTTATTATCCAGTTTAATTTCAGTGAAATTTGCAGCCGTATTTACCTTGAGACTCAAAGTGTTATTTGTATCATCTATCTTTATTTTTGTTGTTGAACCGGATTGATAACGTGCATCGCCTATAATGCTTGCAGTCGTTCCGCCCGAAGAACTTCCATATTTTATATTATCATAAAACACAGAAGAATATACGGGCTTCGTGGACTCCAGCTTAAACATATTTCCCTTAAGTCCGGTAATGCTTATGGATGGATCCTCTCCTTTGATCTGGATACTGGAACTTCCATACTCCATAGCCCTGACATCACTGGCATCGGGATGCTTGGCCAGTTCCGCGTTAAGGTAATCGATCATCTGGGAACGGGTATATGCCCCCGCGGGAATTTTCATGGAAACATAGTTTACCGTATTCATTTTTTCTATGTAGAATCCAAGTTCATCATTTTGACCATTGGTAATAATCAACGGGTCTGTCATTCCAAATACTGTTGTCCCCAGCAGATTAACGGAAGAACTGCCCGTAGAATAATCATAGAGAAGATAAGAAAGAGAGCCGTCTATCGTGGCAATTTCCGCAGGTCCCCCATCAGGTCTTTCAAAATTCAGGTTGCAGTAACCGCTGTCCGTCAGTTCAAACATGAATCCCGGATTACAGGGCGAAAGCTTAGCCATGGCATCGTCGATTTCGTCCATTAATTCCTGCGTGGTATAAGAACCTGCCGGAATAGTAAGGGTATATTCATTAGGGTTGTACTGCTTGGGAAGATGTATGTTGAGCTCATTCTCCATTTCCGGGACTATGTGCTGCTGATTATCATCCCACTTTCTGTTTCCTGCAATCTGGTAAAAGGAATCTTCATGCTCTTCAAATACAGGCATCGCATTATACTGGGTATCGTTATTGATACGGTCAATCTCGGTGCGGAGCTGGTCAAACTCATTGTTCAGCGCAATGCGATCGTTTTCTGTACAGGTATCATTGAGCGACTTAATTGCAAGTACATTCATACGTTGAAGCAGGTCATGTACTTCATGCATAGAGCCATCAGCAACCTGGGCAAAAGAGATACCGTCCTGTGCATTAGCTGTTCCCTGTGTAAGGCCGCGGATCTGCCGGCGCATCTTTTCGGAAATGGCTAATCCCGCCGCATCATCTGCGGCTCTGTTAATCCGGTATCCGGAAGATAACTTTTCCGTTGTCTTCTTGGTCCTTTTGTCATTAATCAGGAATTGCCGGTTAGCGCCAATGGCAAGCATATTACTTTGAATGGATATCATAATATTTATCCCCCTGACTGTATAATTTTTAGACCGTGAATTGTGCGGAATATCCGTTTTTTTCACATAGATATTGGTAGAATTTTCCACCTTTTAAACGTAATGATATCGTAAAAAAGACGCCATAGTCAATTACCTATAGTTCTATAAACCATTACCATTAAGTCTAAATAACAAAAAATTCAAAGCAAACGGTTTTATTATTCCATTATACTTTGAATTTTTTCATTTTATCCAGTCAGGCATTTACTTTTCTGATATCATAGATTACTTTAATGTCTGCATAATCCATTTCCCGAAGGTAAGGAATATCCTCAGGATTGTCCTTATGCCTGTCAGGTTCATGGGGCATCCGCCTTGCATATACAGTAGATTCCCCTGTCTCCTGTTTATCCGGCCTCTCCTGATCTCCTGCCGGTTTTCCCTCGTGTCCTTCCAGAATATACTTCATGTTTTCCTGCAGGCGGACAATAATATCCTTTTCCCCTCTCCCGGGTCCCCCATACAGCACTTTAATCTCATCCATCCTGGAATGCAGTTTTCCAAGCATCTGATAAACATGTTCCACGCTGCCGTTCAGCGCTTTTCCGAAAGGCATACACAGTTCGTCCCCACAGAACAAAATACCCTCCCGCTTATCCAGGAACATAAGACTGCCTGCCGCATGGTCTGGAAAGCTGATAGTCTCTATTTCCCTTCCGCCTAAGTCAAACACATACCCTTCATCAATAACAACTACCGGATAATCCCTGGGAAAATCTATTCCAGAAAAGCTGGGAAACGGAATTGTCGCTAAATGCTGCGTTTCTTTTGACATATAGGCACTGTCAAAATAGCAGTTATTTGCCGTATGGTCAAAATGGTCATGGGTATTCACAATACGCTTTACCGGCTTATCCGTCAGGCTCTGGCAAAACGCTCTCGTATTTCCGCACCCGTATCCGCTGTCAATTACAAGCGCTTCGTTTTCGCCCTCCACAAGATAAAAGTAATCGCCATCGCTGGCAATCTGCCATGTTCCCGGCGCAATTTCCGCCACACGATAATGGGGCACATCCATGGGAAGCCGGATCCCCTCTTCATCTTCAAGAAGCACTTCATGTTTGCACGAAAAATCAATTCTGTATCTGCTCTGGGCAAACAGCCAGTCCTGTATCGATTCCAGATTATAGGCGTGTGCCCATGTATTTACGTGGTATGCCCCCGGAAAAGGTCTTTCTCCCTCTGGCAGTACACTATCCTTTTCATACCATGTAAAGAAGATATGCTCTCCTGCCCTCGCAATTTCCCTTACTCTGTTATTCTGCTCTTCTAAAGAAGCTTTGGCATCCAGGGTTCCTCTTATTACCCGTCCTCCCTGCTTTTCCACCTGCTCCATGCACGCGCCCATGATTGGGAAAGCCTTTTCGTCCATTTCCGATACCAGAATCCATATATTTTCATTTTTTACTGCACCCATGACAGCAGGGTTCCATTGTCCTGCAACCAAAAAACATCCTGCAAAAAAACCGGGATTTTTAAGCATCAGATCACAGAGCATCATACAGCCCATGGACTGTCCCGTACCATAAATCCTTTTTTCATCAATGGGATATCTTCCCAGCAATTCCCGTACCAGCTCTATGGTTGCATCTGCCTCCCAGGTAACTTCAAAAGAATCGTTTGCTGCTTTATCCGGATACCAGGGTGCCAGAACAAAACAGGCATGACGCTGCTGTGCACGCTTTTTTGCCCATACGGTAGCTCCGTTCCCCTGTATAAGGGGCGCCATAATACCCATGGAGCAGGAACCCGCGTCATGCATAAACAGCACAAGGGGATAAGTCTTTCCTTCTTCTATCTCCAAGGGGCAAAAGAGATGATATGCCAGCCGTCTGCCGCCTTGGGCTTCAAAACTGAACTCCCTGAATCCTTCTGCCCCAAATCCTTCTTCTCTTAATGCTTCTATATTCTGCATTTTCATTTCCACCTCATGATTTCTTTAATTTGTCAAGCAGCTCCAGAGACTGCTTTGTCAGTAACTCTGCTGCCCCCTTTCCAAAAGGCGAATTCATTGCCTCATAGGTAAACCTGTCGTACGACTTCTTATCCGCCATATATTTAGAAGCCCCGTTTACCATAGTACAGACCAGCGTGTCCTGAAAGGGAGAACACACACTGATTGCAATTCCGCTGCAACAGTTCAGTTCCGGTTTTACTCCGATTAGCGCAAACTCTCCTATACAGACAGCTTCCACTTCCGTTTCTTTTTCTCCCGAATCTGTATATACTGCCTCCTTCACAGGATGAAGCCTTTTTAAGTCTCTCTCCATTTCCTTTCCCGGCACGCAGAAACTTACTTTCCCATATTTTACCTTTTCGTTTGTGCAACTGCACGCTATCCTCTGTGTAACATCACAGACCGCTTTGCCAAGTTTTTCCCCAAGCTGCTCGCAGATGCCGAATCCCTCTTCCCTGCGGTCCCTGGATACGCGTTCTCCCTGCACGAATATCTCATTAACGGTCTTTTCTACAGGGCACTGATCTCCTGCCGCTCCAATCAGGAAAATCCCTATTGTGCCGCTTTCTTTATAAATATTCTCAACGTAATTACTGGCGATTCCGGCCAGATCCGGCGTGACCACCTTTCCGCCTGCGTTAAGTTCGGAACCGTCAAGTACAGAAGACTGCACTCCATAATGGAATATAACTGCCAGCGGCGTCCCGTCTTCACGGTTCAGCCTGAGAACCGAAACTGTATGGTCTGACAAGCCCAGTCCCCCTTCTCCAACCCACCATCCGTCAGCTAATTCCACATCCCGGTTCCGGTTGACATCACACAGCCCCGTTCCAAATCCCATGGACACTGGCTGCATGGCGGCAAAAGCCTGTTCAACGGCTTCCAGAGCCGCCCTGCCCAGCGCTTCCCGGTAAATTCCTTTTTGCTTTATTTTTTCACTGTCTTTTAAAATCCTGTCCGGCAATAAATGAGGTGCGGAAAAAGTATGTGTTACGCATACCCAGACATGTGCCTCCTCCAGCCGGAAACGCTCTGCAATCCCTCTTTGTATAATCTTTACTTCCTCCTCTGGAAGCGACGTTATTTCAAGGGATAGGCAGATAAAAGTATTTTCGCTCTCTATCACCACGGCACGGGCATTCAAAGCCCTGTGTATCACTGTAAAATTTTCAATAATAAGATACTCTTCCGTTAATGTAATTTCAGATTTTCCTGCACCTGCCTTCATTTCTTTTACCTCTCTTAATTTATTCCCAGACTTCCTCTGCCCTGCAGCAGGACACAAAATGATCTTTTTCTATTTCACGAAGCTGCTGAGGCTGCCTGCATGCATCTGTTGCATGAGGACATCTTGCCGCAAATCTGCATCCCGGTTTCGGTTCAATGGGAGATACGATTTCACCCTGCAAAATAATCCTCTCCTTTTTCCGGTGAATATCTACAGAGGGAATTGCCGACAACAGCGCCCTCGTATACGGGTGCAGGGGATTTGCAAACAACTCTTTTGATGTGGTAGTCTCTACAAGCTGCCCCAGATACATAACGCAGATGTGGTCAGATATATGCTTTACCACTGATAAGTCATGGGTGACAAACATATAGGTAACTCCTGACTTTTCCTGCAAATCCTGTAACAGATTTAGCACCTGTGCCTGGATGGAAACATCCAGTGCGGATACCGGTTCATCGCAGACTACAAATGCCGGATTTAATGAAAGGGCACGACCAATACCCACGCGCTGTCTTCTGCCGCCGTCCAGTTCATGGGGGTACGCATACCGGAGTCTCTCATCGATACCGACCATTTCCATAATTCTGTCGGCTTCCTCCTGCAATTGTCCTTTTTTAAACTTTCCGCTTAACTCCAAAGGCTCCCGGATAGTTTCTTCCACTGTCATCCTTGGATTCAAAGATGCAAAAGGATCCTGGAAAATAATCTGCATCTGTTCCCTTAACTGATGCATTTTATGCTTTGTCACATGGGTAATGTCTTCCCCCTGAAACAGAATCTGACCGTCAGTACTTTCATACAAATGAATCAGGGTACGCCCAAGGGTGGACTTTCCGCACCCGGATTCTCCCACAACCCCCATGGTTTTTCCTTTTCCAATGGAAAAAGTTACATCATCCACTGCATGAAGCATCCCTTTGGGTGTTTCAAAATACTTTTTCAGATGTTTTACTTCCATTAATACTTCTGACATAATATTCTCCTTTCCCCTAACTGGTTTCAGCTTTCATCTGCGCCGTCCTGCGCCAGTGAAGGCAGCGGCAGGAATGTGTCCCGTCAATTGCATCAAGTTTGACATCTGTATTTTTGCATGTCTCGTCTGCATAGGGACAACGCGGGGAAAAAGCGCATCCGCCAGGCAGATTTGCCGGATCCGGCGGCATACCCATAATAGGGGATAACCGCTCCACATCAGAATTGATGTCCGGCAGGGAACCAAACAGCCCAATCGTATAGGGATGCAGGGGATTATCAAAAATCTCTTCCCGGCTTCCATATTCCACAACCTGTCCTGCATATATGACGGCAACATTATCGCAGACCTCAGCCACGATGCCCAGATCATGGGTAATCATAATCATGGAGGTTTTAAATTCCTTCTGAAGGTTCTTAATGATGTCCAGCACCTGTGCCTGAATAGTTACATCAAGGGCTGTGGTAGGTTCGTCTGCCAGCAGCAGATCCGGGCTGCATGACAAAGCCATTGCAATTACAACCCTCTGCTTCATACCGCCGGAAAACTGATGGGGATAATCGCGGTATCTGGAGCCTGGTATGCCCACCATTTCCAGCATCTTTTTTGCCTTTTCTTCCGCTTCCCTGGCAGATACTTTCTCATGCAGCGCAATTCCTTCCGCAATCTGCTTTCCCACTCTCATAACCGGATTTAATGCTGTCATCGGGTCCTGAAAAATCATTGCGATTTTTCTTCCCCGTATTTTTCGCATTTCATCCTCTGCTAACTTTAACAAATCAGTTCCTTCCAGAAAAATTTCGCCGTCTTCAATCCGGGCAGGCGGCTCCGGAAGAATCCTCAATATAGATTTTGCAATTGTCGTCTTTCCCGCCCCGGTTTCTCCCACCAGTCCAAGAGTTTCACCTTTTTGGAGGGAAAAGGATACCTGATTTACCGCATGGATTTTCCTGCCCTCGGAAGTGTAATGCACTTTCAGGTTTTTCACTTCTATAAAAGGGACTTCACTTTTACCCATATTACTATCCTCCTATTTTTTCAGTTTGGGATCCATGGCATCCCGCAGTCCGTCTCCCAGCATATTCAAAGAAAGCACTACCAGCGCAATTGCTATTCCCGGAAACAGTACCATGTGGGGATAATCCCTCATATAAGTCCTGCCCGCTGACAGCATGGCTCCCCACTCCGGCGTAGGCGGCTGGACCCCCAGCCCTATGTAGCTTAAAGAAGCTGCCATCAATATTGTATTTCCGATTCCCATTGTCACAGATACAATAATCGGGGAAATACTGTTTGGCAGAATATGTTTCACAATCAGCCGGGGTATGGAACAGTTAATCGTCTGGGCTGCTTCCAGATATTCCATTTTCCGCACACCCATAATAGAACCCCGCAGAAGTCTTACCGTCATGGGAATCCCGCCGATTGACAGTGCGATAATTGTATTCATAAATCCGCTTCCCAGACATGCCGAAATGGCAATCGCCAGAAGAATCCCGGGAATGGCCTGTAAAATATCTATCAGACGCATAATCACCGTATCTACCGTTCCCCCAAAATAACCTACAATCGATCCAATTATCATTCCGATAACCGTAGAAATAATTGTTGCAAGGAACCCCAGCGCCAAAGACCATCTGGCCCCATAAAGCAGCCGGCTGAATATATCCCTGCCCATTTCGTCCGCCCCGCACAAATGCTTAAGGGAGGGCGTTGCGAAACGGTCAATCATATTGAGTTCATCATATGCGTAGGGCATAATCCATGGTGAAAGAAGCGCCAGCAAAAACAACAGCAATGTAATGCAAAGACCTGCCATTGCCAGCTTATTCTTCATCAGTCTCTTCATAACCAGGCTGAACTGCCCTTCTTTCTTTTTTCGTCCTATTGCTGCACCTTTTGAAACTGCCACACTATTAGCCATTCGCTCTCTTCCTCCTTTTCCAGGATTTCTGCTGCCCCTCATACTGCGCCTTAATCCGTGGATCTACGTAAGCGTAAATTACATCCACCAGCAGCATAATTAAACTGAATAAAGCGCCTAAAAATAACACACCTCCCATTACCACCGGATAATCCCGGTTATTAATTGCGGAAGTGGTATACATCCCTATGCCGGGAATAGAGAATACCGATTCAATAACCACTGTTCCTCCAAGCATCATTCCCATGCCGTTTCCCACTACGGTAATAATAGGAATCAGTGCATTAGGCAGCGCATGTTTATACAGAATCTCTCTCTCTGAAAGCCCCTTTGCCCTGGCTGTAACAATATAATCTGAACGTATAACCTCCAGCATACTGGAACGGGTCTGCCTTGCCTGGGAAGCAATTCCTGCAAACGCGTTGGCAATACAAGGAAGAATAAAATACTGGAGCCCGCCCACCCCATAAGGCGGAAGCCATCCAAGCCTTACGGCAAAAAGCAGTACAAGCATCATGGCAAGCCAGAATCCTGGAATGGACACACCGGCAAGGGCAATAACCATACAAATCCTGTCAGCTATTCCATTTTGGTGAACTGCCGCCGTAATTCCCAAAGGCGTACCTATAAGAATCTGAAGCAGCATACAGATAATTGCAATCATAAATGTATATGGCAGACGATATAAAATCCCCGACATAACAGACTGGTTCTGAAAGTAGGAAGTCCCAAGGTCAAAATGTAAAAAAACCTGATTCAGATAGTCAAGCAGACGCACCATATACGGACGGTTCAGGCCCATTTCTATCCGCTTTTCTTCAATTGCCGCCGGTGTAGCTGAATTTCCCAAAATTGACGCCGCAGGATCGCCGGGGCAAAAATACATAATTGTAAAAATAACAATGGCAATTCCCAAAAGCACCGGAATCATCCACAATAATCTTTTAACAATATATTTCCACATATAAGTTCTCCTCTCCTGTTACGCAGGAAGGCAGCTTATCAGGCTGCCTTCACATTCTTGCTGTCTACTGCGCATATGAGCATGCCCCCGGAAGGATCTGCTTTCTGATATCCAGCGCCACATTCGTAATTTTATCTGAATGAACAATATTAATCGGTCCTTCTACTACGCCATAGCCATAACACTTTTCTACCAGATAATCATGGAATGCTTCAATGCTTTCCGGACCATATGTATCTGTGCTTAAAGCTGCCTGCATCAGCCGGTCCAGCTCTTCATCTACAACAAAGTTTGCGGTACCGCCGGTAATTTCCCTGTAATCCCGTGCATCCCAGCACAATTTCCACTGGTTGACAATATAGTCTGTACTTCCTGTAGATTTTAATAAGATATCGAAACCATCCGCATTATACTGTTCCTGCTGTCCCATCATCTGGTCGTAACCAATCAGCTCAACATTAACCCCAATCTGTCCCCAATAAGCCTGCAGCAACTGGGCAATCATTTCTGACATACCGGAGCTGATGTATTCCAGCCGCAATGTCCTGCCATCATACGCAGACTGTGCCAGATACTCTTTTGCCTTATCTACATCATAATCATAGTACTCTTCGTTATCCCATTCAGGATTGTAATCAGGATAAGTGGCGTTTGCAAAATCTTTAACTGTCACACCATTTCCGTTAAATGCACCTATATTGACACCCTCTTTATCAATTGCATATGCCAGTGCAAATCTTAAATTCTCATCCTCTTTGAAAACGGAACTGTCAGACATATTATACTCAACATCGTAAGTCAGATTGTCAAGCACCACGCCTACGGCGTTCCCCTCTGAAAACTCACCGCCTTCTCCAAACTTGGAAATATCCGTGTCCGGTACTCCATTAGAGATGTCAACCGCTCCTGTCTGAAGAGCTACCGTATGCTGGGATGCCTCCGTAATAACAGAGAACTTAATTTCACTTACATTATGGACACTGGTTCCATGTACAAGGGATTCGTCTGTCTGCCAGTAATTTCCTGTATCTTTCATAATAATCTCTGAACCCGGTACATATTTTTCCACTAAATAGGCTGATGTCCCAACCGGCGTAGTTGCCATCTGGTCCGGCGATGCCTCATAAGCAGCCTGTGTCACAATGGCACATTCCAGCATTATATTTTCAAACTCCCCGATTTCCAATTCCTTATTAAAACTAAATTCTACGTTATAGTCATCTATTGCCGTTACGCTGTCGATAACGGAAAGCTTGCCATAATTCTTGGTTGCAATTGCAGACTCAAAACTGAATACAATATCACTTGCTGTAAGGGGATTCCCTTTTGCATCATGAATATAATCATACAGTTCCACCTGATACGTCTTGGGGTCAGCCTGCACCCAGTTCTTTGCCAGAACCCCGTATGCCATACCGTTTTCGCGGGTAATCATATATTCATATGTAGTAAAGAGTACTGCTATCCTGCCCTGTGACATTCCCGACCAGGGCCCCATGTTTTCCGGGTCTGACATAATGCCCACAGTAACAGAATCCGCTTTTCCCCCGGATATTGCCGTCTGTGTATCCGCTTCTCCCATTGTCTCATTGGACTGGCTTTGTAATTCCTCCTTCGCAGGCTCTGCCGCAGCCTGCGTGCTTTCCTGTTTTGCTCCCGACCCACAGCCTGTAAAAACGACTGTCGCCATCATGCATGCTGCTAACGCAAGTGCAAGTTTCCTTCTTTTCATGATAAACTGCTCCCTTCTCTTTTTGATTTTTAACTTTTTCGTAATTTCCTGCAATCCGCTGTCTTATCTGCCAGACGGCCAGACGCTTCGACCGCTTTATTTCCAACTGATTGCTATATATATTTCTTTATATGTATTATTTTATCCGTGCATTTTAACAATAGCAATCCGATTTCCGAGTGTATTCTTGCACAACTTGCATAAATATTTATTTCCATAAAATGTTCCCGCCCTTCGCCGACCTCCTTATAAAACAACGTTAGCAAAAACACCATAATGCTTACCGCATTATGGTGTTTGATCGTTTTATTTTTTATAATCCTGTACATAAGAGATAAATTTTTTCAGGGCATCGGACAGTTTTCCCTTGGCGGGATAAATGAGGCTGATGGAAGTGGCTACCATTGGCACTACGTCCACCAGCGCCACGCGGCTGCCTGCCAGATGCTCAATCGGCTTTTTCGTCAAAAGCGCCACTCCCATCCCCCTTGCGGCAAGGTCTATCAAATTTTCACCCCTAAGTCCTGTAAACCCTACATCCGGCTCAAATCCTGCTTTGCGGCAGGCATTATAGCAGATTGTATACATAGTTGTGTTTTTGTTTAGAAACAGAAACTTTTCTCCCGCAAGCATTTCCAATGTCAAAAAATCTTTTTTCGCAAGAGGATGCTCCAGCGACAGTACCGCCACCAAATGATCCGATGTAAATTCAACACACCGCATTTCACGGAACAGCCCTTCCGCATCCCGCGCAAATCCGCATTCACATCTCTTTTCTTCTATCATCTGAAAAATCTGTGTGGAATCAGCCTCTATAATATTCAGCCTGTATTCTGGATTTTCCCCCTGAAAGCCTGCCAGGACATCTGTAATATTATAATTGACCATAGCCGGAATGGAGGCCACTGTCAATGTGGATGTCATTCCGTTCAGACAGCCGTGCAGTACCCTGGTATACTCATCCTGAATCTCTACTATCTTTTTTGCATAAGGGAGAAATGCCTTTCCAAAATCGTTTAGTACTACCTTTCTTGTGGTTCGGTCAAAAAGCGGGGCTCCCAGATCTTCCTCAATGCTTTTAATATGCCTTGACAAAGATGACTGCGCCATAAATAAAATATCTGCGGCTTCCAAATAATTCCCTGTTTCTGCAAGTACCACGAAGTGCCGGATATAATCCAGTTCCATCCTTATCCCTCTTTCATTATTTTCTTATATCCGGTATATTTTCTCTGCATTTGCCCCCAGCATCATAGTTTTCTCTTCTGTTGTCAGGTCAAGCCCTTTCACAAATCCCGGGCCGTCCAGCAGCCACTCTGCCCTTACCGGATAAGAAGATCCAAATATAATATGCTCTGCTCCAAGTATCTTCACCGCACATTCCAAAAGTTCCCCGCCCCAGGGCTGGGCATGGGACATTTCATAATAGATATGGTTCCTTATCTGTTCACAGAAACGGTCTGTATCTGTATCAAACCGCGTTACCGTATCCTTTGCCCCCGCAGGCTTTTTCCTGAACATAGAATTTATATAGGAAAAGAATGCGCCTCCCAGCATAGAATGAACCATTTTCAAATCCGGAAGTTCATCAAACATACCGCTGAAAACTTCCCGGCCTATTGCAATTGTCTGGTCCATGCACCTGCCATAAGATCTTCTAAGGTTATTATACTCATATATAGAACTATAATCCACTGGTATTGGCGAATGATGCACATATACCGGCAGTTTTAATTCATTTACCTTCTTAAAAAATGGGCGGAACAACTCATCGTCAAGATATTTATTTCCATAATGGGAAGATAACTGTACACCTGTCATTCCCAGTTCCTTTACACAGCGTTCCAATTCATAGACAGCCTCCCGTCCTCCCTGCGGGGGAACCACGGCAAGCGCTGCAAAACGTCCCTTTCCTTTCCTGACATGCTCTGCCATCCCATCATTAAACTTCCTGCACATTTCCAGAGAAAGCCATGCATGGGCGCAGGGTACTTTTAATACCGCCTTTTCCACACCTGCCAGATCCATGTCCTTAAGCTGCTGTTCTACCCTGTATTCTCCCTGCACATAATTCAGGTTCTGGTATCCGGCCGGCTCCTCAATAATAATCTGCTTTTTATCTGTACCTTCTATCTGCTCACATCGGGCCGCCACTCCATGTACCGCAGGCAGACACCTCAAAAATTCTTCCATCATGCTTTCATTTGTAAACAAATCTTCCGGTATCCAATACATATTTGCATCTATAATCATAATTTCCCCTCCTGGTCAATCTTATTTAACTTACTAAAAATACTCCGAATCAAAACAGCCGCTATGCCAAAGGTAAGTAAATCTGATAAAGGCATTGAATAAAGGACGCCATCCAGTCCCCAGAATACCGGAAGTATAACCGCCCAGCCCACACCAAACAGAATCTCCCTGACCATGGACAGCACCGAGGACTGCATGGCCTTTCCCATTGACTGGAAATAAATAAAAGTTCCTTTATTTACGGTTGCTAAAGGCATCAGGCATAAATATGTACGAAAAGCTTTTATGGCAAACTCCGTATAATATGGACTTTCATTTGCTGCTCCAAAAATGCCGATTAGCTGTCTGGGAAAAATTTCTACAATAAGCAATGCAACAAGTCCCACCGCAAATTCCGCTGCCAGCAGCTTTTTGAACAACTCCAGCGCCCGGTCCATGCGCTTTGCCCCTATGTTATACCCCACAATCGGAATACACCCTGCAGCAAGCCCTACAGAAACAGATATGACAATCTGAAAAAATTTCATGACAATACCCACCACTGCCATTGGTATCTGCGCATACTCTGTCTGACTGAAAATCCCATCCAGCGCACTATACTTTACAATCATATTATTGATTGCCGCCATGGAAGCAACCACAGAAATCTGCGATAAAAAGCTGGTAACTCCTAAAGGAATGAATTTCTTTATAAGTCCGCCAAAAATGCCAATGCTGCCTTTTCCCAGCTTTATGGCTTTCATATGGAACAGGTACCATACCGCAAGTGCCGCCGTCAGAATCTGTCCCGCTATGGTAGCAACCGCCGCCCCCATCATTCCCCATTTCAGTACAAAAATACAGATTGGGTCAAAGATAATATTGAATACAGCCCCCGCCATAATAGAAATCATTGCAAACCTGGGGCTTCCGTCAGAACGGATAACCGGATTCATCATCTGTCCAAACATATAAAAAGGAATCCCTGCCGTTATCCATGTAAAATATTCCCTGGCGTTGGCAAAAGTCTCCTCATTTACCCTGCCCCCAAACAATGCTAAAATCTCGTCCTGAAAAACAAAATATAATACTGTGATTATCAGGCTGGCAAGGATACACAATACAATAGCACAGCCTATACTTTTATGTGCATTTTCCTTTTCACCGGCTCCCAGGCTGATACTGACAAAAGCACAGCACCCGTCTCCGATCATGACAGCTATTGACAGGGCAATTACTGTCAGCGGAAATACCACATTATTGGCCGCATTTCCATAAGAACCAAGATAGGATGCATTGGCTATAAAAATCTGGTCAACAATGTTATATAGCGCTGCAACCAAAAGTGAAATAATACACGGCACTGCGAATTTTTTCATCAGAACACTAATTCTTTCCTGTACAAGAAAAGCATTTGTTTTTTCTTCCAAAACCCTCTCCCTCCTTTTTCTTTTAATTATATCTGGAAAAAAAGAACAAAAGCAATTCTATTACCTGTAGCATTTATCCGCAAAATGCATAAATCCAAGACCGCTTTTAGCGAAATCCCGAAAAGTATATAGTATAATGGGATGAAATATATGACATGTTTCTTATGTCAAGTATTTTGGCATAATCGGCAATACCATGCGGGATGGATAATCCGCTCCAGCATATATCTTCTGATATGCAGGTCTGCTGTGGGTCTGATCCGACCAGAGTCCCGCACAATTGCTGTGAATGTTATATTGTGGGAAATCGGAAGATGAGATATCAATCCGCAGTCTGTTTCCAGCTTTGACCATATACGCAATATCCCACATGCTGATAGTAACTTTCGTAACCATTCCTATTTCGTATTTCTTCCCCTCCAATATATCCTCACCAATCGTAGTGATTGAAGAACGGATATTGTAGGCCTTTCCCTCCGGTGTCACCTCCATAACTTTTGCTGTGAAGGCAGTATCTTCACAGTCCGAACTGACATACAGTTCCACCTGTATTTTACCCAGGATCACAAGATCTTTTTCCAGAGGAAGCGATTGGAAGCTTAATACATCGGACCGGTATCCGGCTTCCGGCTGCTGCAGACTTCCGATTTGCCATTTCGTCTTTAACAGACCTTCACCGCCCACGGTAGGCACCGGATCCGCCGGATGATAGCAATATCCCCAGGATATGTTTCCCTTCTCTTTTCCGGTAAATGTCTCCTTCTCTAAAAGGGCGCCCACATATCCTTCCTCAACGTCCTGCATGCCGTTGCCAAAATAATAGCTTCGCTCCTCCTGCCCCCGGGTCTCCCATGTGCTCTTCTCTATCCATCTGTCCCCACCGATTAAGTAGAAACAAACTTTTGGCTCCGGCAGTTTCTTTTTTTTCAGCGTCAGTTCAAACCATGCTATCATTTCCGGCATCTCCTCAGGACGAAGATTGGCAATTTCCCTGCCCGGAGTACAGGGCTCAAAAAAGTGATTCCACGCGCCAATCCTCAGCCAGCCATGTTTCTTTGCTGCATCACTCAGGCTGCGCCATGTATTCATGCTGCTACCATGATGGTGGTCATACCATCCGCTGACCACACAAACCGGAATGACCGTTTTTGATGGTATCTCCCTAAGTTCTTTCCACCAGCCGGACTGCCATAGCGGGTCATTCTCTTTCGGGCTTCCAATATATTCTCTGTATGAATCATTTCTGCATCCCCACAGCTTTTCATCTACCTCCCGCTGGGGCATATAACGGCAGCTTTCTAAAAACTTCTCATAACCGTCATTTACAGGAACCGGGCCATTTTCCATAGACCAGGAGGTAAGCACATCATGCCGGAATGCACCTTTCTCATAGGCAGAAACAAAACGGTCTGTGCCATAATCCTCCAGATACATGGATGCCACTTTTCCCTCTACAGCGTCCGCCATGGCCCATCCTGCCATAGCTGTATAGGAGTGTCCCCAGTATCCCAGAATTTCGCACCAGGGCTGCATAGCTAACCAGCAGACTGTATCAATACCATCATTTCTTTCATAAATATTCGGAATCCAGTCCCCCTCAGACTGCTCCCTGCCTCTGACATACTGCCAGGCAAATCCATAGCCCCGCCTGGCGAGTTCCTCCCCATAAATCCTGTACATAAATTCATTATCAGGATAACATGTCCTGGTCAGAATCACGGGAAACTTCTCCCTCGCGCTGTCTGGAAAGCAGATCCATGTGTGCAACCTGACACCATCCCGCATAGTAATAAACACATCTTCCGGTATTTTGCAGTTACATTCCGCCGGAATCCCACATGCGGCAAACTCTCTGCGAATTTTTTCTGTCAAAAACTTCTTAATCTCTTCCGTCATACGCTCTCCCCGCTTATATTATTCTCCAGTTCCATATCCAGCAATGCCATTCCCAGAGTTTTGCCATGCTTATCCAACGCCAAAGAACGGGTCACACCGCCTCCCAACGCTTTATCAAGCACGAAATTAAGAGCCCGGACACCATCCAGCTCATATCGGACAACTTCTCCGTGGCAGATATCCTGAAACCACTCTCTGACTTTTTCTGCTGTCAGGGTTTCCCTAAGCCATTTATAATCTTTCTCGTCATAGGGAATCACGGAAATATTGGATATTTCCCCTTTGTCGCCTGTTCTGGCATGGGCTATCTCTTTTAACTTCATAATAATACCTCCAAATATTTAACTTTCTGCGTTACTTCATCCCTGGGGATAAAGATGGAACATACGGACAATACCTCGGATACCCGTTTCACAACACCTCCGCCGCCTGCCGGGCCATTGGTATACAATGCCTCTACCTCACAGGCCAGCCGCTCTGCGGTCTGTCTATCCTTCGTACGCCCTGCCATATGCAGACGCAGCTCCAGGGGTTCTGACGCCTGCAGCTTTCTGGTCAGTGTATCTTTATACAAAGAATTATATCCGATATAATCTATCCTGCACTCCTCCAGACAAATGTCGGTCAGCTTAATCCGTTTTTTCAAAATATCGGCCGCCAGTTCCGCCCTGGCCATGCAGTTGCTTCCACCATAAGAGATTTCACCCTCTCCGATATAACAGTCCTTATATCCTACGCTGACCTTCCATGTTTCCGGCCTGCCGTGAGAAGTGGCGTGCTCTGCCCGAACCAGATTTTCTCCCACCTGTGTAAATATCACTCCGGAAAAATCAGCAACTGCATCCGGTGTCATATAGGCTTTCGGATTGTGAATTTCATATATCAACTGCTCCTTACAGGTATCCACACATACAATTCCGCCTGACCCCTCCACCTTAGATATGGTGAATACACCCGATTCATCAATTTCAATCAAAGGGAAACCCAGCCGTTCTAAATCCGGTACCTCTTTATACCCTGGATCTGCATAATAGCCGCCTGTCACCTGTCCGGCACATTCCAGCAGGTGCCCTGCCAGAACAGCCTGCCCCATCTGTTCCGGATGTTCCTCCACATTCCAGCCAAACTCAAATACCAGGGGCCCGACTGTCAGGGCCGGATCCGATACGCGTCCGGTAATGACAATATCTGCACCTTCTTCCAAAGCTTCTATGATTCCCCCGGCATCCATATAAACATTTGCAGAAATAAGACTCTCTCCCAGTTCTGACAGCCTGACGCCCTTTTCAAGTACAGTACAGTCCTGATATTTTTCCAGACAGTCAGATATATCATCTCCCAATACATAGGCAATCTTCAGCCCACTGACACCCAGTCTCCCTGCTGTTTCCAGAGTAACCTCCGCCGCAGCTTTCGGATTGGCCGCTCCCATATTTGTAATGACACGGACATGATTTTTTTTAACTAAAGGCAGAATTCTTTCCATACGGTATTCCAGCAGTTGATTGTACCCTTTCGCGGCATCTGATTCCTTATCCTGCTGCCCGGCCGCAACTGTCCTCTCCGCCAGGCATTCGAAAATAATATAATCCAGATTCCCCTTTTCTATCAACTCCACTGCCGGTTCAATCCTGTCTCCGGCATATCCGGCACCGGAGCCAATACGAATTTTTTTCATTTCCTGTTTATCCTCCTGTTCAGTTTTTATAGTACTAATTATAATTTTATTATATAATTAATCAAATTAATAATTTTAACATCTATCATTAATTTTACTAATAACAAAACAGAAGCACGATCGCACTATGTGCTATAACGCTTTGGATGCCGGCTGATAAGATAAAAAAAGCTGGCAACGCAAAAATCCACTTGCCAGCTTTCGTCTCAGATTGTATGATAAGTACAATCTGACACACCATATTTCAATTTATTTTTCCACAGGGAGATTTCCATGAAGCTTAATCTTGAATATTACCGCACTTTCTTTGCGGCCGCTAACTTCCTCAGCTTTACTCAGGCTGCAAATCATCTGTTTCTAACACAATCCGCTGTCAGCCAGTCTGTCAAAAAGCTGGAACAGGAATTAGGCTGTCTTCTTTTCGATCGTTCTCCTCAAGGCCTGAAACTGACAACAGAAGGGGAAATCCTATACCGTCATGTAAGAGAAGCCTTTGAAGAACTGCAGAACGGCGAATGGGAATTAAAAAAGCTAGCCAGTTTTCAGGACGGCGAGTTGAAAATCGGCGCTACGGAAACTTCCCTGCACATTCTTCTTGGCCCAGTTATGAAACAGTTCAAAAAAAAGTTTCCGCAGATACATGTCACTTTTACTGGCTCTACAACCAGCGATACCTGCCGCCATCTTACCGATGGCGCCATTGAAATTGCTTTTCTCATATCACCGCTTCCGCCAAATGTGCACTTCCAGTTGACAGAAATCATGGAAATCCAGGATGTTTTCATTGCTTCCTCCCATTTTCCAATAGATTTTGACAAAACCTACACGCCGGAAGAAATTGCATGTTTTCCTCTTATTTCTATTTCTAATGAAAACAGCATGCGTATATGGCTGAACCAGTGGTTTCTGGCACACAATGTATTGTTCGTTCCAGATTACACAGTCAGAGGAACAGGGCTGGTCATGCCGCTTCTTACGAACCATCTGGGCATTGCCGTCATGCCTGACTACTTTGTCAACAGTGGGCGGCCTAATGAACTGCGTAAAGTATCTGTGTCTGAAGAATTACCTCCCCGCAAGCTTTACCTGGCCACCAATTCCCAAATTCCTGTTTCCGGGATTTGCAGAGAATTTATCAGACTTGCCACAGAGTACCGTTTTTAATGCCGGAAAAATTGGTCGCATGGACGACTATTATCGTTTGTTAAATTTTCCTTTTGCAAATTCATAGGCTTTTTGTATCATTACTCTGAAATCCACAGACGCTCCCAGAACTATTTTGCTTTTTTCAACGCATGCTCAATTCTTTCCTGCAAATCTTCTGCAATAAAAGGTTTCAGAATATAGCTTTCGGCCCCCAGCGTAAAACTGTCCACAACCGTCTGCTTATTGCTCTGGGACGTAAGCATAATCACAGGAATATCCTTACAATCTTCCATTTCGCGGATTTCACGCAGTGTCTCTACACCATCCTTTGACGCCATCCGGACGTCTAACAAAATCAAATCCGGTTTGTTTTTCTTTAAATAATGCAATGCGCGATCGCCTGATTTCAAAGGTATTACTTCATATTTTCCCTTTAAAGCCCGCTCAATTGTCGATAAGCTGATACTGTTATCATCCACCGCCAGTATTTTATATTTTTCTTCCATCTGTTCTTCCTCCTATCTTATCTGCTCTATCAACTCACGCAGCATCTGTTCGGCTGCGTCATCCTCATACAATTCAAGCTGCTCTTTTATCTGCCCAAGCACTGTTTCGATGTGGGTTTCCAGACGGCATTCCAGAAGTTCTTCCACCTTATGGGCACAATCTTTAGCCCGGAAATTTTCCAGGCTGTCCAGTGCAGATTCCATTTCCTGCAATAGTTCTGCCTTTTCTATTTCTTTCCTTTTGACCGCCGCAGTTTTCTCTTTCCGGTTTTCTCTCAGATAATCCTGAATATGCAGTATCTGCTCCTCATATTCTTCCAAAAGCTTCGATGTACGGCTGCCAGCAAATTTTAAATCCCCTCTGTCCACTGCTTTTTCCTGCTCTTTGGCTATGCTTGAAAGCCGGACTGCCCCCACGTTCAGTGAAGCGCTTTTTAAAGCATGTACCTCTATACCATAACCTTCATAATTCTGCTCCGCCCAAAGTTCCTGTAAAACTTTCAGTTTGCGCTGTCCGTCCAGACAGTACAGCTTCAAAAGTTCGTTGTATTCTTCAAGACTGCCGGCATAATGCTCTGCCACTTCGTCTGTATCTATCCCTTCAATCACAATATTCTGGAATATGTCATTACCTGACTGCAGATTATCAATCCACGCCCTGCCCATAACCTTTTTCTCTTGCGGTATCCATTTCAGAAGCACCCTGTGTATTGCCCTTCTGTCCAGAGGCTTTGTAACAAACTCCTGGAACCCACTTGCAAGAAAAACTTCCCTGACACCTTCCATGGCATTGGCAGTCAACGCAATAATAACCGGCTGTCTGCCATTTTCGCCACACTCGTTCCGGATAATATGCACCGCCTCTATCCCATCCATCATGGGCATCATATGATCCATAAAAATAATGTCAAACCGTTTCCTGCGCACAAGTTCTATCGCTTCCATTCCGCTTTCAGCATCCGTTATCTCCAGTCCGTAAGATTGTAAAAAAGACCTTGCAACTTTCCGGTTAATCAGATTATCGTCTACCACTAACACTTTACAGTCCTTCACCGTAAACGGTTCCAACGCTTCTTCTCTTCTGACTTCCGGCTTCGGAACCTCAGACAAAGGTCTGGTATCCGCAATTTTTTGCAGGATTTCCACAGTAAATGTCGAGCCCTCTCCGTACACGCTCTTCACCTTAATATTACCCTGCATCAGTTCAGCCAATTGCTTCGTAATGGAAAGTCCAAGTCCTGTCCCTTCTGCGCTCCTGTTTCTTTTAGAGTCTACCTGTTTGAAATTCTCAAATATTTTTTCAATGTCTTCCTCCCGGATGCCGCATCCGGTATCCTCTACCTGAAAAATAAGACGCTCTGTACCCTCTTCTTCCGGCATACCCAAAACAGAAATTTTAACATACCCTTCCCTGGTAAATTTTAGAGCATTGTTCAGAAGATTCACCAGTATCTGTTTGATTCTGCTCTCATCTCCAAAATAGCAACAGGGTATTTCCATATCATACTCACTCTTCACCACAAGTCCGCGCTGCGACGCAACAACGTCCATCATATTCAGCACTTCACCGACAAGGGCCTTGATATGATATTCTGCTGATATCAGTTCCATCTTGCCTGCTTCTACTTTGGCCAAGTCAAGTATATCATTAATCAGTGCCAGAAGATTATGGGCAGATGCTTTAATATCACAGGCATGTCCGTATACCTTACGCCCTATACTCTCCTCCATAATAATATCGCTCAGTCCCACAATAGCGTTCATCGGCGTCCGGATTTCATGGGACATATTGGCAAGGAAAGCGCTCTTGGCGGAGTTCGCCTGCTCTGCCTGTTCCCGTACACGGGTAATTTCTTCTATGTAGTTCCTCGTTTCCGTCACATCAAGAATTAGGATAACGTACCCTTTTTTCTCCCCATATTTATCCAGAATCTGTTTCACATGCCCCATGTAAAATCTGCCATTTACGCAAAATTCCTCCCTGGCATCCCCGCACAGCATTTTCTGCGGAAAACCATCCAGTTCCCCAATATGTTTTCCTGTACCACGAGTATTCAGCCCTTGAAAAATACCCGCAGCAGCAGGATTATAGCTGACAATCCGTTCATACTGGTCTATTGCTATAACGCCGTCGCTCATACTGTCAAGCAAAATACCTGAAGCCAGACTGCTGAAATCATATACTTTTCTGCTCCAGATTAAAATAACCACCCCTGAAAGCACAAGCCCCAGTACAAACGGCGTAGGGTCATACACAGAAGTCAGCTTCATGACATATGAAAACAGTGCCACCACCGGCAGAAGAGAAAGTCCAAGTATCAGCTTATACTGTCTGTCCGCTGCATAATCCGGCTTTTTGATACATGCACGAATCAAAGCATGTATCGTGAGCGTATAAGGTATGATTGTACCGCACAACATAAAAATCCAATAGCCCGGACCATATTCCAGACTCAGATAACCGTGCCCTCCGGGCGTATACAGCCAGTCTACGCTGCTGTAATAAAAAGTATGTAAATCACAGGTAAAAACAAGGCCCAGAACAAAAACATCAACTACCTTCAGAAGATTCAAAATTTTAACAGGCACTTTCTCATAACAATAGCTGAACATAAAATAACAGTAGCTGATTGGAACTGCCACTGATCCCAAATACTGCATCTTTACCGCCGCCATGGCAGCTTCCACCGTAGGCGCCGTCAATTCTAAAAAGTATCCGGCACTCTGTACCAAAGATCCCATCAGAAAATACTGCATTAATTTCTGCTCCCTGGAACCGTCTCCTTTCAGCAGAAGAGATAACGCAACTACAATTACGCCAATATCAAGAACACCAAGTCCCCAAAATGCGATATCCATAATTTTGCATCACCACACATATTTTTTCCTTGTATAACAACATAAATCCATATTTATGATATCAGCTAACCCTATATATGTCCACCCGAAATTTGTCTGAGTTGTCCCTTACATTATATCACTGTTACTGTTCACTCCCAATGTCAGTTAGTTAAGAACTCTGAAAACTGAATAAACGCTCTAAATATAGGA
>CAMWUN010000003.1 GCA_947177425.1 uncultured bacterium
TTTACTGCGCTGGTCGTAAGAAAGTGATTCGAGAGTGCAAAAATCCCATTGCCGGAGGCAATTTTCTATGGATTTTTGCATGTTACTGGTCACGGAGTGAACAGTAATGCTGTATTTTCTTTCAGCGCCAGTATTGCTGGCATATTCATTTTTAATTTGGCACATCATTTTTTTCCCAGAGTAATTAAGGAATAAGATTCAGGAGGTAGTTATTTGTTCAGTACAATTTTATCAGGAACGATTGTCGGCATGGAGAGCCGTCTGGTGGAGGTGGAAGTGGATTTATCTGCCGGTCTGCCCTGTTTTGTTATGGTGGGCAAGCTTGGGGCGGAGGTGAAAGAGTCCGGCGAGCGGGTCAGGATTGCCCTGAAAAATGCAGGGATTATCATACCGCCCATGCATATTTCCATCAATCTTTCCCCGGCAGGATTCAGGAAGGAAGGGACAGGATTTGACCTGCCTATTGCAGTGGGCGTTCTGGACGCTCTTGGCAGGCTTCCGGCGGGATGTGGGAAAGATATGCTGATTTTGGGAGAACTGGGGCTGAACGGGGAAATCAGGCAGACGAAAGGTGTGCTGCCTTTAGCGGTCAGTGCTGTAAAAGCAGGAATCCGGCAGTGCCTGGTTCCGGTGCAGAATGCAAAAGAAGCAGCCGCCGCTAAGGGGATGAAATCTGTAGGCGTCTCCCACTTGGGACAGGTAATGGCGTATTTAAAGCTATCTGGGGAAAAAAGGGATATGCTCATCAGGCCGGAAAAGGAGGAGCCGGAGAGTTTGCTTCAGGAGTCACGTCAAAAGGAAGAAGAGGAAGAAAGGCTGGATTTTGCCGATATTATGGGGCAGGAAAGCGTAAAGCGCGCAGCCCTTATTGCAGCCGCCGGATTTCACCATATGCTGATTACAGGGCCGCCGGGGGCCGGGAAAACCATGATTGCAAGGAGGATGTCCACCATCCTTCCGCCCCTTACCTTAGAAGAAAGCCTTGAGGTGTCTTCCGTTTACAGCATAGCGGGAAGGCTTCCGGCAGAGAAAGGACTGATTACCCGGAGACCTTTCTTAAGCCCCCATCATACCGTGACGCCTGCAGCTTTATCCGGAGGAGGGAGGATACCGGGGCCGGGAATTATCAGCCTCAGCCACCGTGGAATTCTTTTTTTGGACGAACTGCCTGAATTTAAGCGCCAGACCCTGGATTTACTTCGTCAGCCTTTGGAGGACAAGGAAATACAGATTGCCCGCAGCAGCGGCTGTTTCACTTATCCGGCAGATATGATGCTGGTGGCGGCCATGAACCCCTGCCCCTGCGGATACTACCCGGACACCGGGCGGTGCCGCTGTACGCCTTTTGAAATTCACAGTTATACAGGCCATATATCAGGGCCGGTTCTGGACAGGATAGATATACATGCCGAGGCTTCCCCCATAGAGGTTTCCCAACTGCAGTCCGGGAAAAGAGGGATTAGCAGCGCTTTTATGAGAGAGAGGGTCATGAAAGCGCGGGACAGGCAGGAAAAAAGATACGCAGGCACTTCTTTCCGCTTTAATTCAGATCTGAAGCCGGGAGATATGGAAAAGTACTGCCCTTTGGGGGAAGGAGAAAAAGAACTGATGGAGAAGATGTTTCATACCATGCATTTAAGCGCCAGAGCCTACCACAGGGTGCTGAAGGTGGCAAGAACCATTGCGGATTTGGAGGGAAGCAGAAGGATAGAAGCGAAGCATTTAAGAGAGGCAGTCTGTTACAGGGCAGTGGAACAGGGAGGATACGGGGATGATAAATGAGGAAGAAAAAATATGCCGGTTCCGGCTTCATAACTGGCCCGGCGTAGGGGACAGGACAATTGAAAAACTTTTAGATTACTTTGGAAGTGCGTGGGAAGCCTGTCACGGGACGGAGGAGGACTTAAAGCAGGTTCTGCGGGAAAAGACAGCGGTGCAGGCAGCAGCGTTTAACAGGACTTTTGATGGTAAAAAGGCTTATAACAGAATGCGGGAAAAGGGGATTGTATTTTATACCAGGGACGACAGGGAATATCCTTCCAGGCTGCGGAAGCTGAATCCGCCGCCCTTTGCCATTTACTGTCTTGGCAGGCTGCCTGCGGACGAAGGGCCTGCGGCTGCCATTATCGGCGCAAGAGAATGCTCCGAGTATGGAATCCATATGGCGAGAGCCTTTGCGGAGGGCTTTGCCAAAGCCGGGATTGCTGTAGTAAGCGGCATGGCAAGAGGGATAGATGGAATCAGCCAGAAGGCCGCCCTTGCCTGCGGGGGAGAAACTTATGCTGTTCTTGGCAGCGGCGCTGATGTATGCTATCCAGCCTCTAACCGGGAGTTATATTGCAGGATTGTGGAAGGAGGTGGCGGCATTTTGTCTATTTTTCCGCCGGGAACCATGCCTTTAAAACAGCAGTTCCCAGAAAGAAACCGTATTGTGGCAGGGCTTTCTGATTTGGTTCTGGTGGTGGAAGCGAGACAGAAGAGCGGTACGTGGATTACCGTAGATATGGCGCTGGAACAGGGAAAAAATGTTTATGCGGTGCCGGGACGGCTGACGGACAGATTAAGCGACGGATGTAATCTGCTAATCCGGCAGGGCGCCGGAATTGCCCTTTCGCCGGAAGATATCATTGCAGAGACGGTCCTTCTTGGAAACAGGAAGCAGTGGGGACAGACGGCGCCTGCAAAGAAGAAGGGAGGGGAAGAGACAGAAAGCAAAGGGGTTTTGGACGGGAAAACAGCAGACGGAGAGAACTGTGAGGAAATTTTACAGTTTCTGGACTATTATCCCAAATCAGTGGATGCGATAGCAAAGGACATGGAACTGAACGGTGTAAAGACAGAAATTTCGGAAATTTTCTCAAGATTAACCGAATTGTGCATAAGTGAAAAAGCGAAGCAGATATCAGGGAAATATTTTGTGAAAATTGACAAATAGTGCATAAATTAGTTGACATAGGATGCCCTTTACTATATCATTTTTTATATACACTTCATATTATTTGTTCTTTTTTATGTAAGATTTGACAGCTTTTGGGGTACCTGACGATGATAGTAAATGAAAAGGATAAAGTAAAACCTTCTGAAACAGGATGTTTTCCGAATCTGGACGCTCTTTGGAGTACTTTTCCCAGAAATACCAGAGTACACATGGAGCAGGTTGGAAAATATGCAGATCTGATGTATCAATTCATGATGAAAACCAACATGGAAAATGTGAGCGAAATTTTGGGAGGAGAATTCAGAAATGTGAGCGGACAGATTTTTGCCCTTCACGATGTGGGAAGGCATTATATCCCTTTTGCCTTATTAAATAAAGTAGGAAAACTGACACCGGAAGAACTGCAGACAATTAAAGATCACACAGTCAATGCAAGGCGGGCAATGAAAACCATCTACAGACAGCCGTTTTCAGATGAAGTTATGAAAAGATGGGAAGAAATATCCGTATACCACCATGAAAGGTTTGACGGAACGGGATATCCGGAGGGACGCGCCGGCACGGAAATTCCTCTTGGGGCCAGGATTTGTGCTATTGCGGATACTTATGAGGGGATTGTAAGCTGGAAACCTTACAAGAAGAAGCAGACCACGAGGCAGGAAGCGTCAGGGATTATTGAAAGCGAAGCGGGAAAACAGTTCCAGCCGGAACTTGTAGAAGTATTTAAACATTGTGTGGCGTTTTTTTAAATGAAAGGAAGAAACTGCGCCGGAAGACGTGGATGCAGAATATGGGCGATAAGAAAGGTTTTCAAAAAGTGAAAAGGGAGCGCACAGCGCCGGATAAAGCAGCCTCCCCGGGCCAAAAGGAAAAACTGCCAGGGCGTACGCTGATAAGCAGGTTCGACTGGCTAAACCGCTTTAAACACTGGTATTTGGGCGGAATCAGCCTCTTTAGGGGGCTTTTTCGCGTGCATGCGGCCAAGCAGACGATTTTTCTTATCATCAGTTCTTTGTCTGTCTGCTTTGTTATGGCGGCATTTTATACGAATTCGGGGGAGTTCGTGGTGAAGGTGGACAGGAAGATGGCACGGGACGGTTTTTTTCTGTCGGAAATCCCCAACTTTGATGAACGGCTTATTACCCTTCATGCGGAAGCGCTGGTGGATGCCACCAATATCAGTATCTATAACATAGGAAGCGATGTGATGGATATTGACGGGGTGCATCACGGTTCGGATTATTTTGCCTATACATTTTATGCCAAGAATCTTACAGGTTCCACGCTGGATTACCGTTATACCCTGTATGTCAGACATCATACCAAAGGAATTGAGGAGGCGGCATGGATTATGCTTTTCCACAACGGAAAGCAGGAGATTTTTGCGAAGATGAACAAGAACGGTTATCCAGAGACACAGTATTCGGAATATGAGTTTCCTTTTCAGGAATATGCAAAGTATCCGGACAGGCAGCAGACTACCATCAGCCGGAAAGATCCAGGGCATATTACCCAGGAGATAATTGACAGGCAGCAGTTTGACTATCTGGACGGTATTTTCCAGTTGAATACCGTGCCTTTTGCTTCCGACAGAACCATATGCACGGGGCTTAGGGAGGATTTTGAGCATGAGGGAATGGATAAGTTTACGGTGGTGATCTGGTTAGAGGGGGAAGACCCGGAATGTGTGGACAGGATTATTGGAGGGGAAATTGAACTGGCAATGAGTTTTACATATTAGTACTTTTTAATAAAGCAGAGATATGAGAGGGAATGAGTCGGTTATGGGAAAAGGAAAAAGCAAAAGGGCATATGAGAACGGGGCGGAAAATAAAAAAATATCTCCGGCAGGGAAAAAGGCAGGCGGCGCAGGATGGCTAAAATCAAAACTTCTGGTATGCCTTATGTATGTGGCTGTCCTTTCCACGGCCACTTACGCCTGGTTTACTCTGAACAATAAGCCCAAGGTATTCAACCTTTCGCTGACGGCAGGAGGAGCGGCGGATTTGCTGATTGCCGATGATTTGGGAGGCGGTCCCGGGGAGTATAGCGAGAAGCTTGACCTGCAGACGGCGAACCAGACGCCTGTCGCCATGATGGATATGGAACTGAACCCAGTCACCACGGATAACGCAAGAACCTTTTATGAACCGGTCTATGAGGGAAGCAGCGTTACCAGCGTGAAGGAAATTACGGATGTTACGGAACTGAACCGGAGTTATGTATACCAGAAGACCTTTTACCTGAAGGCGGGAAGCATTAAGACAAAGAGCGGCAAAAAGGTAAGTTCCAGAGTGAAGTCATACGATATCATGCTTTTGGGGCCGGAACAGCATGAGGAGTTCAGCGGATGTGTAATTGAACAGAAGTCAGGGTCTTCTGCAGAAGCTTCTGCGGCCAACTCTATCAGAATTGCGTTTATTGTGGAGGGGCAGGATGAGATTCCCATTTACGAGCCAAACAGCAGTCAGCATAACGGCGGCGACAAGGCCACAAACGCGGTCAGTTACGGCAATTACAAGACCTTAAAGCAGCCCTCCCCCGGCGGGGAATTTGCAGACGGGGAGAACGGCAATTCCAAAACGCTTTTTACTATCAGAGAGGAAGAGGACGTGCTGGTGACGATGCTCATCTGGATTGAGGGGACGGACGATGACTGCACAAACTCCATCCAGATGGACGATATTGTGGGAAATATCCAGTTTACTTCTAAGGATGCAGAAGATGCCAGATAGAAAGGACATGCCATGAATGCATTTTTTTACTACTTTTATAATTTTATGAGAAGCATTTTTGAGCATATATGGAATGTGCTGGTGGCAATTAAGGATGCAATTATCGGCATATTTGATATCCGTTATTATATGGAACTGTTCAGCACTTACAAGGACGAACTTTCCCCGCTGGGCTGGTTTTTTGCCATTGTGGTACATATTCTTCTGATTCTTCTGCTGTCCCTTTTTGTATTTCTGGTATGGAAGGGGCTTAAGGTGCTTTTCCGGTTTAAGGTTCCGGTGATTGAATACGAGAAGATGAAGGATGAAGTGGTGACATTAAAACGGGAAATTATGAAGGCAAATTATGAGAAGGATAAGATACTTGCCATGAAGATTTCTGAACTTGGAATGGAAATCAATCCTGATTTGCTGGAAACACCCAATGAACTGCTCAAAAAGGGAATGGCAGAGGAAAAAGATGAGACGAAGCAGAGGGAAGCAGGAGAGGAAGCCGTAGAAATAGTGGAGACGGCAGAGAAGAGATTTCCCAGGCTGTCCGGTGTGGACGTTTTTTACAAAAATCCTGACTATCAGCCGCCAGTGTACAATAATACCATTACGCTGGAGGAATTGTGCATCAATTTCAGGAATTATGCCGCCAGCAGGCTGGGACTGTATTATGAACTGGAGGTCATGAAGCAGACATTTGCCTCTTTTGGAGCGGCAAAAATGCTGATTTTCCAAGGAATTTCCGGTACAGGCAAGACCTCTCTTCCCTATGCTTTCGGGCAGTTTATCCAGAATCCGAGTGTTATCTGTTCTGTGCAGCCCTCCTGGAGGGATCGTACGGAATTGTTTGGCTATTATAATGATTTTACCAGAAAATATACAGAGACAGACTTTCTAAAGACTCTTTATGAAGCCCATTATTATGACGACCCCAGAATCGTTATTTTGGACGAGATGAATATAGCAAGAGTGGAATACTATTTTGCTGAGATGCTTTCTATTCTGGAACTGCCAAGGGAAGAGGAGCGGTATGTGTCGGTGGTATCCAATACAGCAGCCAACGATCCTGACCTTATGGAGGAAGGCAAAATCCAGATTCCCAGCAATGTATGGTATGTGGGGACCATCAATAACGATGACTCCACTTTCGCCGTGGCGGATAAGGTTTATGACCGTGCAATTCCCATTGATTTAGACGACCGGGCGGAATTCTTCGAGGCTCCTGACACAGAACCCATGCGCCTTAGTTATAAGCATCTGGGAAAATTATATCGGGAGGCGAAAGAAAAGTATCCGGTATCGGAGGAAAACCTGATGCTTCTGGAGAGGCTGGACAAATATCTGGTGGATCATTTCCGGCTGACCTTTGGAAACCGTATCATGCGGCAGGTGCAGGAATTCGTCCCCTGCTATGTTGCCTGTGGGGGCTTAGAGACAGACGGGATAGATTTCATGTTTGCAAAGAAAATTTTGCGTAAGTTCGAGTCCCTGGGGCTTGGGTTTATCCGGGATGAACTGGACAGCCTTGTGGTTTACCTGGAACATGAATTCGGAAGCGAAAATATGAAAATCAGCAAAGAATATCTGGCACGGCTTAAGAAAATGAGCGGAAGCTGAGAGGCGGCAGCGAAGGTATCTGAAGGGTTATGCAGAGAGTTGGCTTGGAGAGGGCAATGGCAGAAAACACAGATTATGTACATGAAACTTATTTGAATATGAACCGGGAAGACGTACAGGAGAGGCTTAAGGAAGATAAGTTTTACAATTATTTCTATAACCTTCTTGAGACGGGCAGCAATTACTGTAAGTTTTCCAATGCCAGGCTGGTAAAAAGTATTGACGAGGAGTGGGTGACGGCAATTGAAGATGCCATGCCGTCTCTTCACTATGTCATAACCCATCCACGGAAGTTTATTGAGGAGGACCGGGAAGTGGTAAATGTGGCCATGGCCCGGAATATTACCACGGAATCCATCAGGCACCTTTTGCAGCACAGCGATCTGATTGACGAGTACAAAAAGGACGGGACGGTCATTCCCAACCGTATTTTAAATGTGTATAAAGAGGAAAGTCTGAATATATATGAAAACCGTTTTATCTGCACGCTGGTGGCGGAACTGCAGTATTTTGTAAATAAGCGGTTTAATATGATATTTGAGGCAAGTAAGGATGAGGTGGGCGCTTTTTTTGAACTGCAGTCCCGTGTAGACAATTATACGGAAATGATTGAATATAAGCTTTCCGTGAGTATCAGGGAGAAACAGACAGATGTAAATAATGAAACGGAAAACACAAATATATTTGCAAGGATTATCAAAATACACCAGCAGATTAACACTCTGGCGTCCACAGAGTTTATTGGCACGATGCGCCGTTATCCGGCAGTTTCCCATCCAATTGTCAAGACAAACGTCATCGGCAGGAATAAGGATTATAAGGCATGCCACAAGCTTTGGAACTTTATCCATTCCTACAGCAGAGTAGGCTATAAGGTGAATATTGTAAGGCAGGATCCGATTATTTCCAGACAGTTTGAGAGAGATATTTATAATACAATGATACGGGATTATACCATTCTCCATGATAACATGGAATTTCACAATGATATCAGTATCGAACGGCCCTTAAAAGAAAAAAAGATGGATGTGAAGCAGATACGGCAGTTTCTTGATGAAATTGTGAGAAATACGGACTTAAGCGATGCAAATTTAAGAAAACTGGTGGTTAAGGAACTGACCGATATCCAATCCAGAAGGAAAGCAGAACTTGCCGAGCAGGAACGCATTAACAGACAGAAAGTGAAAGAAATACAGAAAAACCATTCAAAATTGCCGGAAGATGGAATGCAGGAGACGGAAAAAAACAACATATGGAGTACGAAAAGCGGCGGAAACGCTGGAGAGAGGGCAAAGTTCATGCGCCAGAAGCGGCGTGAAAAGCTGGCGGCCCGCAAGGCAAAGAAGAAACAATGAGACGAGTATTGTCAATTACAGGAAATATTATATTTACGGCAGTTGTATTGTACCTGTGCTATTTTATCATACAGGCAGTCCAGAATCAGTCCCCGGCGGTGTTCGGCTACCGGATGCTCCGGGTGGTGACGGACAGTATGGAGCCGGTATTTACAAGCGGAGACTGTATTATTATAAAGGAAACAGGACAGGAGGAACTTGCAGTCGGTGATATTATAACCTTTGTTTCCAGAGATCCTTCTTTGCAGGGAGGATTTAATACCCATAGGATTATAGATATTGCCGCAGATTATACTGTCGGCAATGTTGTTTATTATACCAAGGGTGACAACAACAATTGGGAAGATGAATATGCGGTCCTTTATGAAGATATTGTGGGCAGGTACGTAAATACCCTGCCCTTTGGGGAGCAGATTTCGTCCTTCCTTGAGAAGCTTTCAGACCGCAATTATTATTTTGCAGTTGTAATCATACCGATTCTGCTTTGCTTTATTTCCAGCATCCATCAGTTGGTGAAGGATATAAAGGAAAGGAAGAGTTGAAACAGGTGACAGGCAGGACATGGAGAGATTCAGGAGATTCCTTCAGGAAAAAATTATATTAGGTATAGTGCTGTGCATACTGCTTGGCGTGGTGCTGGCTACAGCGTCCACTGCATGGTATGCCGTCAACAGTTCAGTAAGGACTTATGGAATTGAACTTAAGGCTGGAGGAACCGGCGGCATAAAAGTTGCCGCTTCGGCCGGAGGGGAGGACATCATGCTGGACGAAAGCCTTCCTTTGAATGAAGAGGGTGTCCCGGTTCTTTCCATTGCTTTAAAGGATTTTGAGAATATTGAGAGCGGAAGGATTGCCCCCGGCGCATATATTCCCATGGATTTTTATATTACTGCATTAGGGGAGAATATCAAATCCTACTCTATCAAGGTGCAGATGGAATATAAGCCTGCGGATGAAAATATTACCCAGGAGCAGAAAAAGAAGATAGAAGAGATGATAAACGACCATATCCAGGTCTATCAGACCATGTATGAGGAGGACGGTATTATTAAATTTAGTGACCCGCTCACTTTTTATAAGGAAGTGACGGATGAGGTGGAGACGGCCAGAGGGCCTCTTATCTTTAATCAGGAAGTGCTGGCCCAAATCTACTGGGTATGGAATTATGAACTGACCGATATCCCGGATTATGAAAATATGGAGAGATTTCAGAGGTTTCGCGGCCCTGACGGTTTTGATGTGCGGGGAGCAGTGCGGGCTTACGATGAAGAAGATACTGCATTGGGGAATTACATTGACAATATCTGGATGAATGTGTACATAGAAGGCAGGATGGAAGGGGTGGCAGTGACTGAATGAACGGAAAGAAAAAACTGACGGTGCTGGTTGTGTGCGGCCTTTTGTTATTGGCAGTAATGGGAGGGACTTTTGCATGGTATCTTAAGGAAGATGCAAAGCGGGCCCAGATGCAGGAAGCCCAGGTAATGGCCCCGTACAATTTATATCTGCTGAATCCAAACGCTTCAGACACCCTCCAGTTTGCAGTGGGAAATCTCCATCCGGGAGAGATGAAGCAGGCAGTGGTCTGTGTATCCAATATGCGCCCTGATGATTATGAGGGGGATGAAGATATGGATATGGCGGCGCTTGCCAAAGAGTCGGAGTTTGGATATGATTTGATGCTTGTGCACACGGAAAATCTGGCGGTGGATTACCATATCTATCCATTGCAGCGCCACGAAATGGCAGGAACACTTCCTTCTGGCGCCATTATTATGGAGGATGATACCAAAGACCATTTCTACTGGACGAAAAGCGCCGCTTCCTTAAATGGCAGCGATATATCGGAAGACATGCGCAAAAGGGTATTCGGGGAACAGGATGCGGACAAGAATGTCAATGTAGGTACATACTGGCTTTCCGATGATGAAGATATGATGCTGGCTTATCACATAGACGAAAAGGGCAATGGGAGCTATGAATACGATTATTATTTAATTGAAATTAAGTGGCAGAACATCAATAATTTTGACGATTATAAAAAGGAAACGGATTTAGTATACGTGGTAGTCAATGCAAAACAGCCGCGGCCTGTGGAAAAACCGGGCAGGTCAATGCAGCAGACAGGGATGACAGGCAATGAAGATGGTAACAGCGCTGAAAGACAAAATGAAGAATATGAATAAAAAGTCCCGTATAGCAGGGGCTGTGCTGGTATGTCTTGTGCTGGCCGGACTGACTGTTACGGTCTATTCCAAATACTATAAGACCGGATACAACAAAGGGATGGCTATCGCATCGGGATTCTATTTCAGCAGCAACTATATGGCCGCTTTGGAAGATTCCAAGGGGATTGATATGGATTCTGTCATGGAGGAGATTGTGCAGAATTATTTGGATTCGATTGTTTCGTCGGCCAACCGGACGCCCTGGATGGGAACCAATGTATGTGATTTTCATATGGAAATACGGAATTTTGACAATCAGCTATTATTCAATGACAAAGACTTAAACGTAGAATACAGGGTGGAATTCATGCTTCTGGACGAGCCAAGAGGGGCTTCTTACAGTATTAAGTTCCAGGATGTGGCAAAACAACTGGAATGGAAGAACGGAAAAGGAACCGTTGCAAGTTTTACAGGGGAACTGCCGGGAGGCTTACTATCGGCGGACCAGTACAATCTGGGGGTGGCAATGCAGGATGTGGCCGGATATGTGCCTGCAAGGGTTCTGATGGCGGCATACCCCATAGGACCGGATTATCTGGTCAATACGAAATGCATTGCAGGAATCGTGAAGGCCAATTATGAGGAGAAAGAGTTTAAAATTGAGGCAGGAAGCGGATTTACGGTTACTAAGACGACGGAGTATGAGGATAATTGGGAAAAGGCTGTCAGGGATGAATCCGGGTTTGTATACCAGCTTATTACCACAGGCAGTTACACTGGAACCGGAAATACCTCTACCCGGAAGAAAATCAGGTTAAAGTGGCGCAGCGATATGTACAAAATTAATAAAAATGATGAACATTATATTAATTTGCAGAAAGAGCCGGATTTCAACGACAAATATAAAACGGAAGTGGATGATAAGGGGATTGAATGGCAGATTATGGAGATTGAAGTTATGCCCTATGCTTCTATTAAGTTTGTATTTTTCAGAAATCCCGGAAGTGATACAGAACCTGGATTTGAGGATATAATAGCAGACATGGACAAAAATGCCTTTGAAAAGTCAGTAACGGCTGAGGTGATTCCTTAGAATGTGTTTGTCACTGAACTGTTACCTGTGGGAATAAAAAGATGGAGGTTTGTATGAAAAGAAAAGTAACGGCAGTCCGTATGATGGCGGTTTTCATGGCGGCAACCCTTTTTTTTAATAACCAGCAGATGCTTTTGGCAGTATGGGCGGCTCCACAGGGGCAGGAGGCGGATAATACAAGTGAGGATAACGCTCCAGAGGATGATGTGTCTGATGACAGTGCCGGTGGGGGAGAAGATGGCCCTGGTTCTGGCGGAGATGCCGGAGAAGGGGACGATACCAGTTCAGATGAGGATACAGAAGAAGGGGATGGAGACGGCTCCAGTGAAAATCCGGGAGAAGGAGGCGGAGACGGCTCCAGTGATGATACAGGAGAAGAAGATGGAGATGGCTCCGGTGAAAATCCGGGAGAAGGAGACGGGAGCAGTTCCGGGAACGATACAGAAGAAGGAGACGGAAACGGTTCCGGAGACGATACAGAAGAAGGAGACGGGAGCGGATCCGGGGATGATGCGGAAGAAGGAGACGGAAGCGGATCCGGGGATGATGCGGAAGAAGGAGACGGAAACAGCTCCGGTGAAAATCCGGGAGAAGAGGACGGAGGCGGTTCTGGTAATAACCCGGGAGCAGATGGTGAAAATCCAGGCTCCGGCATAGACGACGGAGATGGTGATAAACCGGCGGAAGAGGATTGCAGCCACCAGTGGGTGACAGATTCAGAAACCCAGAAGAGCATATGCAGTAAATGCGGGAAGGAACAAGTCATAGAAGACGGAGAAGGTAAGCCTGAGGAAGAAATCTGCGAGCATGAGTGGGTGACAGATGCAAAGACCCAGAAGAGCATATGCAGTAAGTGTGGGAAGGAACAAACCATAGAAGATGAAGAAGATAAGCCAGAGGAGGAAATCTGCGAACACGAGTGGGTGACAGATGAGGAAACACAGAAACTCATATGCAGTAAGTGCGGAAAGGAAAAAACACAGGAAGATGAAGAAATCTGTGAGCATGAATGGATTGTAGATGAGGAGACGCAAAAACTCATATGCAGTAAGTGCGGTAAAGAAAAAACAGAAGAAGACGGGGAAACTTGTCAGGAACATGAGTGGATCAGGGATTTGGAAACCCTGCTGATTGTCTGCGCAAAATGTGGGGAGGAAAATACGGAAGAAGAAAGTGAATGTCCCGAAGGGGGATTTCATATTTATGATTTAAATGAGGAAGGTACAGGCTATGTCTGTATTCTTTGTGGTGCGGAAAAGGAAGTTCTGGATGGGCTGGACGTAACCCTGGAGATGTATCTTCATGTGATGGGAGAAATTGATTTGTTTATCCTGGGCGATGCGGACGATCCGGCATCTTCCCAACTGCCTAAAACTCTGACGGATTTGCAAAACGGCGGAAAAAACCTGATTGTCAGTTCCTTTGGCGATTTGCTCGTGATACAGGAACTCAGTAAGCAGACGGATTTCCAGGGATATACTATTCAAATTATGCAGCGCTCCATAGGGCAGCTTAGCAACCATGTTTCGATTCCAGACTGGGATTTAAGAAATACTCCGGCGTTTGAAGGACTTGGAACGGAAGACTATCCATTTAAAGGGAAGGTTGAGTCGGCATATCAGAATGGATTAAACTATTCTCTGGACAGACCTTTTTTTAACTATCTGTCAACGGATGCTGAAGTTGACACTATGAATATCAAAGGCTACATAAATACCTCCAGTTCCGATCCCCAGGGAATTCTTGCAGGAGTGCTTGTAAAAGGGGATAATGCCAATGCAAGTCTGCGAAACATTGTATTGGACGGGGATGTATCCAATACAGGGGGAGCAGCCGGTATGCTCTTTGGCAGGGTGGAGGGCGGTACGGATTTATCCAACCCCATGAATTTAAGCTATGACAGCAGCGAAGTTATAATTGGAAGGAATGGAAGCGCGAATGTGTCAGGATTTCATGCAGGAGGAATTGCCGGGGAAATTACAGGCAGCACCGTATTCCATATCAGTGAGGATCCGGCTGTCAGTAATCTGCAGGTGAAGTCCGTGAATATGCCGGCCAACAGCATAAACGGTGAATATACATGGGAAAGCACCAGTGGGGCGGGCATGTATGTGGGCGCCATGAAGGATGGGGAGTTTATTATTGGCGGAGCGTCCTATACGGTCAGTGTGGCAAGGGCCAGCGGCCTGGGCGGTGCCAATGGAGGCCTGGCCGGAATATTGATTGGTACAAAAGTCAACACGGATGCTTCCGGGGAAAATCCTATTGTAATTTCGGGAAGCGGTATCGTGGGAAAAGTGTCAGGAGGCGTGATCGGCTATTATAACCATGCCGCTGATGGTGAGTTAAACCTGGATCATATAATTGTGGATGCGGTGGTGGATGCCACAGGTAATGACGGTTATTTTGCAGGCGGCGTTTTAGGGCGTTATTACCGTGATGAAGAAGGAAGCCTGGATAAGCCTTATGATGCCATTAAGAATGTGCAGGTGAAAAGGGAACTGAAAGCCTGGAACGCCGTAGGGGGAATTGTGGGGTTTCTTCATGGCTCTAACCTTAAAATTGGGGATGTTGCCGTCACTGGAAATATTACCAGTAATTCAGGAGGCCAACTGACAGACACATCCATTAATGTACGGGCCATTGGCGGTGTGGCCGGATGGCTGGTGGGGCGCTATGTGGAAGTGGAAAATGCAGACATAAGTTCATCCTTTTCAACCAATGCCTTTTCAGCAGGCGGCATTGTGGGAGCAGTGGGAAAGGTTCTTCCCCAATTTGCAGGTGAGAGGGACTCCCTGTTAAAGGTAAAAGATGTATCTGTGAACTCTTCTTTTGGCGCCTACGCAAACCATTGCCGGGGCGGCATATTTGGCGTAGTACAGCCGGGGACTATGGCGGCGCTGGACGGGACCATCAGCATCAACATGAATTCAAGCCAGTCTTTTGAAAGTGATAATGGCGGTATCCGCATGAAAATCGGACATATAACCGGCGTCCAGAATGAATCCCTTATTTATCTGGAGGAGAGCGCCAGCTATACCAGGCCCTACGGAAAGAACTGGAAGGATGATGTAGGAAGCTATGGAGGCGTAATCAGAAACGGTTCCTGGGGGGAAGGAGACAGGCTGATTTCCTATGAGGATGGAAAAGTAAAAGGGAATGTTACGCAGTCGGGAGGCGGCTGGGTGATTGACACAGAGGCGGATTTCATACGTTTGTCCATCATGCTCAATACGCAGGGGAGGTTTGCTTCTGATTGCTTTGGGGGCGCTTCCAAGGCGGATTTGCTGGGCGGTTCTTATCTTTTAACAGGTAATATGAATCTGGCAGACAGCGGCGTCTATAGTTTAAACAGGAATGACAATAAAGGTCTGGATGGTGCGGAGACTTTTACAGGAACATTTAAGGGCGCTGGAACCGGAAGCGTGACCATTGATTTGGGCAGGCTTGAAACTACGCAAAGTAATCTGGCCCTGTTTCCGCGTGCAGGCGGCGGGGCGGAGATTTCCGGTTTTACTTTAAACCGTTCCATAGACGGGGCAAGCAAATATGCAGCGGGACTGGCATGTCAGGTTTATGGGGATTTCACTGTTAATGATATCAGGGTAAATATAGATATAAAAAGTTATTCAACCAATAACAACAATTTTAATAATGTCTCCCATTACTATGGCGGACTGGCAGGGGAAATTTATGCGCAAAATAACACAAGATTTACAGTGAATAATGCGAAAATAAGCGGAAATATGGATGTTGGAATTGCCTCAGACAATACATTGGCAGGAGGACTGGCGGCTTTATATATGCAGGAAGGGGCAGGCATGTCCGGCATTTTGGTAAATGGATTTGAATTGATGGATGGTTTTCATCTGTCTTCCGCCGGACGCAAGTGCAGCGGCATGATTACGCAGATTAACGGTGATACGCAGCAGCAAGACAGGACAATGCTTTCCATGAGCAATATTGTTGTCCATAACGGCGCATCCTTAACATTCAGTGAAAATACGGACAAACCGGGCGGCGGCTGGCTGGGGATGATGTGGAATGATGTGGTGCCGGACGAGGGGGCGCACTGTTCCATTGACGGAATTACTATAGGTGACGGCGGAGCGGCCGGGGACGGCCCTTCTCTGTCAGCCGGGGGTGTATTCGGCGGTCTGGCGGATACTGTAACAGGGCACATCCAGGTAAAAAATATTACGATTAATAATGGGACATTTAATAATAACAGCGCGAAAAAGGCAGGGCTGTTATTCCGTGACGGCATTAACGCATTGATTGAAATTGACGGCTATACCATTGCCGGACACCCCCTTGGGGAGACTGGCGGAAATAATGCCGGAGCAGTGCAGTGCACTGGCGGCGGAAATGTTGACGAAATCGTTGCTTATAATGTTGGCCGTGATTTAAATGGCGTCAATGATTACGCAACAGGCGGTATTGTAAATATAATTTATAATGGATTTCCCCAGAACCACAAGACTTATCAGAACAGACTGGCAGGGGATGCCAATGACAGAACCCGGTATTACTATAACCTGTTTGGAGACAGTTTTGCAGGGGAAGATACATTCCTGCAGAATGCGGAAAAGCTGGACGGGAGTGCGCCGGTAATTGCCAATGACAGACAGATGATGGTATGGCATTTGTCCCAATATATGAATAACTCCATCAGGCGGTATCTGGACAGGTATTATACAGGAGATATCAGTGCGCGTAATGCAGACACAGAATTTAAGGGGGAAATTGATTTAAGCAAAGTCAGCTATTATCCAACCATGGTGACAGGGGGAAGTTATTCTTTTAAGGATAATGCGGAAATCGTGTTCCACGGAAAAGAGATAGCAGACGGGGCTGGGATTATGACGCCCTCCGATGGCGGCAGACAGCATTATATGATGCATGCCGGCCTGTTCCTTAGCAATTCCGGTGGTGTAACTGTGGAAGGTGATGAGAATTTTCTGACCCTGAGCGGCAGTGTATCCAATCTTGGGGATAACTCCGGGGCATTATTTTCCGGGACTATCAGTGATACGAAAAATATTTATCGTGTGTGTCTGAAAGATTTGTATATTGCAGGTTATCCGGAAGCTGCTCCGGGACAGAACAGCCATGCTGTGGGACTTATGATTGGAAAAGTGATGGAGCGGACAGGGGTGGAGGATGGAAAAGAAGTCGTATACCCTGTCAGGCTGGACTTATCATGGATAGAAACAAGAGGGTATGATGGGCTGGCGGGAAGAAAGACCGCCGCCGCACTGATAGGAACGGTGGGAAGCGAAGAATCCAGGGATATCAGTATTGAATTTACCAATATAAGACTGGACAGCCGTAAGGAAGGGATTTTTCAGTATGCAAGCCTGATTGATACAAATTATTATATGGAGGACCAGGAAAATCCTGCAGATGAGAACGGAAGGATGCGCCGTATCAGATACCTGTTCACGGAGTATGCGTTTCATAATGATGCTGGTGCGGATAAAAAGCAACCCTATTTTCCTTTTGACGGGAGCAATCCTTATTATGGAAACAATACAGACGGTACCTATGCGGAATCTTATGTGACAATCGGGTCTGAACTGGCGGAAGGAGTTGAGTATTGGGATAATAAGGAGGGGCCGGAAGACGGAAAATACTATAACTTGCCTTATCAAAACAGCTTTGAATGGAATACCACAAATGTAAATACTACTTATCTGCCTTATGTACATACAGAGGGACACAAAGGGAGCAAAGAAATAGAGGTGAATCCCAAGAATTTTGCAATTGATAAGGGATGCGGCACCTATGAAGACCCCTACCAGATAGAAGATGCCAGACAGCTTCTGGCTCTGGCGCGTTATCTCCAGAATCGAAATGATTATAAATATCTGGGAGGATGGAAGATTCATGCTTTTGAGTCCGGGCGGACTGGCGGTTCTGTGTGTGCCGGAACAGTGACAGTACATACAGAAGATAACTTAATTACATATCCGGTCAGTGCAAATGGGAATGGGACAGTTTCACTTCCGGCAGATTTTCCTACCCAGGAGGAACTCAGCCGTGCCTACTATATAATTGTAAATGACATAGACATGTCTGCAATGAAGAACGGCACAGACAGGCAGATTGCAGAAGATTTTCAGGGGCTTGGCACAGAAAACATGCCTTTCAGGGGCGTTATCACAGGGAAAAAGCAGGATGATGGCTCTTACCCTGTCGTCACGCTGCCTTTTAGAAGCTGCTGGACAGATAATACGGCGAATGTGAACCATGGGCTGATTCAGTATGCCAAAGGCGTAGTGGTCAAGGATTTGGAGATTAAGGGGGCAGGGACAGAAACAGGGGACAATAATACAGCAGGGACGAGAACCGGCGTTGTTAAGGTGCGGAGAATGGCAGGCGGTGTTATAGCCTGTATCCTGGGCGGCGACAATATTATTGATAATGTTACAGTAAATTTAAAAGTTGTTCCGGCGGCTGAGTCGGTTCAGGCAGGCGCTTACGTGGGAAATGTGGAGCAGGGAAGCCTGATTTTAAGAAACCTGTCAGAAAAAACGGCAGAGAATTTCCAGACAGGAAGCTGGGATTCCAATGCAAATACTTTTATGGCAGGGGATGCGGGCAGATACCAGTATATTTCCGGTCTGATTGGCAAGGTGGAAGACGGCTGTGTAATATATGAGGATAACTTTAGCGGCAATACATCTTATAGCGAAAAAGTACTTGCCCATAATGCAAAGACAATATCAAATTCTACAGCCCTGATTTATAAAAATGACAGGCTTCCAATCTGTAAGCACTACGACATTATTGTTGCAAGCCAGTTACAGGGAAAGGTTGAGATAGCTGACGCGGCGGCAGGCGGTGATTTTACAGCCCGGATTCAGAACGCGTCACAATTACAGGTTGTTTCCATGGCAGTTAATGCCGATGCCTTTTCCATCTATTATAAGGAAGGAGGCTATGATGTAAAAGCGGCCTGCCGGAAAGCAGCTTATGACAACGTAGGACAGGGAGCCGCTACAATAACAGGGACAGGAAGCGATTTTGATGCCGCAACGAAGGAAGACGACGGAGTATATTATTATCCTTATCTTTATAAAAACTATATCGTCTTTGCAAACAGCAGCGGATGGCAGGGAACATTAAAGTCGGTCAGCGGCGGATATATCAGCCAGCTTAACGGGCCCTTTACGGAAAGTGACGGGACAGTTACGGATGTTCAGGCAGTCATGAATTATGAACTGGCAAAGGCGGAATATGATATGTCTGTCTATGACAGAGGATTCAGAGGATTGGGGGCAGCCTACGGAATGTCTGACAGTGTCACGGTGACGGGGATTAACGAGGAGTCCGGCGTTCCCGTTGACAGGATTAACGACACCTTTTATTCAGATTTCAGGGCAAATTTTGATGGAAACGGGGCCGTTATCCGCATGGCAATTGACAGAAGTTATGACGATGGCATCCACACAGCAGCCCTTTTTAATGACCTTCTGGATACAACGGCAGGGCGCAGTTATACCATATCCGATTTTACAGTGACAGGAAGCGTAAGCAGTGTAAACAAAGATGCATCAGGGAGCGTTACGGACAGCGGCGATGGGAACTATTCCAACCGTACGGCGGCAGTAGCAGGTCTGGTGCGCGGCCCATGGACATTTGAAAATGTTACCCTGAAAGATATGACAATTGAAGGAAAAGGAAATACAGGCGGAATTGCGGCCTGGATTGAGCCGGTAAGCGGACAGACCTATACTTTTGACGGCTGCGTGATAGGAGAAAATACCCGTATTGACACTTACGGCGGCAGTGTGGGCGGCGTAATAGGGGTTGTCACCCAGCACGACAGTAATGCCGGGGGAGCGGCAAATGTTTCTGTAAATCTGGAAGGATGTTCCATCCAGGGCAGTGCAACAGGACAGGCAGCACTGGAAGTAAAGGACAGAACAAGGGACAGAAGGGATACCTTTAATAATGGCAACAATAACTATGTCCAGATGGCGGCAGGACGCAGCGGCGGCCTGATTGGTTATGTGGGAAGAAGACATGTGACCGATGACTTCAGCAGCCGTCTTGCCATCTGGGTCAATATAAATGAAAAAGCAGGAAAATCAACAGTCATAGAATATGCAGAGATTGTGGGGGCTTATTCTTCCGGTGGAGTAATAGGAGAGTATGATTCTCTTGGGGAATATGAGAATCCGTCTGTCAGCCCGGGGATACAGACGCCTTCCGGTATAACGATGCAAAACGTTACTGTGGAAAGCTGTAAAGTGGAAGGCTTCCGCTGGAATATGAATGCAAGAGATGACTGCTTTGATTACGGTGTTGGCGGCCTTATAGGAGAAATCCGGGGAAACAGTCTGACTATGAAAGCGTCAAAGGTGCTGGACACAAATGTTACAGCCTCTGACAGGCCGGACCAGCCTGACAGGAAAACGGCGGGAATGTATGCCGGAGGAGGAATAGGATGCCTTAAGGCAAGGACAGCTTCTGTTTTGGATGTTGGAATTCAAGGAGAAATTGACAATGCGCTTAAGGATACGCTGGAACTTGGCGGCCAGCAGTACAAGGTACGTTCCGGCGCCGCCGATGCAGGAGGACTGATAGGAAAGACTGTCTGCGGGGCAAGTGCAATTCCATCCAAACTTACTTTGAGTGGTATTCAGATACTGGGGATGCATATTGAAGTGGATAACCGGACACAGACGGAAGAAAAAAGCGGAACCTTTGGAGCCGGAGCCGGGGCTGTGGGCTGTGCAGGCGGCGTAATCGGCACAAACCAGATGGAACTGGAAATCAGGACGGTGGAAAACAGCACAGACGCTGACGGCGGCGCAAAGGTAAACAACTGCATGGTCATGGCTTCCGGCAGGAATTCCGGAGGTATTATTGGGGCAATAGATAAATATTATAATGAGAGCAAAGTACGGCCTACGGATATACGGAACGTTAATGTAACAGCCTGTCTGATTGGCATAAACAATATAAAGGATTTTAATGCAGAAGGAGCTTCAAACGAGTATGGGGCAGGCGGTATCTATGGCTATATGCCCAATATAAATGGGGGAAACAGCCATCATCTGGAAAATGCCAGTGTAAGCGGCTGCTGGATATACGGGCACAATTCCGGAGGAATGCTGGGCTATGCAGGCCAGTATACAGTTATCTTTTCCAATGCAGAAGGAACAGGTAAAAATGCCAGTATTAATCTTTGCGAAAATAAAATTTACGGTGTACACGCAGGGGGAGCAATTGGAAGATGCAGGTCGTATAATGTAAACTATATCGGCATGAACATTGAAGGCAATCTTGTGCAGGCTTACAGAGATTCCAGGGCAAGCGCTGCCCTGGCGGGAGGATTCTGCGGCTGGGTGGACGCAGGCGGGGACAATGATGAAGGGTATTTGGATTACATTACCATTAAGGATAATTCTATCCTGGCGGCCAATGCCAATGAAAATAAGCATGTCAGTGCCGGAGGCGTTTTTGGTAATGCCAACTGGAAACGCTGTTATGCATACCGGACGGAACTGAAAAATAATCTCATTGGCTATAGTGAAAGTCCAGGCGGCGCAGCCCTGCTAAAGAGAAATCCGGTTCCGGGGTTAAATACCCTGCAGGCGCTTTTTAACAGCACAGACGGAGAGTTCTGTGCAGACAGGGAAGTGTGCCTGATTACAGGGAATGATGTCAGCCATTTTGCGGCTGAGCCCATGCCCACAGCCGGACAGTTGCAGGATGAGACAACGGGCATTGGTTATTATGCAGGACGGACAGGAAATTTCATAGGAGTATTTAGCGGCAGCGGTGAAATATATTTCCTGTCTCCTTCGGTGATTTTTGATGGCAATTTTAAGGGGAAAACCCGTCCGGTAACGGATGTGGGTATGGAAGTGGGCGCAGCAGGTACAGACGGCAGTCTTTTGGGAACCCCCTATGGTTACAGGAAAAATGTCCATATTATTTATCATGATGTGGAAGAAACAGCCGATGGGGATGCCGCCGTATGGAATGGGGTATCTTTTGAAGGCGCTCCCGGAAGCTGGAAAACCCTTTTTGACGGAATAAGTTATAACAATGTGATAGAGGAATACCGGGATGCGGCAGAAGCCAGTGATGCCTTCCAATATCTGGACGCCAGCCGCCTTGATGTGAAAGCTGACAGTCAGGGAGACATTACGATAGAGGAAATATATGAGAAGCTTTACAGGAATGAAAAAGGGCTGCTCCTGTCGCCGCTGATAACAGCAGACGGAAAGTATCTGCCCATGATTGTACTTGACACCCAGTATGGCACGGCGGATCAGCTCATGAAAGGCGTTGTGGCAGCGCTTACCAATGTGGGGGGCGTTTATGCCGCTGACGATAGTGCATTTTCTTCCGGTATCGGGGAAATAACGGATATAAAAACCCGCCCCATGATGATTACCAGGGATGGGGAAATTGTTGCCGGAAGCGGGCAGACGAGTTTGGAAGCAAGGAAAGTTTCGGGCAGATGGATCGTTGAATACAAAGGATTTGACAATGACGGTCTGGATGGAGAGGAACAGACATTTACCCTTCTTAACATAACCTATTCCTGGCAGTACACGCCTGTGGGCCGGCCGGCTGCAGAGAAGGTGGAAAGAAAAGAAGTCTTAAGCATTCCCGTTTTCGTGGTAGAGCGGCTGACCATTGATACACATCTGAAAATCATGGAAGATTTGGTATACAATGGAGATAAGGTGAAAAAGGACGGATTATGTTCCTCCGGTATTGTTATTGCAAATGACAGTTCCTACACTTTATATTCGGAATACATATACGGAGAAGCGAGAAAGAAATACCCGGTTGGTATAGAAAAAAGTGTGGGATTGTCCTATGAGGAAAATAATACAACCATAGAAAGGGGATTTGCGGAGGGGACGAAACTGACGCTGATTGATATTTGTGACAGCAATAAAGTGTATTATTACACAGTTGGGAAAGATGATCACGGGCCATATCCTTACACGATGTTCGTGGACGACGAGGGGAACCCTTATAAGAATAAGGATATCAGCAAAAACGATGGATTTGAGCTTTATGGTGAAGATACAGCCAGCCCGCCTTTTCACACAACCGATATGGTAGATGGGAACAAAGAAGAATTTGAATACGCTAATGTGGCAGTGGAGCGGTTTTTGATAACCGTTGATATTTCAGGTGTGGAACCGGAAAAGATACAGGGACGGGAACTGAGGGATTTCAGCATCAGTCCCGGACTTTCGGAAGACCTGGAGAAAAAGACGACTCTCACAAATCATACTGCCTTAAAGGCGGCGATACAGCCGGGAATGTCAATCAGATTTGACAGCAAAAATGTTGTGGAAGAAGAGGAAAAGACGTGGATTGAAGGAAATATAAAAGCGGATGACGATGGTTTTGTCAATATCTGGGCAGTCATTGATATCAGCGCAGATCCACTGTACTGGGCGGCAGTCCTGCAAAATGGCGGCGTCAATACCATTGACAGTGCAAATAATAATAAATATCTGGAACTGCAGGTATACATGACGCCTAACAACAGTGAGCAGGAAGTGTTCCTGCCTGCAGGAACCAATGTTTCCATAGAAGGGGTGAGAACCAGACCAGAGGGAATAAAGGTGGAAGATATTCCGGATACCATCGAAAAACAAAATCTGGAGCCTTATTACGATGAATCGAACATTCATTTTTATAAAGACAGTAAACTGGAATTTAAAATGAATGATCTGAGGGAAATTATCAGTGAAGAAATCAGAAATAACGGATATACGGAAGGGGTAATCCGCTGGTGTGATAAGCTGACCTTAGATTTCAGAAATGCAGACATGACCGAACACAATCTGGATGAGTATACCATGCACTTGAGACTTTTAAGGATAGAAAATAAGGATTATCCTACAGGCGGCGAACGCATTGACGAGTATGAGAGGAATATTCCGGCCGCCCGGAAACAGGATTTGGCATGTGCAGTGGAGACAAAGGATTTGATGCAGCTTGGGATTAATATCTATGAAAACCAGACAAAGATGCCTCATGAAATTGATTTTGATTTTAAACTGGATTTTACAGGGGTTCTGACAAACATTCAGGAGACTGACCAGAAGACGGCGGATAAATACTATACAGTTGCCTACCGCATCTGGGAAAAAACTAATGAAAGCGGTACGCCCCAATATAAGGTATATGAGGGAAACCAGATGGAACTGGAGCTGGAAAACGATCCCAACGGCAGGAAGCTGACTGGAGCGGTATCGGCTGATGGTGAAAAGTTCCGGTATGTAACATATCAGTTTGCTCTGGATGAAATGAAAAAAGGGACGAAACTTAATGCCAGCCAGTCAGGAATGACAAAGGAACAGAAAGAAGGGGTGATAGTCAGGAATCTGAAACTGACTCTGAAAGATGCGGACAAGATGGATTTATCCAATTACAAAGTCCAGGCAATTGTGTATGTCACAGATGAAAAGCCGCTGCCTGCTGATTTAGACCTTGATTCCATCACAACGCTGACAGACTTCTTCGTATTTACGGTGGCAAAGCTGAAAACAGATCTTGACTATTAAACGGCAGATGCTGCCCTTTGTGTGATACGTATGTGAGAATACCCGGAGAGCGGATTGGGAATTGTGGAACAAACGCTGCCACGCTCCGAGAACCAGCTTATTGTAAAATGATGCAGAGAGAGGGATTATCCCACTCTCTGCATCATCTGGGTCAGAATATCCACGTCCTTTTCAAAATCCTCAAAGGTCGGGTAATATTCAGAAGGGCGGTACAGGGTACGGAGCATGGATTTGTTTAACTGGTCAAAAAGTCTCACGGTAAGAGGTTTTGCGAAGAAATAGCCCTGTGCGATATCACAGCCGATATCCGTCAGAAAATATGCCTGTTCCATGGATTCCACCCCTTCCGTGATGACCGTAAGATCCAGTTCCTTGGCCATGGCAATCAGATAACGAAGAATCGTCAGCCCCTCGTCGGAAGTGGAATTCCTGTTTAAGAAACTCCGGTCAAGCTTTATTCTCTCAATGGGATAGTCTTTTAAGAGATTTAAAGGGGAGTGAACGCTCCCGAAATTGTCGATGCACAGGGAGAAACCGTGTTCTTTCAGTTTACCTATGATTTCCGACACTTCCCGGGAAGCGTTGGCAACGCCCCTCTCCGGCAGTTCAAGGATAAGCAGATCCCTGGAAATCAGATAGGATTTAAGGAGCTGTTCCAGTTTATCAATAAAGGCGGTACCCTGTAAATGAATCGGCGATATATTCATGGAAATGGGCAGGGGCGTCATCTTATTATCAATCCATCTTCTGATGACTTTGCAGCATTCCTCCCACATATAATAGTCCAGTTTCTGAATCAGTGAGGAACTTTCAAACAACGGCAGGAAAGCGTAGGGGGAAAGGATGCCTTTTCCGGGGTAATCCCAGCGAACCAGCGCTTCTGCGGATATAATCTGATAAGAGTGGAGGTCGATCATGGGCTGTAAATAGACTATAAACTTATGGTTGTCCAGAGCTTCCTCCATTTCCTGGCTCATCTGGCGGTTTTCGTTGTATGTGCGGTTTAATTCTTCCGTAAAATAGGCATAATTCCGGTGCTTCGGGTTCTGGATTGCTTTCTGGGCAAGGAGCGTGCAGTTCATGATGTCCATAAGACTGTCGGAGGTACGCTTCTGGTCAATGACATAGACACCGAAGGAGGCGGTAACGGCAAGAGCGGGAGAGTAGTCAGCCAGTTTCTGTGTAATCATGTTAATGGCACGAAGAATGTCTTTTTCACTGGCATCTTTAAATAAAATCCCAAAGAGATTGGAATTCACATGGGCGTAGGTGGTATTGCTTAACGAGCCGGATTTTAAAATCCCGGCTGTGTAAATCATGACTTTGTCCCCCTCGGAAGGCCCAAAAATCTGATTGATCCTGCCCATATTGGAAATGCTGAAACCTATCATTGTGAACTGTGAACGGGGATAACGCTCAAACAGGGAGGAACAGCGGTCGATAAAATAATCAATGTTTCCTATTTTTGTGACAGTGTGGGTGAATGCTGTCTCGTTCAGTTCTCTGATTGTGGACTTAAGGGAGTGAATCTGGTTTTCATAGCTGGACTCCATGGCGTCCAGCCTGTCAGATTTATATTGGTAATGATATTCCCTGGCCCGTATCTGGACACATAAAAAAATAATGACTCCGATTAGTATGAAGATAATAAGACCAAGTATATAGACCATAGCTTTTCCTTTCTGCCCAAGGGCATGTACATTGTTACAGTACAATTATATTATATAAATCACAAAAAGTAATGGGAAATTATAATAATTATCCGAAAAAATAAATATATGTGTTATAATTTAAATGCATTTTAGAGAAAGGAAGGATATTTTTATGAACACTTTTTATTATGAAGTTGTGAGTATAGACGGCGATTACGCTAATTTAAGGAGGACAGACGAAGAAAGCAGTGATTTAAAACTGGTTGCGAGGGCGCTGCTTCCGCCGGAAACAGCGGAAGGAACCAGATTAAAATATGAATGGATGCAGTATGAGATTATCAATAGCTGAAATTTGCATTATCTTTATAGCCTGTTTAATGGCAGGCGGCAGGCTGCTTAGGTGGGGCAGGCGCAGGTATGGAATAGAAGTAAAGCCTGCTTTCCGCGTTGCTTTTGTGCTGGCGGGCAGTCTGGCCTGTCTCTGGATTCTGGAAATCAGGGGGATGACCCTGGAGAGCGTACTCTATAGTCTGTGCACTTTTGTATTGCTGATGATAGGGATTATTGATGAAAAAACCTTTGAAATACCTGTAGAACTCAATCTGTTTATGGGTGCTCTTGGAGTCGTCCGGCTGTCGGCTGATTTGGCCTGCTGGCAGGAATATCTGGCAGGGATGGCAGCTGTCAGCAGTCTGCTCCTTGTGGCCGGCCTGCTCACCAAAGGAAAAGGAATCGGCGGCGGTGATATAAAAATGATGGCCGCCGCCGGGCTTCTGCTTGGGGCGGAAGGTATTGTTCCGGCCTTTTTCCTGGGGAGCCTGACAGGCTTGCTCATACATCCTCTGCGTATGAAACTGTGGGGGAAAAGCAGAGTTATGGCATTAGGCCCTTATCTGTCCTTTGGAATACTGGCTGTCATGGTCTTGGGCGATGAAATTTTATAGTGGTCTGCGTTTTTTTACCTGTTCTGGTTATCTTTATTACAATAAGCTGTCCCGCGAAGCGTGACAGCGTCTGAACTAAAATCCCATGTATATTATGTGTATGTAAAGTATATAAATAGGAAGAAATCCATATCATACGGTGATATTATTAAGTAAAATTTAGAATTTTCTACTTGCAACCGTTTGAAAAGTGGTGTATAGTTGAGCACGTTAAAGCTAAAAAGGATAAGGGGATACATTATGGCAAAATATCTGGTAATTGTGGAATCACCTGCTAAGGTAAAGACTATCAAGAAATTTTTAGGTTCCAATTACGAAGTGGCTGCCAGCAACGGGCATGTGCGTGATCTGCCCAAAAGTCAGCTTGGGATTGATGTTGAACATGATTACGAACCTAAATATATTACAATCCGCGGCAAGGGTGATATTCTGGCAAAGCTTAGAAAAGAAGTGAAGAAAGCGGAAAAGATTTATCTGGCTACTGACCCTGACCGCGAAGGGGAGGCCATTTCCTGGCATCTGTTAAAAGCCCTTAAGCTTGAAGATAAAAAAGTTTACCGGATTACATTTAATGAAATAACAAAGAATGCTGTTAAGGAATCGTTAAAAAATGCCAGGGAGATCAACACGGATCTGGTGGACGCGCAGCAGGCGAGACGTATGCTTGACCGTATGGTGGGCTACCGTATTTCCCCGCTTCTGTGGGCGAAGGTCAAACGGGGATTAAGTGCCGGAAGGGTGCAGTCTGTGGCGCTGCGTATTATCTGCGACAGGGAGGATGAAATCAACAGTTTTATTCCGGAAGAATACTGGACGCTGGATGCGGAGTTTCAGGTGCCCGGGGAAAAGAAACCCCTGACGGCAAAGTATTACGGCACAAAGGACAGTAAAGCAGCTATTTCTTCTAAAGAGGAGATGGACAGAATACTGGCGGATTTAAAGGATGCGGAATTTGTGGTGAGTGAGGTGAAAAAGGGCGAGAGGACGAAAAAGCCGCCCCTTCCGTTTACTACATCCACTTTACAGCAGGAAGCCAGCAAGGTTTTGAATTTTTCCACCCAGAAGACCATGCGTCTGGCCCAGCAGTTATATGAGGGAATTGAAATCAAAGGCAACGGCACGGTGGGTGTCATTACCTATCTGCGTACCGACTCCACAAGGGTTTCCAAGGAAGCGGAAGCCATGGCGGAGGAATATATCAGAAAGAACTATGGGGACGCCTATGTGGTGAAAGGGGCTGCTGCGGCGAAGAATGACAAGAAAATTCAGGATGCCCATGAAGCTATCCGGCCCACGGACTTAAACCGTACACCGGCGGAATTAAAAGAATCTTTATCCAGGGATCAGTTCAGGCTCTACCAGCTTATCTGGAAGCGGTTTACAGCCTGCAGGATGCAGCCTGCCAGATATGAGACTACTTCAGTCAAAATTGACGCAGGGCAGCACCGGTTCACGGTGGCGGCCTCCAAGCTTGCTTTTGACGGTTTTATGAGCGTTTATACCCAGGAGGATGACAGGGAAGAAGGCAATATGCTGGTAAAAGGGGTGGATACATCCACTTCCTTAAAGCTTGTGAAGTTTGATGAGAAGCAGCATTTTACCCAGCCGGCGCCCCATTATACGGAAGCTTCCCTTGTGCGCGCTCTGGAAGAACTGGGTATCGGCCGTCCCAGCACTTATGCGCCTACTATTACAACCATTCTGGCAAGGCGCTATGTAGCAAAGGAGAATAAAAACCTGTATGTGACGGAACTTGGGGAAGTAGTCAACAGTATGATGAAGGACGCTTTCCCCAGTATTGTGGACGTGAATTTCACTGCCAATATGGAAGCCCTTCTTGACGGGGTGGAGGTGGGAAGCGTAAACTGGAAGACAGTGGTTTCCAATTTTTATCCGGATTTGGATGAAGCGGTAAAGACGGCGGAGAAGGAATTAAAAGAAGTGGATATTGCGGACGAGGTCTCCGACGAAGTCTGCGAGAACTGTGGCAGGCAGATGGTGATTAAGTACGGGCCCCACGGAAGATTCCTGGCCTGCCCCGGTTTCCCTGAATGCAGGAATACCAAGCCTTATTTTGAAAAGATTGGCGTTTCCTGCCCGAAATGCGGCAAGGACATTGTTCTTAAAAAAACGAAAAAAGGAAGAAAATATTATGGCTGTATCGATAATCCGGACTGTGATTTTATGGTATGGCAGAAGCCCTCGGAGCAGAAATGTCCCCGGTGTGGCTCGCTGATGCTTCATAAGGGCAATAAGCTGGCATGCATGGAAGAAGGATGCGGTTATGTGACCCAGGCAAATAAGTCAGATAATTTATGAGAATTTCTGGAATTATATAAAATTTTCAGTATCGTCGTTGAAATTGAGCAAATCCTGTGATACAATAGCGTTGAGAGGTTCGCAGGAGGTAGGGTATGAGCAGCGTACAGTTATTAGATAAGACCAGAAAGATTGGTAAACTTCTTCATAATAACAATTCCAGCAAGGTTGTTTTTAATGATATCTGCTCTGTATTGTGTGAGATATTATCTTCTAATGTGCTCGTTATCAGCAGGAAAGGCAAAGTTCTGGGGGTGGGGGATGCAAGAGGCGTGGACTCCATCACGGAACTGATTGCCGGACAGGTAGGCGGGTTTATTGACGCTATGCTCAATGAGAGACTTCTTGCAATTCTTTCCACGAAAGAAAATGTCAATCTGGAAACCCTTGGCTTTGAGGAAGGCGATGTAAGGAAATTCCAGGCAATCATTACCCCTATAGAGATTGCCGGGGAGAGGCTTGGCACGCTGTTTATCTATAAGTGCGTGGAACAATATGATATTGACGATATTATTCTGTGCGAATACGGTACGACGGTGGTGGGTCTTGAGATGCTGCGCGCAGTCAATGAAGAAAATGCCGAGGAAAACCGGAAGCTGGCAGTGATTAAGTCTGCCATTAATACCCTGTCCTATTCAGAGATGGAAGCGGTAGTCCATATTTTTGAAGAACTCAACGGCATGGAAGGTATTCTGGTGGCAAGCAAGATTGCCGACAGGGTAGGAATCACCCGTTCTGTAATCGTAAATGCGCTCCGTAAATTTGAAAGCGCAGGCGTAATCGAATCCAGGTCATCAGGGATGAAAGGAACCTACATCAAGGTTTTAAATGACATGGTTTTTGATGAAGTGGAAAAGATCAAAAAAGAAAACATGGTAAACTAAATAATGGCATAATGGATTATGCGGGCATGATAAAAGGATTTATGAAGCTTTGAACAGACATGAATCCTTTTTGTATTTTTTTCAAAAATACCTTGTCTTTTTGGATAAATAATCTATAATGTAATAAGGTGGGTATGTTATGTAGGAATTAAAGTTCTTTTCAATAAGCCGCTTACGAAGGGTGGCATTTGATTTGAACTTGGGTTACTATAATAAGGGTACTATTTGAAGGGAGCTGTCATATGATTAATAGTGATGTTTTTAATTATGTAAATGTGCTGAACAAGGCCGCCGACGCGGCCTGGCAGCGGAATGATATTCTGGGCAACAATATCGCCAATGTGGATACGCCGGGATATAAGAGACAGGATATTGATTTCCAGTCACAATTCAGGAGGGCGCTGGGCAACTCCAGATACGAAACAGTTGATGCCAAAGTGGCGCATGTGTCCAGCACGGAATTACAGGCAAGAGTCTATACGGACGCTGCCAATTTCTCCTACCGGTTAGATGGCAATAATGTGGATATTGATTCCGAGGAGACAGAACTGGCTTCCAACCAGATATGGTATAATGGACTTAAGGACAGTATCAGTCAGGAATTTGCGAATCTTATGCTTGTCATGAAGTAGGGAGGAATAACAAATGAGTATTTTCAACGCTTTTAATATCAATGCATCCGGCATGACCGCACAGCGCTACCGGATGGACACGATTTCTGAAAATGTAGCAAACGCCAACACCACAAGGACGGAAGACGGAACACCATACAGACGTAAGGTGGTGACTTTTGAAGAACGGGGTACGAAAGCAGGGACTTTCAGCAGCTTCCTTGGAAGCGCCAGCAGCAGATTCGAGGCACAGGGCGTCAGAGTCGGCAAGGTGATGGAGGATAACTGGACCCAGATGAATATGGTCTATGATCCTTCCCATCCTGATGCGGATGAGAATGGTTATGTTACATATCCAAATGTGAATATCATCACAGAAATGACCAATTTAATTGATGCAAGCCGCTCCTACGAAGCCAATGCGACTGCTTTCAACGCCAGCAAGAGCATAGCGCTGAAGGGGCTGGAAATGGGACAGTCATAATTAATTGAAAGAGAGGTTTGGAATAGAAAATGGATATTTCATCGTTTTATAATATATCATCCGGTGCCATCAGAGAGGCAGCAGAAGGGTACTCTGCGGCCAGGAATGAGAAAACGGCAGCGGAGTTTGGAGATTTTTTTGATAAAGCTGTAGAGAGCCTGAATACTACAAACGCATATCTCTCAGATGCGGAAAATGAGAAAATACGCTGGGCATTAGGCGAAACAGAAAACACCCATGAACTGACTACAGCCCTTCAGAAGGCATCTGCGGCCCTCCAGTACACGGTAGCGGTACGGGATAAGTTTATAGAAGCATATAAAGAAATTATGCAGATGCAGATTTAACCTATATGTACGATATAGGATTATGTATGAACGGAAGAGGTTTGAGCTATGGCTGACAGGTTTAGGGAACTTTTAAATAAAGTTCTTGAGTGGTGGAATAAATTTTCTACAAAACAAAAAACATTTATTGTATCTGCAGCGGCAGGTGTTGTTCTGGCTTTTGCAATACTGTTTTCCATACTGATGCGTCCCCAGTACATTATGCTTCTTAGCTGTGAAAGCACGAAAGAGGCGTCTGAGGTTACGAAACTGTTAGGAGACGCAGGACTGGATTATAAAGTGTCGGACGACGGATATCAGATTAGGATTAATAAGAAACAGCAGTCAGAAGCAAACCTGCTTTTGGGGGCCAATGATATTCAGTCCTATGCATATACCATAGATAATGTGACAAGCGGCGGTTTCAGTACTACCGAGGCCGATAAGCAGAAGCGGTATGAACTTTATCTTGAGAGCAGGCTTGCCAATGACATTATCGGGAAATTTACATCTATCAAAAGTGCGGTGGTAGATTTATACATACCGGAAAAAGACGGGACGCTGATACAGTCCGAGGAAGAATCTTCTGTATGGATTCTGCTTGAACTGAGCGGGGAATTCACCACGGACAATGCGGCAGGGCTGGCGAAAGCGGTTTCTGTGGCAATCGGAAATAAGACGCCCCAGAATATCGTTATCATGGATACAGAGGGTAACACCCTTTATTCCGGTGATGATACATACAGTTCGGCGGGCACGGCAAGTTCCCAGATGAGCGTAAAGTCCCAGTGGGAAACAAAAGTTAAAAATGATGTAAGGCAGGTACTTCTTGGCACCAATGAATTTGAAAAAGTGGAAGTGGCAGTCAATTTAAATATGGATTTCTCTTCCACCAAGGAAACATATCATGAATACTCTGTGGCGGACGGAAACACCCAGGGGTATCTTGCTTCCAACAGAACTTTCAGTTCTTCCTCCACAAACGCTAACGGCGATGTGCCGGGAACTGATTCCAACGGACAGCAGCCTGAATATGTATATCAGGACAACAGCGAGAGCAGTACGGAAACTACGGAAGAAGAAAATAAGTATCTGCCCAATGAGAGGATTACCGATAGGGATATTCTTCCCGGAGCGATCAATTACGACCAGTCTACAATTTCCCTGGCGGCCATTAATATGAATGTTGTCAGGGAAGAGGATGTCCGGTCCCAGGGGCTTTTGGATGGAATTACATGGGATGAATATAAGCTTCAGAATGCAGGACAGGAGCGGATAGAAGTATCCGAAGAACTGTATGACATCGTAGCCAAAGCAACGGGATTCCCGACCGAGAACATAGCGATTGTTGCTTATTCTGAAAATGTATTTTTTGACAGGGAAGGCTTAAACGTATCAGCATCCGATATTATGCAGATAGTCCTGATTGTGATTATCTTAGCGCTCCTTGCTTTTGTAGTGCTTCGGAGCATGCGGTCGGAGAGACCGGCGGAACAGCCAGAGGAACTTTCGGTGGAAAGCCTGCTGCAGTCCCAGCCCGAGGTGGAACTTGAGACTATTGATGTGGAGAAATTTTCTGAGACCAGAAAACTAATTGAGAAATTTATAGATGAAAATCCGGAAGCAGCCGCAAGCCTTTTGCGCAACTGGTTAAACGAAGACTGGAGTTAACCGTGCAGCGGATTTTGGGAGGTGAAAGTAGATATGCCCAAATCTACCGAAGACAAAATATCAGGGGTTCAAAAAGCAGCGATATTATTAATTGCGTTAGGACCCGAAAAGTCAGCCACAATTTTTAAACATTTGAAGGAAGAGGAAATTGAGGAACTGACCCTTGAAATTGCAAATACCAGGAGCATCACTCCCCAGGTGAAGGATGAAGTGATTGACGAATTTTATCAGGTCTGCCTGGCCCAGCAGTATATTGCTGAGGGTGGTATTTCCTATGCCAAAGAACTTCTGGAGAAAGCCCTTGGCAGTGATAAGGCTATGGATGTTATCGGCAAGCTGACAGCTTCCTTACAGGTAAAGCCTTTCGAGTTTGTCAGAAAGACAGATCCGTCCCAGTTGCTCAACTTTATCCAGGATGAGCACCCCCAGACGATTGCGCTTATATTGTCTTATCTGTCGGCAGCCCAGTCAGCGCTTATCATATCGGCCCTTCCGCCGGATAGGCAGGCTGATGTGGCAAAGCGTATCGCAGTAATGGACAGAACAAGTCCCGATGTGATAAAGGAAGTGGAGAAAGTGTTGGAATCAAAACTGGCTTCTCTGGTAAATCAGGAATACACGATTATCGGCGGCGTAGATGCAGTCGTGGACATTTTGAATACAGTAGACAGGGGAACAGAGAAACATATTATGGAGACCCTGGAAATCGAAGAACCGGAACTGGCGGACGAAATCAGGAAGAAGATGTTTGTATTCGAAGATATCCTTCTTCTGGACGACCGTGCAATTCAGAGAGTGCTGCGTGACGTGGATAACAATGACCTGGGGCTTGCGCTTAAGGGTGCAAATGAGCAGGTACAGACTACGATCTTCAATAACCTTTCCAAGCGTCTTGCTGTCATGATTAAAGAAGATATGGAATTTATGGGCCCTGTACGTATGAAGGATGTAGAGGAAGCACAGCAGAAGATTGTAAATATTATCAGAAAACTGGAAGATTCAGGAGAAATTGTCATATCCAGAGGCGGAGGTGACGAGATCGTTGTCTAGTAATCTTTACAAGGCCGGGTGGGTCGTGGTGAGCGAAGATGCCCGTGTGATAGATACAAATGAACTGGTAAGAACAAAACTGAACGATACCTTCGCAGAAGGAGGTTTCCTAGATGGTTTCGATTATGGCGGAGATGAGGGATTTTACGAGGGGCTTGATGCCAGTGCGGTGGATGCCCTGTTAAATCCGGATGGCACAGGTGCGGTAATTAAGAATCCGGCATATGAGCAGCAGGAAGCGTTGAATCAGGAACTTGAGGCCGCCCGTGCGGAATTGGAGACACTCCGGGCTGAAGCGGATCAGATGCTGGATCTTGCAAATGCGCAGATAGAGGAAATGCGCAGGAAAACGCTGGATGAGGCGAAGATGCAGGGCTATCAGGAAGGCTATGAAAGGGGCATGGCCGAAGTTCAGAACATGAAGGACGAATTACGGCAGAAAGAGGTGCAGTTGGAGGAACAGTACAGCCAGATGATTGCGGAACTGGAGCCTGATTTTATCGAAACTTTATCGGAAATTTACGGACATATTTTTAAAGTGGATTTAAGCAGCTACAGCCAGATTGTAGTTAATCTGCTGACAAACACCTTACAGAAGATGGACAGTGCGTCAAACTATATTGTGCATGTTTCCAAAAAAGATTACCAGCAGGTGCTTGCGGCGAAAGACAGTATATCAGAGGAAACAGGGGTTGTTCCCGGGAGTCTTGAGATTGTATCTGATGTAACTCTTTTACAATCCCAGTGTATGATAGAAACAGAGGGCGGTGTTTACGACTGTTCTCTGGGGACAGAGCTGGAGGAGCTTGAGAGAAAGCTGAAACTCCTTTCTTATAATAAGCAGATATAAGGATGAGGCGGAGTATAAATTGATTGCAAAACCGAATATTAGTTTTAAAAAATACATAAATATTGCAGGTGACGACTTCTTTAAAGTCAGAGGAAAAGTAGTCAATGTGGTGGGGCTTACTATTGAATCGGCAGGACCTTCGGCGAAACTGGGGGATATCTGCATGGTTTTCCCTGTCATAAGGGACGAAAATAGCCGCCCTGCCCTGGCGGAGGTGGTGGGTTTTAAAGAAGGCAGGAACCTGCTTATGCCTTATGAGAACGTAGAGGGAATCGGGCCGGGGAGCAGCGTTGAAAATACCGGAAATACCTTAAAGGTAAGGGTAAATAATGAACTGCTGGGGCATACCCTGGACGGACTGGGGCGCATAGACGGGAAGGAACCTCTTTTTGGGGAGGAATATTCCGTGGAGGCGAAGCCGCCGGATCCCATGAGCAGGAAAATTATTGATGAAGTCCTTCCGCTTGGCGTTAAGGCAGTGGATGGACTAATTACAGTTGGAAAAGGACAGAGAATAGGCATCTTTGCCGGCTCAGGCGTGGGCAAATCCACTCTGATGGGTATGTTTGCCAGAAACACCAAGGCGGATATTAATGTTATTGCCTTGATCGGGGAGCGCGGCAGAGAGGTTCGTGAATTTATAGAAAGAGACTTGGGGCCGGAGGGGATGAGACGCTCGGTGGTGGTGGTAGCCACTTCGGATAAGCCTGCCTTAGAACGTAAGAAGGCAGCCCAGACGGCGACGGCCATTGCAGAGTATTTCAGGGATCAGGGAAAAGATGTGCTTCTTATGATGGACTCTCTTACCCGTTTTTCCATGGCCCAGCGGGAAATCGGTCTTGCCAGTGGCGAGCCTCCTGTATCGAGAGGATATCCTCCCAGCGTATATTCTGAAATGCCCAAGCTTTTAGAGCGTGCGGGAAGGGCACAGACAGGTTCCATTACAGGGCTGTACACGGTACTGGTGGACGGGGATGATTTCAACGAGCCGATTACAGATACCGCAAGGAGCATTCTGGATGGCCATATTATGCTGGACCGGAAGCTGGCGCATAAGAATCATTATCCGGCTATTGACGTTTTACAGAGTATATCCAGATGTATGAGTCAGATTGCCCAGCGGGATCACAAGGGATGTGCTGGAAAGCTTAAGAATGTTCTTGCCACTTATAGCGAGGCAGAGGATTTGATTAACATCGGTGCATATAAATCCGGGAGCAATCCGGGGATTGATTATGCGATCCAGAAAATAAATGATGTAAACCGTTTTCTGATGCAGGACGTGGAGGAGAAGTTCAACTTTGAAGAATCTGTAGAACTGATGAAACAGATTTTTGCCGATGGAGCGGAATAACCGATGGCAAAATTTGTATACCGTATGCAGAGTATTCTGGATATCAAGGAAAAGATGGAGGAGCAGGCAAAGATGGATTTTGCCGCCGCCCGGATGAAGCTTGATGAGGAGGAAGAGAAACTTCAGAGACTGTGGGAGAGAAAAGCCGGATATGAGGAGCAGGGCAGAAGTCTCCAGAAGGACAGCCTTAAAGTTCTTGACATATTAGGAAACCGGGATGCCATATCTATCATAAAAGAATACATAGTCTTTCAGGAAATACAGGTAGAGCGGGCGGAAAAGCAGCTTGAGGAAGCCCGGTATAAACTACAGGTTGCCATGCAGGAAAGCAAAACCCATGAAAAACTTAGGGAAAAAGCTTTTGAAGCCTTCATGCATGAGGAAAATGCGCGGGAAGCAAAGGAGATTGATGAGCTTACCAGCTACACTCATGGACGGAAACAGGAAAGTGGGAGTTAAATATGCCAATTGCTGATACATTAAGCCCGGAGGACGCGAAGCTGGAAAAGCAGCGCCTGAAGGAAGAAAAGAAAAAACTTAAAAATGAACGAAAAGTCCAGCGCAAGGAGGCGAAAGCCAGGGCAAAGGAACTGGCCAGCCAGGAAGCAAGCCTTATGGAGGATGAGGAAACTAACAGCGGCTCCGTTTTTATGGTGACGTTTGTAATTGTACTCATCTGGATTGCGATTTTGTGTCTGGTAGTGAAGCTTGATCTGGGTGGTTTCGGAAGCAATGTGCTGACGCCTGTCCTTAAGGATGTGCCGGTAATCAATATGATTCTTCCAAAGAAAGGCAATATTGTGGTACGGGAAGATGAAAGTGAAGAGTACGGCGGCTACAGCGATTTGAGAGAAGCAGTTGATTATATCAAAGAACTGGAGTTAGAGTTAGAGCAGGCCCAGTCAGCCCAGAATACCAGTTCTGATGAAGTGGCGGAACTCCGGGCGGAAATAGAGCGCCTTAAGACCTTTGAGGACAGCCAGGTGGATTTCCAGCGGTTAAAGACGGAGTTTTATGAGGAAGTAGTCTACGCGGATAAGGGACCAGGAATAGAAGAATACAGAAAGTATTACGAAGAAATGGACCCTGCTACCGCAGAATATTTATATAAACAGGTAGTTGCACAGACAGAAGAAAGCAGTGAAATTACAGAATATGCCAAGGCTTATTCGACGATGAAGCCGAAGGAAGCAGCAGCTATTTTTGAGGAAATGTCAGATAATCTTGATCTGGCAGCCCGGATACTGGGTGTAATGGATGCAGAGAGTAGAGGTAAGATTCTGGGAGCAATGAACGCAGAAACTGCCGCCCGGCTCACAAAGATTATGGATCCGGAATATTGACAATACGCTGGCCTGCAAAATGTGACATCGTTTGCTGCAAGGAGACGACTTGCAAAATGTGACATCGTTTGTTGTAATAAGACGATTCGCAAAGCGTGTCGGCGTTTGCTCTGCACCTTAAACCAAATAAATAAGTACATTGAAAAAGAGTCCAAAGGACTTATAAGAAAGGAGGAAGGCAAAATGAGAAGCACACCTGTAAAGGATATGGGAACCCTGATGAACTTTGTGGGAACCAAAAACCTTACAAAAACAGGCAGCAAGAATCAGATGGGCAGCTTCGGTGATTTGATGGACAAAGCCAAAGGCGGCGCTTTCGCGCAGAACAAACCTGCGGCTAACATTGAAACTGGAAAAACACCTGCGGCAGATGCTCTTCAAAACCGTAAGGAAACGGTTAAGCTTGATGAATCATCCACCCAGCCAGTGAAAGCGGAAGAAATAACCCAGGTTACGGATGAACAGTCCCAGGAAGTAACAAAGGCAGGAGAGGAAATCATTAAGGAAATTGCCGAAGAGTTTGGCATTACAGAAGAAGAGGTAGAAAATGCCATGGAACAGCTTGGGATTTCTATCTTTGGGCTTTTTGACCCGTCCAGCTTAAAAGAACTTGTGCTGTTAATCGGCGGCGAACAGGATGCGTCGGCGCTTCTTACCAATGAAGGACTGTTTACCAATTTGCAGAATATCATCGCCAAAATGGGAGAAATCCAAAGCGGTCTTGCAGAGCAATTGGGAATGAGTCAGGAAGAACTTGCAGGACTGGTTGAGCAACTGCAGAGCTTGCCGGAACAGACAGTGGATGTAGAGACTGAACTGAATCCGGTGGATAAAGGCAGTTTTGCGGATGTTCTTGCCCAGGAAACCGAAATTCAGGAACAGCCGAAGATTACTGTGGAAATCAAGTCGGGAGATGAAACTGTAAAGCTTGCAACCGATGAAAACGGTAATGCGGTAAAAACCCTGGAGGTGACATCTTCCGCGACAGAGGAAAATATTGTTAAGGAGGATACCGGCAGGCAGGAGCAGAAGACCGGGGAAGAAGGAAAAGGCCATTCGGAAAATGCTTTCAGTACAGGGGGCCAGCTTTTTGAGGGACTGGTTCAGAATAAGACACAGAATGTGGAGATGCCTATAGAGCAGCAACCGGCCTTTTTTAACGAGCAGACGCAGGAAATTGTGGATCAGATTGTAAATTACATGAAGATCCAGCTTAGGCCGGGCATGAGCCAGCTTGAAATGCAGTTACATCCTGAAAGTCTTGGAACAGTGCATATCCAGCTTGTATCCAGAGGCGGTGAAGTGACAGCCCAGTTCCATGTACAGAATGAAGCGGTGAAAGCGGCTGTAGAAAGCCAGGTAAATACCCTTGTGGAGAATTTAAGGGAGCAGGGTGTAAAAGTGGAAGCCGTACAGGTCAGCGTGGAAAGCCACGGATTTGAGAGTAATCTCTGGCAGGGTCAGGGAAAAGAGGATGAGACGTCCTCACAAAATGGCAGAAAGACGCCCAGAAGAATTAATCTGAATGATTTGAATACGCTTCTGGAAGATGAGGCGGACGAAGAGGAAGTTCTCGCTGCCAAAATGATGGAAGTAAATGGAAACACCGTGGATTATACGGTATAAAGGAAGCGCTAAAGGCGCAGGAAGGAGTAAAAAATGGCAGTTACAGGAGTAGTACAGGATGGAAAAGTTCTAGAAACTGCATCAGAAAGTTCTGTCAAGAAAGCAGCGGCCAAGAATGGCATGGACAAAGATGCTTTTTTACAGCTTCTGGTTGCGCAGATGAAGTATCAGGATCCCTTAGAGCCTACTTCAAACACGGAATATATATCACAGTATGCCACATTTTCACAGGTAGAGCAGATGCAGAATATGGCAGCTACCATGGAACTTACCAGAGCTTCTTCAATGGTAGGCAAACTGGTAGCGGTAGAGACTACGGACAGTTCTGGAAATGCAAGACAGATTCAGGGAACGGTAGAGTACGTAACATATGAAAACGGAAAAGCTTTTGTCTCCGTAGGAAATGCCCTTTATTCTGTAGATGATGTAATAGCGGTAATTGATCAAACCTATCAGACAGCTTATGACATGGCAGTGGCATTCTGCGCGGCTATGGATAAACTTCCGAGAGTAAGCAGCTTAACACCGGATGACAAGGAAGCAGTGGAAACATTGCAGAAAGCATTCAACAGCATGACTACCTATCAGCAGTCCTTTATCAGCGATGACTACATTAAGGCATTGCAGGAATATGTTGCAAGGATGGCGGAATTAGTAGGCAACACGTCTGACGGGGATGGAAGCGATAATGAAGAAGGCGGAAGTACGGAAGGAAGCGGCACAGAGGGCGGCGGTGAAGGAAGCGGATCAGAGGGTGGCAGTACGGATGCAGGAGCAGCCCAGATAGTTTAAAAAAGATGCAGGATGCATAGATAAAATCTCAGGGAGGAGAAGAAAGGCATGAAAGTTCAGAAGAACGGATTCCTTTCAATTGAACAGTTACAGGACAGATACCTGAAACAAAGCAAAACCATGGCATCGGCTGTGGACACCGATGGAAAGTCTTTTTGGGAGATACTGGAAAACAGCCAGGCAAAAGCTCCGGCAGGGGTGAAATTTTCCAAACATGCCGCAGGAAGGCTGGCGGACCGTAACATCGAACTGACAAACAGCCAGATGGAGCGTTTGCAGGAAGGCGCATTAAAAGCGCAGGAGAAAGGAATTAAAGAATCGCTGGTACTGGTTGACCAGCTTGCATTTATCGTGAATATTCCAAACAGTACGGTAGTGACAGCCATGAACCAGAATGATGCAGCGGAAAATATATTTACAAATATTGATGGAGCCGTAATTATTTAGCCGGACCTTGTGGAGGCTTATAGTCCCTGAGTGACAGACGGGATAATACGGTAAATTGTAAGGAGGTCATTTCATTATGATGAGATCATTGTTCTCTGGTGTGGCAGGTCTTAGGACACACCAGACAAGAATGGACGTTATCGGTAACAATATCGCTAACGTAAACACAACGGCATACAAATCACAGTCCATGACATTTAGTGATTTGATGTATCAGACAACACAGGCGGCATCTGGTGCTAACGCTACCACAGGCGTGGGTGGTACCAATGCAAGACAGATTGGTCTTGGTTCCAAGACAAGCGCGATTAAGACCAACATATCTGGGCAGGGTTCAGCCCAGAGCACAAACGATGCTTTTGACATTATGATCAGCGGCGATGCATTTTTTGTCGTAAACAACGGTTCCGAGAACTTCTTTACCAGAGACGGTTCTTTCTATATCGACGGAAGAGGAAATCTGGCCATGACAAGTAATGGTTATAATGTTATGGGATGGGGACTGGATGATGCAGACCCTACTCTGATTAAAAAAGGTGCTGTACAACCATTACGCATTATGACAGGGGCGAATATGGTTTCTAATCCAGAAGCTACATCCTATGCAACGGTGGATGGTATCGTAGACAGATTTGATACGGATGTGCTTAGCAAGACGGGAAAGGTTATGAATCTGGAGTTTTTTGACAATCAAGGATATAAATATACAGCCAGATTTAATGTACGCACTTGTGATGAATTGGGAAAAGGAGAACATGGTTCTTTTTATGTAGAGTTGGATGACATATTTGATCCCAGTGGAAAGTCAATCATGAAAGATGAGGATGGAAATGATTTAGGAACAGGTATTAAATTCGGATATGATAATATACAGACCGCAGGGGATCCGAATGCTACTCCACCAGTTCAACCAGCAAACGTTCAAAAAACAGTGGTTGATGCTCAAGGCCAAGAACAGAAGGTAGATGTTACTAATGCGGTTATTTTGCAGTTTGCGGATGGAAAAGGAACTTTTGCATATGTAGGGCAACAGGCTGGCCAGACAAATGTTACAGGTGGTACTTCCTTAATTAACTTTAATGGTTTGCCCAATTTCCATGATATAGTAGTTGATTTTTCTTCCACTTTCAATTATAACAAGAACGGGACTTCCACTATAGGTGCATTAGCGGGAGACAGCGCCAACAATGGTTTGGGGGCAGGTCGTAAGACTGGTGCCATGAGCGGCCTTACGGTTCAGAAGGACGGCAGGATCTATGCGGATTATGACAATGGTGAAAACAGACTGCTGGGCCAGATTGCCACGGCTACCTTTGCCAACCCTTCGGGTCTTGCCAAAGAAGGGGATAACCTCTATTCGGCAACTATGAACTCTGGTGAATTTGACGGTATCGGTGAGGATGTTACAGCAAACGGCGGCCGTATGGACTCCGGTGTGCTTGAAATGAGTAACGTCGACCTGGCTGCTGAATTTACAGAGATGATTACTACCCAGAGAGGTTTCCAGGCAAACAGCCGTATCATTACGGTTTCCGATACGCTGCTGGAAGAACTTACCAATCTGAAGAGATAGTATGCCAATGGGGCAGTAACACAGTGTAAGGGCGATATAAAATCCATAAGGGGAAGGGAACCTGGCAGAAGGCCGGTTCCCTTTAGCTTGTGGCTTATGAAGGGAAATGCCTGTATTTTCCTGTTTTTGTTCAATAAACCGGCCTGCGGAACGTGGCAGCATCTGAACAATAAGATGGCCCGTGAAGTGTGACAGTGTTTGAACGTCTGGTAAAAAATTGTTGTGGCACAGGAAAGGCGGAAGTGATATGATAGAAGTGACGAAAATTAATGGGAGTAAAGTGTTAATAAACCCTGATTTAATGGAACTGGTGGAGGAAACTCCGGATACTGTGATTTCATTTACCACGGGTAGAAAAATAATTGTAAAAGAAAGTAGACAAGACGTAAAAAATCTTGTAAAATCGTATAGAAAGGAAATTTTTGCGGATTAACGTAAAAAAGGTGGAGAATTGTGGATTTAGCGTCGATTATTGGTTTGTTGCTTTGTTTTGCCATGTGTATGTTTGGTATTATCCAGGCGGCAGGTGTCTCAAACATTGTATCACGTTATGTGGACATAGCTTCTGCAATCATTACTTTCGGGGGTTCTTTCTTTGCAGTTATGGCAATGAAATCCATGTCCGATTATGTGGGAGGTCTTAAGAGTTTTTCTCTTGTATTTAAGGTGCCGACTGTGGATGTCAAGGGCATGATACAGAAAATTATTGATTTGTCCAATATTGCCAGAAAAGAGGGGCTTTTATCACTGGAAGAAGCTGCTGGCGATTTGGATGATGATTTCATGAAGAAGGGCATCCTGCTTATCGTGGATGGTACAGACCCTGAACTGGTGCGCGGAATTATGGAGACGGAACTGGTTAGTACAGAAGACAGGCATAAGTCGAAGATTACGTTCTGGGAAGACTTGGGGGCCATGGGTCCTGCCTGGGGTATGATTGGTACGCTGATAGGTCTGGTTAACATGCTTTACGAGATGGATGACCCTACAACGATTGGACCATCCATGGCCGTAGCCCTTATTACAACTTTGTATGGCTCTCTTCTTGCCAACTGGATTTGTGCGCCGGTTGCCGGGAAGTTAAAATCAAATAACGCAAATGAAATCATGATTAAGGAGATTATGATCGAGGGGCTTCTTTCTATTCAGGCAGGGGAAAACCCCAGGGTCATAGAGGAAAAGTTGAAATCATTCCTGTCGCCGGGTGATAGGGTTAATCAGGATGATGGAGGTGGAGAGAATGGCGAATAGAAAACCGGATGAACCGCCGAAAGGCGCGCCGGCCTGGCAGTCGACCTTTGCAGACCTTATGAACCTTCTTTTGTGCTTTTTCGTTATGCTTTTTTCCATGTCATCTCTGGATGCCCAGAAGTTTGAGATGGTGGCAGCCTCCTTTAATCAGACTTTCAGTATCTTTGACGCCGGGGCAATGGCTATTGGCGAGGGAGTTCTTGTGGGACTGGGGGTCAGCCAGTTAACCAATCTGGATGACTACATTAACAGTACCGGAAGGGATAATGATGGGAATGTGATTCCCAAAGAACTGGAATCCGCCGCAGAGGTCATTGAAGAGGCAAAACTGAAAGAGTCAGAAGAAATGGCTGAGAGGATTGAGGAAGTCCTTGAAGAGAGAAATCTGGACAAAGAGGTGGATATTGAATTTACCTCCCAGTACGTACAGCTTACCTTAAACGGCGCTCTCCTGTTTGATTCGGGAAGCGTAGAGATTAAGGAAGATGCACTGCCCCTTATGAACCAGCTTGGGGTTATCCTTCAGAGATTCAGCCAGGGCGTTGTTGAGATTGAGGGGCACACAGACAATGTTCCAATGTCGGGAGCAAAATATTCCAATAATGATGAACTGAGCAGCGGACGCGCTTTATCTGTTTTTTATTTTCTGGAAGAAAATACGGCTCTGGACATGAGCAGAATCAAACATGCCGGCAGGGGGGAATATATTCCCATTGCGGACAATTCCACAGCGGAAGGAAGAGCCAAAAACAGGAGAGTAGAAATAAAAATATATAATTCATTAAGTTCGTATTAATGAAGAAAGGTTGTACCAGCTATGAAAAAGAATCTGATATCAATTGTGATACTGGCTTTATTAGTGGTGAATATCGTACTGACTTCCATTATGATGTTCAGCGTGACCAGTACAAACAGAAAGACGGCGGCTCTTGTGACGGATATTGCATCTGCCATCAGCCTTGATCTGGGAACAGAAGAGGAAGAGGCAGTTACTGTCCCCATAAGCGATACAAGCAGCTATACGATTTCGGAGATGCAGATCCCTTTAAAGAAGGGGGAGGACAATGAAGCCCATTTTGCAATGCTTACTGTGACACTGCTTATTAACACCAAGCATGACGACTACAAGGAATACGGAGAGGATCTTTCTACCCGTGAAGATCTGATAAAGGGCAGGATCAACGAGACGGTAAGCCAGTACACGATGGATGAAATAAATGCTGATTCGCAGATGTTGAAGGGTAAGATACTGAGCAGCATTCAGGAAATTTTTAATTCGGATTTTATCTTTGATATAACACTTCAGGCACTCTATCAGTAATGCCGTATCTGGGTGATTGTGATAAGTAAACAGCGGCAAAAATGAAAGGGGTGAAAACTCGTGGGCGAGGTGTTATCTCAAAGTGAGATTGACAATTTGCTTGCAGCGCTAAGCAGCGGTGAATTGAATGTGGATCAGATGTCGGAAGGCTCGGATAAACAGGTAAAGGATTATGATTTCAGCAGACCTGTGAAGTTTTCCAAGGAGCATCTGCGTACGCTCGAAATTATTTATGAACATTACGGAAGGTTGATTTCCAGTAACCTGCCGATTTATTTAAGAAAAAATATACAGGTGGCGGTAGCCAATTCCGAAACGGTTACTTTTTCGGAATTTACTAACTCGCTTTCTAATCCGGTTATTCTAGGCATTGTAGATTTTAGACCTCTTTCAGGAAATATTCTTATTGAATTATCGGCCAATCTGGGGTATGCTATGATTGACCGTATGTTAGGGGGACAGGGGGTTCCAATGGAGAAGCTGAGGGACTTCTCCACCATAGAGATGACAATCTTACAGAAAATCATGGTTGTATGTATGGACTTGATGCGTGAACCATGGAAGAATGTAATTGAGATTGATCCGGTTATGGAAAGAATTGAAACCAATGCACAGTTTGCCCAGATGATTGCACCCAGCGACATGATAGCTATTGTGTCAATGGAAGTGAAGATTGGCGATGCAGAGGGCTTTATGAATATCTGCCTGCCATATTTCACGCTGGAAGACGTGATGGACAATCTGAATACCAAATACTGGTACTCAACGATGCAGAAGGATGAAGCGGATTACGAAGAGCACATTGAGTCGCTCATTAAGAGAATAGATGTACCGGTCAAAGCAGTCCTTGGCAAGAGCCAGGTATCCGTAAATGATTTCCTGCATCTCCAGTTAGGAGATATTATAAGGCTGGATACGAACGTGGAGTCAGAAATGGATGTGTACGTAGGCAATATCAGAAAGTTTACGGCGCTTCCGGGTTCCAGTAAGGACAAATATGCGGTCAGGGTAACATCAATAGTCAGAGAGGGGGAGTAAGATATGGCTGATATGCTGTCACAAGATGAAATAAATGCACTGCTTAACGGCATGGATTTGTCCGAAGGAACGGACGAGGAAGAGCCTGCCGCTCCAGCGCATGTCTCAGAAATAGATGAAACTTTGTTGGCAGAAGATGAAAGAGACGCTGTCGGGGAAATTGCAAATATCAGTATGGGTTCTTCGGCAACAACACTGTATTCCCTGGTAAACAGAAAGGTCAATATCACTACGCCGGTAGTGTCGATGGCCAATTGGAATACGGTAGTAGAGGATTATGAGCGTCCCTGCGTACTGATACAGATACGTTACACGGCAGGGATTGATGGATCGAACATCATGATTTTGAAGGAACATGATGTGAAGGTCATAACAGATTTGATGATGGGCGGCGATGGAAGCAACACAGATGGCGAGTTGGGTGAGCTGCACCTTAGCGCGATTTCAGAAGCCATGAACCAGATGATGGGATCTGCGGCTACTTCCATGTCAACCATGCTGGGGAAAATGATTGATATCAGTCCCCCAGAGGCAAGCCTGAAGGATTTGAATGAAATTAAAGAAGGTGGGGAAATCGCCTCTTTCCTTGAAGGAACCTTTGTAAAAATTTCTTTCCGGATGCAGATTGATGAACTGGTAGACAGTTCGATTATGCAGTTATATCCTGTAGATTTTGCCAAGAGCCTGTATGAGACATTTATGTCCTCACAGATGGGCGCAGCAGCAGAAGCTGCTCCGGCACCCGCACCAGCTCCTGCCCCGGCTGCTCCGGCACCGGATATGTCTGCAGGACAGCCGGCCATGAATCAGATGAACATGGGTATGGGAATGCCACAGATGAATATGAATACAGGAATGCCGCAGATGGATATGAACATGCAGATGAATGGAATGCAGGGAATGAATATGGGAATGCCCCAGATGGGTATGATGGGCATGCCTGGTATGATGGGAATGCCGCAGATGAACATGCAGCCCATGAACATACAGCCTGCGCAGTTCCAGAGTTTTAATAATGATATGGGCGCTATGGCAGGCCAGGAAAATATTGGTCTTATCAGGGATGTGCCCCTTCAGGTAACTGTGGAACTGGGAAGAACCCAGAAATCCATATCGGAGATATTGGACTTCGCACCGGGTACTATTATTGAGTTGGAGAAAATAGCCGGTGAACCTATAGATGTACTTGTAAACGGTAAATTTGTAGCAAAAGGCGAGGTTGTGGTAATCGAAGAAAGCTTTGGTGTCCGTGTAACTGAAATAATAAAGTAAAAGGTAGGAGAGAAAAATATGGCGAAAAATATTTTAATTGTTGACGATGCGGCTTTTATGCGTATGATGATTAAGGATATTCTTACAAAGAATGGTTACAATGTAGTGGGAGAAGCCGAGAATGGTGCAAAAGCATGCGAAAAATACAATGAACTGAAGCCGGATCTGGTATTGATGGATATCACCATGCCGGAAGTTGACGGTATTGCAGCGCTGAAGAAAATCAGAGGCGGAGATCCCAATGCAATGATTATCATGTGCTCGGCAATGGGACAGCAGGCAATGGTTATTGAAGCTATTCAGGCAGGTGCGAAGGATTTTATTGTTAAGCCTTTCCAGCCGGAGCGCGTTTTGGAAGCAGTGAAAAAGGTAGTCGGGTAGTATGCTCCTTTCAGTTACAAGGACAGAAAGTTACCTACAGTTTTTGACAGTGCTCATCCTGTTCGTATTCGTGCTTGCAGTTACATATCTGGTGACAAGATGGATTGCCAGGTATCAAAAGGGAAGAATTCATGAGGGGAATCTTGCGGTAGTTGATACATGCAGGATTGCGCCCGGCAAATATGTTCAGATAATCAGGGCGGGGAAAAAATACCTGGTAATTGCGGTGGGAAAAGACGAAGTTCATATGCTTTCAGAACTTTCAAGGGATGAGCTGGATCTTGGAGAAGACGTTAAGGAGCAGGCGGTTAATTTTGCAGGCGTCTTTGCAAAGGTAAAGGAACTGAGGGAAAAAGATAAGGGTTAGGGTATAAGGCAATAATATGGACAAGAATTTTGCCGTGAAAAAGATATGGAAGATAATATGCCTGCTTACGATAGTGGGCATATTGTGTGTTATCCCGGAATTCAATGTACAGGCATCCACGGTGGAACCTGCCCAGACAGGAGAGACAGAGCAGAGAACCAACAGGGAAGAGCCTGGCAGCGCGGATTCCAGAGATGACTTATCAGAACTGAATATTGCAAACAACCTGACTGTTACCTACAGCGGCGGTAATGGACAGGTAAATGGGACATTACGTATTCTGCTGACTCTTACGATGATATCGCTGGCACCGATACTGCTTATTATGCTTACATCGTTTGTCAGAATTATTATTGTCCTTCATTTTACAAGAGCAGCCTTAAATACCCAAACGGCACCGCCTAACCAGGTGTTGCTTGGGTTAGCTTTGTTTTTGACCTATTTCGTTATGCAGCCAACGCTGACTCAGGTTTATGAACAGGCTGTAGTGCCTTTTGAAGCAGGCACAATTACCCAGGAGGAGTTTCTCGAGGCTGGGATTGCCCCTTTCAGGGAGTATATGTACCGGCAGACCCAGACGAAGGATGTGAGAACTTTCCTGGATATATCAGGGCAGGAATGGGACGGCACACTAGATGATATTTCCCTTTCTGTACTGATACCCAGTTATATTATCGGGGAACTGAGGATGGCTTTTATCATAGGATTCGTGATCTATATTCCTTTTATTGTAATTGATATGGTGGTGGCTTCCACGCTTATGAGTATGGGTATGATGATGCTGCCGCCCACAACGATTTCCATGCCTTTTAAAATTTTGCTGTTTGTGCTTGCAGACGGGTGGAATTTGATTATAGTGAATCTGATAAGGACATTTAAATGACATAGTTTGATGGTACAGTTTCAATCGGGAGGATAAATAGTATATGACAGTTGGAGAGGTAACGGATCTTGCCAGTTCCGCCATGTTTCTCATTATCAGGGTTTCGGCTCCGGTTCTTTTGGTATCTTTGTGTGTAGGTCTGATTGTCAGTATTTTTCAGACAGTTACCTCCATACAGGAGCAGACACTTACCTTTGTGCCCAAGGTTCTCGCTATATTTCTGGCGTTGATGGTCCTGGGTAACTGGATGCTGGGAGAACTGACAGGCTATATAGTAGAAGTCTGGTCTGATTTTGCGCGTTATGTAAGGTAACAGCTTATGCTTGATTACTCATTTACCTATGCAGAATTAGAATATTTCCTGCTGATACTTGTAAGGGTAACGGCTTTTGTATATATAGCTCCATTTTTTAGTATGACGAATACCCCAAGAAATGTGAGGATTGGATTAAGTTTTTTTGTAACAGTGCTTCTTTATCAGGCAATGCCCCACCAGAGCGTTTCCTATGATTCCATGCTGGGGTATCTGACAATTGTGATGAAGGAAACACTTGTGGGCCTTCTGGTTGGTTTTGCGGCTAATTTGTGTACTTCGGTGGTTTCTTTTGCGGGCCATATTGCAGACATGGAGGTAGGGCTTTCCATGGTATCGCTGCTGGATCCGGCTACAAGGCAAAATGCTACCATTACAGGTGTTTACTATAATTATATGGTCATGCTGATGCTGATGATTTCGGGAATGGATAAGTATCTGTTGAAAGCCCTTGCGGAGACATACGCCCTTGTGCCTGTTAACGGCATGATTATACACAGGGAAGAACTGCTCTCCGTTCTGCTGGAATTTTTGGCAGATTATATAATTATCGGTTTCCGGATATGTCTTCCAATATTTGCAGTAATGATTATCTTAAATTCCGTATTGGGAGTTCTGGCTAAAGTGTCGCCCCAGTTAAATATGTTTGCAGTAGGTATGCAGATGAAAGTGCTGGTGGGAATCAGTATTTTATTCCTGTCCACTTCCATGCTGCCCACAGCCGCAACCTTTATTTACGATCAGATGAAGCGGATGGTTTCCACTTTTGTGGAAATTATGATGTTGTGACAGGGCAGCCGGTTACGGGAGGCGTATAAATGGAGGAGAATATAAGGATTTTGCAGTATAATCTGCAGTTCTTTGCAAAGGATGGGCCCGGCGGGGAAAAGACCGAGGAGCCTACAGCCAAAAAGTTAAGTGATGCCAGAAAAGAAGGGCAGGTAGCCAAGAGCAAGGAAATTGCTAATGCGTTCAGCATGCTGGCATTGTTTCTTATGTTGAAGTTATATCTGGGAATCATGGGCACGGGATTTATTGAGAATTTCAGCGCCGTGTACAATCAGATACCTGATTTGGTAACACTGTATGAGGGGAATATTCCTTTTATATCCATACAGGTGCTTGTACGCAGTATGATGATAGAGCTTCTTATACTTGTTGCACCGATTTTCATTGTCGGGGTACTGGTGGTTTTCCTGTGCGATATTGTGCAGGTGAAATGGAAGCCTACCACGAAGCCCTTAAAGCCCAAATTTAATAAGTTAAATCCCATTCAGGGGGTTAAAAAGATCATATCCCTGAATTCCTTTGTGGAGTTGATTAAATCAGCCCTCAAGCTGGGACTTGTGGGGTATGTGGCCTATTCTTATCTGATAGACCGTATCGGTCAGATATTTATTTTGTATGATATCGGCCTGAATCAGGCAATCGGGCTGATGGGACAGATTGTTACGGATTTAGGACTTCGGATTGCAGCAATGTATATGGTCATTGCTTTTCTGGACTTTGCATACCAGAAATGGAAGTTCAAGGAAGACATGAAGATGACCAAGCAGGAAGTGAAGGATGAGTTTAAAAACCAGGAAGGGGATCCGCAGATAAAAGGAAAGCAGAGACAGAGGATGCGGGAAGCTTCCATGCGCAGGATGATGCAGCAGCTTCCCCAGGCGGACGTGGTGATCACCAACCCTACCCACTATGCGGTTGCAATTAAGTATGACCCGGATAAGTATGATGCGCCTTATGTGATTGCCAAAGGTGAAGATCATCTGGCCCACCGGATCAAGGAAGTAGCAAAGGAAAATGACATAGAAATCGTGGAAAATAAGCCTCTGGCACGGATGCTTTATGCAAATGTGGAAATCGGGGGGCTGATACCACCGGAATTATATCAGGCGGTGGCGGAGGTTCTTGCTTTCGTATATCACCTGAAAGGAAAAGTGTAGAGAAAGGAGAGTGACCATGAAAAAAGCGGATATTGGCGTAGCGGCATACGTACTTTCAGCGTTTATTATGATGATTGTATCCATTCCCCAATGGCTTTTAGACGTGCTGCTCGCCTGTAATATGTCAATAGCGTTTACGATTCTTTTTACCACCATGTTTTCAAAAGAAGTGCTGGATATGTCCTTTTATCCCACAATGCTTTTGTTCACCACAATTTTCAGGATTTCCCTGAATGTATCTTCTACCAGGCTGATTCTTACCACCGGAGATCCCGGAAGGGTGGTTGAAACTTTCGGTAACTATGTAGGCGGTAATGATCTGATAGTAGGCGGTATTGTATTTATTATTCTGATATTGATCCAGTTTATGGTAATCAATAAAGGTTCCGAGAGAGTTGCGGAAGTAACAGCCAGATTTACCCTGGACGCTATGCCTGGTAAGCAGATGGCCATTGACGCGGACTTGAATACTGGAGCCATTGATGATGCGGAAGCCAAAAGGCGCAGGGATAAGATTCAGGATGAATCCAATTTCTTTGGTTCCATGGATGGTGCCGTTAAATACGTAAAGGGAGATGCCACGGCGGGCCTTGTCATCACAGCCGTCAATATTATAGGCGGTATTGCCATGGGTGTTCTCCGTCAGGGCATGGGTGTAGGCGATGCGTTGAACAGATATGCGATTCTGACTATCGGTGACGGTCTGGTGAGCCAGATTCCTTCCCTTCTGATATCCCTTTCCACAGGTATATTAGTTACCAAGGGTTCCAAGGATGCAGATTTTGGAACGGTGCTGGTAAGCCAGTTGTTTGGTATGCCCAAAGTCCTTTATATGGTGGGGTGTGTTATTGCCGGGCTGGGTATTGTGACACCTCTGCCTAACCTTGTATTCCTGACTCTTGGCCTTGTATTTATTGTTACGGGAAGAATCGTAGCCGGAACCATTGAGACAGCCGTGATAGAAGGAGAAATTGATGCAGAGGAAGCGGCGGCGGAGGAAATCAGGCAGCCGGAGAATGTGAACAGTCTTTTGCAGGTAGACCCAATAGAACTGGAATTTGGTTATGGCATTATCCCCCTTGCCGATGTGAACCAGGGCGGTGACCTTCTGGACCGTGTGGTAATGATCAGAAGGCAGATAGCCCTGGAACTAGGTACGGTGGTGCCGATTATCCGTCTGCGGGATAATATCCAGCTAAATCCTAATCAGTATATTATTAAGATTAAGGGTATACAGGTCAGCGAAGGAGAAATCCTTTTTGACCATTACATGGCAATGAATCCGGGGTATGTGGAGGAGGAGATTACAGGTATTCCTACCTTTGAACCGTCCTTCCACCTGCCGGCCATTTGGATCACGGAAGGCCAGAGGGAACGCGCCGAGAGCATGGGCTACACGGTAGTGGATCCTCCTTCCATCATTGCAACCCATCTGACAGAAGTTATCAGACAGTATATTGATGAACTCCTTACAAGGCAGGATGTACAGAATCTTATCAACAACCTGAAAGACTCCAATCCTTCCCTTGTGGATGAACTTGTTCCCAAGCTTCTTGGCATTGGCGAGATACAAAAGGTTTTGCAGAATCTTCTCAAAGAGGGAATTTCCATTAGGGATCTCCTTACAATTTTTGAAACTCTGGCAGATTATGCATCTACCACAAGAGATACGGATATTCTGACGGAATATGTAAGGCAGAGCCTGAAACGGGCTATTTCCAGTAAGTTCTTCCCTGCCAATGAAACTACCAGCGTGGTGACGCTTGATCCAAAGCTGGAGCAGGAGATTATGGCGGGTGTGAAGCAGACAGAGACAGGGGCCTATCTTACACTGGATCCGGAAAAGACAAAAACGATTATGCAGTCAGTTGAGAGCGAAGTTAATAAGCTGGAGAACCTTGGAAAGAATCCCATTGTCATTACATCGCCAATTGTGCGTATGTATTTTAAGCGGCTGACGGAAGACTACTATAAAGATTTGATTGTTGTATCATATAATGAAATAGAAAATAATATTGAATTACAGTCAGTAGGAATGGTGACAGCATGATAATTAAAAAATTTCAGGGAAAAACAGAAACAGAAGCGGTAGAAAACGCAAAAAAAGAACTGGGCAGCAATGTGGTTATTATGAATGTCCGTAATGTAAAGAAAAAAGGGGTTTTCGGCTTTTTAATGCCCCAGCTCACAGAGGTGACGGTAGCCCTTGAAGAAGAGTCTGAACGGTTGTCTGCGCCCAAAAAAGAGCAGCCCAAACCCCAGTCCCAGCATTATGTGGAGGCGATTTCAGGTGCAGATCCGGGAAGGACGGCAAGGGAGACGACGCCTCTTAGGGGAAACAGCGTTTATGTCACGGAAGTGCCGGAAGACGACCGGAAGGACAACAACGCCATAGAAGAAAAGCTGGATACTCTTCATACGCTGCTGGAGCAGCAGCTTCAGAAGCCTGAGGAGGCGAAAGAGGAGCTTGATGAACAGCCGGAGACAGAAATAGAACGGTTTATGAAGCTTCTTTATAACACCATGCTGGATAATGAAGTGGATGAACAGTATGCCAACCAGATTATTGACGAATTTGAAAAGATAAATAAGCCTAATATGCCATTTGACCATGTACTGTCAAATATTTATCAGAAAATGGTGCTCAAATTTGGCATGCCCTCTGGGATTACACCAGCGGAAAAGGGGCCGAAGCTGGTCTTTTTCGTAGGCCCTACAGGGGTTGGCAAGACCACTACGATTGCGAAGATTGCATCAAAATTCAGTGTGGAAGGGAAAAAGAAACTGGCGCTGCTTACGGCCGATACATACCGGATAGCGGCGGCAGAGCAGCTCCGCACCTACGCCAATATTCTTGAAGTGCCTTTCCGGGTTATTTATACAGAAGAGGATATGGAACTGGCGCTGCAGGAATTTTGGGATTATGACTATATTATGGTGGACACGGCAGGTCATTCCCATCAGAATGATGCCCAGAGGGAAGCCATGAAGGAATTTATCCATTCCATGGATGGAAAAGCGGAAAAGGAAGTTTTTCTTGTTTTGAGTTCTACAATTAAATATCGTGATTTGGTAAATATTGCAGATGCTTATTCGGAAATGACAGAATATAAGATAATATTTACCAAACTGGATGAGACGACAACACTTGGGAATCTGTTAAATTTAAAACTCTATACAGGCGCATCCCTATCTTATGTTACCAGCGGGCAGAACGTGCCGGACGATATTGAACAGTTCAATCCTCAGAAAACCGTGAAGCGGCTTTTGGGAGGTAAGAAAAACTGATATAGATAAAGCCACAGACAAGTGAGGAAAGCAAATGGATCAGGCTGAAAGGTTAAGAAACATTATTAAAGCGAACGCAGTCTTGGAAAGCAGGCCTCTTGCCAGGGTAATCGCAGTGACAAGCGGAAAAGGCGGCGTGGGGAAGTCAAATACCTCCATAAACCTGGCTATACAGTTTCAGAAGATGGGGAAGAAGACCATTATCCTGGATGCTGATTTCGGGCTTGCCAATATTGAGATTATGTTCGGTACAGTTCCGAAACATAACCTGTGTGATTTGATTTATCAGGGGATGAATATTAGAGAAATAATCACATGGGGGCCTATGGATGTGGGATTCATTTCGGGAGGGTCAGGTATTGCGGAACTCTCCAATTTAAACAAAGACCACCTGGCTTTTATTATCAGGAATCTTTCAGAACTGGATACCATTGCGGATGTTATTATTGTGGATACCAGCGCCGGAATTTCCGATGCTGTGCTGGAATTTCTGGTGGCAAGCGAAGAGGTTCTTCTGGTGACGACACCGGAGCCTACCTCTATTACAGATTCTTATTCCCTGCTAAAGTCGCTTGACAGGCATCCCGATTTTTCCAGTGAGACGACGACAGTCAAACTTGTTGCCAATAAGGTGGATAACCATAGTCAGGGACAGATTCTTTATGATAAGTTAAATGCGGTGGTGAGCAGGTATCTGGAGCTGCCTTTAAATTATCTGGGGGCGGTTCCCCAGGACAGCCAGCTTTCCAGGGCAGTTATGCAGCAGATGCCGGTGTCCATCAAAAATCCCCAGGCAAAGTCGGCGGCAGCCTATGCGATGATGGCAGAAAAACTGATAGACAGAGAACAGGATCAGGGCGTGCCCAGACGGGGAATGGCTGCGTTTTTTTCCCGTATTATTTCAGTTAAAAAAGAATAAAATGGTTACTTTGCACTTATGAGAAGTGTGTATTGTGTTATACTGAAACAGTAAGATTAATAAATTGTAAGAAGGTTCATTATGATTAAGTCTGTTGAATTAAGAGCCGGAAGAAAAATTGTCGCAATTGCCAGTTCTACCGGCGGACCCAAGGCATTGCAGACATTGATTCCTTTGCTTCCTGCAAATCTGAATGCACCTGTTATGATTGTACAGCATATGCCGGCCGGCTTTACCGAGGCGCTGGCGGGGAGGCTTAACACTTTAAGTCCTCTGGCGGTGAAGGAAGCAGCCGATGGAGATGTAATAAATACAGGTCAGGTATACCTTGCCAGAGGAGGCAGGCATATGAAAGCGGCAAAGAGCGGGGCAAGGCATATCATCCGTTATTCTGACGAACCGACCAGAGAGGGAGTGCGTCCATGTGCCAATTACATGTATGAGTCCCTGGCAGACTGCGGATATGATGAAGTAGTATGTGCTGTCCTTACAGGTATGGGGGCGGACGGCACAGTGGGAATCAGGAATTTAAAGGAAAAAAAGAGGGTGAAGGTATTTGCTCAAAGTGAAGCCACCTGTGCGGTATATGGAATGCCCAGAAGTATTGTGCTTGCCGGACTTTCTGGTCCTGGGATAAGTCTGGAGAGAATTGCGCAGGAAATTATAAAGAACGTGGGGGTAATTTAAATGGATGTAAATCAATATCTTGAAATTTTTCTTGACGAAACAAAGGAGCACCTTGAAAATCTGAATACCCAGATACTGAAACTGGAGCAGGAACCGGAAGACTCGGATACTATTAATGAAATTTTCAGGGCGGCCCATTCTTTAAAGGGTATGGCAGGAACCATGGGATATAAGCGCATGCAGGCGTTGACCCACGATATGGAAAATGTGTTCTCGGAAGTCCGCAATGGGACCATGAAAGCAGATTCCAACATGATTGACATTTTGTTCCAGTGTCTGGACGCTTTGGAGGAATATACCAGTACCATTCAGGAGACTGCTGATGAAGGAACCAACGACAACCAGCAGTTGATTGACCAATTGAACAGATATCTGAATCCTGGGGAAAAGAAAGAGAATTCCAAAGGGAAATCCGGTAAGGAAAAGAAGGATGCCGGAGAGGAAGGTTTTACCGGGAAGTGGACGGATATAAAAATTGGCGAGACGGAACGCCTTGTTTTTTCCTCAGCAAAGGCCCAGGGAAAGAGTGTTTACGGACTGACTGTATACATACAGGAGAGTTGTCTGCTTAAGGCAGCCAGGGCTTTTCTGGTATATAAAGCAGTGGAAGAGAGAGCAGAGATCATTGTGTGCAGCCCTTCCGCACAGGATATAGAAGATGAAAAATTTGATCTTGATTTCAGCCTGCTGGTGGTTTCAGAATGTACGCTGGAGGAAATCCTGGGTGTGACTGAAGGGGTTTCTGAAATAGAAAGGGTGGTGGGAGCTCCTTATGAGTGTGAGGCTGTTCCCGTAGAAGAAGGCGGGAATGCTCCGGCTGTAAGCACAAGCGCTGTGCAGACAACCCAGAGCCAGCCGCAGACTCAGACCCAGAGCCAGCCGCAGACCCAGAGTACGCCTGCAAAGACAAATGATAAGAAGACCGGAGGCAAGCCGGTAGTGAACCGGACGGTACGTGTGGATATTGAGAAGCTGGATGTACTCATGAATCTGGTAAGCGAACTTATTATTGCAAAGAACTCACTGGTTTCCGCTTCCAATACGGACGGCGTATCCAGTTCGGGCTTTAATGAGCAGATTGAATATCTTGAAAGCGTGACCACGAACCTTCATGAGTCTGTTATGAAGGTAAGGATGGTTCCCATAGAGAGTGTTGTAAGCAAATTCCCCAGAATGATCCGGGATCTTTCCAAGAAGCTGGATAAAAAGATGGAGTTGTATATGTCTGGTGAGGAGACAGAACTTGACCGGACTGTGGTGGATGAAATCGGGGATCCTCTTATGCATCTTCTTCGTAATTCAGCAGATCATGGTCTGGAATCGGCCGAACTGCGTGCCGAGAGAGGCAAATCTCCGGTAGGATCTATTTTCCTTGACGCATACCAGGATGGCAACAATGTTGTAATCGAAGTCAGGGACGATGGTAACGGCATTGACGTTCAGGCCGTTAAGAACAAAGCCATTGAGCGGGGCGTCATTACACCTGATCAGGGAGATAACATGACTGAAAAGGACATTATCAACCTGCTTTTCCATGCCGGCTTTTCAACCGCAAAGGAAATTTCGGACGTATCAGGCCGCGGCGTGGGACTGGATGTGGTGAAGTCAAAGATTGAATCCTTAAGCGGGGAGGTGGAAGTGAAATCCCAGTTAGGACAGGGAAGCACATGGATTATCAGACTGCCTCTTACCCTTGCAATCATTCAGGCTCTTATGGTAGCTGTGGGCGGAGAAAAGTACGCAATTCCTTTAGGAAGTATCCAGACACTTGAGGACATCAGCCCCAGCGATATCAAACTTGTCCAGAATAAAGAGGTTATCAATCTGCGTGGCAGTGTAATACCGATTATCAGACTGAGCGATGAACTGGACATTGAAAGTTCCAAGGCGCCGGACGAAAATCTGGTAGTCGTTATTGTCAAGAAAGGTGAGAATCTGGCCGGGCTTGTCATTGATGAATTAAGAGGACAGCAGGAAATCGTTATAAAATCACTTGGCAGATATATCAGTAAGTGTAAGATTATCAGCGGTGCAACAATATTAGGCGATGGTGAAGTGGCTCTGATTCTGGATGCCAATGCATTGATATAGGACAGGGGGAAGAACAATGGAAGAACTTAGAGTATCAGGCATGAATAATATAGGTGAAATGAAAACAGAATATGATACTATACAATATATCGTAATCAAATTAGGAGATGAGCAGTATGGCGTGGATATTAAATTTATAGATAATATTGTGCGCATGCAGCATATCACCAGAGTGCCCAGGGTGCCGGATTATCTCAAAGGGGTCATTAATCTGCGCGGGGAAGTCATCCCTGTCATGAGTCTTCGCCTTAAAATGGATCTTGAAGCAGACGAGATTACCAAAGCTACCAGAATCATTATTCTCAAGCTGGAACAGCATGGAACTATCGGCATTATGGTGGATGAGGTGAAGGAAGTTGTCACCCTGACAATGGATGAAATTGATAAAATCACTTACGACGGTAAGGAAGACAAGAATGTTTTCCTTACAGGCATCGGCAAACATGACAATGAATTGATTTCTCTTCTTGACCTTAATGCTGTTGTTATGGACAGGTGAAGAGGATAGAATATGCGATAAAAATGTACTGTTAATTAGGAGGGATCATGAAAGATCTTAGTATGGAGCAATTAACAGGTCAGTATTTTGACGTGTTAAAGGAATTAGGCAATATTGGGGCAGGCAATGCTACCACAGCCCTTTCACAGATGATAGGATGCAAGGTGGATATGTCTGTGCCCCAGGTTCAACTGCTTGAGTTTAAGGATTTGGGCGGAATCGTAGGCGGTGATGACCAGATCATGGTCAGCATCTATCTTGAGGTGGCAGGGGATATAGATGGAAGCATGATGTTTATCTTAAGTAAAACTGCCGCTGCACATCTGGTAAATAAGCTGATGTGCGGTATGCTGGGAATTGATGAGGACACAGCGGAAGATTGTAATTTTGGCGACATGGAGATTTCTGCTATTAAGGAAGTTGGGAATGTAATAACAGGAGCATATCTGAATGCATTGTCGGCGCTTACTACTTTAAAGATCTATCCCTCTGTTCCCCAGATTGGAATTGATATGGCGGGCGCACTGCTCAGTGTACCTGCGGTTGAATTCGGCATTTACGGGGATAACATATTGCTGATACAGACCCAGTTCTCAGATGATATTGAACTGGAAGGTTATTTCATCCTGGTTCCGGATATGGAGTCTTACGAAAAAATTCTTACAGCGTTGGGTGTTATGTAGGCTTCAGAAGAAAAAGGGACAGGAGATTCTTGAAATGAGTGAAGTGATTAAAGTTGGTATGGCAGACATGAAAACATGCCGGGGAGATGACGGAGTGACTACACTGGGTTTAGGCTCCTGCGTGGGAATCGCAATCAGGGATCCGGGTACAGGTATCGGTGGACTTGTGCATGTCATGCTGCCGGATAGTAGTGAGATTAAAAATAATACAAACAGACCTAAATTTGCAGATACAGGAATAGAAGACCTTGTAAATGCGGTTGTGCGCATGGGAGCAAACCGCAACAGGCTTGTGGCCAAGATTGCCGGAGGCGCACAGATGTTTGCTTTTGGCGGCAAAAGCGATATGATTCGTGTAGGCGAGCGGAATGTGCTTGCCAGTAAGAAAAAGCTTGCCCAATTAAGAATACCGATTCTTGCGGAAGATACCGGGGATTCATATGGAAGGACGGTAATATTTTATCCAAAAACCGGCGATTTTTACATACGGTCTGTGGGGAAACCGGAGAAGATCATATGAAAAAGAATAAGTTATTTGCGCCATTTTTAATGCTGCTGGCAGGTGCAGTGGTAAGCATAGCTGCGTTTTGCTTTCACTATTCAATGGGAGAAATGCTGCCTATACTTTTGTTCGTGCTTATCTTCTTTTATCTTGCGGGGAATTTTATCCAGAAGAAAGTAACTGCTTTCATGGATCAGATTCTGGAGGAAGAAGCAAAGGAAGGAGAAGTAATAGAAAAGGACATTGCCGGGGAAGGCGAAGAGTATATGGAAAGTAAAAATGCGGAAAATGGGGCAGAAGAAAATATATAACCGCGGGTGATGGAGGTGTCAATGGACGAGGCAGGAAGAAATAAGCTGTGGGAAACTTATGCAAAAACGAAATCGCCCGAAATAAGAGAAAAACTTATACTGGAATATGCATCATTGGTAAAACTGGTAGCAGGACGCCTCAGCATGTATCTTGGGTACAATGTGGAATATGACGATTTGGTAAGTTACGGTATTTTTGGACTGATTGACGCAATCGACAAGTTTGACAGCATGAAAGCTGTAAAATTTGAAACTTATGCAAGTCTCCGGATCCGGGGAGCCATTCTGGACCAGATTAGGAAGATGGACTGGATTCCAAGGACAATCAGGCAGAAGCAGAAAAAAATTGATGCAGCAATGAAAGAGATAGAAAGTTCTACGGGCAGGGCAGCGACAGACGGAGAAATTGCGCTGAATCTTGGTATTTCAGAGGACGATTATCTGTCATGGCAGTCCCAGATGAAGATTACCGGTCTGGTATCTTTAAATGAATTTATGGAATCCGGCAGTGAGATACCGGCCGACCAGACCAGCCAGAGCCGTTTTGACGGGCCGGAAGAAGTAATCGAGAAGGAAGAACTAAAGAAGATGTTACAGCAGGCGCTTGAGCTTCTGACTGAAAAGGAAAAGAAAGTGATACTGCTTTATTACTATGAAGATTTAACGCTAAAGGAAATCAGCAATGTGCTTGAAGTATCTGAATCCAGAGTATCTCAACTGCATACTAGAGCACTGCAGAAAATGAAAACAAAAATGGGTCATTATATGGGTTTCTTTTCTGCATAACATAATAAACAGACTTATGTAAGGGGGTGCATGAATGAGAAACGGCTATTTTCAGTTGGTATGTGGTGAGAATGAAACGTCATTAAGAATTTTTCTTCCAGAAGATGGAGGAAAGCCGGTGAGGATCAGAGAAGTAATAAACTATCTGTCCCGCAATAACATAGACTTCGACACTACCGGGCTGAATAAGGGGATAATGGATTCTCTTGGAACGACAACCGGGGAATATCAATTTGTAATAAACCATAAACACCATAATGAGGTGCGTGAAAGTTATCAGATGCAGGTCAGTCAGGATAAGATGCTTGCAATCGCCAGATTTTATCCTCCTTCTCTTCATGGTGAAAGAATGACGGCGGATGAGTTTTTTAACGATCTGCAGCAGAAGAAAATCAAATACGGTATATTAAAGAAGGGGCTGATCAAGTTTTTTGAAAGCCCGGTGTACTGTGCCGATTTGGTAGTGGTAAAAGGGAAACTTCCCAGGCATGGAAAGGACGCCCGGATAGAATACTATTTTGAAACAAATTTGAGTATAAAGCCTACACTGAAAGCGGACGGAAGCGTAGATTTTTTCAACCTGAATACAATCAATCACTGTAAAAAGGGCGAACTTCTGGCAAGACTGTATCCGGCGGATTTAGGCGAGCCGGGCAGGACGATTTATGATGAAAAGATAAAGCCCAGGGATGTAAAGAAACTGGCAATCAAAGGGGACAGAAATTCGGTTCTCTCTGATGACCGGCTGGAACTGACGGCCAAAGTGGACGGCCATGTATCGCTTGTGGACGGTATGGTATTTGTATCCAATGTCCTTGAGGTGGAAAATGTGGATAACGCCACAGGAAATATTGATTATGACGGCAGCGTCAAGGTGAACGGGAACGTGTGCGCTAATTTCTCGGTGAAGGCAAGAGGCGATATTGAAGTGAGGGGCGTTGTGGAAGGCGCTTATCTTGAATCAGGAGGAAACATCATCATTGTCCGTGGCATGAACGGGATGGGAAAGGGCGTATTAAAGGCGGAAGGAAATGTAATCGCCAAGTTCCTGGAAAATTCCAAGGTAAGCGCAGGCGGCTATGTGTCTACAGAGTCCATTCTCCACAGTGAGGTTATGGCTGATTCAGAAGTTATCGTAAATGGACGCCGGGGATTTATTACAGGAGGAAGAGTGTCAGCGGCGCATCTGGTCCAGGTAAAGACTCTTGGCTCGTCAATGGGGGCAGCTACCGTCATTGAGGTGGGGGCGGATCCCAGCGTTAAAATGAGGATGATGGAGTTACAGCAGCAGGTTATGGATAAGGAAAAGGAATTGGAGACGCTTAAGCCGATTTTGGAGAATGCTGCAAAGAAATTAAGTACCGGTATCCAGCTTAGGCCGGAGCAGATGGAGTTTGCCCGCGAGACACTGGAGAAAGAGAAAGATTTGAAACGGGAACGGGATGCCTGTCTGAAAAAACTGGAAGATTTGCAGACGATTTTAAATGCAAGCAATTCCGCAAAGGTAGAAGTGACAGGAGAGGTTTACGGAGGGACCCGCATCAGCATTGCAGATGTCTCCACAATTATAAAGGGGCATACCCACTATTGCAGGTTCATAAAAGAAGCGGGAGATGTAAAGATGGTTCCTATGTAAATTTGTACCAGCGCAGAAAGAATCTGCGTTCAGGTTTTAGAAGGGGTGTGACTCAGGCTATGACAATCAGCAGGGTAGAGCTTCAGGGGCAGGTAACGAGAGCCCAGGATTTTACAAATATCAAACAGAATGAGGACAATAAGGGGACGGTAGACCAGTTTAATTTTCAGCGGCAGTTTGACCAGACAGTTGACAATAAACTACGTCAGGTGCAGCAGGGGGATAAAGCTGAAAATGAAGGCAGACGTTTTGATGCGAAAGATAAAGGAAATGGAAGCTATTCCGGCGATGGCGGACGAAAGCGAAAGAAAGGAGAAATTGCCGGGGACGGAAAAGTGACCCTGAAGGGACGGGGCGGCTTTGACATGAAAATCTGATGATATACGGGTGAAAATATGAGTGTAGTGGAAATAATCCTTGTTGCTTTTGGCGCTGTTGTGTTCATACTGAGTTTCCTTCTTCCGTCGGGGAAGAAGGGCGGACAGCAGGCTTCTTCAGGGATAAGTGAAAAAGATATAAAGGAAATGGTTGAAAAAAAAGTGGAAGATGCCAGAGGGCGGGTGGAAGACATTATTGACGAGACAGTCACTTATGCCATCGAAAAGACAGAGCGCTCCATGGAACGGCTGACCAACGAAAAGATGATGGCGATTAATGAGTATTCCGACACGGTTTTGGATGAAATCAATAAGAGCCATAAGGAAGTGGTATTCCTTTATGATATGCTGAATGACAAGCAGGAAACCTTAAAAAGCACAGTGGGCGAAGCGTCCAGGACTGCCAGTCAGATAAAGCAGGCGGTAAGGGATGCAGAGATTACGGCAATAGAGACACAAAAGAAAGCAAAAGAAATCCAGGAAGCAGTTGACGGGACCGTGAAGGAAGCCGTAAAGGAGACTGTAAACGAAGCAGCCATCCAGATACAGGAAACAGAATTCATACCCATATCCGCTCCGAAGGTTGAAATTATATATCCGCCGTCCCAGCCGGAAACAGCGGCAAAGGAGACGGAAGAGACACAAAAGCCAAAGAAGAGAAACCGCAGAGGCCGGGCATCTAAGACAGCCGGGAAAGAAAATCTGGCGGCAGAAAATGGAAAAGAAGCAGTTCCAGCCGTTCCCATGGCATCGGAGGGGCTGCCCGAAATAGAGGCGGCATTGGCAGTATTGGAGACAGCAGAGGGAAGAGAAACGGATAAGACTGTCAAAAGAAATAATAACGACAGGATACTGGAACTCCATAAAGCAGGAAAATCTGAAGTTTCGATTGCCAGGGAACTTGGACTGGGTGTAGGTGAAGTGAAGCTGGTTATCGGCTTATTTGAAGGAGTATAAGGAATCAGGCAAGATGATGAACTTGAAATACTATCTGAGGGGACTGGGCATAGGGGTAGTTGTAACCGCACTGATTATGGGAATTCTTGCGGGAAAAAGAGAAATTCTCAGCGATGAAGAGATAATAGAGCGGGCAAAAGCACTTGGAATGACACAGGAGAGCGGACTTCTGGGGGATACCCTGGCTTCCTATGAGGAGGAAGTGCAGGAGGAAACGGATGGGGACGGACTACCGTTGCCGGATGAAGAGGAAGAAGCCGAACCTGAACCGGAGGAGGAAGCCCTTAAGGGGGAGGAATCCGGGGAAGGACAGGCTCTTTTGGAGGAAGAAAATCCGGAGCCAGATTTAAATAGTGCGGAAGATACGCAGCCAAATCAGGAGAGTGCAGAGACGGAAGAAGCGGATGTAGCACAGGAAGTTCCGGCGTCAGAAGATGACGGGGCGTTTGTCCAGGGAGAAGATACTGCATCCGGGAGTGAAGCCATACCTGCGCCTGGTACGGAAGAAGAGAAGGTTACCATTGAAATTAAGAGTGGTGACAGTTCTTACAGCATATGCCAGAGGCTGGAAGAGGCCGGGCTGGTGGAAACAGCCACGGCTTTGGACCGTTATCTGTTTGAAAATGGTTATGATAAACGTATCAATACAGGGGTCTTTGAGATACCAAGGGATGCGGATATGGAGAAGATCGCAAAAATAATTTCAAGAACGGAATAAGGTAAGAAAATCCCTTGCAAGAGGGATTTTTCTATGATATAATTTCATCGTTATGACTATAAAACACGTATATTTATTAACTGTCGGTGCTTTCCGCCGTAAACTGTCAGGACAGGAAATGAATTTCCATACTTGTTCTGGGAATAGGAAGGTTTGCAGGAGAGAAGAAGATATGCGGAAGACAAACCAAATGGAGGTAGAAACATGAGTGTTATTTCAATGAAGCAGTTGTTAGAAGCAGGTGTTCATTTCGGACATCAGACAAGAAGATGGAACCCCAAGATGGCTCCTTACATTTTTACAGAGAGAAACGGAATCCATATTATTGATTTGCAGAAATCTGTAGGTAAGGTTGACGAAGCTTACAGGGCAGTATTTGAAATTGCTTCCCAGGGAGGAACGATTCTTTTTGTAGGTACGAAAAAGCAGGCACAGGATGCTGTTAAGACAGAAGCGGAACGCTGCGGTATGTACTATGTAAATGAGAGATGGTTAGGCGGTATGCTCACTAATTTTAAGACCATCCAGAGCAGAATTGAAAGATTAAGAGCAATTGAGACAATGGCAGAGGACGGAACCTTTGATGTGCTTCCCAAGAAAGAAGTTATCGCGATCAAGAAGGAATGGGAAAAGCTTGAGAGAAACCTTGGCGGTATCAAGAGCATGACCAGAATTCCCGACGCCATTTTTGTAGTAGATCCCAAGAAGGAAAGAATCTGTGTACAGGAAGCCCATGCCCTTGGAATTACCCTGATTGGTATTGGCGACACCAACTGCGACCCTGAAGAACTTGATTTCATCATCCCTGGTAATGACGATGCTATCAGAGCTGTCAAGCTGATTGTCTCCAAGATGGCCGACGCTGTTATTGAGGCAAACCAGGGCGAAGAAAATGTTGAGGCCCAGATGGAGGAAGCGGCAGGCGAAGCAGCTCCGGAAGATATTGAAGAAGTGGCAGCAGCAGAAGCTGAATAATTTGTTACTATTCATGGGTCAGGAATGTGCATTCCGTGAGAACATGATTCAGGAGTGAGGGGCGATTTTTGCGATGCAAATTTTAAATATCGCCCCGAATCGTTGCTATGAGCGGCTCCCAAGCCGTGAATAGAAGCAATAATTTGACAGGGAAGAGTAGGAGGAAATAATAAAATGGCTAATATTACAGCAGCTATGGTAAAGGAATTAAGAGAGATGACCGGCGCAGGCATGATGGACTGCAAGAAAGCCCTTGGGGAAACTGACGGGGATATGGATGCAGCCATTGAGTTCCTTAGGAAAAACGGACAGGCAAAGGCTGATAAGAAAGCAGGAAGAATTGCAGCGGAAGGTCTTTGCAAGGTTGTCCTTAAAGATGATAAGACAGCAGCAGTTGTTGAAGTTAATTCTGAGACAGATTTCGTTGCAAAGAATGAGGAGTTCCAGAATTTTGTAACAGCAGTGGCTAATCAGGCTGTGGAATCTGACGCGGCGGACATGGAAGCATTTCTGGCTGAAAGCTGGAATGAAGACACTTCCAAGACGGTAAAGGATGCGCTGGTAGAAAAGGTTGCAAGAATTGGTGAGAATTTAAATATCAGAAGATTTGAAAAGGTTATCGCTGAAAACGGATGCGTGGTTTCCTATGTACACGGCGGCGGAAGAATCGGTGTTATTGTGGAAGCTGATACAGACGTTGTCAATGACGCTGTAAAGGAAGCGCTGACCAACATTGCAATGCAGGTAGCAGCCCTTTCCCCGAAATACGTGTCAACAGCAGATGTTTCCGAGGAATACAAAGCGCATGAGAAAGAAATTCTGATGGCGCAGATTGCTAATGACCCCAAGATGGCAGGCAAGCCTGAAAAGGTTATTGAAGGCGCAGTGACAGGACGTCTTAACAAGGAACTGAAGGAAGTGTGCCTGTTAGAGCAGATCTATGTGAAGGCAGAGGACGGAAAGCAGACTGTAGCACAGTATGTTGCCCAGGTTGCTAAAGAGAACAGTGCAAATCTTTCCATTAAGAAATTCGTGCGTTTTGAGACAGGCGAAGGTATTGAGAAGAAGGCAGACGACTTTGCAGCAGAGGTTGCAGCACAGGCAGGTATGTAATTCACAGTAAAAATTAAGGGCCGGAAAGCAATGACAGCTTCCGGCTCTCTTTGCGCCTGGAGAAATTATATTTCGATTGAAAGGAAAGACTTTAAAACCGTATGATTCCCAAATGTTCCAAAAGAATTTTCAACCCAATCAGTATAAGGATCAGTCCGCCGGCAAATTCGGCCCTGGATTTGTATTTCAGGCCGAACACATTGCCCACTTTCAGGCCGGCAGCGGAAAAGATAAAAGTAATTGTCCCGATGAAGAGTACCGCAGCCAGTATACTGACATTGGGCAGAAGGGCAAAGGTAATGCCTGCGGCAAGGGCGTCAATGCTGGTTGCAACTGCCATGATGAACATGGTTTTCGGGGCAAAGGAATCGTCTGCAGGATTTCCGGAATCCTTGCTGAAGGACTCACGGACCATATTTCCGCCGATGAAGCCCAGCAGTAAAAAGGCAATCCAGTGGTCAAAAGAGGTTATATAGTTTTCAAAGGCAGAGCCGAGAAAATAGCCGGCGGCAGGCATAAGTGCCTGGAAACCGCCGAACCACAGGCCGGCGGAGAGAATGTGTTTTGAGGATATTTCAGAAGTGGCAAGTCCTTTACAGATGGATACGGCAAAGGCATCCATGGAAAGGCCCACTGCAATAAGAAATAGTTCAGTCAGGTTCATCGTTTCGTTCCTCCCATATTATTTTATCCATATGTAAATTTCATAATTAAAAATCCATTTTATAACCTTTATAGAAGTGGAATTAAACTATAATACATATAGTGGGGAATGTCAACAGAAAAACAAAATTGAAACAGGCTGGTAACAGTTCAGTCCAGGACTTTGCACTTACTGCAAAATTTGACTCTTTCCCATAAAAGCATATTGTGTTACAATATACGCAAAGTATTTATAAGGAGTTAATGAGTCATGGAGGGGACTTACAACCGGAACAAAAGAATCCTTCGTCTGAAAAGATTAATTGTGGTGGCATTTATTGCCGTAATCATTGTCCTGACGGTGGTCAGTGTTGTACTGGGAGTCCGGGTGAAACAGCTTAAGGAAAAAGTGAAGGAACTGGAAGCGGTGATAGCAGTTTCAGGGGAACGATCCGATTCGGATACCGGCGTCTACGCCATGGAGGCGGTGGAAGTTTCTTCGCGGAATACAGCAAATGCAGGGCAGGTTCAGGAGGACGGCAGTCAGAATGGAGGCGTGAAACAGATATTTTTAACTTTTGATGACGGACCAAGCAGCAATACAGACAGAATTCTGGATATTTTAAAGGAATATGATGTAAAAGCGACTTTTTTTGTGGTTGGAAAGAGTGGTGAGCAGGCGGTTAAAGCTTACCAGAGGATTGTAGCGGAGGGGCATACCCTGGCCATGCATTCTTACAGCCATAAGTATAATGAGATATATGCGTCCAGGGAAAACTTTGTGGAGGATTTGGAGAAACTCCAGGAATATCTTTATGGAATTACCGGAATCTGGCCCCGGATATACCGGTTTCCAGGGGGAAGTTCCAATGCGGTGAGTAATGTGGATATTCAGGAACTCATTGATTATCTGGATGAAAATGGAATCATTTACTTTGACTGGAATATTACTGCGGGGGATGCCGAAAATGGCAATTTAAGCGCGGAGCGTATTCTGGAGAATTGTGTGGGAAATATAGATAATGTGAACAGGGGCATGATATTAATGCATGATGCTTCCAATAGGAATACTACGGTTGAGGCTCTTCCCGGGATTATTGAGCGGATTCAGGAAAGAGGAGACGCGGTGATTCTGCCCGTGACGGACGGGACGGAGCCGATACACCACTACAAGTAAGGATTGAAGATTAGCAAAGGAAAGATACCAAAGGCAGGAATGGAGGAGAGGGGAAATGGGATTTTTCTCAGATTTAAAGGAAGATTTGTCGCAGGCAGTGAATGAACTGGTGATACAGGCAGATGCAGAGGAAAACCAAAATGTAGGAAACACACAGCTACAGGACAAAGCGGCACAGGATAGGACGCCGGTAAAAAGGCAGTCCCAGGGAAAGATGATGGAGAATGAATTTCAGGATGGTTTTAATAAGGATTTGAGCCAGATGCTGGATAAGATGGAGGAGATGGATATGACGAACAATCCGGATGATCCTATTTTTGCGTCCTCCACGCCGGATAATCCGGTTGCAGCTACGGTGTCAGTGGCTCCCAAGAAAAAGAAGCCGGATCCGCCGCAACAGTCCCTGAAAAAATCGGCCGTCAATCTGTCGGTACTGTCGGATTCCATGGTTGTTAACGGCAGTATTACAGTGGAAGACGCCCTTGCCATAAGGGGAACCGTTTACGGGGATGTGGAGGTAAAGGGAAAACTGAGTATTACAGGAACGGTGGAAGGCGAAGTAAAGGCTTCAGAAGTTTATCTGGAAGGAGCACAGATTACGGGAAATATCCTTAGTAAGGGAGGCATAAAGGTCGGGCCGAAGACAGTGATACTTGGCAATATCAATGCGGAAAATGCAGTGATTAACGGGGCTGTAAAGGGTGAGATTGATGTCCATGGAACTGTGGTTTTAGAATCAGCGGCCATTATAATAGGAGATATCAAATCTAAATTTGTCCAGGTCAGCAACGGAGCGGTCATTGAAGGCAAGTGCTCCCAGTGCTATGCGGAGATTAGTCCAACAACTATTTTTGATGAGATTAAAAACAAACGCTGACACGCTTCGCGAGCCAGCTTATTGTAAAAAAATAAATGGGGTGCGGATATGCAGAGAATTTTACTGAAATTAAGCGGAGAAGCTCTGGCAGGGGACAAAAAGACAGGCTTTGACGAAGATACTGTGAGGGCGGTTGCCCTGCAGGTAAAGGAACTGACACAGGAAGGAATCCAGGTGGGAATCGTCACCGGGGGCGGAAACTTTTGGCGGGGAAGAACCAGTGAAAATATTGACAGGACGAAAGCTGACCAGATTGGGATGCTGGCTACCGTGATGAACTGTATATATGTTTCGGAAATTTTCCGCAGCGTGGGCATGAATACGGCTGTCCTTACACCTTTTGCATGTGGTTCCTTTACGGAACTTTTTTCCAAGGACAGGGCAGACAAATATTTTAGGAATGGATATGTGGTCTTTTTTGCCGGGGGAACGGGACACCCTTATTTCTCCACAGATACAGGGGTGGTGCTCCGGGCGGTGGAAGTGGAAGCCCATGTTATTCTGCTGGCAAAATCCATTGACGGCGTTTATGACAGTGACCCGGCGGTCAATCCTTTAGCGAAAAAGTATGATGAAATCAGTATTGACCAGGTGATTGCCGAAAATCTGCAGGTGGTGGACATGACGGCCTCCATACTGGCAAGGGACAATAAAATGCCTATGTGGGTATTCAGCTTAAATGAAGAGAACAGTATTGTAAATACAATGAAAGGAAAGTTTAACGGAACAAAAGTGACGGTATAAACGGAGGATAGGAAGATGGATGAAAGATTAAAGATTTATGACGAGAAAATGAGGAAAACCTATGAGCATTTAGAGAGCGATTATCTGGGAATCAGGGCGGGAAGGGCCAATCCCCATGTACTGGACAAACTCCGGGTAAATTATTATGGGACGCCCACTCCTATTCAGCAGGTAGGCAATGTCACGATTCCGGAAGCCAGGATGATCCAGATTGCGCCCTGGGAGAAGTCACTGATTAAAGAAATCGAGAAAGCGATTCTGACATCCGATATCGGAATCAATCCTTCTAATGACGGGGCGGTTATCCGGCTGGTGTTCCCGGAACTTACTGAGGAACGCAGAAAAGATCTGGTGAAGGACGTGAAGAAGAAGGCGGAAGAGAGCAAAGTGGCTGTCCGTAATATAAGAAGGGACGGAAACGATGCTTTTAAAAAGCTTGCCAAGGCAGAAGTGTCAGAAGATGAAATCAAAGAACTGACAGAGGAATTACAAAAACTGACAGATAAGTATATTAAAGATGTTGATAAGCTGATGGAAGAGAAATCAAAAGAAATCCTTACCGTATAAGAGCAACGGGCATCCCGCAGGGCGTGGTGCCCGTTGCCGGTGAAAAAGAAAGGTGTCTGATATATGGCAGAGAAAAATGAACTGGTAATGCCCCGGCATGTAGCAATTATTCTGGATGGAAACGGCAGGTGGGCCAAGAGCAAGGGAATGCCCAGAAATTATGGTCACGTACAGGGTGCAAAGGCGGTGGAGGTTATCTGTGAGGAAGCCTGGCGGATGGGGATACAGTATCTGACGGTTTATGCTTTCAGCACGGAAAACTGGAACCGCCCTAAGGACGAAGTGGATGCCCTTATGAAGCTTTTGCGGAATTATATGAAAACCTGTCTGGCAACCGCCAGAAAGAACCACATGTGCGTCCGGGTCATCGGCGACAAGACAGGGCTGGACGAGGATATCAGGAACAGGATTGCCCAACTGGAGGAGTCCACAAAGGACAACGACGGGCTTCATTTTCAGATTGCGTTAAATTATGGGGGCAGGGATGAGATTATCCGCGCGGTCAGGGAAACTGTGCGCAGGGCAAAAGCCGGAGGTGTTTCAGAGCAGGATGTGACGGAAGACTATTTCTCAGATGTGCTGGATACCCATGGGATTCCTGAACCGGATTTACTGATACGTACCTGCAATGAGCAGAGGATATCCAATTTTCTGTTGTGGCAGTTAGCTTATACGGAATTTTATTTTACCCCGGTGGCATGGCCTGATTTCTCAAAGGAAGAATTGGTCAAAGCTGTGGAAGCATATAATCATAGAGACAGAAGATATGGCCGCATTTAAGGAGGAGTAAATCATGTTCGGGAAGAGACTGATGAGCAGTATCATACTGGTGGCTGTGGCGTTATTTACGATCTTGACAGGCGGTTATCTGCTGGCGGCGGTGCTTCTTTTTCTGGCAGTCACAGCTTATCATGAGCTTATGAAGGCCTGTAAGCTGGCAGGTGGGGAAATGGCGGAGGATAAGGGAAAGAACCTTAAGGTAAACGGCCTTGAGATAATCGGGTATGTGGGAATCGGGGCATACTATCTGCTGATGGTGTTTGTTGAAAACAGAATCTATCTCTTTCTGGCACTGATTACCATTCTGGTGGCATTTATGTTTCTTTACGTTTTTTTGTTTCCCAAATACAGGGCAGAGCAGATTATGTGCGCCTTTTTCTGCACGGCATATGCCCCTGTCATGCTTTCCTTTATTTATCTGGTAAGAAGCCTTCCCTATGGAATTTATACAGTGTGGATGATCTTTATCAGTTCATGGATTTGCGATACCTGCGCTTACATGGTGGGGATGCTGATTGGGAAGCATAAGCTTGCCCCAGTCTTAAGCCCCAAGAAATCCATTGAGGGAGCCGTGGGAGGGATTGCAGGATCTGCCCTTGTGGGAGCAGTCTATGCATACTTCATGGTAGAACACGTCATTGAACAGCAGCAGATCACATGGATTTTTGTGCTGATAAGCGCAGTAGGCGCCGTTATTTCCCAGGTAGGCGACCTTGCGGCGTCGGCTATTAAGAGAAATCATGAAATAAAGGACTACGGAAAGCTGATACCTGGCCATGGAGGCGTCATGGACCGGTTTGACAGTGTGATATTCACAGCACCCATGATTTATTTTTTGGCGCTTTTGCTGATACATGGGTAATATACGGGCTGGATATATCAAATGGCGGACAGTTCAGGAGCGTTGTATCCTGTGCCTGCCATGAAGGGAGGACGAGATGAAAAGGATTGGAATTTTGGGCTCTACAGGCTCTATTGGCACCCAGACACTGGAAATTGTGCGGAGCAATAGGGATTTGCAGGTTACAGCCCTTGCGGCGGGCAGTAATGTGCAAAAGATGGAGACGCAGATTCGTGAGTTTTCACCGGAATACGCGGTCATGTGGACCTTAGAGGCGGCCAGTGACCTTAAAACAAGGGTGGCAGATACGGGAACGAAGGTTCTCTGGGGTATGGACGGTCTTTTGGAAATTGCAGTTTTGGAGCAGATGGATGTTTTGGTTACAGCCATTGTGGGCATGATAGGTATAAGGCCCACGATTGCGGCAATCCAGGCAGGGAAGACTATTGCCCTTGCGAATAAAGAGACGCTGGTGACGGCAGGCCATATTATTATGCCGCTGGCGGCTGGAAAAAAAGTGTCCATTCTGCCTGTAGACAGTGAGCACAGCGCAATTTTCCAGTCCATGCATGGGGAAAATAAGGAACGGGTGAGGAAGATACTTCTTACTGCTTCGGGAGGGCCGTTCAGAGGAAAAAAGAGAGAGCATCTTGCGGATATCACAGTGGAAGATGCCTTAAAGCATCCCAACTGGTCTATGGGAAAGAAAATTACGGTGGATTCTTCCACCCTTGTAAATAAAGGACTGGAGGTCATTGAGGCCAAATGGCTGTTTGGGACAGATCCGGAAGATATCCAGGTGATTGTCCATCCCCAGAGCATTATTCATTCCATGGTGGAATACGTGGATGGGGGGATTATGGCCCAGATGGGTATGCCTGATATGAAGCTGCCAATCCAGTATGCGCTGTTTTATCCAGACAGGCGCCCCATGGAGGGGAAGCGGGTTGATTTTTACCAGTTATCTTCCATGACTTTTGAGAAGCCGGATATGGAAACATTCCGGGGGCTTTCCATGGCTTATGAGGCAGTTGGGAAGGGCGGAAGCATGCCAACTGTTTACAATGCGGCAAATGAAAAGGCGGTGGCGCTTTTCCTTGAACGGAAAATCAGATTCCTTGAAATCTATGATCTGATTCAGGGCGCCATGGAGCAGCATAAGGTCATACAGAATCCTTCCGTGGAGGAAATTCTTGAAACGGAAGCGTCGGTTTACGAATATATTGATGCCAGCAGGAGGTTGTAGAGTGGCTGTATCTATTATTTTATTTCTCATAATATTTTTTGTGGTGGTAATATCACATGAATTTGGGCATTTCATTGTAGCAAAGAAAAACGGCATACGCGTGGTGGAGTTTTTTATTGGAATGGGCCCGGCTCTGTTCTCTTTTACAAAAGGAGGAACCAAATATTCCTTAAAGCTTCTGCCCATCGGCGGAGCCTGTATGTTTGAAGGAGAGGACGGACTGGAAAAAGAAAAGGGTGAACTGTCCGAGGGAGCCTTTCCCAATGCTCCTGTGTGGGCCAGGTTTTCAACGGTTTTTGCCGGCCCGTTGTTTAACTTTATCACGGCCTATGTGATGGCCCTTATTATTGTATCTTTCTGCGGCGTACTGACGCCCCATGTACAGAAGGTTTATGAGGGCAGCCAGGCGGCAGCGGCTGGGCTGCAGGAAGGAGATGTGATTAAGGAAATCAACGGAAAGCGGATTCATCTCGGTGAGGATGTTACGCTGATTTCCCAGCTCAACACTAAGGGAGAAAGTCTGACAGTCACCTATGAGCGTAACGGGCAGGAATATACTACGGTTATTAAACCAACCTATGACGAAGAAGCCCAGCGCTATGTCATGGGTATTGCGGCGGGACAATATTTAAAGTGCAATGTGCCCCAGACTTTCCAGTATGGTTTCTATACCATGAAATTCTATGCGGAAGCCACCTTTAAGAGCCTTAAGATGCTGGTGACAGGCCAGCTTTCAAGGGATGATGTGTCAGGACCGGTTGGGATTGTGAAGGTAGTGGATGATGTTTACGATTCGGCCAAATCCTACGGCGCGCTGGATGTAGCCCTTAACATGATTAATATTGCGCTTTTGCTGTCGGTGAACTTGGGGATTATGAATTTGTTGCCTCTCCCGGCTCTTGACGGCGGGCGTTTGGTATTTTTGCTGGTAGAAGCCATCCGGGGCAGGCCGGTTCCGCCTGAAAAGGAAGGGATGGTGCATTTAGCGGGGATGATGGCACTGATGGTGCTGATGGTTCTGGTATTGTTCAATGATATATCAAAATTTTTCTAGCTATTTATAGAATAACGCATGGAATTCATATACAATATTACCGAAATTCTGTTTTTGGTAATATTGTATAATGGATTCTTTTTTTATGGGATTATATAATTGGCGTAGAAGCTTACAGGAGGTTTTTTGTTTTGAATATTATTTCGGGAGTATATTGGAACCGGGGAGGGCAGGCTGTGAATCAGGATTCTGTTACACTGCAGCAGGCAGTTACCGGACGGGGACGGGTGATGATGGCGGCGGTCAGCGACGGAATCGGCGGTCTGCCGGAAGGGGAGACTGCCAGCGGATACATAACGGAAAAGCTGGTGGAGAACTTTTACGGACAGGCGGTTTCTCTTGCAGCCAGAGGGAAGAGGGCAAAGTTTATCAGGAATAGTTTTTTGCGGTGCTTCTGCAGTATGAATGAGGAACTGCGCAGATATGCGGAAGGGAAAGGCATCAGGCTTGGGGCGACAGTTTCCCTTTTATTTATCTGGCGGAATCATTATTTGATTTTCCATCTGGGGGACAGCAGAATTTATCAGTATCATTCTGTAAAAGGTCATAGAGAACAGCACTGCTATGGGAGATGTCCGAATGAGATACATTGTGACAGGGGGCCTTCTAATGGGGTACCGGTTCTGCTGACTACCGACCATTCAAGGGGAGGCCATGGGATTAGCAGGTGCATGGGCAGTTTTCCCTATCAGCGCCCGGATATACAGTCTGGAACTATTCATGGGGAATGTGCCTTTCTGCTGTGTACAGACGGCTTTTACAGAACCTTTGACAAAGAGACGGCGGCGGCCCTGAACCCGGAGGATATAAGCGGCGAGGGCCAGATTGAAAAGCGGCTGAAAGCTATGGCTTCCTGTGCCTGCCGGAAGGGAGAGAAGGACAATATGTCAGCCATTTATCTGATTGCAAACAGGGGGAAAGAATGAAAAAGATATGGTTTCATAAATATGAGGTACTGCGTCTTCTGGGGCAGGGAGGAACAGGGAAAGTCTATCTTGTCAGGGACATGCACCTGAACCGTCTGGCTGCAGTCAAGGAGAGCAGGGACAGCTTCCTGCAGAGTGAGACTGCTATTTTAAAGAAACTGGATCACCCGGGGCTTCCGGGCATATATGACTGCTTTAAGCAGGGGGACAGCACCTTTCTGGTGATGGAATACATTGAGGGCATGACTCTCAGACAGTATCTGGATAAGCATGGGAAGGTTACGGAAAGGCAGGCTGTCAGATGGATGATGGAACTGTGCGGGATACTTGGTTATCTTCATGGCAGAAGCCCTAAGGTGATTTACAGGGATTTGAAGCCGGAAAACATTATGATACGCCAGGATGGAAGGCTGAAGCTGATAGACCTGGGAACCGCTGTCAATGACTTTGGCGGGGAAGGGCAGGAAGGCTTCTGGGCAGGAACCGCAGGATACAGTCCGCCGGAGCAGTGGAAGGAAACAAGGGGAGATGTGACCTGGGATATATTTGGTGCAGGAGCGGTTTTTCATGAAATGCTGACGGGCATAAGCCCGGCAAGACCGCCCTATGAGAGAAGACCCCTTGGGGAGTATGACAGAAGCCTTTCCAAATCATTAAATAAAATCATCAAAACCTGTACGGACAGGAATCCCTCTGACAGATACCAGTCTGTGAAAGAAATAGAAACGGCGCTTCTTCATTATCATGAACCATTTCCTTTAAGTAAAATGTGGTGGGTGCTGAAAAAATCCATAGTGGCATCGGCCGCCGCTTACACGGCTTTCTGCTTTCTTGCACCCTTGCTTCAGGGAATTCCCGGAAACCAGATTCCCTTTCCTTATCTTGAAAAACCGCTTTTTCTGCTCATGATTACTTTGCTTTTATTCCTGCTGTTTTTGGGGCGTAAAAGCAGACTGCAGTTTATGCAAAAGCAGGAAAAGAATATCTGGCTTACCGAGAAACAGTTTTCCGGTCTTCTTTCCCTGCTGCTCTTTCTGCTGGCAGGCACATGGAATCCTGGTCAGGCTGCCGATCCTCCTTTTACGGTCTGTGCCTGGGAAGAGCAGGAGAAATTGTGGGTGGAGATGCGCGATAGCCAGTGGAGGAAAATGCTCCTTAAGGAAGATGCAGTGCTGAAAACATGGGCGCCTGTCCGGTTTGAAATTCCCCCGGAGCGTCTGCCTGACCAGGAACTGTCCATGCAGCTTATAGCTACAGGGGAAGACGGAAGCATGTATACCAGCCGTATTTTCAAGGTGCATCCTACACCTCCTTAAGTGTGCCTGAAAATCTTCCGCAATCTGTACGCCCTGCTAAACATACTCCAGGCTGCATTTTACAGGCTGCCACAGGCTGAACGCTGAGATATATCTGCTGTAGATATGTAAAAAAGAAAGAAAGCAGGTTCATAGACAATTTGTATGAAAGTGGATATAATAAAAATATGGCACTGGTATTTGAATTGTTACGGGAAGACAGTATAAAGTGGAGGGAAAGAAATGACAAGAGAAAATACAAGGGTAATACATATTGGAAACAGGACGATTGGGGGAGGAAGCCCTATTTTAATACAATCCATGACAAACACCAGAACAGAGGATGTGGAGGCGACGGTAGAGCAGATTCACCGTCTTGAGCAGGCAGGCTGTGAAATTATCCGGTGTACGGTGCCTACTTTGGAGGCCGCCCGGGCTATTGGCAGAATTAAAAAGCAGATATCCATCCCTCTTGTCGCGGATATTCATTTTGACTACAAAATGGCAATTGCGGCCATGGAAAACGGCGCTGACAAAATCAGAATCAACCCTGGCAATATTGGCGGACAGGATAAGGTAGCGGCGGTGGTGGCCGTAGCAAGAGAGAGGAATATTCCTATACGTGTGGGGGTAAACAGCGGTTCACTGGAAAAGGAACTGGTAGAAAAATATCATGGGGTTACAGCGCAGGGAATCGTGGAGAGTGCGTTGGATAAGGTTTATATGATAGAGAAGCTGGGATATGAAAATATGGTAATCAGCATCAAATCGTCGGATGTTCTTATGTGTGTAAAGGCTCATGAACTTCTGGCACAAAAGACGGATTATCCTCTTCATGTGGGAATTACGGAGTCTGGCACAATTATAAGCGGCAATATCAAATCTTCCATTGGACTTGCCCTGATACTGCATCAGGGAATTGGTGATACCATACGTGTATCGCTGACTGGAGATCCGGTAGAGGAGGTTAAATCGGCCAGGCTGATCCTGCGCACGCTGGGGCTTAGGAAAGGAGGAATAGAGGTGGTGTCCTGTCCCACCTGCGGAAGAACCAAAATAGATTTAATTGGCCTTGCCAATCAGGTTGAAACTATGGCGGCACAGTTTCCTCTGGATATCAAAGTGGCCGTTATGGGATGCGCTGTTAATGGCCCCGGGGAAGCGAAAGAGGCGGATATAGGTATTGCAGGAGGCATGGGGGAAGGCCTGCTGATCAAAAAGGGAGAGATTATTAAGAAAGTACCCGAAGAACAGCTTCTTACAGTGCTTCGGGAGGAACTGGAGCATTGGAACGACTAAATAAACAGGAGCAGATAAATTAAGTATCATGGCAAAGCATTTTTTTGACGTATTTCCAACATTAAAACTGGATAAAAAGATGCAGAATCTTTTTGAACAGGTTCTGGTGGAGAAGGTTTCCGCTACAAAGGTCAGGGATTTTATCAGGGTGACAATCATCTGTGAATACCTAATTCCCAAGGAAACAGTTTTCAGGGTGGAAAAGGAGATTAAAAAGCAGTTTTTTGCTGCCCATAATGTGACGGTAAAGCTGTATGAGCGTTTCAGACTTTCGGAGCAGTACACTCCCAGGAAACTGATGGATTTGTATAAAGAAAGCATCCTGCTTGAACTGAAAGATTACAGTCCCATTGAATACAGTCTTTTTAAAGGGGCGGTTATTGATTTTCCCAAGGAAGATGAACTGAAGCTGACGGTAGAAGACACTGTGCTTGCAAGAAGTAAATCAGCAGAGCTGTCCAGAATCCTGGAAAAGATTTTTAATGAGAGGTGCGGTTTTTCCATTGCCTGCCAGATGGAATATGAGGAGAAGAAAGCAGGCAGGCGCAGAGAAGAGGATGATGAGAAGATTGCCCGTCAGATAGCGGAGATTGCGGCACGGGCAGCAGGCGCAGGAAGCGGGGAGCCGGCTTATGCACAGGGAAGCGGAGAGGCAGGTTCTGATGCAGGTGCAGGGAGAAATACGGAAAAGAATGTTGGAAATGCACTGCAAAAGGACAAAAATGTCTCCCATGGAGCAGCAGATTTGGGAAAGGGCCAGCCAGCCAGGGCGGGCCAGGGCAGCGTTACTCCTTTTCCCGGAGGGGAAAGGAAAGGACTACGCAAAGGAGACTTTGGAAAAGGCGGCAAAGGCGATTTCAAGCGTGCGGTTAAGCGGTCGGATAATCCCGATGTGCTTTATGGCCGGGATTTCGATGAGGAAGCTGTGCCTCTTGAGGATATCATAGGAGAAATAGGGGAAGTGGTTATCCGGGGAAAAATCATCAGTTTTGATTCAAGGGAAATCAAAAATGAGAGAACCATCCTTATGTTTGACGTGACGGATTTTACGGATACCATGACCATAAAAATGTTTGCCCATAATGAACAGGTGGCGGAGATAAAAGAAGGTATTAAGCCGGGGGCTTTTGTAAAAATCAAGGGAATCACCACCATAGACCGGTTTGATAATGAACTTACCATCGGCTCGCTGACAGGGGTGAAGAAGATTCCTGATTTTACCACCTCCCGCAGTGACAACAGTGCCCGCAAGAGGGTGGAACTGCACTGCCATACCAAAATGAGCGATATGGACGGGGTATCCGAGGCGAAAGATATTGTTAAGTGTGCCTATAAATGGGGACATCCGGCGATTGCCATAACGGACCATGGGGTGGTGCAGGCTTTTCCCGATGCAAACCATGTGTGGGAGGACTTGTGGAAAGCGGAAAAAGCGAAGCGGAAAGAAGCAGGGGATGCCAATCCTGATAAGCAGGACTTTTTTAAAATTATCTATGGTATGGAAGCTTATCTGGTGGATGATCTGCAGGAAATCGTGACAGGAGAAAAAGGACAGGATTTTGGAGCGGATTTCGTGGTATTTGACATAGAAACTACTGGCTTTTCCCCGGTTAATAACAGGATTATTGAGATTGGGGCAGTGAAAGTGTCAGAGGGAAAGATTTCCGACAGATTTTCCACGTTTGTAAATCCTGACGTGCCTATTCCCTTTGAGATAGAAAAGCTGACAGGAATCAATGACAGTATGGTGCTGGAGGCGCCGTTTATTGAAAAGGCGCTGCCGGAGTTTCTTGCCTTTTGCGGGGATGCTGTCCTTGTAGCCCACAATGCAAATTTTGATATGAGTTTCATCATGGAAAATGCCATGCAGCAGAACATAAGAAAGCAGTTTACATATGTAGATACAGTAGGGATTGCAAGAATCCTGCTGCCCCACCAGGCAAAGCATACCCTGGACGCAGTGGCAAAAACCATGGGAGTGTCTCTGGAAAACCATCACCGGGCGGTAGATGATGCGGAGGCCACGGCGGAGATTTTCGTGAAATTTATTCCTTTGCTGAAAGAAGCAGGGGCGGATACCCTGGCAAAGGTCAATGCAATGGGAGATTCCAGCCCGGATATTATTAAAAGGCTTCCTTCTTATCATGCCATTATTCTGGCGGAAAATAATCTTGGCAGGGAAAATCTCTACAGGCTGGTGTCGGAGTCGCATCTGACTTATTACAGCAAACGGCCCAGAGTGCCCAAGAGTTTCCTTATGAAGTACAGGGAAGGACTGATTCTTGGAAGCGCATGTGAGGCGGGAGAGCTGTACCGTGCTATCCTGGACGGAAAACCGGATTCCGAGATTGCCCGTATCGTAAGTTTTTATGATTATCTGGAAATCCAGCCGCTGGGAAACAATAAATTTATGATTGAGTCGGAAAGGGTTCCCACCATAAACAGCATGGAAGATATTATGGATATTAACCGGAAAATCGTCGGGCTGGGGGAGGAATTCAACAAACCTGTGGTGGCTACCTGTGACGTCCATTTCCTGAATCCGGAGGATGAAGTGTACCGCAGGATTATTATGGCAGGAAAAGGATTTGCGGACGCCGATAACCAGGCCCCGCTTTACCTCCGCACCACTGAGGAAATGTTGGAGGAGTTTGCTTACCTTGGCAGCGACAAGGCGGAGGAAGTAGTCATCACCAACACCAACAGGATTGCCGACAGAATTGACGTGATGGCGCCGGTGCGTCCCGACAAATGTCCGCCAGTCATACCGGACAGCGACAAGACACTGACAGACATATGCTATAACCGTGCCCATGAGCTTTATGGGGAGGAACTGCCCAAAATAGTCAAAGACCGTCTGGAAAAAGAACTGCACTCCATCATTACCAATGGATTTGCGGTTATGTATATTATTGCCCAGAAGCTGGTTTGGAAGTCGGTGGAGGATGGATATCTGGTAGGCTCCCGTGGCTCCGTGGGTTCCTCGCTTGTAGCCTTTATGGCGGGGATTACGGAAGTAAATTCCTTAAGTGCCCATTACCGCTGTCCCAATTGCTTTTATTATGATTTTGATTCGCCGGAGGTAAGGGCATATGCAGGAAATGCCGGATGCGACATGCCGGACAAGAACTGTCCTGTGTGTGGGAAACCTCTTGTAAAAGATGGATTTGATATTCCCTTTGAGACTTTTCTGGGGTTTAAGGGAGACAAGGAGCCGGATATTGACCTTAATTTTTCAGGGGAATATCAGAGTAAGGCCCACAAATACACGGAGGTGATTTTTGGATCGGGGCAGACCTACCGGGCAGGCACCATTGCGACGCTGGCTGATAAGACAGCCTTTGGATATGTGAAAAACTATTATGAAGAGAGAGGAACGCGGAAGCGTACCTGCGAGATTAACCGTATTGTAGGGGGGTGCACCGGAATCAGAAGAAGCACCGGGCAGCATCCGGGAGGAATTATTGTACTTCCCATGGGGGAGGATATTAACTCCTTTACGCCCGTGCAGCATCCCGCCAACGATATGACTACAGATATTGTCACCACGCATTTTGACTATCACTCTATAGACCATAACCTGTTGAAACTCGATATCCTGGGACATGATGATCCCACCATGATTCGTATGCTTCAGGATTTGACAGGGATAGATCCTACAAAGATTCCGCTGGACGATCCCCAGGTCATGTCCCTGTTCCAAAATACCTCCGCGCTGGGGATTACGCCGGAGCAGATTGACGGCTGTCCGGTAGGTTCCATGGGAATACCGGAGTTTGGAACGGAATTTGTCATTCAGATGCTGCTTGACACCAAGCCCCAGTGCCTTTCGGATTTAATCAGGATATCTGGGTTAGGACATGGCACGGATGTATGGCTTGGAAATGCCCAGACACTGATTCTGGAGGGTACGGCTACGATTTCTTCGGCAATCTGCTGCCGTGACGATATCATGATTTATCTGATTAATCAGGGCGTAGACAGCGCATTGTCCTTTACGATTATGGAGAGTGTGCGTAAGGGGAAAGGATTGAAGCCGGAATGGGAAGCGGCCATGAAGGAAAAGGATGTACCGGACTGGTATATCTGGTCCTGCAAAAAAATCAAGTACATGTTCCCCAAGGCCCACGCAGCAGCCTATGTGATGATGGCATGGCGGATTGCCTACTGCAAGATTAATTATCCTCTTGCCTATTATGCAGCTTTCTTCTCCATACGGGCCTCTGCTTTTTCCTATGCAATCATGTGCCAGGGACAGAAGCATCTGGAAAATGTGATGGCTGACTATAAGAGACGGAGCGACACCCTGTCCAAAAAGGAACAGGATACCTTTAGGGATATGAAAATTGTGCAGGAAATGTATGCAAGGGGATTTGAATTTGTGCCCATTGATATCTTTTCCGCCCATTCCAGAAACTTCCAGATTATGGATGGAAAGCTTATGCCGTCCTTAAACAGTATTGACGGATTGGGAGAGCGGGCGGCGGATGCCATTGTGGAGGCAGCCAAGGACGGTCCCTTCCTTTCCAAAGATGATTTCCGTCAGAGGACAAAAGTCTCCAAGACAGTCATAGATTTGATGGACAGCCTAAATTTGCTCGGTGAACTGCCAGAGTCAAACCAGATTAGCCTGTTTGACTTCGTCTCATAAGGCAGATAGACGGGGATGCGCCTGACGGGGCGGGATTATCAAATATTTCTGCCCTGGGTGGATTGCAGGTAAACAAAATAAAACATAGGATAGCGATGCATAGGGAAATATACAGCACCCGGCGGTAAGGCTGCGTTTTGCAGGATAGCGTAAATTTGTACGCTGCGAAAAACGCAGCCACAGTGCTTATTATAAAGACAGCAATGTCTAAGATGAATATATTATGGCCGAGAATTGCTGTATAAATATAAAAAAGAATGGGAATCAGGGTGGTTCCCAGCAATATTCCAAGGCAGAAGGAAGAAAAAATGCAGGGATACACAGCCCTGTACCTGTAAAACATTATGATGGAATAGAGCAGCATGGGGAAAAACAGCAGCTTCATATGCTCCCAGACAGATTCGCTGACAGGCGTGAAAAAACCAACTATCAGGTTATTTCCCGTCCATTCATATAAAAAATGGGATAGTGTACCAAGTATCAAAACGAAAAAGATGCCAATGATGGCGTATTTTTTTAACTGTTTCATGGAAATCACCTCATGAACAGTATATGTAATTGTCAACAGGGTATGTATGGCGGGGCAGTTGTATGTGGAAAATCGCATGGCACCCCTTTTCCTTGTAAAAAAGAAATGTTAAAGGCAGGAATTGTAAAGTAGAGGAGACAGATTATGTTTTATCATGCCCATAATGGAAGTATTCGTGTTGGAAATTCCGAAATGGATTACATATCTTTTGGAAATGGAAATAAAAATCTTATTATGCTGCCCGGTTTGGGGGATGGGCTGTCTACGGTAAAAGGAAAGGCTTTTATTTTTTCAGTGCTATACAGAGTATACGCTAAAGAATTTACAGTGCATGTTTTCAGCCGGAAAAATCATTTGCAGAAAGGCTATTCTACACGGGAAATGGCAAAAGACCAGGCAGAAGCCATGGCTGTTCTTGGTATTTCCAAAGCAGATATTTTAGGCATATCCCAAGGCGGTATGATTGCCCAATATCTGGCAATTGATTATCCTGATTTAGTCAATAAACTTATACTGGCTGTAACAAGTTCAAAGCCCAACGAAAAAATGGAAAAAGCTGTTGGAGGGTGGATTGAAATGGCGGCCCGGGGAAACTATAAGGATTTAATGATTGACACAGCAGAAAAATCATATTCAGAAAGGTACTTGAAAAAATACAGGCGGCTTTACCCGTTACTTGGGAAAATAGGAAAACCAAAAAGTTTTGAACGTTTTCTCATTCAGGCGGCTTCTTGCCTCAGGCACAATGCACATGATGAATTAAATAAAATAATATGCCCTGTATTAATTATTGGCGGGGATTGCGATAAAATTACAGAGGCAGCTTCGGCTATGGCTATAGCTGATAAAATCAACGGAAGCGAACTGTTTATTTATAAAGGTCTTGGTCATGCAGTGTATGAAGAAGCAAAAGATTTTAATGAGCGGGTTCTGGATTTTCTAATGGGATAATGGCAGGCCCGGCGGAGGCGGAAGCGCCTTGTGTAAAGGTGTTTCTTTTCGGTGCTTAACAAGCAGTTTTAAGAAAAGCAGAAGTATGGACTGTTATGTTAGAGATATTGTACAAGGAGAAGTAGGATGAAAATTGGTGTTGTAGATGTAGGCGGCGGTTTGCGGGGAATATATGCCGCCGGGGTTTTTGATTATTGCCTGGATCAGGAGATTCAATTTGACTTTTGCATCGGTGTGTCTGCCGGAGGCGCAAATATTGCATCCTACATTGCGGGACAGAAAAAGCGCAATTATCTGTTTTATGCAGAGTATCCTTTTCGGAAGCGCTATATGAGTCTGCGTAATTTCCTCTTTAAAAGGTCCTATCTTGATCTGGATTATATTTACGGAACCTTAAGCAATTCGGATGGCGAAAACCCGCTGGATTACCAAAGCTTCTTGAATAGCCGGGCAGAGTTTCTTGTGGTGGCTACAGATGCGGAAACCGGTATGCCCAGATATTTTGATAAAAGAGATCTGCATCAGGATGATTACAGTGTGTTTAAGGCTTCTTCGGCCATCCCCTTTGTATGCCATCCATATGAGGTATGCGGCGTTCCTTATTATGACGGCGCTCTGGGAGATACGGTTCCAATTGAAAAGGCATTTGCCTGCGGCTGTGATAAGGTGGTTCTGATTTTGACAAAGCCAAAAGAAATACTGCGGACACCGGGGGAAGATATGAAGTTAGCAGACAGGATTCAGAAGAAATATCCTAAGTCAGCAGAAAAACTCAGACAAAGAGCTGCTCAGTACAACCGCGGCGTGGCGCTGGCAAAGGAATATGAGACACAGGGAAGGGCGCTTATTATTGCGCCGGATGATACTTGCGGTGTGGATACTCTGACGAAGAACCGGGGGGCGCTAAAAAAATTCTATGAAAAAGGTTACAGGGATGCGCAGGTGATACAGGAGTTTATTAAATGAGACGGGAACGCCGCAGCAGGGAAAATAATTAGAAAAAGAAGTGATAATATATGATATTTTGTGTAGAAGATGATAATGGGGCCCGCGATTTAATGATATATACCCTGAATTCTGCCGGATTTGAGGCAAGGGGGTTTTCATGCGGCCTGGATTTTTGGAATGCCCTGGAGGAAGAGATACCGAAACTTGTTATGCTTGACATTATGCTGCCCGGGGAGGATGGCATTGCGATATTGAAGCGGCTGCGCAGCATGGCAGCTACAGCAGAAGTTCCGGTGGTTATGGCGACAGCGAAGGGAACGGAATATGACAAGGTGATTGGTCTGGACCTGGGGGCCGATGATTATCTCGCAAAACCTTTTGGAATGATGGAAATGGTATCTCGTGTAAAGGCGGTACTCCGCCGGAGCAGGCCGAAAGAAGATACGCGGGTTCTTAAGGCCGGATGTCTGGAATTAAACATAGGTGAGCATACCGTTTTTACAGGCGGTGAGAGGATTGGGCTTACCTTAAAGGAATATGAACTGCTTCGGATATTTATGGATAATCCGGGGCGGGTATTTACGAGGGAAGTGCTTTTACAAAGTGTCTGGGGTTCTGGGTATGCAGGCGAAACCCGTACGGTGGATGTACATATTGGTACATTGCGCTCAAAACTTGGTAATTGTGGAAATTATATTGAGACTGTCCGGGGCGTGGGCTATCGGATGGAGGCAAAACGATGACAAAACGAATTTTTAATTCCATCTGCATTGTCGCCCTCAGTGTCTTTCTTTCGTCCATCGTGTTGTTTATGGGTGTGCTTTACAATTACTTTTCCAGTGTCCAACGCAGTCAGTTGGGAATGCAGACGGATCTGGCCGCCCAGGGAGTGTCCAATGAAGGAATTGGATATTTTGAGGGCCTTGGGGTGACAGATTACCGCATTACCTGGATCAGCACAGATGGCGCAGTCCTGTATGACAGTAAAACGGATTCTTCTGAAATGGAAAATCATCTGGAAAGGGAAGAAATCCAGCAGGCCCTTTCAGAGGGGATTGGCGAAAGTTCACGCTATTCCATAACCCTGCTGGAACGTTCTATCTATTGCGCAAGGCGTTTACCGGATGGTACAGTATTGCGGTTATCCATAGCGCAGAATACGCTGCTTACCCTGACTCTTGGAATGATGCAGCCTATTTGCATTATTTTTGCTGTGGCGGTGATTTTATCATTGATATTGGCCTTCCATTTGTCTAAAGCAATTGTGAAACCACTGAATGAATTAAACCTGAGCGATCCCATGCACAATAATGGATATGACGAATTGACGCCTTTGCTCAAGCGGATTGCCGCACAGCAGCGCCAGATTCGGATACAGGGGGAAGAACTGCGAAAAAAGCAGAGTGAGTTTGAAGCAGTCACCACAGGGATGTCGGAAGGAATCGTCCTTTTGAATAAAAAGCAGATTATTTTGAGCATCAATCCTGCTGCCATGCGGCTTTTTGGTGTGGATTATTCCTGTACGGGTAAATATCTTCTGTCTGTCAACCGCAGCCTGAAACTGCAGGAACTTCTTCAAAAAGCCGGAGACGGGAAACATGCAGAAATGTTGCTGGAGCTTGCTGGCGGAACATACCAGCTTGCTGCAAGCCCTGTTTTTTCAGATGCCCTGATTTCCGGAATTGTCCTGTTGATGCTTGATGTGACGGAAAAAGAAAAAGCAGAGCAGATGCGCCGTGAGTTTACGGCGAATGTTTCCCATGAACTGAAAACACCTATGCACACCATTTCCGGCAGTGCGGAACTATTGGCAAACGGCATGGTGGAGCAGGAGGATATTCCAAAGTTTTCAAGGCAGATTTATGCAGAAACGCAGCGTATGATCCGTCTGGTTGAGGATATTATCCGGCTGTCCCATTTGGATGAAGGCGCGGATGACATGAAATGGGAGGAGATTGACCTTTATGCGCTGGCAGGCGAAACGGTACAGGCTCTTTTGCCGGAGGCAGAAGCAGCAGGCGTCCAGATAGACCTTTGCGGAGGCGCTGCCACTGTTTACGGCATCAGACAGCTAATTCATAGTATTGTTTTTAATCTTTGTGACAATGCTATTAAGTATAATCACAGAGACGGTTCGGTTTCCGTAACAGTGGAAAGCCGGGAAAACAGTGTGATCCTTTCGGTCGCTGATACAGGCATCGGTATTCCGACAGAACATCAGGAGCGCATTTTTGAGCGGTTTTACCGGGTTGACAAAAGCCATTCCAAAGAAATCGGCGGCACTGGTCTGGGGCTGTCCATTGTCAAACATGCGGCAAAGCTGCACGATGCAGAAATTATGGTTCACAGCGTTGTAAATGGCGGCACCACAATGAAGGTCTGCTTTCCAGATTAAAAAGGATTGCCTGTCGGCAATCCTTTTTTACAAGAACTTTACAAAACCCTGATAACGGATTTGATGTACATCTGATAAAATAAAATCCAATGAAAAAAATGGAAAGGGCGGGAGAATTATGGATATTTTTGATGTACTCACACTGATTGGGGGATTAAGTCTGTTTTTGTTTGGCATGAACATAATGGGGCAGGCTTTGGAGCGCAGGGCCGGAGGTAATCTCCGGCAGCTTCTTGGCAAACTTACTACAAACAGGGCCGCCGGCCTTTTGACAGGGCTGGGTATCACGGCGGTGATTCAAAGTTCTTCGGCCGCAACAGTCATGGTTGTGGGGTTTGTAAATTCCGGCCTTATGACGCTGAAACAGGCAATCAATGTCATTATGGGAGCCAATATTGGTACTACAGTGACGGCGTGGGTTCTAAGCCTTGCGGGAATTGACAGCGGCAATGTGTTTGTAAGTCTTTTAAAGCCCTCTTCTTTTACACCGGTGCTGGCTATGCCTGGCATTATTTTTTATATGTTTTGTAAAAATGACAGGAAAAAGGATACTGGCATGGCTTTATTAGGCTTTGCCACGCTGATGTCTGGTATGGAGACAATGTCAGGGGCTGTTTCAGGACTACGAAGCGTTCCAGAGTTCCAAAGTCTTTTTATTATGTTCCAAAGTCCGGTTCTTGGTGTGCTGGCGGGAGCGGTTCTCACTGCCCTTATCCAGTCAAGTTCCGCTTCGGTGGGTATTTTGCAGGCGCTTTCTGCTGCAGGACAGGTTTCTTACGGTGCGGCAATTCCTATTATCATGGGACAAAATATCGGAACCTGTGTGACGGCCATGATTTCTTCGGCAGGAGCTAATAAAAATGCAAAACGGGCAGCGGCAGTGCATTTATCATTTAATGTGATTGGAACAATAGTCCTGCTTACGGTGTTTTGCCTGATAAAAGTATTTTATTTTCCGGTGCTTTTAGAGGAACCCGCTTCCCTCTTTGGCATTGCCGTGGCACACACAATTTTTAATATTTTATGCACCATCTTAATGCTGCCTCTGTCCGGGTTCCTTGAAAGACTGGTAAACCGGCTTGTGCCTGATGGGGAGCAGCCAGAAACCCAGTCAGAATTGGATGAACGTTTACTCTCCACACCGGCCATTGCTTTGGAACGCTGCCATAAGGTCGCAGTCCATATGGCAAAGACCGCCGTAAGCGCATTAAAAGAAAGCATAGCCTATCTGTATCACGCTTCCCCGGAACTTGCGGCATCCATCCGCGAAAAGGAAGAAAAGACAGACTATTATGAGGATATTTTAGGAACCTATCTTGTAAAATTAAGTGCGAAACAGATTAGCGGAGCCGACAGCGCAGAGGCGGCAAAACTTTTGAAGATGATAGGGGATTTTGAGCGGATTTCCGATCATGCAGTCAACATTCTAAAGTCCGCAGAAGAAATGCAGGGAAAGGGGCTGGCATTTACGGCTGATGCGGTATCTGAACTTCAGATCATTGGTTCGGCAGTAAATGAAATTCTGGATTTGTCACTCACCGCCTTTTTGTCGGATGACCTGAAAGCCGCGTCTATGGTGGAACCTTTAGAGCAGGTGATCGACCAGTTAAAGGAGCAGATGCGTACACGCCATATTCTCCGTATGCAGCAGGGACTCTGCTCCATCGATGTGGGATTTATATGGTCAGATTTACTTACCAGTTTAGAGCGTACATCTGATCATTGCTCCAATATTGGCGGGTGTGTCATTGATATGGCACAACACAATATGAATATCCACGAATCTCTTCGCAGCATAAGGGATGACAGTGAGGATTTCCAGCAGAAATTCAGGGCATATGCCGGTAAATATTCTTTCGTCCGTAGTCAGGCTTTTTGATTCAGTGTTATGCTGATTCCCCAGGGGAAATCTTCTTTTAAGGCAGCTTATCAGCATTTTCAATTAAATATTCAATAAAATACAGCTAAGATGGCAGAAAATATTTCTTTACATACAAAGAAAAGTATGCTATCATAATCCGGTATGAAATCAGCCGTTGCTCAGAATTCTGGACACTCCGACCATTTCTTGGCATCAGGCGTTTGAAAAACAGGAGGAAAAATAATGATTTCTAAAGAAAAGAAAACAGCTATCATGAAAGAGTATGCAAGAAGCGAGGGTGACACAGGCTCACCGGAAGTGCAGATTGCAGTTTTGTCAGCAAGAATTCAGGAACTTACAGAGCATCTGAAAGTACATCCCAAGGATAATCATTCCAGAAGAGGTATGTTTAAGATGGTAGGTCAGAGGCGCGGTCTTCTTAGTTATCTGAAAGAAAAAGATATTGAAAGATATCGTGCTTTGATTGAAAAACTGGGACTTAGAAAGTAAAAATGGCAGTTTTAGGGCGGAGCATGCCGAGAGATTCGGAAACTCCGCCTTTTTTGTGAATGTCTGGAAAGGGGCAGCGTTAAGCCGGCAGGTCTCTGGCGGCAAAAGAGGGCTGGCCGGGACATGTGATGTAAGCAGTATTGCGCAGGGTATTCCTGCGCTTAAAATTCATTTGGCTGTATAAGCAGCCGGTAAGACTAAGAAAAGGAGAGAGATTATGTACAAGACGTTTTCAATGGAACTTGCAGGCCGTACGCTCAGCGTTGACGTGGGCAGAGTGGGTAAGCAGGCAAACGGGTGCGCGTTTATGCATTATGGTGATACTACGGTATTATCCACAGCGACAGCATCGGACAAGCCGCGGGAGGGGATTGATTTCTTCCCCTTAAGCGTGGAATATGAAGAGAAATTATATGCAGTAGGAAAAATCCCGGGAGGATTTAACAAAAGGGAAGGGAAGGCGTCCGAGAATGCGGTTCTCACAAGCAGGGTAATCGACAGGCCCATGCGTCCTCTGTTCCCTAAAGATTACAGAAACGATGTGACGTTAAACAATATGGTCATGAGCGTTGACCCACAGTGCCGTCCTGAACTGGTAGCCATGCTGGGGGCAGCCATTGCCACCTGCATATCAGACATTCCCTTTGACGGTCCCTGTGCCATGACGCAGGTGGGAATGATAGACGGCGAATTTGTCATCAATCCTTCCCAGGAGCAGTGGAAAAACGGTGATTTAAACCTGACAGTAGCCTCCACTTCTGAGAAAGTCATTATGATTGAGGCAGGCGCCAATGAAGTCCCGGAAGAGAAGATGATTGAGGCAATTTACAAGGCCCATGAAATTAACCAGACAATTATTGAATTTATTAATGGAATTGCAGCCCAAGTGGGCAAAGCGAAACATGAGTATACAAGCTGTGCGGTTCCGGAAGAGTTGTTTGCAGCCATAAAGGAAATCGTGCCGCCCGAACAGATGGAGGAAGCGGTTTTCACGGATGAAAAGCAGGTTCGTGAGGAGAATATAAAGAATATTACAGAGAAGCTGGAAGAAGCTTTTGCGGAGAATGAGGAATGGCTGGCTGTGCTGGGAGAAGCTATTTACCAGTACGAGAAGAAAACTGTGCGGAAAATGATTTTGAAAGACCACAAGCGTCCAGACGGCCGTGAGATTACCCAGATCCGTCCTCTTGCTGCGGAAGTTGATATTATTCCCAGAGTGCATGGTTCAGCTATGTTCACCCGTGGGCAGACCCAGATCTGCAATGTCTGCACACTGGCTCCTTTGTCCGAACAGCAGAGGATTGACGGACTGGACGAGAATGAAGTGAGCAAGCGCTATATGCACCACTATAATTTCCCTTCCTATTCGGTAGGTGAGACGAAACCCTCCAGAGGACCGGGAAGAAGGGAAATCGGACACGGCGCGCTGGCTGAACGGGCGCTGATTCCAGTGCTTCCCACAGAGGAAGAATTCCCTTATGCAATCCGTACCGTTTCCGAGACTTTTGAGTCCAACGGTTCCACATCCATGGCATCCACCTGCGCATCCTGTATGTCGCTGATGGCGGCAGGCGTTCCCATCAAAAAGATGGTTGCAGGTATTTCATGCGGTCTGGTGACAGGGGAGGCGGACGATGATTTTGTGCTTCTTACAGATATCCAGGGGCTGGAAGATTTCTTCGGGGACATGGACTTTAAGGTGACAGGAACTACGGAAGGTATTACAGCCATACAGATGGACATTAAAATCCACGGCCTTACAAGGCCCATTGTGGAAGGGGCTATTGCAAGATGCCGTGAGGCAAGGCTGTTTATTATGGATACCTGCATGAAGAAAGCCATTTCCGAGCCGAGACCGGAAGTAGGCCCTTATGCTCCTAAGATTATCTCTATCCAGATTGACCCTGAAAAGATTGGCGACGTTGTAGGCCAGAGAGGTAAGACAATTAATGAGATTATTGCCCGTACAGGGGTCAAAATTGATATTACCGATGACGGCAATGTATCTGTATGCGGCACTGACGCAGCCATGATGGATAAGGCTGTGGAATACATTAAGACCATCGTCACTGACTATCAGGAAGGCCAGATTTTCCAGGGGATTGTGGTCAGCATCAAAGAGTTTGGCGCGTTCATTGAGTTTGCGCCGGGCAAAGAGGGAATGGTGCACATTTCCAAAATTGCAAAGGAGAGAATCAACCGGGTGGAAGACATCCTCACGCTTGGGGACAAGGTAACAGTAGTATGCCTGGGCAAGGATAAGATGGGCAGAATGAGTTTCTCCATGAAGGATGTGGCACAGGTATAGGCTTTAAATAGAATGATATAAATAACTGGCAGGGCCGGGATTTCCTTAAGGGAAGTCCCGGCCTTTTTATATCCTTTTAAACCCATAGTCATAACTTGGACAAATTATCATATATTGGGATAAGAGGTGATTGTGATGAAAAAAAGAGATGACATTGTGCGGATTTTTCCCGATTCCATGAAGGAAAAATGGGAGCAGGTTCTGCGGCGGGCGGATAAACTGCAGGAAATCCGTCTTGCCGTGGGTCAGCCGGTGAGGATTAAATATGCAGGCGGTGAACAGTTTTTATCCTGTGACGGTACATTGTCGCTGGTATGTGAACATGCCTGGTATATGACAGAATGGGAAATGGATGAAATAATTAAAAATATATGCCGTTATTCCATGTATGCCTTTGAAAATGAGATAAGACAGGGATTTCTCACCATGCCCGGCGGACACCGGATAGGTATGGCAGGACAGGTTGTGCTGAATGAAAAGGGGACTATACGGAATATCACCCATATCCGCTTTATGAATATCAGGATTTCCCATGAGATAATCGGCGCTGCGGAGGAAGCGATTCCCTATTTATATAAGGACAGCCGCTTTTTAAATACGCTGCTGGTATCCCCGCCGGGCTGCGGAAAAACAACCCTTTTGCGGGATATTGTGCGTCAGGTTTCTGAGGGAAACCGTTATGGGAAGGGGAGACAGGTAGGGGTAGTGGACGAGCGCTCGGAAATTGCGGGAAGCTTCATGGGTATCCCGCAGAATCATGTGGGCATGCGCACAGATGTGCTGGACGGGTGCCCCAAGGTGCAGGGAATGATGCTTTTAATGCGTTCCATGGCCCCTTCGGTGGTGGCAGTGGACGAAATCGGGGGTAGCGAGGATATGAGGGCGCTTCTGCAGGTGCTTCAGTGCGGCAGCAGCGTGGTAGCCACTATGCACGGGGATTCTATGGAGGATGTGGAAGAACATATTTTTGACAGATATCTGTTTCTGGAAAAAAAGAAAGGGATATGCGGTATCAGGGAGATTTTTGATAAGAACGGAAACAGGCTTTATCCGGCGCTGGCGGAGAGATTATGCTGCGGTTAGCAGGCTGCGTACTGGTCATAAGCGGCTGCGCAGGCTTTGCAGGGAGCGTGTGCAGGGATGGAAACATGCGTCTTAAGCTTTTGAAACAGATACGCAGTATCTATGAAAATATGAAATACTATATTTCTTATCAGAAGGCGGCCGTCCCGGAAGCCCTGCGAAGGATTGCCGGGAAAGGGCAGGAGCCTTTTGCAGCGGTTTTTGAGGAAATATACAGGAGAACATATGAGGAGGGGGAGAGCTTTCCGCTGGTCTGGAAACAGTACATGGAAAAAGCCCTGGAGGAGACGCCTCTTACCAAAAGTGAAAAGAAGCTGGCGCTGGATTTCCCTTCCTGTCTGGGGTTTATGGAAGAGACTGCGCAGGCAGGGGCGCTGGACGAACTGATCCGGGATGTGAATCTGCATATTGATGAACTTGAGCGGGAGAAAAAAAGTAAAAATAAAATGATTATGAGCCTTGGAGTGGCAGTCGGTGTTCTGGTATCCATTCTGCTGCTGTAGCATAAGTGCATGGAGGAAATATGGGTATAAACCTGATTTTTAAAATAGCGGCGGTGGGGATTCTGATAACCATTCTAAGCCAGATATTAAAGCACAGCGGAAGGGAAGAACATGCTTTCCTGATCAGCCTGGCCGGACTGATTCTGGTACTGACCTGGATTCTGCCCTATATCTATGATTTGTTTGTGATGATACAGGATTTGTTCAGTCTGTAAAGAGAGAAGGGTGAAAGATGGAAATTATTAAAATAGGAATCCTTGGAGTGGCGGGGGTGCTCTTTGCCCTCCAGTTTAAATCAAACAGACCGGAATATGGATTGTATATGGGAGCGGCCCTGTGCCTTTTGATTTTCGGGTTTTCCATAAGCGGTCTGAAAGTCCTGCTGGAGAGAGTCAGGGAATTGGAAGGCTATTTGAAAGGCAGCGGGAGTTATCTGGGATTTTTATTCAAGGCGGTGGGGATTACCTATGTCTGTGAGTTCTGTTCTTCTATCTGTAAAGATGCAGGCTATGGCGCGGTGGCAGGACAGATAGAGATATTCGGAAAGCTGTCCGTGCTTTTGATGGGAATTCCTGTGCTTATGGCAGTGATTGAAAATATCAATGCTATAGCAGGATGAATGGAGAAAGGAAATGAAAAAAGCGGGGAAAGCGGCCTTTGGCCTTTTGGGATTTATTTTTTTATGTCTGTCATGGGGGATGGAGGCCCAGGCGGATGAAAAAGAAAACGATGGTTTTGCTTATATTGAGGACTGGCTTTCCTCCTGTGACCTTGGGGAAATTAATAAAGGGATGGACAGCCTGTTCCCGGAAGCAAATCTTGATGCCGGGGAGTGTCTTTCCCTGATAATAAGGGGAAAGGCCCAGGCGGCTTTTAAGAAAGTGTTCCAGGGGGTAAAAGACAGGCTTGCAGGGGAAGTTTCCGGTATCAGGCAGATTTTTATTTATATTCTGGTTCTGGGTGTTGTCTCCGCACTTTTTGCGGAATTTTCGGATTTGTTTGCAGGGCAGCAGATTGCCCAGGCAGGATTCTATTTCCTGTACCTTTTCCTGATGGTGATTCTCACAAAGATATTTCTCTTTGTATCCCAGACAGCATCCGCCGCAATGGAGGATATTGTGCTGTTTATCAAGCTGTTCATTCCTACTTATTTTGTGGCAGTGGGAACGGCCCAGGGTACATCCTCCGGGGTGTATTACTATCAGCTTATGCTGGTAATCGCCTATCTGGTGGAAAGTTTTTTATGCCAGATACTGATACCTTTTATTTACAGTTATGTGATGCTGGCTTTGTTAAACGGCTTGTGGGCAGAGGAAAAGCTGACCCTTTTGCTGGAGTTTATTGAAAAGGGGATTGTCCTTGCACTCAAGGTATCCATGGGGGCTGTTACTGGTTTAAGCCTGGTACAGGCTGTTATAGTCCCGGTAGCATCCCGCCTGAAAATTTCTGCCATGCGCAAGGCAGTTTCCGCAATTCCCGGTATAGGGGGCGTGGCGGAAGGGGTGACGGAACTGATGCTGGGGTCGGCAGTCCTCATCAAAAACAGCATGGGGGTTTTCCTCCTGATACTGCTCCTTGGCGCCTGCATCACTCCGCTCTTTAAGATACTGGTGATAACGGGAACAGTAAAACTTGCGGCAGCAATTACAGGGATTGTAAGCGATAAGAGACTTTCTTTGTGTGCAGACAGGGTGGGAGAAGGATGCTTCCTCCTTTTTAGGTGCGTATTTACTTCCGTGGCATTGTTCATCATTGTAATTGCAGTAGTCTCTTACACTGTTTCGTCTTAGGAGGGCCTATGGTAGGGGTTGTAAAGGAAATCTGTATTTTTATGATTATTGCACAGGCGATTCTTTTTTTTGTGCCAGGCAGTTCCTACGTGAAATATGTCAGGGTGCTGGTGGGAATCATCATGATTATCCGGATTATGGAGCCGGTTTCCCGTCTGTTTCCGGGAGAAGTGCAGGGACAGGAAATCAGGGATGCAATCGCCATGCTGGAGAGCAGAATCCAGTCAGAAAGCGAAGGGATTGTAATGGAGGAGCGGGAGATTCAGATATACAAAAATATCGAAGAGGAATTGTTGGAACGGCTAAATGGCTGTAAAAGCGGTTACACAGCCGTAAGTGTGGAGATGGGGGAGAACCTTGTCATTACGGTGATGCCTAAGGGGAACGGGGCAGAAGGAAAGATAGAGATAGGACTGGTAAGTCTGGGAGAAGAGACAAAAGAAGACAGGGCTGGGGAACTGGAAGGGAAAGAGGGATTGAGAAAGCTCTATGGAAACTGTCTGGGGGTGGATGAAAATAAAATTGAAATTATTAAAAAATAATATGAAATTTACCAAAGACAATTTCCTGATTATATTTCTTACAGGAATTCTCCTTTTAGTGATTGTATGGCCCCTGGAGGACAAAAAAACAGATTCACAGTCCAAACAATGGGACAGTGAAGATGGTATAATAGGTCTTAATTCAGATTCCATATCAGATGCGGCGGACATGATGGGCAGTGATATCGGTACAGACGCCATGCGCTCTTATGCCATGGAACTTGAACGGTCACTGGAAGAGATACTGGGTACCATGGAGGGTGTGGGGAAGGTGAAAGTGATGGTGACGCTGGAAGGATCCGGGGAGGCGCTGGTGGAGAAGGATCAGAGCACATCCAGGAACGGCACTACAGAGGTGGATTCGGCGGGAGGCAGCAGGAACACTACGGACATAAGCGGCAGCGAGGAAACGGTTTTTAAGGACAGCGGCAGCACCCCATATGTAAAGAAAGTGCTGTCCCCACGGGTGGAAGGCGTGGTAGTGTCAGCCCAGGGCGGCCAGAATGCCAAAACTGTCCAAAATATAACAGAAGCAATTCAGGCATTATTTGGCATAGAGGCACATAAAATTAAAATAGTTAAAATGATATCACAATAAGAAGGAGAAACGGATTTGAAAAATATGGTGAAGAAGAATCAGATCATGATTACGGCGCTGGCAATTATGATCGCAGTTGCAGGGTATCTGAATTTTGCCGGAAGCAGAATTACGGAAGAAGAGATTATGACAGCAGGCTCTGACACAGTGGTAGCCAACCAGCAGGGCATTACGGAAGCCGGTGAGGATGTGGCGGCGCTTTTTGAAATATCCGATGAGGATATGGAACAGGCGCAGTATGGGGAAATTGAAAGCATGGACTCCGACGTGGTATTACAGGAAGAAAATTATCTGGACGAAACCATGGAGGAAGTTATGGCTGAAAATACAGCCCAGGACATAACGCCGGAAGCAGAGAACCAGTTATCGGACGGGGAAACTCCGGGAGAAGCAGTCTTTACCTCCTCTGCCAGTCTCAATACCCTTTCAGGGGCAAGGCTATTGAAGGAACAGACCAGAGCCAGAAATAAGGAGACGCTGCTGGAGATTATTAACAATGTAAATATCGGAGAGGAACAGAAGCAGGAAGCTGTAGATAATATGATTGCCATTACAGATGTGGCAGAGAAGGAAACTGCTGCGGAAATTCTGCTTGAAAGCAAGGGATTTGATGATGTGGTGGTAAGCATCACAGATGAAACCGTAGATGTGGTAGTGAATGCCGCCGAACTTTCAGAGGCACAGCGGGCACAGATAGAGGACATCATTATCCGCAAAACAGGCGCGGCTCCTGAAGCTATTATTATCAGTACGCTTGCAGGCGAATAAGGTATGGCAAGTCTGTTGTAACAGCCTGGCCTGGCTGGATTATTACTGCCGGCCCTCATCCATAAGAATAAATAGATGCTATATTTTGAAAAATGTGGTATCCTATTACAGGTAAATAACGAAAAGCCGGATCAGGCAATCTGGCAGGAAGAAGAAAGGGATACCCTATGAAGAGAGTTTTTTTAATTGTTCTGGACAGTGTGGGAATAGGCGCTATGGAAGATGCGGCGGAATTTGGCGATGCAGGAACCAATACCCTGCGCTCTGCATCTAAAGGCTCCTGTTTCCACATGCCCAATATGGAGAAAATGGGATTGTTTAATATTGACGGTATAGACTGGCGGGAGGGGACGGCCCGGCCCACAGCGCTTTACGGTAGAATGAGGGAAGCATCAAAAGGGAAAGATACCACTATCGGGCACTGGGAAATTGCAGGCGTAGTATCGAAAAGTCCCCTGCCTGTCTATCCGGAAGGATTTCCCAGGGAAATTTTAGACCCTTTTTGTAAAATGACCGGCAGGGGGATATTGTGTAACCGTCCCTATTCGGGAACAGAAGTCATTAAGGCATACGGGGATGAACATGTACGGACAGGAGACCTGATTGTATATACATCAGCCGACAGCGTGTTCCAGATAGCAGCCCATGAGGATGTGGTGCCGGTGGAGACATTATATGAGTACTGCCAGATGGCAAGGAAACTTCTTTGCGGCAGACACAGTGTGGGAAGGGTGATAGCAAGACCTTTTTCAGGAGAGAGCGGAAACTACCAGAGAACTTCAGGAAGGCATGATTACTCTTTGGAACCTCCGGCGGACACAATGCTGGATATCATCCAAAAAGCAGGAAAAGAAGTCATCGGCGTGGGCAAAATCAAAGATATTTTTGCTGGCAGGGGAATCACTTCCTATGTGTATACCAAAGGAAATGCAGAAGGAATTGCACGGACAATGGAATATCTGGATCAGGATTTTGAAGGGCTGTGTTTCATTAATCTTGTGGATTATGATATGCTTTATGGGCATAGAAATGATATAGAAGGTTATGCGAAAGCGTTAGCTGAGTTTGACAGTGCGCTGCCTGGTATGCTGGCAAAACTTGGGGAAGAAGATTTACTTATGATTACAGCCGATCACGGGTGTGACCCGGGCTATACAGTATCGACTGACCACTCCCGGGAATATACGCCTCTGCTTGCTTATGGAAAAGGCGTACAGCCGGGAAATCTGGGAACCAGGGATACCTTTGCGGACATAGGGGCCACCGTGCTTAAAGCCCTGGGCATTAGGGGGGATATAGCCGGAAATTCTGTGTTTTAAGTTACATCAGGAATCATTTGGAGGAAAAATACGTGGACAATTATAGACAGGAAATAAACAGAAGAAGGACTTTTGCAATTATTTCTCATCCCGATGCAGGAAAGACCACCCTGACGGAGAAATTTCTTCTGTACGGGGGCGCCATCAATCTGGCGGGAAGTGTAAAAGGAAAGGCAACGGCGAGGCATGCGGTGTCTGACTGGATGGAAATTGAAAAGGAGAGAGGGATATCAGTTACATCTTCGGTGCTCCAGTTCGAGTACGGGGGATTCTGTATCAACATTCTGGACACGCCCGGACATCAGGACTTCTCCGAGGACACATACCGTACGCTGATGGCGGCTGATTCAGCGGTGATGGTCATTGACGCCTCCAAAGGTGTGGAGGCCCAGACCCGTAAGCTTTTTAAGGTCTGCGTCATGCGCAGGATACCGATTTTTACTTTTATCAACAAAATGGACAGGGATGCAAATGATACCTTTGAACTGTTAGACGAAATTGAGAAAGAACTGGGAATTGCCACCTGTCCGGTAAACTGGCCTATAGGTTCCGGGAAGAAGTTTAAGGGGGTATATGACAGGAAAAGGCAATGCATCATTACCTATTCGGATACGGAAAAGGGAACCAGGGAAGGGGAAAGCATGGAGATTCCTGCTGCTGACCGGGAAAAGCTGGATTTGGAAATCGGACAGGAAGCGGCAGGTACCCTGATGGATGAAATTGAGCTTTTAGACGGGGCCAGTGCAGAGTTTGACCTGGAGCTGGTGCAGGCCGGGGAGCTGACGCCGGTATTTTTTGGTTCAGCGCTTACCAACTTCGGTGTGGAGTTCTTTTTGCAGCATTTCCTTGACATGACCACAGAGCCTTTGCCCAGGAAAGCCGATATCGGGCTGATTTCTCCGGTGGAGAATGAATTTTCGGCTTTTGTTTTTAAGATTCAGGCTAACATGAACAAGGCCCACAGGGACAGGATTGCTTTTATGCGGATATGCTCCGGCAGGTATGAGGCAAGCATGGAAGTGAAGCATGTTCAGGGAGGCAGGGTTATGCGTCTTTCCCAGCCCCAGCAGATCATGGCAAGTGAAAGGAAAATACTGGACGAAGCCTATGCGGGGGATATTATCGGCGTATTTGATCCGGGGATATTCTCTATTGGGGACACTTTGTGTATGCCCAGAGAGCAGTTTTGTTATGAAGGGATTCCCACTTTTGCACCGGAGCATTTTGCAAGGGTAAGACAGGTGGATACCATGAAGCGGAAGCAGTTTGTAAAGGGAATCAACCAGATTGCCCAGGAAGGCGCAATCCAGATTTTCCAGGAATTTAACACAGGTATGGAAGAAATCATTGTTGGCGTGGTGGGTGTGCTTCAGTTTGATGTACTCAAGTACCGGCTGGAAAATGAATACAATGTGGAAATAAAGCTTGAAAATCTTCCCTATGAACATATCCGGTGGATTGAAAATAAGGAGATTGATTTGAATAAGCTGGTGGGAACCTCCGATATGAAGAAGGTCAGGGACTTAAAAGGCAATCCCCTGCTGCTGTTTGTCAATGCATGGAGTGTGGGTATGACCCTGGACCGGAACGAAGGATTGATACTTTCAGAGTTTGGACGTGATTAAATGAAAATAAGACAGAGTATAGTGTGGTTTCTTGTCTGTATGCTGCTTCTTTCAGGCTGCAGTTATCTGGCAGGACAGGACAGGCCCTTAGAGGGTACGGCACAGGTAAATATGGAAGGACAGCCAGTGGAGGCATCCGGACAGAAGGGACTGGACGGCGCCTTAAAGCAGGAGGCGGATTCCGGTGAGGTGGAAAGCATTTTCGGTATACCCGAAGAGGAGACTGCCAGTATTAAAAAGCAGCAGTCGGGGCTTTTTCATTATGACAGGCTGAATGCAGATGAGCAGATCATTTATGCAGAAATATTGAAGATACTTCAGGATTTCGGCGAAGGGACTGCTCTGTCCTGCACGGAAACGGATATGATTGAGAAGGTATTCCAGTGCGTGCTTAATGACCATCCCGAAATTTTCTATGTGGACGGCTACACATTCACCAGATATACGCTGGGGGATATTGTTAAAAAGATTACCTTTTCAGGCACCTACAATGTGTCAAAGCAGGAAGCGGCCCTTAAGGAAGAACAGATCAGTAAATACACGGCGGAATGTCTGGATGGCATGGAAAGCGGCCTGGACCAGTATGGAAAGGTGAAGTATATTTATGAATATATCATCAACCAGACGGAATATGACGCGGCGGTTCCGGATAACCAGAATATCTGCTCTGTCTTTATCAACCGGAAAAGCGTATGCCAGGGGTATGCCAAGGCGACCCAGTATCTTTTAAGTAAAGCGGGAATTGAGTCAACCCTCATTATGGGAAGGGTCTCCGGAGGGGAAGGACATGCATGGAATCTGGTAAAGCTGGATGGAAATTATTATTATGTAGATACTACATGGGGAGACGCTTCTTACCAGATTGTGGAGGGGAGCAGCGAACAGTTGCTGGGAAGCATCCCTCCCATTAACTACGATTACCTGTGCGTGACCACCGCCCAGCTTGAGAAAACCCATATAATCGATTCTATAGTGGAGATACCCCAGTGTAATTCCATAGAGGACAATTACTATGTCAGGGAAGGGCTTTATTTTACGGAAGTTGACAAAGAAAAGCTGGCCCAGGTATTCACCTCGGCCTATGAGCAGGGAAACTCCTATGTAACATTAAAATGTGCAGACAGCACAATTTATAAAGAAATGATTTTCCATCTCATAGAGGAACAGGGAATCTTCAAATACCTGAACGCCCAGGAGGGAACCGTTTCCTACGCAGAAAATGAGGAACAGCAGAGCCTAAGCTTCTGGCTTTAGGGCGGCTGGCGGCTGTATTTTTGTGTAATTTTACGGCTGGGGCTATGCAAAAAGCGTAATTTTTGGTATCATAGTTGATAATAAGACTTGCAGTAAAAGGAAAGAAAGGGTATTGTTTATGGAAAAAACTTTAGAACAGAACACGTATGTATTGCAGGAAGATGAGGACCTTGGTACAGTTAAGATTGCCGATGATGTGGTGGCAATGATTGCAGGTCTTGCAGCAACCGAGGTAGAAGGCGTTGCGGCCATGGCCGGGAATATCAGCCATGAACTGATGAGCAAAATGGGTGTAAAGGGCCTTACCAAAGGCGTAAAAGTAGAGGTTATCGGAAAACGGGTCAAAGCAGAACTGGTTCTGATAGTTGAATATGGTTACAATATACCGGCAGTTTCCCAGAAGGTGCAGGAGAGGGTGAAATCAACGGTTGAGAATATGACTGGGCTGGAGGTATCCGATGTGGATATCCGGATAGCCGGCGTTAATATGCAAAAAGGATAATCATACAGGGTGGAGACTCATGAGCAGAAGAGAAATGAGAGAGCAGCTCTTTAAACTGCTGTTCCGCGTAGAATTTAACCCAAGGGAAGAACTGGCACAGCAGGAAGCATTATTCTTTGAGGATGAAGAAAACAGCATGGCGCTGGGGGAGAATGCTCATATTAGCGGGAAATTTAATAAGATTATCGGAAAACTGGATGGAATTGACACGGCTTTAAACGAAAAGGTTCAGGGGTGGAACACAGACCGCATGGGAAAGGTGGATCTTACGATTTTAAGGCTGGCTGTTTATGAAATCATGTATGATGATGAGATTCCTACCAGTGTTGCCATTAACGAAGCTGTGGAACTTGCCAAGAAATTCGGGCAGGATTCGTCTCCCTCTTTTGTTAACGGAGTGCTGGCAAAGTTTGCATAGGCGGATAATTATATGCAGAATGTTTATACGGTTGGTCAGATAAATTCATACATTAAAAATATGTTCGCGCAGGATTTTTTACTGCAGGAGTTGTCCGTTAAAGGTGAGGTCAGCAACTGCAAATATCATTCTTCCGGACATATTTATTTTACGTTAAAGGATGAAAAAGGAACGATTTCCTGCGTGATGTTTGCAGGAAACCGTTCCGGTCTTGTATTTCGGATGTCTGAGGGGATGCAGGTAATTGTAAGGGGTACTGTGGATGTATACGAGAGAGATGGAAAGTATCAGATGTATGCAAAGCGCATTACCCAGGACGGTGCAGGGGAACTCTATGAAAGATTTTTGCATTTAAAGCAGGAACTGCAGGAGAGAGGGATGTTTGCGCCAGAGTATAAAAAGCAGATTCCCAGATTTATAAAAATCCTGGGAGTGGTGACAGCCCCCACAGGGGCGGCGGTCAGGGATATTATTAATATTGCTTCAAGAAGAAACCCTTATGTACAGATAATTCTTTATCCGGCGGTTGTGCAGGGAGATGCCGCACCGGCAAGCATTGTCCGCGGAATCCATGCGCTGGAACAGGCAGGGGCGGATGTGATGATTGTGGGCAGGGGCGGCGGCTCCATAGAAGATTTGTGGGCTTTTAATGAGGAGATAGTGGCCCAGGCAGTTTTTGACTGCGCTGTGCCGGTCATTTCAGCAGTGGGACATGAGACGGATACCACAATCATTGACTATGTGGCTGACCTGCGGGCACCTACCCCTTCGGCGGCGGCAGAACTGGCTGTTTATGATGTTTCCCTTTTTTTAAACCAGTTAGAGGGGATGAAAGCGGCCATGAACCGGCAGATACAGGGGCGGATCAGGCTGGGGCAGGCCAGGGCCCAGGCTCTGTGTGCCAGACTGAAAATGAACAGTCCCATGGGAAAAATCAGAGAGAAAAGAACCTATGCCATGAACCTGGAAGATCGTCTCCTGGCGGCTGTGAAAAGCCGGATTGCAGACCAGAGACACAGGCTGGCAATTTATATAGAAAAGTTAAAAGGTCTTTCCCCTTTAGATAAGCTGAATCAGGGGTACTCCTACGTTTCGGACAGCGGGGGAAGGACAGTGACAGATATAGAAAAGGTTGCCTTGGGCGACTATCTCCAGATTTATGTTAAAAATGGCAGGATGGAAGCACAGGTGACAAAAAAGTATCCCGGGGAAGTCTCCTTAGAAGATTAATGAGGAAATTCTAAGGTATGAAACAGGGACAGAAAGAAAGCGGAAGGAGAATGCGTATGCAAAAGCAGGAGGATGGGGAGCTTAATCTTGAGGAAGCCTTTGATAAGCTTGAAGAGACTGTTTTGGCACTGGAACAGGAAGACATTTCTTTGGAAGAGTCCTTCCAGATTTATAAAAGCGGTATGGAACTATTGAAGAAGTGCAATCAGGCCATTGACCAGGTGGAAAAAAAGGTACTGGTTTTAAATGAAGATGGAGAAACTCATGAATTTTGATGAAATACAAAGCAGTAAAGTAAAACATGCAGAAGAAGTACTTAAAAAATATCTTCCCAGAGAGCAGGGGTTCCAGAAAAAGGTTCTGGAGGCAATGAATTACAGTGTGATGGCAGGCGGAAAGCGGCTGCGGCCCATATTGATGGAAGAAAGCTATCTTTTGTTTGGCGGGAAAGGGGAACTTGTGGAACCCTTCATGGCGGCGCTGGAAATGATTCATAACTATTCCCTTGTCCATGATGACCTTCCGGCAATGGATAATGACGAGTACAGAAGAGGACGCAAAACCACATGGAAGATTTATGGGGACGGCATGGCAGTGCTGGCCGGGGATGGGCTTTTAAACCTTGCCTTTGAAACGGTGGCATCAGCTTTTGATATGGCGGAAAGCCGGGAGGAAATGAAAAGGACAGCGCAGGCTGTGAAAATTCTTGCAAATAAAGCGGGGATTTACGGAATGATAGGCGGACAGTGCGCTGATATAGAAGCCGGGACAGGGCAGGAGATGACGAAGGAACTTCTTTTGTTTATCCATGAAAACAAGACGGCCGCCCTGATTCAGGCTGCCTTTATGATAGGAGCTGTTTTAGCGGGGGCGGATAAAGAAGCTGTTGCCGCCATGGAAAAGGCGGCTTACAATATAGGAATTGCTTTCCAGATTCAGGATGATATACTGGATGTGACCAGTTCAAAAGAGGTTCTGGGCAAGCCTGTGGGCAGTGATGAAAGGAACCATAAGCTGACCTATGTGACCCTTCATGGACTGGAGGAGTCCAGGGAAGAAGTAAGAAAATTGTCCAGGGAAGCTCTTCACATCCTTGGATCTTTTGAAAATCGAAGCAGATTTCTTGAGGAACTTGTAAACTCCCTGATTACCAGAGAAAAATAAAAGGGACAGAAGAAAAGAAGGTTGATGGAATGTTGCTTGACAATATCAAAAATGTAAATGATATCAAAAATGTAAATGCTTCCGATTATCCGGCTCTTGCACAGGAGATAAGGGAATTTCTAATTGAAAAAATTTCCCGTACAGGCGGCCATTTAGGATCCAATTTAGGAGCGGTGGAACTGACTATGGCGCTGCATCTGTTTTTGAATCTGCCCGGGGACAAGCTGATATGGGATGTGGGGCACCAGTCTTATACCCATAAGCTTCTGACAGGCAGAAGGGAAGGTTTTGAAAATTTGCGGAAATTCGGCGGCATGAGCGGTTTCCCCAAACGCAAGGAAAGCGAATGCGACTGTTTTGATACAGGGCACAGTTCTACTTCCATTTCGGCAGGTTTAGGGCTGGTCAAGGCAAGGGACATACAGGGAGGCACGAATACTGTGGTTTCCGTGATCGGGGACGGTTCCCTGACAGGAGGCATGGCTTACGAAGCCCTCAACAATGCAGCTAAACTGGAAACGAATTTCATTATTGTCCTAAACGATAATAATATGTCCATATCTGAAAATGTGGGCGGGGTGTCCAAATATCTGAACAACATCCGGACAGCCAACGCCTATCTGGATATAAAGGAAGGGGTATATAATACCTTAAAAGATATTCCCAAAGGGGCAAAGGTTGTGGAAGGCATTCGGAAAGCCAAGAGCAGTTTTAAACATCTTGTGGTGCCGGGAATGTTTTTTGAGGATATGGGAATTACCTATTTAGGCCCGGTTGACGGGCACAATATTTCCGCTATGCTGCGGGTATTTCAGGAGGCGAAGCGCACCAGAAATGCGGTTCTGGTTCATGTGATTACCGAAAAAGGCAAGGGGTTTGCCCCGGCAGAGCGTCATCCGGCGAGATTTCACGGGGCTGAGCCTTTTGACATAAAGACAGGACTTCCCACAAAGCCCAGGACTACCGCCAATTATACGGATATTTTTTCTACTGTTATGACCAAATTGGGCGCAAGGGACGAAAAGATTGTCGCCATTACGGCAGCCATGCCTGACGGGACTGGCCTTAAGAGATTCAGAAACATGTATCCGGAACGTTTCTTTGATGTGGGTATTGCGGAGGAACATGCAGTCACTTTTGCGGCAGGGCTGGCAGCGGGCGGGCTGCGTCCTGTGGTGGCGGTTTATTCTTCTTTTTTGCAGCGCGCATATGATCAGATCCTTCACGATGTATGTATCCAGAATCTTCCGGTGGTATTCGCCATTGACAGGGCGGGACTGGTAGGAAGCGATGGAGAAACCCATCAGGGGATTTTTGATCTTTCTTATTTATCTTCCATCCCCAATATGCATATTATGGCGCCCAAGAATAAGTGGGAACTTTCTGATATGATGAAGTTTGCGGCAGCTTTTGACAGGCCGGTTGCCATACGTTATCCAAGGGGAGACGCCTATGCAGGACTGAAAGAATACCGGGCGCCCATTGAAACCGGCAGGTCAGAACTCATCTATGCGGAGGGGGAGATATGTCTGATGGCTGTGGGCAGCATGGTAAAGACGGCGGAAGAAGTAAAAGAGCGGCTTAACAGGGAAGGACATAAGTGCAGTATCATAAATGCCAGATTTGTAAAACCCATTGATGTGGAATCGGTGAAGTGGGCTGCGGAAAATCATAAACTTGTTGTCTCCATGGAAGAAAATGTAGCCAGCGGCGGTTACGGCGAAAAGGTCAGGGATGTAATGGGGAATCTGAAATCTTCCACAGGGTTTATACAGATTGCCATTCCCGACGAGTATGTGGAGCACGGCAATGTGGATCAGCTTAAGAAGGAAATCGGCATAGACGCAGACAGTATTATAGAAAGAATCAAAGAGGAAATGGAAAACTGACCATGAAAGAGCGGCTGGATGTATTATTGGTAAAGGAAGGCTATGCCCCTTCCCGGGAAAAGGCAAAAGCCATTATCATGGCAGGAAATGTATTCATAGACGGTCAGAGGGAAGATAAAGCGGGAACCTCGTTCAACCCGGAAAAAATTCATATTGAAGTAAAAGACAGCGGTCAGAAGTATGTGAGCCGGGGAGGGCTTAAGCTGGAAAAAGCAATTGACAATTTCGGAATAAAGCTGGAAAATTGTATTTGTATGGATATCGGCGCTTCCACCGGAGGATTTACGGACTGTATGCTGCAAAATGGGGCAGCAAAAGTTTATGCAGTGGACGTGGGCCATGGGCAGCTTGACTGGAAACTGCGCAATGACGAGAGGGTCGTCTGTATGGAAAAGACGAATTTCAGGTATATGGTCAGGGAGGATATCGGAGAAAAACTGGACTTTGCGTCTGTGGATGTGTCTTTTATTTCCCTCACGAAGATTCTGCTGCCTGCCCGGTCGATCTTAAATCCTTTTGGGGAAATGGTCTGCCTGATTAAACCCCAGTTTGAAGCAGGCCGTGACAAGGTAGGAAAAAAGGGCGTTGTCCGGGATGCAAAGGTACATGAAGAAGTAATAAGGAAAATTATGGATTATACAGATTACATAGGCTTTGATATCCTGCATCTTACCTTTTCGCCCATCAAAGGGCCGGAAGGGAATATAGAGTATCTCATCCATATAAAGAAGAATCTGGATAAGGCAGAAGGGACAGGCGGAATTACGGAATCTGAGGCGGAGGAGGAAGCACAGAAAATCACCGGAAATAAAACGGGCTATTCCTGTAAGGAGGAGACTTCCCGCTTGATTTTGGAAACGGTAAAAAGGGCCCATGACAGTCTGGATTTACAGGGTGGATTTGTGAGCCTGCAGGGGCTCAAAAAGTGAGGAAGAACTAATGGAGCATTTTTATGTGATAACGAATCCGACCAAGGATGCAGAACTCAGGACTGCGTGCTCTATCAGGGATTATCTGACCAGACATGGCAAAACCTGTATTGTGGATGTGGGAACGAAAAAGCCCGGTAAGGAAAGATATACATATAGGGAGCAGGTAAGTCCCGATGTGGAGTGTATTATTGTGCTGGGAGGAGACGGGACGCTTCTGCAGGCCGCTGTGGATCTGGCTGACAGGGACATTCCTTTTCTGGGTATTAACTTAGGGACGCTTGGATTCCTGGCGGAGATAAACAGGTCGGGAACGGAAGAGGCCCTGGACAAGCTGATTAGGGGCGAGTACGAAATAGAAAAACGCATGATGATCTCCGGCCGGAGTTATGATGGGCTGGGAGTGAAGGATTATGCAAGAGCTTTAAATGATATTGTAATAACAAGGAAGGGCTCCCTTCAGATATTGAATTTTAATATTTACGTCAACGGTCAGTTCCTCCATCACTATCACGCAGACGGGATGATCGTTTCTACTCCCACAGGGTCCACCGGATATAGCCTTTCGGCAGGAGGCCCTATTGTGGAGCCTAAGGCAGAGCTGATTCTGCTTTCGCCTATCTGTCCCCATTCCATGCACAGCAGAAGCATTGTGCTGTCCCCGGAAGACACTGTCACGGTGGGAATAGAAAGCAGCAGGGACGGGGAGATACAGGAGGTGGAAGCCATATTTGACGGATGCCACAAGACAATCCTGCGCACAGGCGAAAGGATTGAAATTAAAAAATCTGATAAGACTACCGGAATCGTCAAGTTGAGCCAGGTAAGCTTTCTGGAAGTTCTACACAGGAAAATGATTGATTAGTTTTATAATTTTATATTTTGTAATATGAAAGGGCACTATGAAAAAAAGCAGACATCAGAAAATAAAGGAACTGGTGGAACAGTTTGAAATTGAAACCCAGGAGGAACTGGCGGATAAGCTGAAAGAAGCCGGATACACAGTTACCCAGGCCACGGTATCCAGGGATATAAGGGAATTAAAACTGTCAAAGGTTCCTATGGGGGACGGGAGGCAGAAGTACACAGTTTTAGTCAACCACGACCATTTCCTTGGAGAGAAGTATATACGGGTGCTTAAGGATGGATTTATTTCCATGGATATGGCCCAGAATATTCTTGTAGTGAAAACTGTATCCGGTATGGCAATGGCTGTAGCCGCAGCCATAGACGCCATGAAACTTAAGGAGATTGTGGGGTCCATTGCGGGGGACGATACCATTATGATGGCCCTTAGGTCTGCGGAGGATACCCAGACTGTTATGGGGAAAATCCGCAGCGTACTGGAGGAGTAACCGATTATGCGCTTGAGAGAAGGGGCATAAGGAGGAAGCATATGCTGGAAAGTTTACACGTGAAAAATTTGGCGCTGATTGATGAACAGGAGGTGACATTCTCCAAAGGAATGAATATACTCACCGGGGAAACCGGGGCCGGAAAGTCTATTATTATTGGCTCCATTAATCTGGCGTTGGGAGCAAAGGCCGACAAGGATTATATCCGTACCGGAGCCGATTATGCGCTGGTAGAGCTGGTGTTTTCCCTGAACGGGCAAAGCTGTGACATAATAAGGGAAATGGATTTGCCTATGGAGGAGGACGGCACGCTGATTCTGCAAAGAAAAATTATGGCAGGCCGTAGCATCTGCCGGGCAAACGGGGAGAGTATCACAGCCGGCCAGCTTAAAAGCCTGTCAGGGTATCTGCTGGATATGTATGGTCAGCATGAACACCAGTCCCTGTTAAAGCCGGCGGCGTACAAAAAGATGCTGGATGACTATGTAGGGGAAAAGATTGATGAATGTAAAGCCCGGTTAAAAGTAAAGCTGGCTGATTACAGGAAGTGCAAGGAGGAACTGCAAAACCAGAATACGGACGAGGCCATGCGGATGCGGGAGGCAAAGCTTCTTGAATTTGAGGTCAATGAGATAGAGGAGGCGGCCTTAAACCCGGAGGAAGATGAGCAGGTAGAAAAAAAATACCGCAGGATGGTCAATGCAAAAAAAATGAAGGAGACTGTCTATCAGGTTCACAGCCTTACGGGATATGAGGAGGAAGGCAGCGCAGGTCTTTCAGTGGGATATGCCCTGAAAGAGCTTAAAGCCATCGAAGCCTACGACGAAGAAAGCGTGCCGCTCATTGAACAGTTGACGGATATTGACGATTTGTTAAATGATTTTAACCGCTCCATGGCGCAGTACAGGGATAGTCTTGAGTTTGACGAGGAAGAATTTGCATATCTGGAGGAACGTCTTAATATACTGAACCATTTAAAGGATAAATATGGAAATTCCATTGCCGATATATTGAAAGTCCAGGAAGAAAAGCAGAATGCTCTCGAAAAACTGAATCATTTTGAGTCATATATGGAACAATTAAAAGTACAGGCTAAAGAGCAGGAAGAAGAAATCTTAAAATTATGTCGTAAAATTTCAAATTTAAGGAAAAAAGCCGCTGCTCCTCTTGCCCAAAAATTAAAGGAAGCCATGATTGATTTGAATTTCATTGACGTGGAGTTTGAAATATCCATAACGGCCCAGGAGGAATTTACTGCGGACGGCTATGATAAGGTAGAGTTCATGATTTCCACCAATCCGGGAGAGACGCCCAAACCCTTGTGGCAGATTGCCAGCGGCGGCGAATTATCCCGTATTATGCTGGCTTTTAAGACTGTTTTTGCAGATAAGGACGAGACGGGCACCCTGGTCTTTGATGAGATAGATACCGGAATCAGCGGCAAAACTGCCTGGAAGGTTTCAGAAAAATTAGGAAAGCTGTCTAAAAATCACCAGATTATCTGCATTACGCATCTGCCCCAGATTGCATCCATGGCAGATGCCCATTTTCTTATTGAAAAGGGCGTTAAAAATGAACGGACTGTGACAGGAATCAGGGAACTTAATGAAGAAGAGGGATTGGGCGAACTGGCAAGGCTGTTGGGAAGCGGCAAGCTGACCGCAGCAGTGCTTGAAAATGCCAGGGAAATGAGGGAAACTGCGCAAAAAGTCAAAGAATAGTAACATTTGGAAGTAAAAAAATGAAATTCTGAAAGTAAAAATCAAAGTTTTTCACATACTAAAAAAGGCATACAGTCTGTATGTCTTTTTTCTTCGCTGGATTTTTTTGGGCGGGAAAGATATAGAAACGATTTTTTATAAAAAGGATGTGGAAACTTGGAACGTTTATATGAACCGAATCGCAGGAGGGTTCTGATTTATAAAAAATTTTTATATATGATGCTGGTATTCGGCGTATTGTCAGTACTGCTTTCCCTGTATTATTTTATGTGGCTCAGTGTTCCGTCCACCATAATGATAAAAGCGGGGGTGGACCAGAAATTGGATTTCAAAGTACCGGCTACGGGAGAACTTTACAAAGAAGCGGTAGAGGTAAGCGGAGGCACAAACTTAAGCCCGGCCGTTTCAGAAAGTATTTCTATTGACTTCGGACGGACTGTTACAGTAAAGGCCAATCAGATTGACCAGTATAAGATACAGTTAAAACTCTTTGGACTGATTCCTCTAAAAGAAGTGGATGTGGAAGTCATCCAGGATCTTATGCTGAAACCGGCGGGAATTCCTATCGGTATTTATGTAAAGACCCAGGGTGTCCTGGTAGTTGGGACAGGAGAATTCGAGGGAGATGACGGTCAGAAGTATAACCCGGGAAAGTATGTTTTTCAGACTGGGGACTATATTCTGGAAGTCAACGATGAGGAAATTAATGATAAGAAAACACTGATTGAGAGAATCAACCACAGCGAAGGCCAGGAAATGGTATTTAAAGTCAAAAGGGGAGACGGGATAATTGATGTAAAAGCCAGGCCGCAGTTGAACCAGAATGGAGAATATAAAATGGGCATATGGGTCAGGGATAACGCGCAGGGCGTTGGCACCATGACCTATATTGACGAGCAGGGACGTTTTGGGGCGCTGGGGCATGGTATCAATGATATAGATACCAGTACCCTTATGACCCTGTCAAAAGGAACCCTGTATCACACGGAAATTATAGGAATTACCAGAGGGGAGAGCGGCCTGCCCGGTGAACTTACTGGTTTTATAGAATATGATGACAGAAATGTGATGGGAAACATTACAGATAATACTTCCAGAGGTATATTCGGGGTATGCAGCCCGGAAATAGCAATGAATGACACCTACGGCTACCTTCCTCTTGGATTAAAGCAGGAAATTGAAAAGGGCCCCGCCCAGATTATCTGTTCTCTGGGACAGGGAACAGAAATGTACGATGTGGAAATTATTGATATTAATCTTGAGAACGATAATGTCAACAGAGGAATTGTGCTTAAGATTACGGATCCGGAACTTCTGATGGCTACAGGTGGGATCGTACAGGGCATGAGCGGTAGTCCCATTATACAGGACGGAAAACTGATAGGGGCAGTGACACATGTGCTGGTGCAGGATCCTACGAAAGGGTATGGTATATTTATTGAGTCGATGCTTATGCATTAATCACAGGATTTGACAGGCAGGGAATTTGAAAAAGTTTCCTGCTTTTTTCTTATAAATATTGTTTTGTCTTGAAAGTGTGATAAAATAATAATAAAGTACCAGGAAGTTTTAAGGAGGAGCAGGCATGGCTGGAATAAAAAGGAAATATGGTCTATTATGCACTGGATTGCTGCTCTTTCTGGTTTTTCTGTCTGCTTTCGGGATGCAGGCGAAAGGCGCTGATAAGGAGGGAAGGATTCTTTTTATAAGTTCGTACTCCTATAGCTGGAAGACGGTACAGAGGCAGATCAGCGGCGTTGAAGACCGTGTCGGTAGCAGTACGGTGGTAGATTACGAATTCATGGATACCAAGAGGATAAATGACGAGGTGTCAAGCCAGCAGTTCTATGAGGGACTTGCCTACCGTCTGTCGAAGGTGGAGCCTTATGATGCGGTTATTCTTGGGGATGATCCTGCGCTTTTGTTTGCCCTTCAGTACAAAGAGGAATTATTTGACGGGATTCCCCTGATATTCGAGGGTGTAAATGATACGGAACTGGCAGCTAAGGCAGCAGAGGATCCCATGATTACAGGTATAATTGAGAAGCTTTCCATAGAAAATAATATTGAACTGGGTTTGAAACTATACCCTTCCGCAAAAAAAGTGGCAGTGATTCTGGATAACAGTATTACTGGTATGGCTGTGAAGAGGGAGTATTACCGTTATGCCCGGGAGTATCCGGAACTGAAATTTACAGATATCAATGCCTCAGAGCTTACCTTAAATAAGCTGCGCCAGAAAATCAGTATGGTGGGGAAAGATACGATCCTGATTTATGTGCTGATGACGGAAAATGCCAGCGGTAAGCAGTACAGCGAAAAGGAAGCCATCCAGTTTATTATGAATAATGCGAAAGTTCCGGTTTTTAGTATGCTTGAGGGAGGCATTGGAGACGGGTTTATAGGCGGTAATGTGGCGTCCATGTATAAGTCGGGAGAGATAGCGGCGGACATTGCATTAAATGTCATAAACGGAGAGAAAGTCAGCAATATGGGAGTCATGGAAAGTCCCAATATTTACTGTATCGACCAGCTTGTGGTGAAAAAATTCGGCCTTACTATGCCGGATGTTCCAGAAAATTCTGATGTGGTAAATTACCAGCCGCCTTTCTTAGAGCGCAACAAGGAAGTGATTATTCCGGCCGGAATACTTGTTTTTTCGATGCTGGCTGTTGTATTCTGGGCCATGTATGATAATCTGAAGCGGCGGAAGCTGATGGAAGAATTGGAGGAGGCCCGGAAGATTATGGAATCGGCGTCCCTGCACGATTTTCTGACGGGGCTGGGGAACAGAAGCAAGTTTATGGAGGATATTGAAAATCTGGTGAATACTGGTACACCCTGTTCCATTATGATGCTTGATATTGACCATTTTAAGCATATTAATGATACATACGGACATACGGCAGGGGACGAGGCCCTGAAGCAGCTTGCGGAAAGACTGAAAGGGATGCAGACCCCGATACTTACACCTTACCGTTTTGCGGGGGATGAATTCATCATTATACTTAAGAGCAGCCAGGATAAAATTAAAGAGAAATCGGCATTCCAGTGCTATCAGCTTTTTGACGAGCCTTTCATGCTTGCAGGCGAAAAAAGGAAGGTAGGGGGAAGCATAGGAATCGCTTCTTATCCGATGGATGCCGGGAGTGTGGAGCAGTTGATTATCTGCGCTGACGATGCCATGTATCAGGTGAAGAAGAGCGGCAGAAATAATTTTGCATTTTATAAAGCGGACGGCGAAAAAAAGCAAAGGGAATGAAATATTAACCAGGAATGGAGGATTATTATGTACGAAATGAAAGATGAATACCTGACAGGGATTGATTTTATCGATAAGGAGCACAGAAGGCTTTTTGAGATAGCGGAGGAAACATACCAGCTAAAAAATGATGAATTTATTCCTGACAAATATGACCGGATCCATAATCTGCTGAATGAACTGAAAGATTATACTGAAATGCATTTTGCCCATGAAGAGGAATATATGCAGTCTATCGGATATAAGAAGCTTTTTTCCCAGAAAGTGCAGCATGAAGCCTTTGTCAACTGGCTGGAGGAGCACGATCTGGATCATATTGATGATGGCATTGAGGATCAGGACACAGTGGTAGGTAATATCCTTACCTATCTGACGGACTGGCTTGTGGAACATATCCTCTATACCGATAAACAGATTCCGACACAGAAAAGCCAGAGCATATAGTGTGCAGACAGCATTTCCGAACGTGTGCCGGCTGTTTAAACCGGGAGCATAAACTGGGACAGGACTTCTCTTGCAACATAGAGGGTTCTGTCTTTTTTTACGGATGTGGCCCATTTTACAAGTGTAATGAGTCCTCTGTCGATTTCCATACAGGTGATGCAGCGGGGGTGGACGCAGCTCCCAGTGTTCATGTAATAAGGGGAGTCGGAACTTAAGCGGGGCCTGTGGGTATGGCCTGTCATCAGGGGACGGTTGTTCTCTTTGGCATAGCTGCTGAGCCGTTGCTCGGTTTTATCCTTAAAAGTATAATTTTTGGCAGCGCTGGTAGGATCAAGCACGCCGAAGCGCTCCAAAGGCTTCCAGAGATATCTTACAAGGAAGCGGGCAAGCCGCCAGCAGGAAGAATTTAAGAAATCAGCCTGATGGCCGTGGGTCAGGTAAAGCCGGTAATCCTGGCAGGGATTTTCCAGAATAATTCCTTCATAAAAGGTAAGACCGGGAAACAGGGGCTGCACACACTGGGATTCTGGACAGAAATAAGAGGAACAGACTGTATCCCCGTACCCTTTCTTTTTCTTTTCCATATCATGGTTTCCGTAAAGCATATATAAACGGTTCTGCCTGTAAAACAGGGAGAGGAGCCAGAATACACTGTTATGGATTTCAATAATCTGGCTCATCTTTCTGTTTTCCCACAGTTCATCCCCGTCGCCCAGTTCTATATAGGTAAATCCCTGACTGTAATAATGGTTCAGTGCGGTAAAATACAGGTTGTGGTTTTTTAAAAAATTGTCGTTGGAATTTCCGCTGCCCCTATGACAGTCGCTGATAATGACATAACGGCTTCTTCTGGTTAAGGGCAATACAGGGGCATTTTGGAAAGCTTTGGACAAACGGGAATGATAACTCATGGATGTTTTCCTTTATAATAATTATTTTAGACTATTTTGAACCCGGTACACCAACGAGTTCTGGCGGTATTCTGTTCAGCGGCGGTGTCCGTGTCTGCATTTACAATATCTGCGTGGCCGCAACATCCTTCGGAAAGCGAAAGGCAGCAGGTAATATAAATAAAGGAGCCTGTCGATGGTAGAGCAGAAATACCGGGTAAGGAACAGGTAGATTTTACAGAAAATCCGGTTCCAGAACTGCGCCCATTTCCGAACAAGCCGGGTGAAACAGCCATACTCTGGGTGCTGGGGCCCGCAGTACTGAATTTGAACGGTATTGCAGCAGACCCTTACGCATTCCTTTAAGATACCTGTCTGGAATAAAGAAGCCAGAAAACTCTGCATCATTTCGCAGCTGGGGAAATGTATGGAGCAGTTCAGACATAGCTGGGAAGGTTTTGAAAAAAGTCCCATTTTAAAGGCGGTAAGCCACCAGGTTACTTTTGAAACAGAAGCCAGAGCGGCGTTTTCCTTTGTAAGGCAGAAGGAAACAGGAAGCATATCCTTATCCTCCACAGCCTGAAACATGGCAGTTGGCAGTTCCTCCTCTGTCAGAAGACGGTCAGCGTAATAGATGCCGATTTCCGCCCCTGTGTTGATGCCGTACTGGCCTTTCCAGAATTCAATCAGCCAGGTTCTGTGCTGATAAGGAAAGTAGACGGGAAGATAATCAAATACCATATTGAAAAAAGGGGCGGCGTGGTCATAAAGGGAGGTGTATCCGGCTTCCCTCTGCCAGGCATCGTTCCGGGATGAGATGATATCTTCTGTTTCGTTGTAGCAGTAGCCGAAAGGTTCTATCAGAGAAGAAAGAAGCCTGCATTTTTCAGCAGAATCCATGGAACAGACCTTTTTGATTGCATGGCGCCTGCGGCAGGTGCCGGATACAAGGATAATCAGAATTACAAAAATTAAAATTCCAATTGAAAAGTACATAAAATGAATCCTCATGTGTTTTACTATATAATATGTAAATATCAGCCGGGGGTGATGCTTGAAAAAAACAATGAATGCAGTATAATGGGTAGTAAGTATTTAAAAATAAGGCAGCAGACCAAGTGAATCAGATGCTGTTACCTTTTACGAAACAGCTTATGGATTAAAAATGATAGTTTGGAGGCGTGATATTATGATTATTGAACAGGTCTTAAAACAACTGGACGAATTGTTTGCGCAGCATAAGGTGGATCAGGTGGAGACTTTTCTGCTTCGCCGGATTGACGAGGCGTCTGCGGAAGGAGACACTGGCTCCGTGATTACCCTTCTCAATGAAATTATAGGGCATTACCGGGAAACAGGGGAGTCTGACAAGTCCATTTCCGCGTGCAGACAACTGCTTATACTGATAGAGGAAGCCGGATTAAAAGGAAGCACGGCGTATGCCACGTCCCTGCTCAATGTGGCCAATGCATGCAGGGCGGCAGGACTTTTGCGGGAATCCATGATTTATTACCAGGAGGTGAAGGGGATTTATGAGGAAAAGCTTGCGCCTTCTGATTTCAGGTATGCAAGCCTTTACAACAATATGAGTCTTCTGTTTCAAGAAATGGGAGACTATGAGAGTGCCTGCGACTGTCTGGAACGTGCTCTTTCTATAGTATCACTTTATAGTGAAGCCAGGATAGAGGCGGCCGTCACATATACAAACCTTGCCACTTCCCTGTTAAAGCTGGGGCGTTTTTACGAAGCCATTGACAATTTAAAGAAAGCATTTGCCATTTTTGAGATGGACGAGGACAAGGATTACCATTACAGCGGAGCCCTTTCGGCCATGGGGGAAGCACAGTATATGGCAGGAAATTTAGAGGAGTCTGCCCGGTATTATAAGCTGGCGCTTAGGGAGATTGAGAGAAATGTGGGCAGAAGCAAAGCCTATGAGATTACTTTGCAGAATCTGAATGCGGTAGCTGAAAAGATACGGCAGCTTCCGGTAAGGAACAGACAGTTCAGAAATGGTATGGAACTGTGTCAGGCATTTTACGAGGAGTTCGGGAAACCCATGATACAGAAGAAATTCCCGGAGTATGAGCAGATGATTGCGGTGGGCCTTGTGGGAGAAGGGTCAGAGTGTTTCGGCTTCGACGACCAGATATCCAGGGATCATGATTTCGGTCCGGGCTTCTGTATGTGGCTGACAGACCCGGTGTATGACGAGATAGGGGAAGAACTCCAGAGAGCTTACGAAGAACTTCCCTCCACCTACATGGGGATTACCCGTTTCACAACCCTGAAAGCGCAAAAGAGGGTAGGGGTTTTTAAAATTGGGGATTTCTATGAGAGCCTTATCGGGTTAAAGGATGTGCCGACCACCCAGAACCAATGGCTGTTTCTGGAGGATTACAGGCTTGCAGCAGCTACAAATGGAAAAGTTTTCCGGGATGATTTAGGCGAGTTTACCAGAATCAGACGGGGAATACTTTCTTATTATCCGGAGGAAGTGAGGATAAAGAAGATTGCGCGGGAAGCGGCGCTTATGGCACAGTCCGGCCAGTACAATTACTCCAGAATGTCTGGCAGAGGGGAAAAGGTCACGGCATCCATTGCCCTTTCTGAATTTATGAGGCACACCATGGCCATGGTATATCTTTTAAACCGCACCTATGCGCCTTTTTATAAATGGATGCACAGAGGCATGGAAAGGCTGGCAATACTGCCGGAAATCCGGGATATTTTAAATGCGCTGGTAGATTTCCCAGCGGGGGATGAGCGGATTCCCCAGACCATAGAAATTATTGTGGCCCTGATTATTGCGGAGATGAAAAAGCAGGGGCTGACCAGCGGGGAGGACAATTATCTGGACAATCACACAGACAATATATTAAGAAGTATTCCCCAGAAGGAAGTAAAGGATGATTCCTTTAAGGCGGCCCTGGTAAATGAGTTGGTGTCCCTTGAGTGGGAGGCTTTTGACAAGGTGGAAAATGAAGGCGGGCGGGCAGACTGCCAGAATGACTTTCATACTTTTTCCATTATGCGCAAGAGCCAGTATTATGCGTGGACAGAAGAGATGCTTAAAAGTTATATCAGCGATTTTAGAAGGGCCAATGCAAGGGGATGGAATCTGATTACGGAAAAATACGGGCGGATGATGGAAAGCACAGCGCCTGCCAGATATGCGCAGATAAAGGATTCGTTTCCTAAGATGCCTGAAATGAAGAGGGAGATCATTGAGGAGATTGTCAGGATACAGGTAGAGTGGATGGAAGAATTTGCCAGAGAGTATCCCAAAGCAGCAGGTAATGCAAGGAGTATCCATACGGCAGAGGATACGCCTTTTAACACCTCCTACGAAACCTATCTGCGGGGAGAGATTTCCACTTATTCCGATGAGACGCTGGACTTGTACGGAAGATTTATCGCAGGGCTTTGCAGGGAAGGGAAAAATCTTGCAAAGATAATTATGGGGAATACTGCTTTTTTATATGGATATGGTTCGCTGGAGGAATTGGAAGAAAAATTATAGAATACTGCAGGGATGTTGATGGAAGCAGAAAGTGATAAGCAAAAAATGCGCCGGTGGGCAGGGAAGAGCCATGTCCGCCGGCGTAAAAGCGTATCGCAGAGAAAGGAAGTATGAAGCTGACGCTTGTCTTTGGGGAGATAATTCCCTACAGAGACATCAGTATGCCGTCGGCGATGGCTTTTGCAATTTCCTGGAAGCGGCTGTCGAAAATGGCATTGTCCCTGTCGGTATTGATAAAGCCTACTTCCAAAAGGACGGCGGGCATATTGGTGCGGCGGAGCACGGCAAGGTTTTGGCGTTCATTGACGCCCTGATTGACAAATCCTATGCGCTCTAACTGGCGGTTTATGTTCCCGGCCATGTCTGCGGCTGTCCCATAGCGGTTATAGACCAGGGATTCAACGCCGGTGTACTGGTTGGGATATGGACTGGAATTGCGGTGTATGGAGATAAAGTAATCGGCATTGGAAGCGTTTCCTTCTGCGGCCTTCTGGGCAGGGGTTTCATAGACATCGCTGGTTCGTGTGTACAACACATTGACACCGGCATCCTGGAGAATACTGCCTACTGCCAGCGTAAGCCTTAAGTTGTCATCTTTTTCCATACGGCCAAGGTAAGTGGCGCCGAAATCGGAGCCGCCGTGTCCGGCATCTAAAATAACTGTAGCCATAAGCAACCTCATGAAATAAAGTCTCTTTACCAATATATGAATCAGATGAAAGGTATGTGATAAAAATGGAAAAGAAGATGCAGAAATCTTATGAAATGGATATGTGCAGCGGACCTCTGTTTGGGAAGATTCTGCTTTTTACGCTGCCCCTTATGCTGTCAGGTATTCTGCAGTTGCTTTTTAATGCGGCGGACGTGGTAGTGGTAGGGCGTTTTGCAGGAAATGAAGCCCTTGCGGCGGTAGGTTCCACGGGTTCTCTGACCAATCTGCTGGTGAATCTGTTTATTGGCCTGTCGGTGGGTGCCAATGTGCTGGTGGCAAGGGATTATGGAGCAAAAAAGGAGTGGGAAGTAAGCCAGACAGTGCATACGTCCATGCTCATAAGCGCAGCCGGAGGCATATTGCTTTCAGTTGTGGGAATTGCGGCGGCAAGGCCCCTGCTGTTGCTGATGGACACACCTGCCAACGTAATTGAACATTCGGTTCTTTATATGCGGATTTATTTTTTGGGGATGCCTGTGATGCTGCTTTTCAATTTTGGAAGCGCTATCCTCCGGGCCATAGGGGATACCAGAAGGCCGCTTTTTTATCTGATTATTGCAGGCATTACCAATGTAGCCCTGAATTTGTGTTTTGTCATTTCCTTTCATATGGGTGTGGCAGGGGTGGCGCTGGCCACTGTGATTTCCCAGTGTGTTTCTACCACGCTGATTATCCGCTGTCTGATACGCAGTGAAGGCTGCTTCAGGCTGTGCTTTGACAAGCTTCATATGAACTGGAACAAGTTTCGGAAAATTGCGGCGGTGGGGCTTCCGGCAGGAATACAAAGTTCGCTCTTTTCCATTTCCAATGTGCTGATTCAGTCTTCTGTTAATTCCTTCGGTTCTGTGGCCATGGCAGGGAACACGGCAGGCAGTAATATAGAAGGATTTGTGTATACGGCAATGAATTCCGTGCATCAGACTGCAGTCAGCTTTACAGGGCAGAACCTGGGCGGAAAGCAGTATGGACGGATTAATAAGATACTGGCAGAGTGTCTTGGGTTCGTGGTCATGATTGGGCTGGTTATGGGGAACGGGGCTGTGCTGTTTGGAGAAGAGATTCTTGGCTTATATTCCACGGATGCGGAAGTGATTGCTTATGGGATGCAGAGGATGAAGGTAATCTGTACTTTTTACTGTCTGTGTGGCATTATGGATGTTCTGGTGGGAAGTATCCGGGGACTGGGGTATGCGGTGATGCCCATGATAGTATCGCTTCTGGGCGCCTGTGCTTTCCGGGTGGTCTGGATTTATACCATATTTCAGTGGGACAGGACGCTGCATACGCTGTATATATCCTATCCTGTGTCATGGACTCTTACAGCGCTGGCACACGCCGTATGCTTTGCAGTGGTGCGCAGCAGGATAAAAGGCCGCAATGCGGCAGAATGGAGAAATTTATGAAAAAATATGATGGCGTTATTTTTGATCTGGACGGTACTTTGCTAAATACTCTTGAGGACTTGATGGACAGTGTCAATTATGCTTTAAGAGAGCATCAGATGCCGGAGAGGAGTCTGGAGGAAATCAGACATTTTGTGGGAAACGGAGTGGAGAGGCTGATAGAACTGGCAGTGCCGGAGGGAACCGCAGATTCAAAGAGAGAAAAAGTCTTTGCAGATTTTAAAGAGCATTATAAGATTCACTGTAATGACAAGACGGGCCTTTACCCGGGAATTTTAAGACTGCTGGCCCGGCTGAAGGAGGAAGGCTTTGTCATGGCGATTGTGTCCAATAAACTGCAGGAAGGAGTGGACGCGTTGAACCGCCAGTATTTTGACGGATATGTAGAGACTGCAATTGGCGCAAGGGAGGGTATCCGCAAGAAGCCTGCGCCAGATACGGTTATGGAGGCCCTTAAGGTTCTGGCTTTGCCGAAAGAACGGGTGGTTTATGTAGGAGACTCGGAGGTGGATATTGCTACCGCACAAAATTCGGGGATGGACTGTATTACTGTGGCGTGGGGATTTAGAAACAGAGAGGAACAGGAGCGGGCAGGAGCGAAAGTGTTTGTGGATAAACCGGAGGAGATTGCGGAGCTGCTGTATTTGTGAGGGCAGAGAGGAAATTTGGGTTTTAATCAATAAGATGAATGTGATAAAAAAGACTTGTTTGTGGGAGCAGGCTCTCATGGATAAGTCTTTTTTTATGCTGGGCAAAAATGTATATTGACAATATAGTGCATATATGATATATACAATATATAAACATGTTTAAGCAGTTTTACAGTTGGAAGAGGTGGCGGATGGATATTATAATCAGTAATTCTAGTGATAAGCCGATTTATGAGCAGATTACAGTCCAGATTAAGACTATGGTCATGAATGGGAGACTGAAGGAGGGGGATTTGCTGCCTTCCATGCGGACGCTGGCGAAGGAACTCCGGGTTAGTGTGATTACTACAAAGCGGGCTTATGAAGACCTGGAAAGGGATGGGTTTATTACTACAGTAGTTGGGAAAGGAAGCTTTGTGAAGGCAGCCGATACCAGCCTGATGCGGGAAGAGAAGTTAAAACAGATTGAGGAACTGCTTTCAAAGGCGGTTGAACTTGCAGGGCAGAGCGGCATCAGCAGGGATGAGCTGGAGGAGATAATAGAGATTTTGTATCAGGAAACGCAGGCTTAATACAGGAGGAGAGAAAATGGGTGCAGAAAATGCAATTACAGTTGAGAATTTAACCAAACGGTACGATGGTTTTACATTAAAGGATGTAAGTTTTCAGGTTCCGTCCGGTTCTATTGTGGGATTTATCGGGGAAAACGGAGCGGGAAAGAGCACCACAATCAAAGCCCTGCTGGGGCTGATGCCTATAGACGGCGGTCAGATAGAAGTCCTGGGGCATAAGATCCTGGCGGGAGAGAAGGATGTAACATGGCGGGAACAGATTGGGGTGGTATTTGATGAGTGTAATTTTCCATTAGGGCTGAAAGTGAAGGATGTCCAGAAAGTGATGAAAAATATTTACCGCACATGGGAGGAAGGAAAGTTCCGGGATTATATGGAACGGTTTGAAATTCCCTTGAATAAAAAGATTAAGGAATTGTCAAAGGGGATGAAGATGAAACTTTCCATTGCCGCCGCTCTGTCCCATGACAGCCGGCTCCTTATTCTGGATGAGGCCACCAGCGGCTTAGACCCGGTAGTGCGCAGTGAAATCCTTGATATTTTCAGAGAGTTTATTGAGGATGAAGAGCATACTATTTTTATTTCCTCCCATATCACATCCGATATTGAAAAAATAGCAGATTACGTGATGCTGATTCACAAAGGCAGACTTCTTTTTACAGAAGATAAGGACAAACTTTTATATAATTACGGAATTGTACGGTGCAGCAAAAAGCAGGCACAACTGATTCCCGGCGATATTATTGTGGGAAAAGAGGAAAGAGAGTATGAAACCAGCGTCCTTATCAGGGACAAAAACAAGCTGGAGGAGAGCGGATTTTTTAGGGAAGCAGAGCAGACAGGCAGCAGTAGCTGCGTGGTGGACAGGGCAACCATAGAAGATATGCTTTTGTATATTGTAAAATCATAAAGACAAAAAAGTAAAGGAGTAAAAGGAATATGAAGGGACTTATATTAAAAGAATTATATATTTTAAAAGGATATGGAAAGCAGTATCTGTTGATTTTTGCATTTTTATTTATCTGGTCAATTTCAACAAGCTCCTTTTCTTTCATTATTATATATGTTGTCCTGGTAGGAAGCCAGATAGTCATGAGTACAATGGCGGCCGATGAAGCGGTTTCTTTTTGCAGATATGCACTGACCATGCCAGTAGACCGGAAGATGCTTATTAAATCAAAGTATGCGCTGTTTTTGACTGCAATATCAGGAGGGATACTGATCAGTGTGATACTAAATCTTCTGTTTTATGCGACATCTTTTGGGTCGGAGGACTATTTCCAGTGGGAAAGTCTTGTGGCGACGGCCAGCGTTTTTGTAATAGGAAATGCCATCAGCCTGCCTGTTATGTTTAAAGCGGGCGTCGAAAAGGCCAGATATGTGACCATTTTCACCATGCTGCTTTTGGCAGGCGTTATTGTGGCCGGCATTAAGCTGGGTGATGGTGTAGGCCTGCAGGTGAATGAACTGGAAAAGTATGGGGGAGGGATTATTTCTCTTTGCTTTATTGCAGTTGCGGCGCTTGCTATTGTCATATCCTACTTTGTGGCTGTCAGGATTACGAAAAATAAAGAGTGGTAGCGTAAATGTCCCGTGGAACATATGTCTGCGGGATATTTTACTTTATATTTCAGAGATCAGCAGGCGGCGATAAATTTTTCATTGGCAGGATGACAAAAAATTGGTATAGTAGTAGGGGACAGAAGCGGCGAAATGACGCCGCCAAAGGAGGCATGGAGGATTAAAATGGAAGAAAAATACCGGGTAAGGAAAATTGGAAAGATAAAAGATATAAGGGTACAGGTTCCCGGGTCAAAGAGCATTACCAATCGTGCGCTTCTGCTTGCAGCATTGTCAGACAAACGCTGTGTGCTGCATGGGGTTCTGTTCAGTGATGATTCAAGGGCCTTTCTGGACAGCCTTGTAAAGCTTGGTTTTCAGGTGGAGGCAGACGAGACGAAGAAGGATGTGGTCATACAGGGCATGGGAGGAGAAATTCCCAACAGGCAGGCGGTTATCCATGTAAGGAGCGCAGGCACAGCCGCAAGGTTTCTGACGGTAATGCTGGCCCTGGCCGGGGGGGAATACCAACTGGAAGCATCCTCCCAGATGTGCAGGCGGCCCATGCAGCCTCTTCTGGATGTTTTAAAAAGCGCAGGCGTGATTTTTGAATTCCTGGGAGAGGAAAATCATTTCCCTTTTAAAATGAAATCTGCCGGCATTTCCCTGGAAAGAGTGGAGATTGACACGAAAGTCAGCAGCCAGTTTGCCAGCGCCCTATTAATGTCCGGGGTGCTTTTAAAGAAGGGGCTGGAAGTGAACCTTTTGGGAGAACGGGCGAAAGGCTCTTATATAAAAATGACGCTGGCAATGATGGGCCAGTTCGGCATTGGAGTCAGGCAGGAAGGGAATGTCTGCCGGATTCCCTATAAACCGGATTTTGGGGTTAAGGAATATCAGGTGGAGCCGGATGTATCCGGCGCATGTTATTTCTACGCCATGGCGCCCCTTCTTAAGACAAAGGTTATGGTCAGAGACGTGCATATGGATTCCCTGCAGGGGGATATTAAATTTGTAGAAACTCTTCAAAACATGGGCTGTGTCCTTACGGAAAAAGAAGAAGGCATGCAGGTATCGGGAAGCGGACTGGGGACATATCCGGGATTGGAACTGTCCATGAAGGATTTTTCCGACCAGACCATGACTATGGCCGCCCTTGCACCTTTTGCACAGGGGATGACTGTCATTAAAAATATAGGACACATCCGGTTTCAGGAGACTGACAGAATCCGGGGGATTCTGACTGAACTGGGGCGTATGGGCATCCGGTGCGAAGAGGTGCCGGAACTGGACGGTGTCAGGATTTTTCCCGGGGAGATCAAAGAGACAGAGGTGGAAACATATGAGGACCATCGGATGGCAATGGCCTTTACTCTTGTGGGGATCAAGACGGGAAAGATTACCATTAAAAATCCGGGATGCTGCCAGAAGACATTTGAAAATTATTATGAATTAATAGAAAATCTTTACAGGGACGCAGAAATTTCTATATTGGAGGAATAATGGAAGAAAATTTCATAGGAACAGATGATAACTGCGAGAGGGCTTTGCTGGTAGGTGTGGATGACGGTGGTGACGAGGATTTTGAAGGTTCCATGGAAGAATTAAAGAGTCTGGCGAAAGCCTGCTTTATGGAGCCGGTGGGGATGATTACCCAGAAAATGGAATCGGTCAATAAGGGGCTGTATATCGGAACCGGGAAAGTGCAGGAGGTGAAGGAAGCCGCTGATTTGCTGGAGGCTGATATCATTGTGTTTGACGATACGCTTACGCCTTCCCAGCTTAGGAATCTGCAGAAGGAACTGGACAGAGCCATTCTGGACAGGACGACTCTGATTCTTGATATTTTTGAGACAAGGGCAAGAACCAGGGAGGCGAAACTGCAGGTGGAGTCCGCAAAATTAAAGTATCTTCTTCCAAGACTGGTGGGTATGCACAAAGCCCTGACCAGACAGGGAGGTACCAGCGGCAGTATGAGCAGCAGGGGCGCCGGGGAGAAAAAGCTGGAACTTGACAGGAGAAGGATTGAGCACCGCATATCGGAGTTGTCCAAAGAACTGGAGGAGGTTTCCAGGGAAAGACGGGTACAGCGCAAGAGACGGAGCAGTTCCAGAATACCGCTGGTGGCGCTGGTTGGCTACACCAATGCGGGAAAATCAACGATTATGAATTCGCTGGTGGACAGGTATGTAAAGGAGGAGGAAAAAAGGGTTCTGGAAAAGGATATGCTTTTTGCCACTCTGGATACTACGGTAAGGAGAATCAACACCGGGAATAACAAAGATTTCCTGCTGTCAGATACAGTTGGATTTATCCATAAACTGCCTCATGCCCTGATAAAAGCTTTCCACTCCACACTGGAAGAAGTGGAAGGGGCAGATCTGCTTTTGCAGGTGGTGGATTATTCCGACCCTCATTATAAGGAGCAGATGGATACAACGGGCAAGACGCTGCTGGAACTGAAAGCCGGGGACATCCCCATGATAACGGTGTTTAATAAGGCGGATAAATGTGAAGGGAAAATCAGTTACCCTAAAAGCGTGGGAGAGGACAAAATTTATCTTTCCGCGAAAGAGGAATCCTCTATAAATATGCTGACTGACATGATACTGGAGCGGATTTATGAAGATTATGTGACGGCGGAATTTCTGATACCTTATGAAGATGGCCGCGGGCTTTCATATTTTATGGAACATGCCCATGTGACAGATAAAGAGTATAAGGAAACAGGGACGCTGATAAAAGTAAAATGTCATAAAGCCGACAGGGACAAATACAGAGAATACCTGTCAGGCAATTAATGGCGTAATTTATGTCTGTATGAAGAATAAACTCCGGCCGGAAGGGGTATGGGAGGGAGAAAAGGATGGAAAAGGAACGGTTAAATAAATACCTGGCCTCCTGCGGCCTGTGTTCCCGCAGGGAAGCCGACAGAATGATTGAGGAAGGCCGGGTCATGGTAAACGGCGAGAGGGCTATAGCCGGAATGCGGGTGGATGGAAGGGATAAAATATTGGTAAATGGGAAGCCTGTCCATGGAAAAGATGAAAAGGTGGTGCTGGCGTACTATAAGCCTGTGGGCGTAACCTGTACAGAAAAGGACAGGTTTGCTGATAAGAAGATTACGGATATGGTGAAATTTCCTGTCCGCGTAACCTATGCCGGAAGACTGGATAAGGATTCCGAAGGGCTGCTGCTTCTGACGAATGATGGGGAACTGATTAACACTATGATGCGGGGCAGCGCAGGCCATGAAAAGGAATATATGGTAAGGGTCAACAGAGAAATTACACAGGACTTTATACAGAAAATGGAGGCAGGGGTTTATCTTTCTGAACTAGACCTTATGACTAAGCCCTGTAAAGTAGAGAAAACCGGGAAGTTTACTTTTAAGATTATTTTAACCCAGGGAATTAACAGACAGATTAAGCGGATGACCAGGGAACTTGGCGTCCATGTGATTTCCATTAAGAGAATCCGGGTTGTGAATATCCGCCTTGAGAAATTAAGGCCGGGAGAATACCGGAAGCTTTCAGAAGCAGAATTGGAAATGCTGTATCACTTGTGTATGCAGTAAAATTTTTAGACGGGAGTATAAAAACATGGAAGACTATAAGCGCAGGTGTGAGGAACTGGTAAAGCGCCTGAACGAGGCGTCGGAAGCCTATTATAATGGAAAAGAAGAGATAATGTCCAACTATGAGTGGGACGCTCTTTTTGATGAACTGTCCGCCCTGGAGGAGGAAACAGGATATATCCTGCCGGACAGCCCTACCCAGAATACTGGATATGAAGAGAATAACGGGGACAGGGAACCTCATGAATTTCCAGCCCTGTCTTTAGCCAAAACCAAGCAGATAATGGAACTGCAGAAGTGGGCAGAAGATAAAAAGGTGTGGCTTTCCTGGAAGCTGGACGGCCTGACGCTGGTGCTCACTTATGACGGAGGAAAACTGGCAAAAATACTTACAAGGGGAAACGGCACGGTGGGAACCAATATTACTTACATGAAAAATTCCATCAAAGGGTTCCCTCTGCAGATAAAATATAAAGGCCATATGGTAGTCCGGGGGGAAGCCGTAATCTCCTATTCGGATTTTGAACTGATTAACGATACCATAGAAGATGACGACGAAAAGTATGCAAATCCCCGAAATCTGGCCTCCGGCACATTAAGCCTTGACGACCCGGAGAAGGTAAAAGAAAGGCGCGTCCACTTCCATGCATTTACCCTGGTTCATTTGGAGGACAATATTAAGTCCTGGGGAGAGCGCATGGCGTTCCTTGAGAAAGAAGGCTTCACGGTGGTGGAGCGGGAAGAACTGACTGCAGGGGAACTTCCTTCTGCTATAGATGACTGGACGCAGAAGGTGGAAAGCAAGGCAATGGATCTGCCTGTGGACGGCCTGGTAATCTGCTACGATGACACGGAATATGCTTCCTCGGGAAGCGTCACCGGTCATCACGCCACAAAGGCCGGATATGCTTTCAAATGGCAGGACGTATCTGCTGAATCAGAACTTTTGTACGTGGAATGGTCCTGCGCGGCATCCACGATTTCTCCGGTGGCGGTCTTCGAGCCTGTGCAGTTGGAGGGAACTACCGTATCCCGGGCATCTTTGTGCAACATCAGCGAAATGGAAAGGCTGGGTATTGGAAAGCAGTGTACGTTGGAGGTTATTAAGGCAAACAAGATTATCCCCAAATGCATTGGGGTCAAGAAGTCGGAAGGGACTTTTGAAATTCCTGACAGGTGCCCGGTGTGCGGCGCCCAGACACAAATCCGTACCAGCCCAAAAAGTAAGACCAAAACCTTACACTGTACCAATCCTGACTGCACTGCGAAGCATGTAAAGAAATTTACCCGGTTTGTGAGCAAGTCAGGTATGGATATTGACGGTCTGTCCATACAGACCATGCTGCGGTTCATGAATGAAGGATTTATAAAAGATTTTGCCGATATCTACCATCTGTCGGACCATGCGGAGGTTATCCGGGAGATGGAAGGTTTCGGGGAGAAATCCTGCGAGAATATGATGCGCGCCATAGAAAAGAGCAGGCAGGTACATCCTGTGAATTTCATATACGCCCTGTGTATTCCTATGTTGGGAATTGATGCAGGCAAGAAGATTATTGCAAAGGACGGTTTTGAGGGATTTCTGGAAAGGCTTGACCAGAGACAGGGGTTTGAGGATATCGACGGCATTGGCCCTGAAAAATCTAAATCGGCCATAGAGTGGTACGATGAAGACAGGAATCAGTCCTGCCTGAAAGCACTGCTGAAAGAGGTGACGATAGAAAAAGTGAACATCAGACCCGATGCAGAGGGCAAATGCGCGGGGCTTACCTTTGTGATTACCGGAGATGTCCATTATTACAAAAACAGGGATGAGTTCAAAGCCTATGTGGAGGCAGCAGGGGGCAAAGTGACCGGAAGCGTTACCTCCAAGACCAGCTATCTTGTGAATAACAATGACCAGTCAACTTCCGCCAAGAACCGGAAAGCCAGAGAACTTGGAGTTCCTATTATTACGGAAGACCAGTTTGTAGAGCAGTTCGGTGAATAATCCTGCATGTGTATGCAGCAGGGAAAGCAGGCAGGCGTTTGATGCTTATTGCCGCGGAAAGTGGGCAAGACGGATGCGCCTGATTATACAAAACTTGTCCGATAGATTTAGCGGCTGCCGCGAGGGCTATAACGCCACTGCTTCCGGCGGGGGTGTTGACTTGGCCATATTGATGAGAAATGGAGCGAAAAAGATATGCCTATAAAAGTACAAAGTGATTTGCCAGCAAAAGGAATACTGGAGAATGAAAATATATTTGTGATGGATGAAAACCGTGCCCTGCACCAGGACATCCGTCCTCTTAAAATCTGTATTTTGAATCTGATGCCTGTGAAGCAGGATACGGAATTACAGCTTTTGAGGGCGTTATCCAACACGCCTCTCCATATTGACGTGACTTTTATGAAAATGAACAGCCATGTTTCTTTGAACACACCTATCCAGCATTTGAACCGCTTTTATAATACCTTCAATGAAATGCGGGATAAGAAGTTCGACGGCCTGATAATTACAGGGGCCCCTGTGGAGCAGATTCCCTTTGAGGAAGTGGACTACTGGACGGAACTCTGCGAAATCATGGAATGGACTAAAGGCCATGTGACTTCCACCCTGCATATCTGCTGGGGAGCGCAGGCAGGGCTGTACTACCACTTTGGGCTGGAAAAGGTGCTATTGCCACAGAAATTATTCGGCGTCTATAAACATAAGGTGATGAACCGGAAAATACCTCTGGTAAGAGGTTTTGACGATTATTTCATGATACCACACAGCAGACATACGGCAGTCCGTACAGAGGATATACATAACTGCCAGGCACTGACAGTACTTGCAGAGTCTGAGGAGGCAGGCGTGCTCCTTTGCATGACAGAAGGTGGCAGACAGATTTATGTCATGGGACATCCGGAATACGACAGATATACCCTTCAAAATGAGTATTTGCGGGATAAAAATAAAGGACTGCCCATACAGCCGCCGGTGAACTATTACCCTGACGATGATGACAGCCGGCGGCCGGATTTGCAGTGGCGGTCACATAGCAATAATCTGTATTCCAACTGGCTGAATTATTATGTTTATCAGGTTACTCCTTATGAACTTTAGGATAACATGCGTTATATACACGAAAAACTTAGTAAAATCAAGGATTTCACGGATTATGTCAGAAATGAAGATGTCATATAATTTCACATAGTTTCATGTATTTTATCGGATAAATGGTGTACGAATGGTGTACTTTTACCCCCAAATGGCGTACAGAATGGCGTACTTTTGGGAGAAATGGCGTATGAGGAAATAGCGGTAAAACAAACAGACTATTTTTAAAAAGTGTACACATCTGGTATCGTGCATAAAAAAGAAATAGTTTCAACAGCATTTGTGTAAATTATATTAAGGTGAAAGGAATATACCCTGTCCAACAAAACCATGCCAGCACTATCCTTTTATGTAAAAAGAAGGTGTAAATACTAAGGCAGCAGCGACAGTACTGGTATCATACATACCAGTACATCTCGAAATTATTGGCATTCAGATAATACTCACAGACAGGGGATGTGACGGACGCCGTCTCCTATAATTGAAAAATTTATTTGTGAAGGCAGTCTTGTTTTTAAGGCTGCTTTTTTTGCATTCATGACCAAGGGAATTGTGAAGAACTGCATTTTCCTGTGCTCCCTTTGCTTTGTAATGTGGCAGAATATTTCATGACAGGAGATGTGCCATGCGGAACCTGTCAGATGCAGACATAAGCTGTATTACCTCTGATACTTAAAAGAGGACAGAAAATAAATTTATGGGAACTGGAGAGATCTGGTTCCTTTTTTATGCAGGTTATAAATACAGTCGGATTATCTATAATGGAAGGGCGGACATAAGGAACTGAGATACAGTTTATGCAGAAAGGAGATGCAGTAAATGAACGGCAAATTTAAGGAAGGAACAATAATAAAGGGAAGAGAACTGAAAGGATATACTCTGTGCAAGATCCTTTCGGAAGATATGTGTATGAAGGGGCTCCAGTATAAAATAGGAAAAAATGTGGATGTGAAGCGGCTTGCCGTAAAAGGAAGCTGTAAAGCAGGTCTGTATTTCTGTCTTATAAAAGATATATGTGAATACCTTGATTATGGTACGAAGCTGGCAGTTGTAAAAGTCGCTGATAATGAGGATGTATATGTGGACAGGGGTAAATTCCGCACACACAGGCTTGAAATTCAGAAGATGATGCCGCTCAGTGGGACAGCAGCATGGAAGTACCTGTATGAAAACGGAGCGGATATCACAGTATGTGATAATTATGCAGTCAGGTGGGCAGCTTCATGGGGCTGTCTGGAAGTTTTGAAATACCTGCATAAAAATGGAGCAGACATAACAGCCAGCAGTAATGAGCCAGTCTGCTGGGCATCATTAAACGGCCATCTGGAGACGGTGAAATACCTGTGTGAAAACGGAGCAGACATCACGGCATATAATAACAGTGCAGTCCGCTGGGCATCAGAAAACGGCCATCTGGATATAGTAAAATATCTTTATGGGAATGGTGCAGACATTGCGGCATGTCACAGTATGGGTGTTAGACGGCATTTTAAATGGAGTAGCGACTGCACAGTCGCCGCAAATAAAA
>CAMWUN010000004.1 GCA_947177425.1 uncultured bacterium
TTGTATAGAGCTGCTCTTTTTGTCTGCTCTGAATCTGATACTTTCCTAATGAATTTTACCAGAAAATACGGATAATGAGGGTATCAGCACACACTCACTCAATACACTTTATCATAATATCTTTGACCTGCCAGCAGCCATCTATCCAGAAAATGGTAAAATCAAACAAATTTCTACTTTTTCCTGACTGTGGAATTTGCAGTAAGGTAATATATCCATATGACTGCATTTCGATATTCTTAAGGTCTGACTCTTCTTTACCAAACACTTCTTCCACCGTATCAAAAGCCCCGTCAAGATACCGGTTCTCTTTTATTCTGCAAAAACTCATTTTTTAACATCCTGCCTTTCCGTGTGTTTATTGCAAAAGTTCTTTTATACTTTTGCAGATTTTAAATTATCCTCTTCCTTTTCCTTCTTTTCCCCATCTCTCCCATATCTTCCCGATCCAGCATAACCCCTCGACTCTCCGACCTATACGACTAACTAAAATCCCTTTTCCCTTAATTCCTTTGTAGTAATCTCTCTATAAGAATTCTATATATATGCTATATAATCACATATACTGCCTCATACCCTCTATAAGGTGATATCCCACCCTCTACTATCCTTATACTGTAAAACCCCTTACCGTTGCAGTAAAGGTTATACGCCATCCTGACTACTTTCATGCTCCCGCTGGCCTGCCAGCCTTCATGCAGGCACTCTGTTTTTACACAGCCTGTCTTAAAGTTATAAATGCTGTTGATATTCCTTCTTGTGTCATCACTGATACCAAACTGAATTGCAGGCAATTCAGTTTACAATAATACAAGCGCTTTATGGTACACGTCCTGATCCTTGACCTCTTTTAATTTTTCATGTGCATTGCTGATAAAAATAATCGATTTCTCTGCTCCTAACGCTATATTACTCATGTTCATTTCCTCCATTTCCTATTTTGTTTTTTGACCATAACAAAAGGACACTTCCCTAAAATTTTCTTTTAGAAAAATGTCCTTATCGTACAAAATATTAACTTGAACTGACACGAGTTTAATTTAAAATCGTTTATTTTAACCCTTTAAGAGAGTTTATTTTGTCGTACCACACTGTTTTTAAGTCCGCAAACCCTTGACTTTACTGGTCTTTTCCGCCAAGCGTTTTCATCGTCGGGAACAGCAAAACATCCCGTATCGCCGGCGAATCTGTCAGCAGCATCACCAGCCTGTCAATCCCATATCCAATTCCTCCTGTAGGAGGCATCCCGATTTCCAGCGCATTAAGGAAGTCTTCATCTGTCGTGTTCGCTTCCTCGTCACCTGCTGCCAGTGCCGCCTCCTGTGCCTTAAAGCGCTCCCGCTGGTCAATAGGATCGTTTAACTCGGAGTAAGCATTGCACATTTCCCGTCCCGTGATAAACAGTTCGAACCTCTCCACGTAATCCGGCTTATCCGGTTTCCGCTTGGTGAGAGGGGAAATCTCTACCGGATGATCCATAACGAAAGTAGGCTGTACCAGATGTTCTTCCACAAATTCCTCGAAGAACAGATTAAGGATATCGCCCTTGGTATGACGGTCTTCATAGTGGACTTCCTTTTCGTCCGCAAGCTTTTTGGCCGCCTCGGTATCCGGTATCTGATCGAAATCAATGCCTGTATATTTTTTTACTGCGTCAATCATGGTAAGCCTTTCAAAGGGCCTGCCTAAATCAATCATTTCCCCGCCATAAGGAACGGTGGTGGTGCCGCATACTTCCTGGGCCACATAACGGAACATGTTCTCGGTAAGATCCATCATTCCGTTGTAGTCCGTGTATGCCTGGTACAACTCCATCAGAGTGAATTCCGGGTTGTGCCTGGTATCCAGACCTTCATTTCTGAAAACCCGTCCGATTTCGTAAACTCTCTCCAGGCCGCCTACGATAAGTCTCTTAAGATAAAGTTCCAGCGAAATGCGCAGTTTCACGTCTTCGTCAAGGGCGTTAAAATGGGTTTCAAAAGGTCTTGCCGCTGCGCCTCCTGCATTGGATACCAGCATGGGTGTTTCTACCTCCATGAATCCCTGGCCGTCAAGATATTTTCTGATGGCGGAAATGATCTTTGAACGTTTAACAAAAGTTTCCTTTACTTCCTGGTTCATGATAAGATCCGTATATCTCTGGCGGTAACGGATATCTGTATTGGTCAGACCGTGATATTTTTCAGGAAGAATCTGAAGGCTCTTGGAAAGCAGGGTCACGCTGGCGGCATGAATGGAAATTTCTTCTGTTTTCGTCTTAAAGACTTCTCCTGTGATTCCCACAATATCGCCCACATCATATTTTTTAAAGTCCCCATAAGGTTCTTCTCCAATGCTGTCTCTTGCCACATAGGACTGGATATTTCCTTTCAGGTCCTGAATGTTGCAGAAGGACGCCTTGCCCATTACGCGCTTCTGCATGATACGCCCGGCAACAGATACCGTCTGTCCTTCCATCTGTTCATAGTTTTCCTTAATGTCCCTGCTGTGGGCTGTCACATCAAATTTCGTGATTTTGAAAGGATCTTTGCCTGCCTCCTGCAATGCGGCAAGCTTCTCCCTTTTTATCCTTAATAACTGGTTGATATCCTGTTCCTGCGCGGAACTACAGCCCTGTGCCTGGTTCTTTCCCTGATTTGCCACGTCTAACACTCCTTTTAAAAGCTTCGGCCTTTGTAATTTACAAGTTTCTGACTGTTACTGGTTAAATCTCTGAATTTCAAGTACTTCATATTTTAAGATTCCCGCCTGTGTTTCCACTTCCACAATATCCCCTAATTTGCTTCCAATTAAAGCCTTTCCTACCGGGGATTCGTTGGAAATCTTTCCTTTTAAACTGTTGGCCTCTGTAGAGCCTACAATTTTGTATTCCAAATCTTCATTAAATTCAAGGTCGCGGATTTTTACGCAGCATCCGATGTTGATTTTGTCAAGATCTACTTCATCCTCAACCACAACCTCCACGTTCTTTAAAATCTTTTCCAGTTCTTCAATTCTGGCTTCAATGTCGCGCTGTTCATCTTTGGCTGCGTCATACTCAGCGTTTTCTGACAGGTCGCCCTGTTCCCTTGCCTCTTTGATTTTCTGCGCTACTTCTTGTCTTTTTACTACCTTAAGTTCATGAAGTTCATCCTCATATTTCCTCAATCCCTCATAGGTAAGTATGTTCTTCTTCTCTTCCATTGCTAATCGCCCTTCCATCCTTTATGTTTTGTTTCGCTTCATAATAAGGTCTTAGTCAACTTTCGTATTATACCCACTTTTTACCGTAGTGTCAAGGAATTTCAACGTTTCCCGCCTGCTGATGTGCTTTACTTTTTTTGAAAACACGGTCTGGTCTGCTTCCTGTGGGCCGCCCTCCTGCAAATCCAGCCAGGGCCTGTCATCAGGTACTTTTCCAGCCCGTGTCATGACTATTCCGAACTCCTCATAAAGGTAGTCCTCAAGCAGTCCGGCGCTCTCTCCTTCCTCCCCGGCAAATGTCACCTGCTTCATTCTTGGCAGGTATGGCGTAATCAGTTCCAGCATCTCTTCCAGTTCCCGATCCCGGCTTTCCTTTGGCAGTGAAATGCATAGTTTATCAAAGGGCCTGTACTGATAAAGGCAGACAGCCAGAAGTTCCGGCGGTATCTGTAAAGGGTTTTTGGTAAGCTGCGCCGCCATAACCTGTTCCTGGCAGTCAAATCCTATAATTGCCCTCTCTTCCGCTTCCTCCAAAAGCCGCTGTGCCGTTTCCGCTTTCCATCTTTTAGGTTTGCCCGTAAAAAAGGTTCTGCCGCAGTATTCAGGCAGCAGTACATAGTAAATCTGTAACCTGCCCGCCCTTGCCCGCTCTTTTCCTAAAAGATAAGGGTATTCTCTTCCTATCTTTCTGACAGGAAGTCCCAGTTTTTTCATGTCGCCGCCCTTTTCCGGGTATTGGCCGGATGCAATTCCCATGTAAAAAATATTTTTATTAATCGTTTCCATAGAAAAGCATATGTAATATGCTTCCATCCTATTCCACAAAGATATTTTTTACTGCCTGCCTTAATTCTTCAAAAGTTTCCATCTCATTAATGCTTCTTCTGAACGCTGCGGAATGGGGATAACCTGCCGTATACCAGGCAATGTGTTTGCGCATTTCCCGCACCGCCGTATATTCTCCTTTTACTTCAAGTTCCATTTTGGCATGGCGCAAAATTGTATCATACACTTCGGCGCCAGAGGGCCTTTCCATCATTTCCCCGGTATGCAGATAATGGAGGATTTCCTTAAAAATCCAGGGATTTCCCCTGACTGCCCGTCCCACCATCACACCGTCGCATCCGGTCTGTTCAAAAAGATTCCGGGCGGAGGGCCCGTCCGTCACGTCCCCGTTGCCAATTACCGGAATGGACACCGCTTCCTTCACTTTTGCAATGATATTCCAGTCAGCATGTCCGGCATAGTACTGCTCCCGGCTGCGGCCGTGTACCGCCACTGCCGCAGCGCCACAGCCTTCGGCAATCCGCGCAATCTCCACAGCATTTGGCTTCTGGTCGTAAAAGCCTTTCCGTATCTTGACGGTGACAGGCTTCTTCACTGCCCTGACGGTTTTGGTTATGATTTCCTCCGCCAGCTTTGGATTTTTCATGAGTGCAGAGCCTTCCCCATTATTGACCACCTTAGGCACCGGACATCCCATATTGATGTCCAGTATATCAAAAGGACGATCTTCTATTCTCTTTGCCATCTCGCTGATAATGTCCGGATCGGAACCAAAAAGCTGGAGAGACACCGGTCTCTCACCGGGATGAATTTTCATCAGCCCCTCTGTGTTTTTATTTCCATAAAAAATCGCCTTGGCGCTGACCATCTCCATACACACCAGCCCCGCCCCCTGCTCATGGCAGAGCAAACGAAATGGCAGGTCACTTACGCCTGCCATGGGAGCCAGTATTAAATTATTATCCAAAACCACATTCCCTATCCGCAGTTTTCTTACTGTATCTGTCATAGCCTTCACCTGTTCTGCCCCTTGCTGATTATAAAAGCAATCTCATCCACATTTTATTGATTCAACATGAACTTTATATCCGGCCCGCTATCTGGTACCCATTCCCCTCCCCATACCTGCGCTTCACAGCTAAAAGGCATTGTCTGTAAAATCTAAATTCTCTATATCTTCGTGGAGGACAAATACTCTGTAGTACAGGCTTAAGGATTCAAACATTTCCTGTCTTTTGCGGCGGACTTCATTCACCATAAGCCCGCTTCCAATTTCATCATAAAGAAAATCGTCCTCTGCGTACTCGGTACGCATGGTCACGTTGCCGTCCTCTTCAAACTCAATCGTAAAAACGCCGCCGATTTCTTCTGTAAAGAGGACACAGATAATATGCAGTTCATCCTTGACAGATGCCGGAAGTCCTGCAAATTTTTCGTTAAAATAGTATTTTTTCTCATAGGCGCTGGCTCCGCAGAGCACCGTCTTCTTTTCTCCGGCTTCGTGATTCATTATCTGTGCCTCCGTTGGCTTTCCCTGGTAACATGGCACCAGAACCGCCACGCCCTGATGCCATGAAATTACTGTCTTCTATCCCAAATATCCTATAGAGTTGCAGCCATCACTGCCTTAATGGTATGCATCCTGTTCTCGGCCTCCTGGAATACTATGGACGCTGAGGATTCAAACACCTGGTCAGTGACCTCCATCTCAGAAATGCCGAATTTTGCTTCTATTTCCCGCCCTACCTTCGTCTTCAAATCATGGAAAGCAGGAAGACAATGCATGAAAACAGCCTGTTCCCCGGCATTTTCCATTACTTTACTGTTTACCTGATAAGGTGATAATTCCTTGATTCTCTCTTCCCATACGGCATCGGGCTCGCCCATGGAAACCCACACATCGGTGTATATGACATCGGCCCCTTTCGTCCCTGCAGTTACATCTTCGGTAAGTGTAATGGTACCGCCTGTCTCCTGTGCAATCTTTTCACATTCTTTTACCAGCGCCTCACCCGGAAAATATTTTCTGGTGGTGCAGGCTGTGAAATGCATCCCAAGCTTTGCACAGACCACCATAAGGGAATTGCCCATATTGTAGCGGGCATCCCCCATATAGGTAAGCTTTACGCCCTTTATGCGTCCAATTTTTTCTTTGATGGTCAATATATCCGCCAGCATCTGGGTTGGATGGAATTCATTAGTCAGACCGTTCCACACCGGAACCCCTGCATATCTGGCAAGTTCCTCCACGATTTCCTGCTCAAATCCCCGGTACTCGATCCCCTCATACATACTGCCCAGAACACGGGCTGTATCCGCAATGCTCTCCTTCTTGCCAATCTGTGAGCCGGAAGGGTCAAGATATGTGGTTCCCATTCCCAGATCATGGGCTGCAACCTCAAAGGAACAGCGGGTACGGGTACTGGTCTTTTCAAAAATAAGCGCTACGTTTTTGCCCCTGTGCATATCCTGGGTCAGTATTCCCTTTTTTTTCTTATCCTTCAGTTCTGCCGCCAAATCCACCAGATACAGAATTTCCTCCGGCGTAAAATCAAGCAACTTCAAAAAACTTCTGCCTTTTAAATTCATTTGTTTATCCTCTATTTATCGCTTACCAGTTCTTTTAAAGATGCCGCCAGACCTGCAACCCCCTGTATTTCGGAAGGGATGATAATCTTGGTTGCCCTGCCGTCAGCCGCCTTTTCAAAAGCTTCCAGACTCTTGATACGGAGGACAGCCTCGTCTGCGCCAGCCTCGCGAATCATGCGGATACCGTCTGCCGTCGCCTGTTGTACCTTCAAAATTGCCTCAGCTTCACCTTCTGCTTCACGAATCATCTTTTCCTTCTGGGCCTCTGCACGCAGAATCGCGGACTGTTTCTCAGCTTCTGCTTCCAGAATGGCTGACTGCTTCTTACCTTCCGCAACCGTTACACTTGCTTTCTTCTCACCTTCTGCACGGGTAACAGCTTCCCTTCTCTCACGCTCCGCCTTCATCTGCCTTTCCATGGCGTTCTGGATTTCCGCCGGTGGAATGATATTCTTAAGTTCTACCCTGTTTACCTTGATACCCCATGGGTCTGTCGCTTCGTCCAGAGACGCGCGCATCTTGGTATTGATGGTTTCTCTTGAAGTGAGGGTCTGGTCCAGTTCCAAGTCACCGATGATATTACGCAGAGTGGTAGCGGTCAGATTTTCAATCGCCATAATTGGGTTTTCCACACCATACGCAAACATCTTAGGATCTGTAATCTGGAAAAATACAACGGTATCAATCCGCATGGTTACGTTATCCTTCGTGATAACCGGCTGGGGTGCAAAGTCCACAACCTGCTCTTTTAAATTAATCTTCTTCGCTACCTTGTCAATAATGGGCACCTTAAAATGAAGCCCTACCGACCATGTGCCCTGATAAGCGCCCAGCCGCTCCACTACATAGGCATAAGCCTGGGGTACAATCTTCACGCAGGATGCCAGCAGAACCAGCACGACTACCAGCACGACCAAAATTAATATTTCCATAATCTTTCCTCTTCTTTCCGGGATTTACCCTTATATATTTTGTCTCTTTTCCTCCACCATCAGCTTCACGCCGCTGATAGACCGGACAATCACTACGCTGCCCACCGGAAGGGTAATGCCTTCCGCAGTGGTTCTGGCGCTCCACTCCTGTCCGCCTACCGTGACCTGCCCGATTCCCTGCAGATTATCAATTTCACTGATTACAATCGCCTGCTTGCCCACAAGGCTTTCCGCATTGGTCTTCACCCTGTCCTTGTTGAAATACTTCACTGCAATCGGACGGGTAAAGTACAAAAGCACCAGCGACACTGCTGCAAACAGCAGAATCTGAATCCAGAGCGGTGTCCCGATTGCGGCCGCAACCGCAGCAATCAGCGAACCTCCTGCAAACCAGATCGTTGTCAGTCCCATGCTGATAATCTCAGCAACAATACAGACAACGAAAACAACAAGCCATATTGTCGTCAAATTCATGCTCCCTCTCCTTATCCACTCTTTCCTTTCATCCTATTATTATGAACAGGTTCCGCAATTTAACGCCGGATGCCTGTTACAAAATATTTTACTACATAATAAGGTGGCAGGCAACAAAAACAGTGGCGGATTTAAGGCGCTATAAATGCTCATCAAGTAACCCTTATCAGCCCTGTCATACATGCTTTATCTGCCAATACCACAACTAATGGGCACACAAGAACCATATATTCCCATGTGCCCATTACATTATTTACTTTATAAATATCAGCAATCCTGCCCAGACAATATCATACTGCTTTGCACAGCATCCGCCAGGCGGATATTTTACCAGAATACATGATCGCCCAAAATAAATCCTTCCCGCTTGCCGGCGCGTCTGAAATGGGTTGCTCCGCCTACGGTAGTCTCCCCATTGATGGCTGCCTGGGCTGCCTGCATACATACATCCGGCACGCTGGACTCGTATACTCTTGCGACCTTTCCGGTCATGGCCGGTGTAAACTGTCCGGAAGCATAAATAACTGAATGAATTGTGTTAGGATATGCACCGCTTTTCACCCGGTTCATAACAACTGCCCCTACGCCTACCATTCCGTCATAGGACTGGTTGCCTGCCTCACAATAGATAAGTGCGCCAAGGAGCCGCAGTTCGTCCGCATTCGCCGCCACTGCACCGCGGTTGGCCTTGCGTTTTTTCTCCGCTTCTTCCCGCTCTCTTGCCCTAATGACTTCTATGCTCTCGCCTTCGTCAATATGGAACCGTACATTAATATATTCCGACGCCACATATCCGATTTCGTCGTTATAATCCACGCTGATCCAGCCGTCTGCCACGGTATCGATAAATTCCACAGAGTCTTCGTAGGCCAGGAATCCATATACATCCGAATCCTCGTTGGGTTCCATCCTTACACGGACTGCTTCCGAATCCAGGGTAACAATCCAGTTGCCCACATCTTCCGCCATTTCCTTGGCTTCCTCTCCGAACAGAAGATACTCGTCCTTCGCCCAGCCGATAACATTTCCTGATTTGAGCTTCGTCCATCCATCTTTGCGCTCTAAAATGGTACCCCCGCAGTCTTTATACAAAAGACCCACTTTTTCAGAGTCTTCGCTGGCCTTCGCCCTGATGTTCAGTGCATTCTGCACATTGGCCATGGTCAGCTCCTGTTCCATTCTTTCTTTTTCGGCTTCAAATTTCTCGTCAAGATTCAGCTCTGTCTGCTCCGGCTGTTCCTTTCTGGGCGTTTCACTATTAAACGCGCCGGACCCGAATATCTCTGCAGCTCCTGCACTTAAGAAATCATAGCCTTCCCTTTCACTTGCCTGAACGGTTATTTCCCCTGCTGTGAGGAAATACAGGCTTATAAAAAATCCTGCTACCGCTGCCAGCAGTCTATTTCTCCGGTTCATTTTGCTACCTCCAAAACATTCTGTATTTGTAATATGATTATGTATATAGATATATACATTTATACTATATTTGTTACAGATTTATTACAGTTGGTACAAATTTATAATAACAAATTGTCCCATGTTTGTCAAGTTCAAGCAATTTGAAGCCTTTTAAGCTACAATTTCTCTTCCAATTTTATCAAAAAATATTACGGCTTTTTTACAGTTTTTTCGATTTTTCGACGCAGGCGTCCACGGCTTTCATCACTGCCCACCTAAGACCTGCCTCCTCCAGCGCCTGCACGCCTTCGATAGTAGTCCCCCCGGGGGAGCATACCATATCCTTCAGTTCTCCCGGATGTTTTCCTGTCTCCAGCATAAGTTTAGCGCTTCCCAAAACAGCCTGGGCTGCAAAACGGTATGCCTGGTTTCTGGTCATGCCTGCTTTCACGCCGCCGTCAGCGAGGGCTTCCATGAACAGGAACACAAATGCCGGGGAACTGCCGCTTACTGCACCCACCGCATCTATCAGTTTTTCCGGCACTTCCTCCGCCAGGCCGAAACTTCCTGCAATCTTCATGCACAATGCCATCTCCCCGTCCGTAACGCACAAATTTCTGCACACGCCGCTGCATCCTGCTCCCACCATAGCCGGGGTATTGGGCATACACCTTACCAGCTTGATTTCTTTCCCAAAAGCTTTTTCTATCTGTCCGGTAGTTTTTCCGGCCGCAATACTGATAATTAACGCGTCTTCCTTTATGCAGTCCCTTATCTGGGGAATCACTTCCCCGAACATCTGGGGCTTTACCGCCAAAATAAGAATGTCCGCCAAAGCCGCCGCTTTTCCATTGTCCTCCATCGTTTCGATGCCGTATTTTTCCCTGACCCCATCCCGGGTAGCCTGTGTCCGGGCAGTTCCAAAAATATCCTCCGGCTTTGCGATGCCCTTTGCAAGCATCCCGCCAATCATGGCATTCGCCATATTTCCAAGTCCAATAAATCCAATCTTCATACCTTACCTCATTTCTACATTGTTTCTTCTTGCATACCCGGCTGCCTGATAAAGCAAAAGGGCCGACGCCACAGCCGCGTTTAAGGACTCCAGGCTGCCTTCCATGGGAATTTTCAGGTAAACATCCGCCAAAGCCGCCGTCTCCTTTTTCAGCCCGTTCCCCTCATTGCCGATAAGAAAAGCGCTGCCCCCTTTATACTTTGTCTGATCATAAAACTGCTGTCCTTTTAAGTGGGCGGCATACACCGTTATGTGGCTGTGCTGCAGCAGGCGGACCGCCTCTCCCAGTTCCTCCATGTAAACAAAGGGCACCCTGTACAGAGAACCCATGGTGGAGCGGATAGTCTTGGGATTGTAAATGTCCACCGTACCTTTACTCAAAATCACGCCGCTTGCGCCTGCTCCTTCCGCAGTCCTTATCATGGTTCCCAGATTGCCCGGGTCCTGAATGTCCTCCGCCAGCAGAAAAAGGGGCTCCCTGCCCTCTTTCTCTTTCCTCTTTACGGCTTTGCTTACCATGGATTCCAGAGAATAAGAAAACTGCCCCATCACAAACAGAATCCCCTGAGGCGTACGGGTATCGGAAATATGCCTAAAAACTTCATGGGACACCCTTTCCACATAAACGCCCGCTTCCATGCAGTCGTGCAGCTTTTTTCTCACAAGGCCATAATTCTTTACGGAAAACTCCCCCTCATCCCGGGTATCCCCCGGCGTCAGGGCGTCCCCCCTGCCCTCCAGGAAATCCCAGAGGCTTTCGCTTACATAAACCTCGCGCAGCATGGCAGGCGGAACTTCCTTATACATCCTGATTCCCTCCGCAATAAAAAGCCCTTCCTTATTCCTCGCCCTGCCCTTATCCCGGAGCTGTACGAGATGCCTGATACGTCCATTCGACAAACTGGTAATCATACTTTCCTCATTTCTGTTTCGTCAAAAAACGCCGGCCTAAGCCGGCGTTTTCTTACGTGGTTTATTCTGATAATAATCTGCTCACACGATACTGGTATTCAGGAATCTCTTTCTGCATATTAAGCGCTTCCTCAATATCAAAATCCACAAATTCTCCTTTTCTGTATCCAACTACCCTGTTGCTCTTGCCTTCGCACAGGATGTCAGCCGCATATGCCCCCATAATGGATGCATAGAAACGGTCCTTACAGGTAGGCGAGCCGCCTCTTTGCATGTAACCTAAAATGGTCGCCCTTGTCTCCATGCCTGTGGCCGCCTCAATTCTCCTTGCCATGGAAGTGGAATGTCCTATCCCTTCCGCATTGACAATGATATGGTGGGTCTTACCTTTTTTACGGTTTCTGATAATGTTATTGATAATACTCTGCTCGTTAAAATCATATTTTTCAGGAAGAAGGATATCCTCAGCCCCATTTGCCACGCCGCACCACAAGGCAATATAACCTGCGTTCCTGCCCATAACCTCAATAATACTGCATCTTTCATGGGAGGATGAAGTATCCCTTACCTTATCAATGGCCTGCATCGCCGTATTGATGGCTGTATCAAAGCCTATGGTGTAATCCGTACATGCAATGTCAAGGTCGATGGTTCCCGGAATGCCGATGGTATTGATGCCGTGTCTGGCAAGCGCCTGGGCCCCACGGTAAGAACCGTCCCCGCCGATAACCACTACCCCGTCAATGCCGTGGTTTCTGCATATCTCCGCCGCTTTCTCCTGGACTTCTCCCAGCCGGAATTCCGGGCAGCGTGCCGTGCCAAGTATGGTTCCGCCCTTCTGGATGGTATCGGAAACGTCTTTCTTTTCCATCTCTATAATTTCTTCATTCAAAAGGCCCTGATAACCTTTCTTGATTCCTTTCACTTTCACTCCGTTGCCGATTGCCTTGCGCACAATCGCGCGGATTGCCGCATTCATTCCCGGGGCATCGCCGCCGCTGGTCAGAACGCCAATGGTTTTAATTTCCTTTGCCATAAGTGTTTCCATCCTTTCTTTGCTGTTATTTTACATCCATTTTGTACTGTTTTCAATCTTTTTTCACATCCCAGACAATTTTTATATTATCTTTGCCGTACTGCCCGGTTAACTTGTTAAAAAGTTCTTCGTCAGCACAGACATTTTTGTTGGGAGGAAGCTTTTTCATGGCTTTGATATCTTCTATATAAATAATAACGCTGTCGTTCCCATCAGAATCCGCAAGAATGGCAAACATTTCATCCGCCGCCTGTTGGTAGTCTTCTTTGGAAGGGAACTTAATCCAGAGTTTTTTCGGGATCTCGTCAAAAGCTGTGATTTTCTCACAGATTAATTTGCCGTCCTTATCCTCCTCCAGGGAAACCCTTCCCCGGATGAAAACTTTGTTGTCCTCCACCAGCTTTGCATTATTTTTCTCATAGTCCCTTGGAAAAACGATGACTTCCACAGTGCCTACCAGATCCTCCAACTGCAAAAAGGCCATAATTTTGTCGTTTTTGGTGTACTTGATTCTTTTATCCGCAATCATGCCCCCAATTACGGCTGTGGCGTTGTCCCTGACTGCCGCTTCATTGGTCTCCTCGTCCAGCATGAAATCCGCCGTGGTATTGGTAATGCCCTTCCGCCAGAGTTCCTCCTGTTCCTCTAAGGGGTGTCCGCTTATGTAAATTCCCAGCACTTCCTTTTCAAAGGCAAGCAGCATTTCCTTGGAATACTCGCCTACATCGGGAAGTTTTATTTCATACTCTTTCTTTTGTTCCTCGTCCACAATATCAAAGAGACTAATCTGCCCTGCCATGTTGTTCTTTTTGTCGTGGATAATCCGGTCCATAATCTGCACATAGACGCTCATGAACTGCTTCCTCGTGCCGGGAAGACTGTCAAATGCTCCCGCTTTGATAAAATTTTCAATAGCTTTTTTGTTGATTTCCTTATCCACCACTCTTGTGATAAAATCTTTCAGGTTTGTGAAAGGCCCCCGGAGATTTCTCTCCTCCACCACCACATCAATGACCGGCCTGCCCACGCTCTTGATTGCAGTAAGGGCATAACGGATAGACGTATCGCCGTCTACGGAAAAGCCTCTCTCCCCCTGATTGATATCGGGAGGCAGAATCTTAATCCCCATGTTCCGGCTCACCATGATGTATTCCGCCACTTTGTTGGAATTATCTATCACGGAAGTCATAAGAGCCGCCATAAACTCTACCGGATAATAATATTTTAAGTATGCTGTCTGGTATGCTATCACCGCATAGCATGCCGCATGGGATTTGTTAAATGCATACTTTGCAAAATCCATCATGTCATCATAAATCTGGGAGGCCACCTGTTCGGAAATCCCGTTTGCCACGCATCCGGGCACCCCTTCCTCCTTATTTCCATATATAAAGTTGGCCCGTTCCTTCTCCATCACCGCCTGTTTTTTCTTACTCATGGCACGGCGCACCAAATCGCTCCGCCCAAGGGTATAGCCCCCCAGGTCGCGGACAATCTGCATCACCTGTTCCTGATAAACAATACAGCCGTAAGTAGAAGACAGAATAGGTTCCAGTTGGGGACAGGAATAGGTAATGGTACCGGAACTGCTTTTCCCCTTAATATACTTTGGGATGAAATCCATGGGGCCGGGACGGTACAGGGAAATTCCTGCAATAATGTCCTCAAGGTTACGTGGTTTCAGTTCCTTCATGAAACTCTTCATGCCGCCGCTTTCAAGCTGGAATACCCCGTCTGTCCGCCCTGTTCCGATAGATGCAAGCACCTTTTTATCCTCAAAGTCAATCCCGTCAATGTCGATATGTACACCCGTGCTCTTTTCCACCAGCGCCACCGCATCTCTCAGAACGGTCAGGGTGCGCAGTCCTAAGAAGTCCATCTTGAGAAGCCCAAGTTCCTCGATGGTGGTCATGGTAAACTGTGTGGTCACAGAACCGTCCGACCCTCTTGAGAGCGGCACCAGTTCTTCCGCGGGCCTTGAACAGATCACCACCCCTGCGGCGTGCATGGAGGTATGCCGGGGCAGGCCCTCCAGACGCCTGCTCATGTCAATCAGTTCTTTTACCTGCCCGTCCGTCTCATACATCCTGCGCAGCTCCGGGTTGATCTGCAGGGCACGGTCTATGGTAATGTTCAGTTCATTGGGTATCAATTTCGCCAGGGAATCCACATAGGCATAGGGCAAATCCATGACCCTGCCCACATCCCGGATGACACCCTTGGCCGCCAGTGTACCGAAGGTGACAATCTGCACCACCTTCTCCGCACCATACTTCCGGCTTACATAGTCAATGACCTCCTGCCTTCTCTCGAAGCAGAAGTCAATATCAATATCCGGCATAGATACACGTTCCGGATTTAAAAACCGTTCAAAGAGCAGGCTGTATTTGATAGGGTCAATGTTGGTAATTTTCAGCGCATAAGCGACAATGCTCCCTGCCGCCGACCCTCTGCCCGGCCCTACCATAATCCCGTTGGACTTGGCATAATTGATGAAATCCCACACAATCAGGAAATAATCCACATATCCCATGGTTCTGATGACATTCAGTTCATAATCAAGCCGCTCTTTTAAGGTCTGTCCTGTGTCCCCTTCCCCTGCCATAGGCGACAGTGTCTGTTTTTCCCCATACCTCTCCTTCAGGCCGTCATAACAAAGTTTATTTAAATATGTCCAGGAGTCATACCCTTCCGGCACCTCGAAATGCGGCAGTTTCGTGACCCCGAATTCAATTTCCACATTACAGCGGTCGGCTATGCGCTGGGTATTTTCCACCGCTTCCCACGCATAGGGGAAAAGCCCTTTCATTTCCTCCTCGCTCTTGACATAATACTGCCCGCCCTCGTAGCGCATCCGGTCCTCGTCCGCCAGCTTCTTTCCAGTCTGGATACAGAGCAGGATATCATGGGGCTTCACATCCTCCGCATACGTGTAATGGACATCATTGGTAACTACCAGCGGAATTCCCAGCTCCCTGCTCATCTGCATAAGCGTGGTGTTCACCATCCTCTGCTCCGGAAGCCCGTGATCCTGCATCTCCAGAAAATAATTATTTTCCCCGAAGCAGTCCCTGTATTTTAACGCCGCCTTTTTTGCCTCGTCTATAAGCCCTTTCTGGATATAACGCTGGACCTCCCCTGCAAGGCAGGCTGACAGGGCAATAAGCCCCTGATGGTTCTCCCTGAGAAGTTCCATGTCCACACGCGGCTTATAATAGTAGCCTTCCGTAAAGCCCCGGCTCACAATCTTCATCAGATTGTCATAACCTGTATTGTTCTCCGCCAGCAGGACAAGATGGTAATACCTGTCCTCCCCTCCTGTCAGTTCCTTGTCAAAACGGGAATTAGGGGCCACGTAAATCTCGCAGCCTAAAATCGGCTTAATCCCTTCCCCCTGGCATGCCTTGTAAAAATCAATCACCCCGTACATGACCCCGTGGTCCGTGATGGCGGCGCTGTCCATGCCCAGTTCCTTCACACGTTTTACATACTCTTTAATCTTATTGGAACCGTCCAGCAGACTGTACTCTGTGTGGACGTGAAGATGTGCAAATGCCATCCGAAATGCCTCCTGTTATGTTTGCAGAAATCTCTTGTTTCCTTAAAAAGATTTATCTGCACCTACCTCTGAATGTTTTCATAGTCCTGTATTTTTATTAAATCTGCTTCCGGCAATACTTCCAGCATAGAGATGGTATTTTCAAGGGTACTCATTTTATCTTCCTCCCGAATTCCTTTTTAAATTATAAATCATCTGAATTATTTGTCTTTATTATACCATTTTATTCTGTGTAAACAAATCTTTTTATAGAAGAGCCTCTTCCCTGTCCCAATTAATGCAAAAATCAATCGACAATTACTTGCTGAAAATTTTTTGTCCAATCAATAATTACGCGTTTATCGAATTTATTAATATTATCAGGCAGATTTGTTTTATCAAAAAATCTATGTTCTAGTACTTCTTCTGTATTATTTTGTATTTCCCCACTATACACAGTTGTCCTAAAAATGATACCTGTACCATAGCAAATATCTCCATTCGGATAAGTAATAATTCCATCCTCCCCCGAATAAATACCAAATAATGTAGTGTGAAAAATCCATATGTGGAAGATTTTTCACACGCGAGATTTGTGTCTGCGCGTACTTGACACAAACTCGTTTATGCGCAAAAAACGTGCGCAGAAATGGGGATTAACATGAGTAAAGGCTGTTGCGTCCTTAATTTGTCAATTATAGGCGCAACAGCCCTGCCGCACAGAAAAGTATCTATTATTTTAAAGGCCCAAGGGGCTTAAGAGCTTTCAATTCATCCAGTCTCCTTGCAGCGTTTTCTCTAAGGTATGGTGAAATTTCTTCAAACTGTGAGTAAGTAAGTTCATTGCCCATTTCCAGATATTTTACCAGGACTTCTTCCAGCTTGCTGCTTCCAAGGTATGGTGCACAGTCACTTATCAGTTCAAAAGAAATATTATCCATGGCAAGCAGCATTTCTTTCAGCCCCGCTGACCCTAAATAGGGTGCACATTCACGCACTGTATCGCCGGAAACCTTTTCGCCTGCTGTCAAAAGCAGTGTTTTCAGCTTATCCCCGCCAAGATAAGGGGCTATATAAACAATAATATCGTCGCCTGGATAGCCTGCTTTTCCATTTTTTATGGCTTCCCCCAGATAAGAAGCAGATAAATCAGAATCAGAATATATGATAAGTTCTTCCAGTTCTTCACCGGTCAGGGACACGCCCTGATTTAACAGAACAGCCAGCGCCTCACTGACCACTTCATCGTCCAGATAGTAAAGCAGTTCCATCAGTTTATCTTTATCCACCTTCCCATCCTTAATTTCTGCGGCCATCATTGCGCTTCCTTCATCATCCTCCGAATACCATATACTTTCAAACTCATTCTTCCTTAAATAAGGGAACTCTGCCCGGAGATTGCTGACTTTTGCACCCTGGCCTACAAATTTGATCACATTCCTCCCAGCCTTTATATTCACAGAAAACGAGCCTGCTTCCCCTGTATCATTAATAACGGCCACTTCGCCGTCGGGATTTATATGGACAATCTTGAAACGCCCGTCCTTTACCTCAAAAGCGGAATCCACCTGCAGTTCAACATCTCTTTTGGCTATAAAAATCCGCACGGAAGCAGTTCCGTTCAGGTACATCCCGTCACACTTTATCCGCTCCCCGCCTCCTGAATACGAGTGCATATGCCACTGGTCGCTGACATCCTTTCCGGCTGTCAGATCATCATCATCATAGGCCCTCCAGGCTTCTCCCTGCTTATCCACCAGCACTGGTTTATCCAGAAAGTCGTCCAGTCCTGTATCCAGCCATCCCCCTATGGCCGCTCCCATGTCATCCCAGAAGGAAACATACTCTGCTGTAGATTCGTCCCAGAAAGCGGAATATTCATGGCCGGCATCCTTTTCTTTGGAATCTGCCGAAATCTGCACCGGCATGGCGTCTGGCTCCGCCTGCACACTGGCACAGGCCGACAAAAGTAAAATCACCCCTGACAGGCAGATGGAAACCACTGTCCGTAATCCGCCCTGCTTTTTATATTGGAGAATCCCTTTCAGTCTCATCTTTAAGTCTTCCTTTCTCTCCAGCAACGTTGTGGAGGGGATATTCCTGTTAATATTCATGTTCTTCCGGGCAGTGTCAATCAGCACATTGCCGTATGCCTTCTTCCCTTCCCCCGTCAATGCCGCAAGCACGGCCTCGTCGCAGGAAAGTTCGCAGTCAATATTCAGCTTTATGCCAACCAGATAGAGGACCGGATTGAACCAGTGGATACAGAGCAGCATCTGGTATGCCCACTTATACCATAAATCTTTCCTTTTCACATGAAGCAGTTCATGATGAAGTACCATCTGCAAATCCTTCAAATCCCATGCTTCCTCAGGCAGAACTATCACAGGGCGGACAATTCCCACGGTAATAGGTACGGAAACACTTCCGCTTTTATATAGGGCAGGCACTTTCCTCATGCGAAGCCTCTTTGCCAGTTCCTTTGCCATATCGTTTATACCCTCATCCAAAATGGGGACACAGTCTTTTTTCATGCCGGAAGTAAAACACAGATAATTTCTCATCTTGATAAACAGGCTGATTCCTGCACCCCACAGCCAGAGGATTCCCAGCATAACGCCCCAGTCTGCGGACAGGAAAGCCCCCTGCCTGCGCCCATTCCCTGTTGAAGCCTTTGCGCCGTCCTGCCCCTGTAGTCTGCCGGATGCAGCCTCTGCCCTCTGACTGTCATTCTGCAAAAGCGGCTGTTCCTGCGGCTGATTTGGCATGCCGGCAGTTCCTTTCTCCTGCTCCTCAGGCTGCATCTGTGCAGAACCTGCCTCTTGTTCCTTTTCCGTTACCGGCACCGCTCCCACCGCCTCTTCCTGCCCGGCCGTTTCTCCCTTTATCAGCACAGCAGAGTAGTCCGTGTGGAAATAAACCGGAATCACCAGCCTTGCAATCACTAAAATCCATATATAGTAATTCCACCTCTTTGAAAAAAGTCTTCCGCTGACAGGGCGTATGCATAATATCAGCAGTCCTGTCAATGCGCCCGATAAAGACAATGACAGCACACACATAAAAATTTGTCTCATCACATTCTCCTTCCCACAAAAAAAACGGAAACTATCTGAAAACCTGCTTAACAATTCTGGTTAAAATAGTCGCGCAGTTCTCTGATATCTTCCTCGGTCAGCGCCCTGCTGTTCACCAACGCCGCCGCCAGATTCCGGGAACTTCCCTTAAAGAATTTATCCACAAAATTTTTCGTCTCTCCCCTGACGTATTCTTCACGTCCGATACTGGGAGCGTAATAATACACTTCACGCTTCTCCTGACTAATCACATTCTTCTTCAGAAGCCGCTGAATCAGGGTAAGGACTGTGGTCCTCTCCCAGCTTTTGTTCTTCCCCAGCCGCGTGCGGATCTCATTGGCATTTAAGAAATCCCCGGCTGACCACAAAACCTCAAGTATCTCCAATTCCGCATCGGAAACGGTAATTTTCTTCTCCATTTTCTTCCTCCCTGTCAAGTCCTCGTTACACATTCAGAGTCTACTTTTGTAGACATTTTAAGTTTACACCTGTAGACACCAAATGTCAACTCTTTTCCATAAAATAAAACTATTCCCTATTGTTTTCACCCCAGACGCATAGCTGGTCTAAAACGTCCATCAAAGATTTCCCTCTGTCACTTAATCGGTATTCAACCTTAGGCGGTATCTGGGGATATTCTTTTCTGATAATGAGCCGGGCTGCTTCCAGCTCCTTCAGATTATTGCTGAGAGTTTTATCCGACACATTTTTCAGATACCGTTTCAGTTCATTGAATCTTACCACCTCAAATTCCATCAGACAGTATAGGATGACCATCTTATGCTTTCCAGAGATAAGTGACAGTGCATAGCTGAATCCTGTATCTTCAAAATTCGCCTTATCAATATAGTTCTTTATCATTTTACACTTTCCTTTATAATAGTACCTTACTTTTAAAATAGTACTTGTATTTTTTCCATTACCATTTATAATTTTATATAAACAAACAAGTAATGTCAATCCCATACAAGAAAAGAGGTAATTACAATGAGAAAGAAACTCAACATAACAGAAGGCATTTTCCCAATGCCGGTACTAATGGTGGCAACTTACAATGAAGATGGCAGCGTTAATGTCATGAATGCTGCATGGGGTACCATGCAGGAGAGAGGCAATGTGGCTCTCAATTTGACACAGACACACAAAACAGTAAAAAACATCAAGGCAAGAGGCGCTTTTACGGTAAGCATTGCCGATGCCGCTCATGTAGTTGAGGCGGACTATTTTGGCGTTGAATCAGGCAACAGAGTTTCAGATAAGTTTGAGAACAGCGGTCTTACTGCAAGTAAAGCCGAAACGGTGGACGCACCGGTCATCAATGAATTTCCCCTCTGTCTTGAGTGTGAATTTATTGAATACCAGGACAATGAATATGGATGCGGGGTTATCGGCAAGGTAGTAAATGTCACGGCAGACGAGAGCGTCATGTCCGGTGACAAAATTGATATGTCTCTGGTAAACGCTATCGCCTTTGATCCATATACCCACGGTTATTATAGAGTGACGGAAAGAGTGGGGGAAGCTTTTAAAGATGGCCTGCAGCTTAAAAAATAATATTCCTATGCTGTAAGCGTATTGGAAATCTGCTTTCCACAAGATATACGTCATTGTTTATGGGGGATTTGTGCAAAATCCGGTCGGGGCAGTAAACTGCATTATTGTTCCCACCGCACTACATCCCCCTTTTTAATTTCCATGGTAGAAGAAATTACAACTTTGCTGTCCTTATCCAGAGTCCCTTCCTCAAGGGCCGCCCAATTCTCGTTTTTGTCAATAACTTTCACATTCATCTCATCTACGTAATATTCCTGTCCAAGAATACCTTCCCGCTCCTTCAGCACATAGACATAGTTTCTGTCCTCTTGGGTATTAAGGGCTGTTACGGGGATGCAACACTTATGTTTTTCACCGTTTTCCGACCGGGCAATGGTGCCGGAAGCGCCGGGGACCCCTGTATTTTGGGGAAGCTCTATCAAAGCTTCATATTTTTCAGGCGCCGTTCTGCTTTCAGCAAGATACCCAATCTTATCCTCCAGCGCTCTGCCCGCACCCTCTATTTTTACAGAAACTTCATCCCCCAGACTTATGTATTTCTTCTGCTCCTTATCTAACGTCACCTTCAACTGGCAGGGCAGGCTTTCGTCAGATATGAGCAGAACCGCCGTATCCGGCACCCTGTCCCCCACACCTGCAAGAATTTCTGTTATCACGCCTCCAAAGGGCGCTTTTACAATTCCCTGACTGTCCACAATCTTTTGCAGTTCCTGCATATCGGCCCAAAGGCTGGCTTTCTCCACCTGGGCCACTTCAAGGTCGGATGCTGCGTTGTCCGGCAGAAGGATGTCCTCCACTTTCCTGCCTGCCAGTTTCACCGCTTCGTCCCGCTGTGCTTTGGCGTCGGCCTCTTCGTATGCCGCGCTCTGCAGGGCATCTTTTAAGGATTCATCGCCCCCGTTTTCCTCCAAATCCTCCTGTGCCTGGCTGTAGCTTTCCGTCGCACGCCCCACCTGGGTGTCCTGTATCCGGGCGGTGGTATCGTAATCCTCTCTGGCCCGGGCAAGCTCCAGCTCCTTTTTCTGCTGTGCAATGGCCTGGTTTTCCAGAATCGCGTCAATCTGGAGGGAAACCTTGGAAATCTCAGTTCTCTTATCCTCTATCATCTTCCCTAAATCCTCCAGGTCAATCTGAAACAGAATATCGCCTTCCTCCACTCTGTCCCCTGCATGAACCGGCATGGCGTCTATCCGGAGCCCCGGCAGATATGTGACGGTCTTTTCCCCTCCCGCCACAACGATTCCCTCCGCTTCCACTTTATGCTCCACATACTTGGACTCCGGCTGGCATGTGCCCACCATGGGAAGCCTGTGTGCATAAATACTCCTGGAAATCACCGTGCACATCATCATTGCTATTAAAAAAACTGCAAATCCAATCATAATTTTTTTCATCCTAATCCTCCATGCCGGAACATTTTGTGGGCAGGCCAAATGTCAGATCCGGCTCTGCGATTCAAATTTGTGACGCTCCGGTACAAATTATTCCCTTTTGCTGGAAAAAGCGCTTTACGGAACAGTCCCTGCCATGCGTATCAGGGGCTTCTTCTCACGCTTTCAGACCCGAATAGATAATCCCCTGTTCCAGATAATCCTGTCCCATTAAAAAAACAAACACCGCCGGAACCAGCGTAATCGCGCTGGCGCAGAACGCAAATCCCGCCTGTCCCCAGGTAATTTCCGGCAGATATAAGGATAGGGGCCATAAGGATTTTTCCTCCAGAAATGCCATGGGCTGTTCCATCATATTCCAGTATTCCAGAAACCCAAGCACCATGGCGGAGAGCAGGCCGCTTTTTCCAAGAGGAAGGCCGATCCTTATAAATATGGTAAGTTCTCCGGCGCCATCCACCCTTGCCGCTTCCAGCATCTGGGGCGGTATCCCCCGGAATCCACCATAGGATAAGAACACCGGGAAGGTGGAAAATACAGCCGGAAGGATAATGGCCTGATGGGTGTTGAGCAAATCCAGTCTGTTCAGCACCAGATAGCTGGAAAGCATCGTCACCTGAAAAGGAAGGAGCATCAGCACCACATACAGGCTGAATAATATTCTGCTGCCTCTGGCCTGATATACCGCAAATCCCCATGCCGCCGGAACCGCCGCCAGAAGCTGTCCTGCCAGAATACAGCACACCAGCTTCATGGAATTCCAGAACAAAATAAAAAACTGGGGTGTAGCAAATAGCAGCTTTCCATAATTTTCAAAAGAGGGATAATCGGGTATCAGTTTCCAGCTAATAAATCCTTCCCCATTCATAAACACCGGGTTCAGATACTCTTTCATTTCCAGGGCGTCCATAAGGGCTCCTGACAAAAGGAGGGCAATAGGCAGCGCCACAAGCAGGGCGGGCAGGGAAAGGCTAAGGACCGCCAGCGCTTTTTTGAAAATTTTTATCCCTTTCCCGGCTTTATTGTTTTTTCCTGTTGTTTTTTTCATCCCATTCATTTCCGTCCCACAACCTCTGTAATATCAGAATAACTATCATCAAAAACCCACCTGTACACACTGCTGCAGCCGCCATTTTGTCCAGTTCCAGATTGACAAACCAGTTGTTGAACAAATGCTGCAGCAGATAGATGCTTTTGTCGGGATAGGCCCCTGCTGTAAGATAAGCCTCCCGGTAAATCTTGAAGGAATTTAAAAAAGATAAAATCACAATGGTGTACAGGCTTCCCTTTAAATTAGGCAGGATAATATACCACATCCTCTGCCATTTTCCTGCACCGTCCACCCTTGCCGCCTCCAGAAGGGCTGCAGGTATTGCTTTTATACCTGCCAGCCACAAAATCACCGTATATCCCAGATTCTTCCATACATAGCTTCCCACCAGAACCCAGAAAGCCGCCGGTGTCCCCAGATAATCCCTCCGTACCTCTCCCCAAATCCCTGTCCACGTACCCAGACCGGTGAGAAACAAATTTAAAAACCCCTGCCTGTAAAACACCATTTTCCATACCATCACAATGGTTGCCGTGGGCATGGCAAGGGGAAACAGATACACAGCCTTCATCCATCCCCTGCTCCCCAGCCCGTTCAGCAGCAACGCCGTCACAAATCCTGTCAGCACCAGCAAAGGAATACACACCAGCGTAAAGCCCATGGTGTTTTTCACCGCCAGCAGAAAAGCCTGATTGGTAAAAATAATTCCGTAGTTTTTTACTCCTGTAAACTTTCCCGTCACTGCCCCGGTAAAGGATCTTCTGACCACATCCCCGAAGGGAAGCAGCACAAAAACCAGAATTCCCAGAAAGCCGGGGGATACAAATAAATAAAAGAATTTTCTCTTCTTCCTCATACTGCTTTCTCACTTTTATTCTGACATATAAATGGCAAGTCTTTGTCCAATGGCGCCCAGCGCTTCTTCAAGGCTCTGCTCTCCCCGGATAAACTTTTCCCCTTCTTCAAATACTGCTTTTTCAAGGACAATGTCCGCTATATAAGGGGTATCCGCCGTTTCCATCCAGCTTTTCAGCGTGTCCAGTTCCTCCTCCCCGGGCAGATAAACATCCATATAAACTACCAGGCCGTCACCGTCCGTCATGCCCAGCGAACTATATTCCCCGTTTTCCCCGGCATATTCTTCATCAGATATAAATTGCTGGTCAAAGGCTTCTTTGTTAATCACATATCCGCCCAGCGCATACTGGATGTCTTTTCCCAGAAAAGCTTTCAGGAAATCCTTTGCCAGTTCTGTCTGGGAGGAGGCCGCATTGATTCCCAGAATCGTTTTAGGGATAAAAAATTTCCTGTTGTCATTTTCCATCCATACTAATTCTGTGTCTTCAAATCCCTCTGCCTTTGAGGCGGAGGTAAGCCCGTAATATCCATAGGGATAATTATTTTCTCCTACAGACAACTGCTGGTATCCGCCTATGTAATACAAATACTCCTCCCCGAAAAAGCTGATATCATACATCCAGTCCTCTCCAAACTCTGACGTGAGGTACTCACTGTTTTCCTCATACCTTTCCAGGCTTTTTTCATCCAGTCCGTCCATCTGGGCATCGTAAATCCGCTTTATCTGGGTCAGGAATTCCCCAATGGCATCCTGATTTATTTCCCCGTTGTCCTTTTTCCATGCCGGGGCACTGATGGGGGCAAAAACTTTCATAACCGCCTTTTCCTCACAGATGCCGAGAATATCTTTTCCGGGATTCTCATCCCTTATCTGCTCAATCCCATCCGCCAAAGACACCATATCTTTTCTGCCGGAAATATATTTCTCCCTCCCCAGCATTAAGGGAAAGGAAACCTCGCAGGGAATCCCATAAATCTCCCCGTCTTTTGCAAGGGCCTGATAGAGATTGCTGTACATTGCTTCTTCCCCGCCGCACGCCTGCATGAAGTCCCCAAGTTCCAAAAGCAGCCCTTTTTCCATATAAGAATCCATGGGCAGTCCGTCCAGCATCAGAAGGTCAGGCCCTTCCCCTGCCATAATCCGGGTATTCAGTTTCTTTAAGGCGTCTTCTCTGGTGACAGCGCCGCCTTCCTCCATCCCTGTCTCATATTCCACATAAACATCCGGGTTCTGTATCTGGTAAAGGGATATCCCTGTGCGGATGCTGTAGCTTTCCGTAAGGCTGTATATTTTCAGCTTCTGTCCCGGCATGGACGGCATATCGGGATCATAGGTAAAGCGCACCAGCTTTCCGTCATTGGAAACCGCCAGAAATTCTTCCTCCCCCAAAGGAATCATAGCCTTGATACAAAAGAGGGGACTGCCCAGCCGTGACAGCCTTCCGTCAATCAACTGCTCCACACTATCCTGCCCGATTACATGCCGGTGCAGGCCCTTCTCCCCTGCCAGATAAATCACTATGTCTGTTTCCGCATTGTCCGCCGGGAACATATACAGGTCGTACCAGCTTCCGCCGTTAAATCCCCTGTCCCCATAATTTTCTCTGACAAATTCTGCAAAGACTTCGTCTTCCACCGTCTCTTCCTTTTCCATATCATAAAGAACCGGCGCCTGGAAATCATAACCGTCTATCAGCATAAGACTTCCAAAAAACTGTATCAACTGCGGCCGCCCATCCACTGTAAGAAACAATCTGCTGCTGCCGTCTCCGTTCACTTCGTAAATGTTGTACCCCTGGGTAGTCACGAACATCCTTCCCTGCTCCGACATCCAGATATTCTTCGGATACATATCATCCTCTGTCAGGGGAAAGGACACCGGAACCACTGTACCGTCACTCTTTACAAGTGCACATTCGGGGCTGAAGCCGTCGTCTATTCCCACCACCACCTCCTGCTCCGTGTCTTCTTCCTGTCCAGAGTCTTCCTGGTCTTCACTTTCCTGCTCTCCTGCGCCTTCCTGGGCTGCGCTCTCCTGCTGGTCTGATTCCTCCTGTTCCTCTGTACTCTCCTGTTTTGCGCTTTCCTCTTCCAGATCCTCTACATAATCTGCATAGCCCTCATAAACAACCCCAAGGGTTCCACTGGCATCTGTCTGTATGTCCAGAAAATAGGCTTCATTCGTCTTTTGGGCCAGCCATTCATTTTTTACTTCGTTCCATGAAGCCCCATTATCCTTTGATTCCCATAATCCACAGTTTCTGTCAGAGATAACAAGGGTTCCGTCAGGAAATTTTTTTAAATTGCTGACTACCTCCAGTTCGTCTGTCAAGTCAAATTCTTCTTCCCCATACCGCCCCATGGCAATCTCCCCAGACTGGCCGTCCTCTCCTTCTGTCAGCCCGCTTTGGCCGTTCTCCTTCCGGGGATTTCCGCCTGCATCCTGATTCCCGCAGCCTGCCAGTAATACTGCCGCCAACAGCAGGCATATTATCTTTTTAATCCATAAACCCTTCATCAATAGCTTCTCCTTTCTGTCCCTATACGCGCAAAGTGACTATTGCAATAGTCTATCCATTCATAGACTATCACAATAGTCACTTTGTGTCAATTGTTTTTATTTTCCCAGAGTTTTATGCTGTCTGCCCGGGCGCGCGGCTTATCCTGCCAGACGCACCGTTACCATGCCCCTGTCCAGGCCCGTGAATATTCTTTAGATTCCTCTATGGAAAGCCGCTCAAGCCCCGTGATTTTCCCATTGTCATCACGCTTGGCGACCACCCCTGTATAGCCGTTTTCCTCTCCTGCTTCCCTTGCATATACTCTTCCGGAAAATCCCTCTCCTGTCTTGCTCCTGTTATCTGCAAAAAAGTAAACCGGCTCCCCGTAATAATAAAGCTGGTAATCATCCGTACTGTATTCCGCACTCAGCCCGTCATCCTTAAATTCCTCCACAAGATTTTCAATACCTGTCTTCAGACTTGAGGGCATACCGTCTGTCTCCCACATTTCCCATTCGCCTCCGGCCCGCGCCGCTTCTGTTTCTGCACTGGCTGCCGTTGTACTTTCCACAGCTTCAGCTGCGGCACTTGTTTCCCCAGGCTGAACCGAGTCTATTGTCACCTGATATATTACCGCATTTTCATCCTCCGCCACTTCCGCCCAGCCAATAATGTCTTCTGCCTTCTGTGCTGTTACAGAATATTCTGCTGCACTGGCCGTATTGTGTGACGTGCTCTGGGCAGCGCTGGTAACAAAAACCGTCAGAGCGCTTGCCACTGCCGCTGTTGCCGCCAACATCCCAATCAGTGTTGTCTTTTTAAAGGTCATAACCGCAACAATCCTCTCCTTCACAGCATTTTGGCCAAACCCAAGGCCGGTTCTGAACCCCATGCTCCTGCACTCTGCCAGCGACAGCAGCGCCTGCGCATATTCCTTCCTGTTTCCGCCCTCCCGCTTTACCACAGTCTCATCACACAAAAGTTCCATATCCCTGTTAAAAAGAAGATACATCACCCACACAAGGGGATTAAACCAGTGAAGGCAGAGCGCCCCGTGAGCAGCCAGCTTTTTCAGATTGTCATGGTTGATAATGTGCACCAGTTCGTGCCGCAGACACAACCCGGTTTCCTTTTCATTCAAAAAAAAGATTCCCTTTGGGAAAACCACAGACGGACGCAGCACCCCATAAGTCACAGGAGTGGCAGTCCGGTCCGATATCTGGAATTTTACCCTGCAGAGCCTTTCCTTCTCCCTCTCCTCCAGCCGGGAAACGGCAAGCAGTCTCTCCCTTTCCTGCTCTGGCATGGGCAGCCCTTCCCTGAATAACTGGCTGTCCCTGAAATATAGGAAAGCAGAGCCCGCGGCCATCAGCACAGCCCCTGCCAGATAGACGGCCGCAAACAGCATCGTCTGATTCTGTTCCGAAGTCACAGCTATCACTCCCCCCCGGCTGTTCTGTGCAACATCTTCCATAGCTTCCTGATTTGTCTCATATACTTTTGTTTCCAGATTATATATCTGCCCGTCCAGGGCCACATGATCCGTCAGACTTCCTATTCCCGGAAGGGACAGGGAAATGGAAAAGGGAAATAATAAACGTAAAATCACAATTTCCCAGAGAACTATCATCACCTTCTTTGGCAGGCGATGTATCAACAGGGAACGGAAAATCACAATCCCCACAATCAGGATTCCCGCTGCCATGCTCATTTGTATCAGATTCATTTCTCACCCTCCTTTTTAAGTTCCGCATCTGACCTCCCAGTACCATAACCGGCAGAACAATGCCCGCCTGAAAGCATAGCCGGCCATTGTTCTGGGCACTGTTTGGACAGATGCTGTTAAAAATTGTTCTTGACATTTCTTAGCTGGACTTAAAACCCGTCTTTGCCCTGCTTAATCCAGGTCGTCAATCAGCTTCTTTAACTGGCCGACCTCCTGCCTGGACAGTTTCTTCCCATCCAGGAAAGCTGCAAAAAACTTCTCTCTGGAACCGTCAAACATCTTGTCAATCAACTCCTCCGTCTCGTAATCCTGTATTTCCTGCCGTGAAACAAGGGGGCTGCACATAAAACCGGGTTCTTCCCGCTTTACCGCGCCCTTGTCTATGCACTTCTTGATTACCGTATAAGTGGTGTTCCTGTTCCAGCCAGTTTCCTCCTTTAAAATTTTTACAATCTGCCCTGCCGGGATTTTCCCTTCGCGCCAGAGCACCTCCATTATCTTACGTTCCGAATCAAACAGCTTCATTTTCCTCTCCTTTGTCATTTTCCATATCAAATACGCTCTCGTACAGCATTGCGTAATTAACGGTGAATGCTGTGCCAGGCGGATGCCATTAATCCGACTACTGTAATAGTCTGCCTGTAATAAGACTATCACAGTAGTTAGGTCATGTCAACCATAAAAGCAGACTGCGAAAAATTCCCATTGACAAAGCGCACCATATGTTGTACTCTATCTACAGATATGAAAATTCAATATTGTAAAGAATCTCTTATTCAGAGTGGTGGAGGTACATAGGACCGGTGAAGCCACGGCAACCCCATTATGGAAGGTGCCTACCTGAGCGAATAAGCAGCCTTACGGCGAATCGAACAATAAGAGGATTTGATTATCGGTTATCGGGTCCGCTTATTTACATAGTAAGCGGATTTTTTATGTGCGGAGCGTTAATCTGCAGATATACAGCACGCGCCCTGCACGATGGCAGGGAAAATTTCCCGGCCAAATTTTCAAACAAACAGGAGGAAAAGAAATGGAAAAACATTTATTTACTTCAGAATCAGTAACAGAAGGCCATCCCGACAAAGTCTGCGATGCCATCTCCGATGCGATTCTGGACGCATGCATGGAAAAGGATCCCATGAGCCGTGTAGCATGTGAAACCGCTACCTGTACAGGATTTGTTCTTGTAACAGGGGAAATTACCACCAACGCTTATGTAGATATCCAGAAAGTGGTACGCGATACAGTCAGGGAAATCGGCTACACCAAATCCGAGTATGGATTTGACGGCAATACCTGTGCTGTGTTCGTTGCCATCGACGAACAGTCCGCAGATATTGCAATGGGTGTTGACAAGGCTCTGGAAGCAAAAGAAAACAAGATGTCCGATGCGGAAATCGAAGCAATCGGCGCAGGCGACCAGGGTATGATGTTCGGCTATGCAACCAATGAGACGGAAGAATATATGCCTTACTCAATTGCTCTTGCACACAAGCTGGCTCTTCAGCTCACCAAAGTCCGCAAGGATGGAACCCTTCCTTATTTAAGGCCCGATGGAAAGAGCCAGGTTTCCGTAGAATATGACGAGACCGGCAAACCCATCCGCTTAGAGGCAGTTGTCCTTTCCACCCAGCATGATGACGATGTGACACAGGAACAGATTCACGAAGATATTAAGAAATATGTATTTGACCCGGTTCTTCCCAAGGAGCTTCTTGACGAAAATACCAAATACTTTATCAATCCTACGGGACGCTTCGTAATCGGCGGCCCCCACGGCGACGCAGGTCTTACAGGACGCAAGATCATCGTTGATACCTACGGCGGATATGCACGCCACGGCGGCGGCGCTTTCTCCGGAAAGGACTGCACCAAGGTTGACAGAAGCGCTGCCTATGCTGCACGTTATGTAGCTAAAAATATTGTAGGGGCAGGACTTGCCGACAAGTGTGAAATCCAGTTGTCCTATGCAATCGGCGTTGCGCAGCCTACATCCATTATGGTGGATACCTTTGGAACAGGAAAGCTGGACAATGAAAAGCTGGTTGAAATTATAAGGGAAAACTTCGACTTACGTCCTGCAGGCATCATCAAGATGCTGGATTTGCGCCGTCCCATCTACAAACAGACAGCAGCTTACGGACACTTTGGCCGCAACGACTTAGATTTACCCTGGGAGAAACTTGACAAGGCAGATGCCCTTAAGAAATACTTATAATCATTAGCAGCCATATGAAAGCCCGGTACAGGTATTATCCCAGCCGGGCTTTTCGTTTTATATATCTTTTGTTTTATTGACAAGGAAACATATTGAACCTATAATAAAAAGAGGGATATAAATTACCTATGTATGGGGGTATGCATATGAAACGAGTCAAAACTTCTGAACTGGTTCCCGGTATGGTGACAGCCACGGATGTTTTTAATTACAGCCAGCAGCTTATCCTGCCTAAAGGGATGATTCTGAATGACAGGACAATTACCAAGCTTGCCTTTTATTCCATCTTTTTTGTAAATGTCGAGGAACCCACTGAAAATCAGGCACTGGACGAGACGCCTTACGAGCCGTCTTATTATGAACGCATCCGGACATGCCCGGAATTTGTACAATTCCGTAAAGAGTTTGAAACCGATGTGGCTAATTTTAAAACTGCCATGAATGATGTGGTTGAAAAAGGCGCACCTTTGGATATTACCAAACTTATGAATTATACGCTGAATATTCTGGACGTTGATTCCACAAGTCCGAATGTATTTGACATGCTCCACATTATGCGTGAGTATGATGATTCCACCTATGTACATAGCATGAATGTAGCATTAATCTGCAATGTTTTTGCAAGATGGCTTCACATGAGCGAGGAGGAAATCCGTCTGGCAACTATCAGCGGCCTGCTTCACGATATCGGTAAGACACAGATTCCTGATGCCATTATCAAAAAGCCTGGAAAACTCACCGATGATGAATACAATATTGTTAAGACTCATCCCACGGAAGGCTACAGGCTGCTGCGGAATTCCCATCTGCCATCTTCCGTATTAAATGCCGTGCTTATGCATCATGAGCGGTGTGACGGCACCGGTTATCCTTCCGGCCTTCAGAGAGACGAAATAGATACTTTTGGCAAAATGGTGGCTATTGCGGACGTCTACGACGCCATGACCAGCGCAAGAATTTACCGTGGGCCATTGTGCCCCTTCAAGGCCATTGCTCTTTTTGAGAGCGAAGGACTGCAGAGATATGATACCCGTTTTATCATGACCTTCCTTGAAAATGTGGTAAACACTTATCTGCTCAACAAGGTCCGCCTGAATAACGGAATGGTCGGCAAGATTATCTTTATCAACAGAGATAAATACTCTGCCCCTACAGTTCAGACTGACCACGGATTTCTTGATTTAAGTTTCCATCCGGATATAACAATAGAAGCTCTGGTATAAACCAGAGCTTCTTTTTTATTCAATAAGGCAACCCGCGAAGCGTATCAGCGTTTATTTTTATCCTGTCTTTAAGCGGAATTTATGAAGTTCACGCTCCGAGTTCACTTTTTCAATCTGGGCCCCAAGAGTCTGAAGTTTAATGTGAAAATCTTCATAGCCTCTTTCAATAAACTTGATATCGTCAATAATTGTCGTGCCCTCCGCTGAAAGCCCGGCAATCACCAGCGCTGCCCCTGCCCGCAGATCCGGGGCGCTGATACTGGCTCCCGTATATCTGGGTACACCGTCAATAATGGCTGTATTGCCTTCCACCTTGATACTGGCGCCCATTCTGGTAAGTTCATCCACATATTTGAAACGGTTTTCAAATATGCTTTCGGTGACGATACTGGTTCCCCTGGACAATCCCAATGCCACTGTGATCTGAGGCTGCATGTCCGTTGGAAAGCCCGGATAAGGAAGGGTTTTTACATGGGTATGGGTAAGGGGCTTGGCTGCCACTACCCGGACTGCATCGTCAGATTCCTCCACCTCACAGCCTATTTCGTTAAGTTTGGCGCTGATAGACTCCAGGTGTTTGGGAATCACATTTTTAACCGTAACATCACCTTTCGTTACTGCTGCCGCAAACATAAAGGTGCCTGCTTCAATCTGGTCCGGGATAATCGTATATTCTGTGCCGTGAAGCCTTGGCACTCCCTTGATCCTTATGACGTCTGTCCCGGCACCCCTTACGACTGCACCCATACTGTTCAAAAAATTGGCTACATCTACCACATGGGGTTCTTTGGCTGCATTTTCAATAATGGTCTGGCCCTCCGCCATAACCGCCGCCATCATCACGTCAATGGTGGCGCCTACCGTTACCACGTCCATATAAATATGGCTGCCCCGGAGCCGCTGTGCCTCGGCAATAATCAGGCCGTGCTCAATCCTCACGTCCGCCCCAAGGGCGCGAAATCCTTTAATATGCTGGTCAATAGGCCGCAGGCCGATATTGCAGCCACCCGGTAATGTTACCTGCGCCTTTTTATACTTTCCCAGCAACGCCCCCAACAGGTAGTAGGAGGCGCGTATTTTTTTAATAAAATCGTCTTCTATCACCAGGTCCATAATGGATTTTCCTGATATTTTCACCGTATGTCTGTCAATCCTTTCCACAATGCCTCCGATGCTTTCAATGGCCTGCATCATCACATTGGTGTCCCGGACATCCGGTACGTTCTCTATCAACACGGTTTCATCCGTCATAATGGAAGCTGCCAGGATTGCAAGGGCCGCATTTTTAGCGCCGCCTATCTCCACCTCTCCCACCAGCGGATTGCCACCTTTTATTGCATACTGTTCCATAGTATACCTCTATATGATCAAAATCAAATTGTCTGCGCACAATGCACTAATCTATATTATCAAAACTTATATGCTGAATTTGTTCTACTCGCTAACGTCCATTATAACATATTGTGACCATTTGTAAACATCAAACATCAGTTCATATAGTCAAATGGATTCACCTGTGAACCGTTTATCAATATTTCAAAGTGCAGATGAGGGCCTGTGCTGACGCCCGTATTTCCGCTAAGCGCTATCTTTTGTCCCTGAGAAACAGTTTGTCCTGCTGACACCAATACCTTACTCAAGTGTCCGTATCTTGTCTGTCTTCCGTCCGGGTGATTGATATAGACAACATAACCATAGCCGCTGCCCCATCCGGCTTTTGCAACCGTACCGCCGCAGGAAGCATATACAGCCGTGCCCGTAGGCGTCGCCCAGTCAACTCCCTTGTGATTGGTGCTGGCGCCTCTTGTGGGCCTGTTCCTGCGTCCAAATCCAGAAGTCAGACGCCCGCCGGATATAGGTTTGATATAGGTAGGCGGTATTTTGGTACCACGCTCCACTATTTTGGGAACCGCCTGGTAAGTAATCTCCTCTTTGACAATTTCCTGGTTTACTTTCTTATCATTTTCAAAAGTCACCACCGCAATGACCCTTCTGTGCCCGGCAGAAGGCTCCTGCAGGGTTTTAGTTTCCGTGGTATACCAGTCATCGTTGTCTATATAAATAACCTCTTCCTCGTAATCCTCCTCATAGTACATTTCCTCCTGACGCACCACTGCCAGCTTTGGCTCCGGCACTGTGATAATCAGTTCATCCCCTACGCGTATCATGGAATTTTCATCCTCAAGGGACTCGTTCATTTCAATCAGCCTGTCCATGGGAATGTTGGTCTTGATTGCAATTTCAGAGAGCGTGTCCCCCGATACTACCTCGTAAACATCGTTCTTTTCTTCATCCTGCGTCACTTCCCGGATAGCGGCCCTAAGGGGTGTAAGATCGTCCTCTTTCAAATAGGCTTCCACCACCTCAATGCTGTCCCCGTATTCCATGGAAATCAGTCCCAGGTCATAATCTTCAAACTCCTTTTCCTTTGCCGGCTCCACCGCTTCAAATACCTCGGTCAGTTCTGCATGGATTCCCGCTTCAAGATTTACTGTCTCCTGAACCTCCTCCACCGCTTCTTCCTGGGTCTGTATCTGGGTGGTCAGGACGGAAAGTTCCCTGGCCGGGTCCAGATGCAGTTCCACCTGATACCTGCTCTCACTGTCGTATTTGTCAAGAGCCGCCTGTAAAAGACTGATTACTTCATCCTTTCTGGAAAGATTTACCATATATTCATTGATTTTAACCACATAAGACCTTTGCAGGGTTTCCTTCACATCGGACCTAAAAATCTGTACCATGTTGTCAATAACCTGCCCGGGGTCATCTATCTTCCCCCATAACACCTCACTGCCTACCGTTTCCAGATCGCTGTCCACCAGCACCAGTTCTTCGCTTCCTGCTGCAATCCGGCGCCTTGCCTCCAGCGCGTATTCCTCCGCTTCCTCCGGTGATGACACCACGCCGGCTTCTTTATTGTTTAAAATCACTGTAAACATATTATTACCCAATTTCTCAAAGGGTACATATGATGGCAGAAAAAATATACTGACAAAAATTGCCAGTACTCCAATTTTAATTTTTATGATATTTAATCGTTTGTAACAACAGGTTATATGTTTCATTTATCTAAACTCCAACACATTTTTCTTCATATTTTTATTATTTACATCCTTTATTATCCGCAAAATTTTCGCAGTAAATTTATTCTATCAGTTATCATTTTAGTTGTAAAGGGTATGTTATTTCCAAATTTTCTGATAAAATATAAGCGGTACTGTTCACACAGACCTGCGCATTTACTGCGCTGGTCGTAAGAAAGTGATTCGAGAGTGCAAAAATCCCATTGCCGAAGGCAATTTTCAATGGATTTTTGCATGTTACTGGTCACGGAGTGAGCAGTAACATATAAGCGGTATAGCTGAAAGGGGGTTTTAAATCCATGGAACGGATAATATTTCATATTGATGTAAATTCCGCATATTTAAGCTGGAGCGCATTGGAGCGCCTGGCTAATGGGGATACAGTGGATTTGCGGGAAATCCCTTCCATTGTGGGCGGTGATATGGAAAAACGCCACGGCGTGGTTCTTGCCAAGTCCATTCCTGCCAAAAAGTACGGCGTCACCACGGGCGAACCTATTGTAAACGCCCTGCGCAAGTGTCCATCCCTTTATATAGAGTCTCCTGACCATACCCTCTACCACCAGCGCAGCAGGGAACTTATGGATTATCTTCTGGATGTCTGCCCGGAAATAGAGCAGCTCAGCGTGGATGAATGTTTTATGGATTTCACTCCCATCCGGAACCGGTTTTCCTCCCCTCTCCAGGGGGCCAGTTTCATCAAGGACCATATCCGCGATAATTTTGGTTTTACGGTAAATATTGGGATTTCAGACAAAAAGATTCTTGCCAAGATGGCCTCGGATTTTAAAAAGCCTGACATGGTGCATACCCTTTTTTCCTGGGAAATCGAAGAGAAAATGTGGCCTATGCCTGTTTCTTCCTTATATATGTGCGGGAAGTCCAGCACCCTTGCACTGAAAAAGCTGGAAATTACAACTATTGGGGATTTGGCAAAGTGCCAAAGAGACATTCTTGCCTCCCACCTGAAAAGCCATGGGATTCTTTTGTGGGAATATGCCAACGGCATAGATGACTCTGCTGTCGTCTCTGCGCCTGTGGAGGCAAAAGGAATCGGCAACTCTACTACACTCCCCAAAGATGTAACAGACCGCAGGGAAGCTTTCCAGTGCCTTTTATCCTTGTCAGACAGCGTTGCCGGACGTCTGCGGAAAGCCGGGCAGCTTGCGGGCATGATAAGCGTTGAAATCAAATACAGCAGCTTCCAGACTGCTTCCCATCAGATGCCCCTTTCCCCTGCATCAAACACTTCACAGATTATTTACAAAACCGCCTGTAAACTCTTTGACGACTTGTGGAACGGCTCCCCTATCCGGCTTCTGGGAATACGCTCTTCCAAACTTACCGCCGAAACCGGGCCGACCCAGCTTTCCCTGTTCGACCTGCCTGTAAACGGTATCTTCGTCCCGGATAATACCGCGTCAAAAGTGAGCACCCCTTCCCCCTCACAGGAAAAACTGGCCGCCCTTGACAAGACTCTGGATTTCATCCGGCAGAAGTACGGGAAAAACGCTGTCGTCCGCGGAAGCTTTCTGAATAAGCCGCCGGAAGTGTAGTCAAATGCTGCATCTTTTTGACATATTGCAGCAGTATTTCATTAGACGCCGGATTTTCTGACACTCCAGCCAAAGGTTCCCAATTTTTCTCCCAGAGTAAAGTAACTGCCATGGGAATAAGCTATTGGGTCTGCTTTGTCCAGCATGAAACGGCCGCTTTCGTCCATATATGCTTCGTCCGCATGGACAGTCTCCACTTTAGCCAGATACATATCATGGGTTCCCAGACGCAGGGTCTGCTCCACGCGGCACTCAATGTTTACCGGGCTTTCTTTGATGAGAGGTACTTTTACCTTTTCTCCAGGCACTAAAGTCAGGTGCATATCTTTGATTTTGTCCGTATCTCTTCCGCTTTTAACGCCGCAGTAATCCGTCGCAAAAGCAAGCTTACGGGTGGTCAGGTTTATGACAAATTCCCCTGTTTCCTCTATCATGTGGTGGGAATATCTTTCGGGCCGCACCGAAATAGATACCATGGCAGGGTCGCTGCACACGGTTCCTGTCCACGCTACCGTAAAAACATTAGGCTGCCCGTCAATGCCTGCCGCAGTCACCAGCACTGCAGGCACCGGGTACAGCATATTCCCCGGCTTCCAGCTTTGTTTTCCCATACAATTCCTCCTAAAACAATCCTAAAATTCTTGCAATTGTAATTGCAATATTGGCAATTGTAATAACCATTGTGACAACTGCCACAGGGAACAGTGCTTTCGTACTCTTAGCCGTCTTTTCCTGTTCTTCTTTTAATGTCATGGTCTGCTTTGCAAGTTCTTCAATCATGGCCGCCTGCACATTGCGGTAAACTTTTACATTGTCAGAGTGGGTATAATCTTCCAGTCCTCTGAACAGTTCCTCCAGCCTGCTTTGAAGTCCTGACATATTTTCCGTAATTTTATCAAGACTGTCAGAATTTTCCTTGATTTCTGCAATCTTTGCCAGGCTCTCGCTTAAAGTCTGGTTAATGCCTGCAATAGACAAATCCGAAGTTTCTTTAATTTTCGATACGGATGCGGCCTCCACTTCCTCAATCGTCCGATCCAGTTTTTCACCAGCCTTGTCAGCCAGCGCCTGTACGCCCTGGGCACTCTCGATATTTTTCAGATTCAGCTTGCGCATCTCCTGAAGGCAGTCGTCATATTTATCCATCTGCTCTTTGAACAACACCAACTGCTTTTCCAAATTTTCAAGCGCTGCCGCATCGGCGGCTGCATTCGCCCGAATAATCTCCTGTGAATTTAATTTCTGTGCAACCTTGTCCATAAAGTTATCCATTACTATTCCTCCGGGTGTATCCTATTCATTTATCAAATTCGCATTTCTCTTGTATCTTATCACTTTTATGGAAATTTTACAACAAACTAATCAGCTTCGCGCGTAATTTCCCCCACACCTGAATCACATTCCCAGGCGGGCCAAATAACAGAAAAATACCTGTGCCTTCATATTTACCCCTTTTGCCAAAATGTGTATAATATTCTTAACAAAATTTTTACAGACAATACAGCAAAGGAGACAGAGTTTTATGAAGAGAAGCAGTAAAATCTATCTGCGCATGACAATACTTCTGCTATTTATATACGTCGGGCTGCTGGGCGTTCTCTACATGTCCGAACATGCTGACAAAACCGCAAGCATCCGTTCTTTCAGCGATGCTTTCTGGTATTCTCTGGTTACGCTGACTACCGTTGGTTACGGCGATCTGACACCCGTAACACCCTTAGGACATGCGGTAGGCGTAGTTTTTCTCTTATTGTCCGCCGGTATTATGATGACATTATTTGGTGCCGTAATATCTTTTGTCACAAGTGAGGGACTCCCATTTTTCCTGCTTGGTTTACAGCGGAAGAAAAACTGGTATTATTTTGCAGATTATGGAGTAGAAGCCAGCACGCTGGCTAAAAATATATGTAAAGAAGACCCTGATGCCATTATCATTTTTGGCGAGAGGAAAAACGACCAGATGGAATTTCCAGATTATCCATGTCTGTTTATCAGCGCTTCCCCGTCCAGAATTGTGGCACATAAGAAAGATACCGGCGCCAAGTGCAGGATTTTTCTTATGAAAGAGAATGATATCGGTGTCAATATCCGTGCTGCCAATCTACATACATTACCTGTGGAGGTATATGCAAGGACAACCAACGGGCGGGATTCTCTTTCAGGGAATATCAGCTTTTTCCACAGTTATGACTGCTGTGCCAGACAATACTGGCGTTCCAGGCCCCTATGCAGTTTTGAAAATACAATTGTAATTATTGGTTTCAGGAATTACGGACGCTGCATTCTTGAACGGGCCATCCTGACAAACATCATCTCTGTCGATCAGCATGTAGCTTACCATATTTTCGGAGATGCCAGAATCTTTCTTGCCATGCACAGCCATCTTCATGAGACATTTTCGCTGAATAAAGAATCTGAGACAACAGATTCTCTGATCTTTCACGATGACCCCTGGGAACTGTGCCCTGCACTCATGGAAAAGGCTGACCGCATTATCATCTGCACTGACGATGAACCGGATGGCTGGAACATATTCTGGAGATTAAACAGTTACTATAAGATTCGGGGGCAAATCCATCTGCGCAGCAGCCAGAAAGCTCCCGGCGTATCATATTTTGGAGCAAATGAAGATATATATACGCCGGATCAGATCATGCGGACCACATTGAACAAAGCCGCCATTGCGATCAATGAACTATTCTGCAGGTCTGTCTCATACCCTACCCTTAATTGGTATGAACTTGATTCAATCCACAGGGAATCCAAAATATCTGCCGCAGATCACATTATAATGAAAATACGAATTATTTTGAACGATGAAACAATTACAGATATCACGCCCGATATCATCAAAAAAGCAAATAAGGAATATATCAAAAACAAAAAATCCGATTCCCTGCAGGATATGTACCGCAGGATCGACCATTCCCGCTGGCTGCGCTTTTATACGTTTTATAACTGGAGTTACGGGCCTGTCCGGGACGATCTTGCAAGACAGCACCCCATGCTATGCCCTTATCAGGATCTGACTTTGGAGCAGAAACGGGAACGTGATGTTGCGTGGGAACTTTTAAACTGTCTCGCCACGGAAGCGCTCTTATAACTGTCCACTGGTTTCGATGATTATATCAACAAGCCATACCCAGATTTACTACGGCTGGCAGTAAATGTATGCCTGTGTAATTATTGTATATCTCACTGAAAAATGATTCAGGTATGCAGAAAAACATGCCGTAGTCCACTATGGCATGTATAATTATTCAACTTTGTGCATTTTGCATATTTTTTTTCATCATTGTTCCATATCATTGTAAAAATTTACGATAATTTCATACTGTGTTCATAATTTGTTCATAATCCCGTGGTATATTATATATAAATCAAACAAGTGATTCCGTAATGTTTTTCATTACACACATAGATAAATTTTTTCATAATAGCCCAGGCGCAGAAATGTGTCTGGGCACTCCTCATTACAATAAGCTGGCTCGTGAAACGTGGCAGCGTTTGTTTTCCCCCGTTTATCTCTTTATACTGAAAGCCGAAAAGCAGGCCCCCGGATATTCGCCAGAACCGGAAATAGCCGGCCTTACGGCCAGCTATTCCTTTCTCTTGGTAATCCCAAGCACTTCTTCATTTAATGTAAGCATCTTTGCGTCCAGCGCAGACACCATTTTTGCACATTCTACCAGTTCGTTTCTGATATAATCCGGCGCGTTCCCTTCAAATTTGTAATGAATTTTGTGCTCTAAACTTGCCCAGAAATCCATTGCAACCGTCCGAATCTGTATTTCCACTTTCGTATCCAGTATCCTGTCCGATAAATATACTGGAATCGTCACCAGCATATGGTAACTCTTGTAACCGCTGTTCTTCGGTGTGACAATATAATCCTTCACTGAAATCACTTTAATATCGCCCTGATTGCTGATCATCTCTGCAATTCTGTAAATATCAGAAGTAAAAGAGCATATAACGCGGATGCCCGCAATATCATTCACGTACTGAATCATATTCTGAATAGTTGATTCATAACCATGCTTCTTTAACTTTTTCACAATGCTCTCAGAAGTCTTGATTCTGGATTTAATGTGTTCAATCGGATTATACCTGTGGATATGCTGAAATTCATCATTTAGTATTTCCAGTTTCGTTGACATCTGCTTCAGCGCAGAATTATAAACTAATATCACTTCCTTCCAACTGTCAATGTCGCTGTCTCGTTCAACTCTTAATTCCATTTTCCTCCCGCCTTACTTATGTATTACTTCAAAGAAAGTACGGCCGAGAAAGTGTTGCACTTGAATTCTCCGTCCGCACCTTTACGATTATTATACCATGTTATTGCATAAAATGTACATCTTATACAATAAGTTTATAAAATATTTATTTTTATTGTGTAAAATAATAGTGTTGAGAACCCGTCCTTCCTCTGTTATAATAATTCGGAGAAAATTTTACAGAAATGAGGGATATTATGTTCCGTTTATGGGCTAAAATTTTTAAAGATAACCGTATGCTGAAAGACACCGTGATATGCGACGACAGCCAGGATACCCGCACTCACAAGGTTTTTCGCGCACTGGATGAAATCTGCTGTCAGTTCGACCTTGGAAAACCTATGTGGTTAGACGCCACCATCAACGAATTCAAACGCCATTCCAAAGCACGCTTCACAAATGACAACTTTATCGAACAGATCGACTTCGATTATCTGGAAATCCATGTCATTGAAGAAGATTAATAATTATGTAAAGTCTGCCTGCTGTATTTTTGAGGGGATACCAGGTTCTTCTAACCGCTTCCCATAAGGTTCCATGTGGATATCTGCCCTCTCCTGCGTGTGCTGTTCCGGGTGTCTGGACTTTTATATCATTTGCGTATTTTTTGCATATTTTATTTGACATCAGAAACAATAAGTAGTAGTATCATAATATATTACACATAGTTCTTAAAACTACTTATCGCATTCTGATATAAAAGGAGGTTTTTTTATGCAAATAACAATACGTGAACCGGGAAGCGCAATTACACATTTTATCGGGATGATGATGGCTGTATTTGCGGCGGCCCCCTTACTGATAAAGGCTGCCCTTTCTTCCGGCAGCAAATCCGTGCCGGCTCTTGGTATTTTTTGCGTCAGCATGGTATTGCTTTACGGCGCAAGCGCCACTTACCATTCTTTAAATATCAGCGGCAGGGCCCTGCGGATTTTCAGAAAGCTTGACCACATGATGATTTTTGTCCTGATTGCAGGCTCTTATACTCCTGTCTGCCTGATTATATTAGACGGCCGTCTTGGACTTACGCTCCTGGCTGTTGTGTGGGGCATCGCGCTTTTGGGAATGACTTTAAAAGCCTGCTGGATCACATGCCCTAAATGGTTTTCATCCCTTATTTATATTGCCATGGGCTGGGTCTGCCTTGCTGTGTTCGGGCCTCTTTGGAGTATGCTGCCCCATGCGGCTTTCGGCTGGCTTTTAGCAGGTGGTGTTATCTACACAATCGGCGGCATCATTTATGCCCTGAAACTTCCGGTTTTTAACGGCAGACACGAATTCTTCGGCTCTCATGAGATTTTCCATCTGTTTGTCATGGGCGGAAGCATCTGCCACTTTATCTTTATGTATCTTTACGTGGCATAAAAAGGCATACCCTGCCAGAGTCTGTCTGAAAAATTATTTCTGACATCTGTGCGCCCCCTTTTGCGTGATCAACCGTTCCTGATTTCAAAGGATAATACAACACAATGCCCATTTTCAGTAATTAAGAAGCCTCCACCATGAGCCTGCACAATCTGCTGTACAATCCGCAGTCCCATGATGTGAGGTTTTTCTTTGCGGCTGCCCCGGCCGTCTGCGGCGGTGTGTGCCGGCTCTGCGGCGCTGCTTCTTTCGCCGCTTTCTCTTGAAAACTCCGGGCTGCAGCCCAGATATGCCGCTACCTCATCCGGTATGCCGCAGCCCTCATCTTTGACCGCAATCAGGCATAAATTCCCCTGCCTGCTGCCCAAAAGACAGATTCTGCATCCTTTTGGATTGTGGCGGATACTGTTGCCCAGCAGATTCCGTACAGCCCTTGCTATCAGTCCCTCATCCCCATTAAGGACAATGCTCTCAAAGCCCTCCTGCAAATCTATGTCCAGCTCGTGCTCCGCCCCCAGCCCTTCATTGATAGTCTCCGCCGCAAGCCGCCTAAGCAGGGCGGCCGGATAAAATGCGCTTATCCTTAAGGGCTGCATCTGGTATTCCAATTTGGAAGTTAAATTTAAATCGTCAATAAGCTGCCTGATTTTAAGGATCTGGCTCTTTATGACCGCCGCCCTGTTCCGCTCCTGCTCACTTAAATTCCCGTCCGACTCAAATTCATCGGCATAGCCCATAATCACGGAAAGAGGCGTCCTGATGTCATGGGAAACCCCGGCAATCCATTCTGTCCTTGCCAGATCCCGTTTATCCAGCGCTGACCGCTGGCTCTCTAAAATCCTGGAAGTATGGTTTATCTGGCAGGCCAGTTCCGATGCTGTCCCCTTTTCATCCAGACACACCTTCTGCCCCGATGCTATCCCATGAATCCCTTCCGCCAGCGGGCGCAGGGACTGGTAATACCGATACCCCAGAAATCCCACCACCCCAAAAATAACCAGCAGGTTACAGGACAAAGCAATGCCGATATATCTGCCTAAATTGTACATAAAATCCTGGGAAAGTTCCACCGGATATTTCCATGTGCTGTTCTTTTCGCTTCCCACCACCAGAAGACCTTCTTCACAGCGCCACACCTTTACGGGATAATCATGGAGATACCATCGGGTAAAAGCGGCAATCTCCCCGGCTGTATAGTGGCCTTCAAAACCCTCCGGCTGATTCCATGTATAAATCACGTCTCCCTCATCATTTAGCACCAGCAGAAAAACATAACCTTTCTCTTCAAGGAAATTTTCTCCCTGCTGTGTCATTCTGATTTCTCCCTGCCGGTTTGTTTCAAGCACAATCTCCGTCATGTCACTGAATCTGTTCGGGAACACCGGCTCATTTTTTTCCGACTGGCTGATAATTACCCACAAAAGAAGTCCTGTATTGACAATTCCCAGAAGCAGAATCATAGCCCATGTGAATCCAATATATTTTCCATAAATTTTTAACAGACTCTTCATAACTGCCCTCCCTGACGGGGCAGGGCCAGCTTATACCCCAGCCCTCTTACAGTCAGAAGGAACTGCGGGCTGGAAGGCTTTTCCTCTATCTTTTCCCGCAGACGCCTGATATGCACCATAATTGTATTTTCATACCCAAAATAGTTGTCCTTCCAGACTGCCTGACAAAGCTGGTCAAAGGTGACAATCTTTCCCTGGTTTTCCCAAAGCTTGCGCAGAATCAGAAGTTCCTTGGCCGTCAGCGTGATTTCCTCCTCTCCCTCCCTTTCCCAGAGAACGGTTCCCCTGCCAAAATCTACATGGCACTCCCCCAGGACAAGAGTTTCTTCCTCCTGCAGGACTTCCTTATTTTTGGAAAAGTATGTCCTTTTTAAAATGGCGCTCACCCGCAAGGTAAGTTCTTTGGGCAGGAAGGGCTTGACCATATAGTCATCCGCCCCAAGGCCAAGCCCCAGCAGGCGGTCGCTGTCCTCATCCCTTGCAGAGAGAAACAGCACCGGCACATCCGATACAGTTCTGATTTTCTGCATAAGGGAAAAACCGCTCCCATCGGGAAGATTGACGTCCAGAATCATCAAATCCGGCTCTCTGTGCATGAAATACTCTTCTGCCTCCTTCACACAGGATACCTTGTCTATATTAAGGAATCCTTCCCTGCGCAGAATCCCTTCCACCATTTTTTGCAATTCATGATTATCATCTACCACCAGCAACGTGCTTTCGTAAATATGTTTCATAAACCCTCACTTTCTTCCGGCAAAAAGCCCGGAAAATGTAATAGGAAAAGATAATAACTTACCTGTCAATTTTAATACAAATTTTTTCTTCTGTGTGCCATTGTGTATAAATTTAAGGTAAAAGTAAGGTTTCTTTCATTTTTATGTAAGGAAGCCTCTGTATCTTTAACTTAAGCATAATGCTGTGCAGCGGACTATTCTGGAGCGTGTTTGAAAAGTCCTTCCAGCAAACCGGAGCACATTTCAATCAGGCCCGAAGTCAACACCCCCGCGGCAGTCGCCAAATGTTCATGCAAGCATGCCCACCTGGCTCGTTGCTCGCGGACATCAACACAGAAACGAGGTAAATTATGAAAAAGAATAATTTTGTCATCACAACCAGAAATCTCACCAAAAATTATGGAAAATCCAGTCATTCCCATGCGGCGGTAAAGCAGATAGACCTTGCGGTGCCGGAAGGATGCATTTACGGATTTTTAGGGCCAAACGGTGCGGGCAAGAGTACTACCATGAAGATGCTTCTCGGACTGATAAAACCTACCAATGGTGAAATTACCATTTTAGGCACACCCTTTGTATCCCCCGGACATACCTGCGCCAGTGAAAAGGATCGTCTCGCGGTGCTTAAGCAGACAGGTTCGCTGATTGAGTCCCCCTCCTATTACGGCCACTTAACAGGCCGGGAAAATCTGGAAATTGTCTGTACGCTGAAAAATATTCCCAAAAAGGAGATTAACGAAGTACTTTCCATTGTGAGAATGGAAAACCAGCAGCACAAAAAGGCCGGACACTATTCCCTGGGCATGAAACAGCGTCTCGGACTGGCCGGAGCGCTTTTGGGACACCCAAAACTTCTTTTGCTGGATGAACCCACCAACGGACTGGACCCGGCGGGCATTTCAGAAATCCGGGATCTTATCCGCTCCCTGCCCGAAACATACCATATGACCGTCATGGTATCCAGCCACCTCCTTGGTGAGATTGACCAGATGGCCGATTACGCAGGCATCATCAATAAAGGGCAGTTGATTTATCAGGACAGCCTACTCCGCCTTCATGAACACAGCCGGAAACAGCTCCGCCTGCGCACTGATAACAACAGCCGCGCCCTGTGCCTTTTAGAGGAAAACAGTATCCGCTGTACGCTGGATGGGGACTTCCTTATGTTCCCGGAGACAAACGATGGCAAAACAGCTTTTCTGGTTTCCCGCCTGGTACAGGAGGGCATTGGGATTCTAAGAATTGAAGAATATCAAAAGTCATTGGAAGATATCTTCCTTAGTCTGACAGGAAAGCAGGTGAGTTTATAATGCGCTTATTTCAAAGTGAACTGAAAAAAATACGCCGCCGTCACATCGGCCTTATTTATATCGCCACATTTCTGGCAATTTTTATGTGGATGGCATGGGCTATGGGAAGAATGGATGCCCCTCTCATTGCCAGTCAGGGCTATTATTACATGCTTTTAAGCCTTCCTCTCATGAACAGCATTTTCCTTCCCACCCTTTTAGCCTGCGCGGAAAGCAGGATTTGTGATATCGAGTTGAAGGGAAATACTTTTAAAGCGCTCTGCACCATGCAGCCCCGTCACAGCATTTACCACATAAAGCTGCTTTTCAGCGCCCTGTACCTGCTTTTCTTCACCCTTGCGGAGACTGCCCTCATTCCGGCTCTATGCAGTTATTACCATGTATTGCAGCCTGTGCCCGCCTTTCATATAGGCGCGTTCTTTTTCTCCACTTATTTTGTAAGCCTGATACTGAGCGTTCTCCAGCAGTCATTATCCCTGCTGTCAGAAAATCAGCTATTCCCTCTGTTTGTGGGAGTCGGGGGAACCTTTGTGGGCATTTTTACGGCATTTTTTCCCAATCTTCCCGTCTGTTATCTGCTGCCCTGGGGATATTATCATGTAGTCTCTACCATCAATATGGATTACGACAACGCCACCCGCCTGGCCACCTATTATACGATTCCCTTTCCCTGGGCCTTTTTCCTGGGATTCCTTACCTTTGGGATCCTCATATATCTGGCCGGACTAAATACATTTATAAAAAAGGAGGTTTAAACCATGCTTTTTGCCTGTATTAAAAGTGAACAGCTTAAATTACGGCACTCCCATATCTGGATTGCCTTTGTATTAATCCCTATCATTCCCACCGCCATGGGCACACAGAATTATCTTAATAACCTGGAAATGCTGAAATCGGAATGGTTTTCCCTGTGGACCCAGGAAACCCTGTTTTACTCCAATTTCTTCTTTGCCCCATTAATTGCAATCTGCTGCGGCTACTTATGGCGAATGGAAAACCAAAACAAGAACCGGCATATGCTTCTGACATCTCCGGTTCCTGTAAAAGATATTTTTATCGGCAAACTGACTGCCATCGCCAAAATAACGGTTTTCACACAATTATGGATATTTATGCTTTTCCTTATCAGCGGAAAATTAGTCCGCCTGCCCGGATTCCCGCCTGCACAGACCTTCATTTATGTGATAAGGGGTATTTTGGGGGGAATGTCCATCGCTGCCATACAGCTTTTATTGTCCATGGTAATACGCAGCTTTGCCACTCCCATTGCCATCGCCATTATCGGCAGCATCACCGGACTTCTGGCAGCCAACTCCCAATACGGCATCTACTACCCTTACTCCCTTATGATGCTGGGGATGAATGCCAACAAAAAAGAAGATATGCTGGCCGGAAGCGGCATACCTTTTTTCGCAAACAGCCTGGGATACCTTATCCTGTTTTCCGTCCTGGCAGTTTACCTGCTTAGACACCGGGATGCAAATGCCTGAATACAGATAAGGTAAGGCACCAACAAACGCTGCTTTGGGAATCATGGCAGTTTATTGATAAAAACAGCACACTCCGCTTATCTGCGGAGTGTGCTGTTTTTTATAAAGAAGTTTCTGTATTTAGTCTTCATATCCGTTAGGATTGTTGCTCTGCCATCTCCAGGAGTCAGCGCACATGTCCTTAATGCCGTACTGTGCCTCCCAGCCAAGTTCTCTCTTTGCCTTGGATGCATCGGAGTAGCAGGTTGCAATATCTCCTGCCCGTCTTTCCTTAATCACATAAGGAATCTTAACCCCTGTAGCTTCTTCAAAATTCTTTACAATGTCCAGAACGCTGTATCCCACGCCTGTTCCCAGATTGTAAATGCAAAGCCCTGCTTTTTCTTCTATCTTCTTAAGGGCCTTTACATGCCCTGCGGCCAAATCCACCACATGGATGTAATCCCTGACCCCGGTTCCGTCCGGCGTGTCATAGTCGTTTCCAAATACGCCCAGTTCTTTTAATTTACCCACTGCAACCTGTGTGATATAAGGCATCAGGTTGTTAGGGATTCCGTTGGGGTTCTCTCCCATGGTTCCACTCTTGTGCGCACCGATTGGATTGAAATACCGGAGCAGTATCACATTCCACTCAGGGTCAGCTTTCTGCATATCTGCCAGAATCTGCTCCAGCATGGATTTGGTCCAGCCGTAAGGATTCGTGCACTGTCCCTTCGGGCATTCCTCTGTGATAGGAATAATCGCCGGATCCCCGTAAACGGTAGCCGAGGATGAGAAAATAATATTCTTGACTCCATGGTTCCTCATAACATCTACCAGTGTCAGCGTGCCTGCAATATTGTTTTCATAATATTCCCAGGGCTTCTGCACCGACTCTCCCACTGCTTTAAGCCCTGCGAAATGAATACAGGAGTCAATGCTTTCCTTATCAAAAACTGCGTTTAAGGCTTCCCTGTCCAGAATATCCGCCTTATAAAAAGTTACCGGCTTACCAGTAATCTTCTCTACCCGCTGTAAACTCTTTTCGCTGGAATTGCTCAAATTGTCTACTACTACCACATCATAACCTGCGTTCTGTAATTCCACCACCGTATGGCTGCCGATATACCCGGCCCCGCCTGTAACCAGTATTGCCATTTTGCTGCCTCCTTTAAATACATTACTTGTTTTATTGTTGTGCTGTTTATTACCTTGTACTCATTTTAACTGGTATTTCCTGTATCAGACAATATGATAATGTTACTCAAACCAGTCAAAATGTTAAAATACTGTCAGGCCAGCACTGTGCAGGCTTTTACCCTGCCACATCCCCATACACGGCGCTACAGCTCTATTCCGTTTTCCTCACATAGCTTCCTTGCACTTTCCACCGAATCTATACCCGTTTTATTTTTGATGGGTGCAAATTCTTTATTTCTCTCCACTTCAAAGGAGAGACAGCTATCCAGTTCATGAATCATGTCCAGGGCAAGCTGTTCAAATTTGTAGCCGTTAGGCTCTTCGGGTTTTATCTTTGTCCCGTTTTCATCCATATAAGGGATTTTCTTTTCCACCACATGAAAAGGAAGCCTTCTCTCGCGGATTCTCTCAAGGCCGTTTATATTAAACAGATAGTTAAATATTACGCCGAAGTAATATGCAGGATCTCCGTTTGCATCTTTTTCATACATCAATTCGTCTGTCAGTTCATAGTATTCCACAATAAAGGGCCTGCCATCCTCCAGGCAGATGACCCCTATCTTTTCATCAGGCGCGCATTTACGCACTACCTTGGCGCCGCATTCACGCTGGTTTGTAATAACCGCCCCTACAAAACAGGGATCCGCAATTCTCTGCAATACATTGTCCACTGCAAACACATTCAGCCATTCCACACCGTCTTCTCTGGCTTTCTGGGCAATCCCCCATTTGTACATGGAGGAGTACCAGCCCCCGTTCCCGTTGGGTGAAGTCGAAATCTTCCACGGCTCTTCCATATAAACCTTCCCTTCCCGGTCACAGGCCGGGGCCATATCCTGTTTAAAGAAAGTGACATAATCGCTTTTATATCCAAAATAATCATGTTCTTTTAAGAAACGGGCTGTTGTCTCATGGTTCTTGTCGCTGGTCATCACATAAAGAGGGATGTATGCCCCTGCTTCGTTTACCACATCCATCAGATTCTCAATCTGTCTCTGGAAAATGTAAACTTCTTTCGTAATTCCTATGTCGTACATTCCCTTGGGGGCATCCGAACCTAATCTGGTTCCCATACCGCCTGCAAGCATTACCGCGCCGACTTTTCCTTTCCTGATTGCATCAAGTCCCACTGCCCTGAACTCTTTTTCTTTTTCATGGATTTCAGGAAGCTGCATGGATGAGAGCGGGGTAATTTTGCCGTTTACAGCGCTTTCCCTTCCATGTTCCAAAAATGATAAAACAGAAAAATCTGTAGCGTCAATCTGAGCAAGCAAAAGTTCCTTCTGCTCCTTTGTCAGTTCATCATAATATTTCATTACATGCTCCTGGCCTGCTTTGGCAAGTTTCTCTAATGCCTGTTCATAATTCATATCCCGTTCCTCCGTGTTTTTCCATAATATTTATCATTTCCATAAGCTGCCGCCGTTACAAGTCAACCTTATTATAAGTTTTTTTTAACTATTATGCAACCGCCATTCCAATTTATCCGCGGCGTTAAAAATACGTTAAGATAACGTTAAACTCCTGTTAAAAATCCGTTCATCCGCTTTATCTTCCCCTTTGCTTCTGATAAGATGTAGTCAACATAAACGGCAATGTCATCAAGTTAAAAAACGCCGGCGTACCACCATTCTGCAGGCTGACGCTTCTTAACTTGATGACATTGCTCCAAAGGGAGGTACTTTAATTATGAACATTGGTCTTTTACTTATTGCATTTATCGGTGGGGCTGTGGGTATTATTTCCACTTTGTATCTGCTGGTGTCTCTTCCTGCGGTCATTGTATGGAAGATTTATCGGAAAATCCATCTGGGGATTTCCATAACCAACTGACGGTTTCCTGCATATCATAAATGAAAGATACTGTGCAGGATTATCCATGGAAATATATGTAGTAAAAGAAGGGGATACCGTTGATTCTATCGCAGAGCGTTACGGAATTTCGGCATCCTCCATTATATTTAACAACCAGATAAACTATCCCTATGCCCTGGCAGTGGGGCAGGCGCTTCTTTTATCTTCCGGCACCCCTTCCATTCCCTCTTATCCGGCCTATGTAAATGGTTATGCCTACCCATTTATCGGACAGAATGTCCTGGAAGATACCCTGCCTTTTCTCACTACATTGTCTGTATTTTCCTACGGCTTCACAATAGAAGGCAGTCTGGTTCCCCCCGAGGTTGACGACAGTTTCATGATTCGTTCCGCACTGGAGGCAGGTGTCGGTCCAATCCTCACACTGACCCCTTTCGGGCCTGACGGTAATTTTAACAATTATCTGATTACTACGCTGGTGAATAATGAAGAGGTGAAAGCAAACCTGCTGGATAACCTTCTGGCAGTCCTTTCAGAAAAGGGATTTCAGGGAGTGGATATTGACTTTGAATTTATTCTTGCCGAGGACAGAATCCCTTTTGCAGACTTCGTGGCTGAAACCAGAAATTTTCTTGCCCCTTATGGCTATCATGTATCCGCCGCCCTGGCTCCCAAGACTTCCGATGACCAGCAGGGACTTCTTTATGCTGGAAAGGATTATGGACTGATTGGTGCGGCGGCTGACAGTGTGCTTCTTATGACATATGAGTGGGGATATACATACGGCCCCCCAATGGCTGTCGCACCCCTTAACAAAGTAAGGGAAGTGGTGGATTATGCCGTCACGCGCATTTCTCCTTCCAAAATCGACTTAGGCATACCCAATTACGGCTACGACTGGACGCTTCCTTATGTAAAAGGCGCTTCGGAAGCAACCGTAATCGGCAATCTGGAAGCTGTCCAGATTGCCATAAATGCAGGCGTCCCCATCCAGTTTGACGAAACAGCCATGTCGCCATTCTTTCAATATGAGGAAAATGGAATACTGCATGAAGTGTGGTTTGAAGATGCAAGAAGTTACAGGGCAAAGTTTGCCCTGCTGCCGGAATATGGGCTGCGGGGGATGGGATACTGGCAGATTATGCGTTTCTTCCGTCCCAACTGGCTCCTGCTTCAGGATACCTTTCTAATCAGATAAGAAATCACCGCACGGCAACGGACAATAAGGGTATGGCAACGGCAAACGTTGAGAATGCCGCCCATTCTCCCCCGATGGTTTTCGCTGTCGCAATTTCCTAAAATATATACAGGCATAATGCAGAAATTTCTGCATTATGCCTGTATATCGAGATTTCCTCCTTCGGCCATGGCTGGCATCCCGCTTACATCCACGGGCATTTCCATTCCGCCGATTTCCAGAGATACCGCCTCCGCCGCTTCATAATTATAGCTGGAAACCCCGCTGGAATTTTCCTGTTTCTCTTTTGCAAGCTTGTCGAACATTGCCCTTAAATATTTCATGTCCGCTTCCATAATTTCCCGGAGTTCATCTGATCTGTGTTTTTTCTTCAGGCGCTCTATGTCCTCCGGTTCCATCTCGCGGCTACTGACGTTCAGCATTTCATCCGATAATTCATCCAGCTTTTCCATCTGGGTAATCTCTTTCTCAAGTTCCCTGATAGTTTCCTGAAGTTCCCGCATGATATCTTTCATTTCCTTGTCGGACATTTCAGATTCTTTCATATTGTAGAAATCTTCGCCCTCCTGGAGACTGGTATCATCCTCTCCCTCAATCTGGTTCTTTCCGTTCTTTTTCTCCAGATTCTCCTCCTGCTGTAAATTCTTCATGCGCTTTTTAGCTATTCTGGTCATTTTTTCCGCATGTATCAGCGCACGTCTGACCTCGCTGAAATCATAATCTTCACTACTTAACTTCTTGCGCAGGTCTACCGCCTTTGCCCTTGCCCTTATGACAACCTGCTTTGCATTGACAGGTGTCTTGGTCTGCATAATTTGAAGGGAAAGCTGTTTAAAATTATATTGCAGCTTCTTCTGCTTCTTCTTACTGCGCTTTGAAATAGTCATCGTTCCCGCCACGGAGCCATCACGGTTTTTTATTACTACTTTTCTTACATTGGAATTTGAACCTATACCTAAACTCATGCCTGCAACCACGTCCTTTCACAAACTGTATGTCTTAAAACTCCATACCGGACCGGTCTTCTATTCTTCTGTTCAAAGAAATGTAATTGGAAATAAGTTACTGTCCACCTTGTGTCTGCCAAACGTTGTCACGCTTTGCAGACTGCTACTTCTTAACTTGATGACATCGTATGTGAACAGTTCCATAAATAATCCTTATAGCGTTCTGTCCTTGAACATAAGAGGGAAATCCGTTTCCTTTTCCTATAAGTTTTACCTATTGTCAGATATTGTTAAGCCAAAAGATTTTACTTTATTTATAAGTATTATATCGGCATATCTGTACGATTTTCTTACCACATTTCATTACAGCTTAAATACCGCTTATGACATTTGCAAGATATCTTATAAAATTTCCGCCAATAATCTTTTTTACTGTATCTTCATCCATCCCTCTTTGCAGCAATGCCGCCGTCACCACTGGTATCTGCCCGTGGTTTAGAAGGCAGTCATCCCTCTCCACGCCCGTTTCCTGTTTTTCTGATGCCTTATTACTTTCTCCATCACAGACATTCGGACTGCAGGAATGTTTTTTCAGCCGCGCCCTGGCCTGGTCATAAGAATCGCACAGGTCAAATCCAAATCCCACGTGCTCCGGCCCCGCCTTTTCCACCTCGTATTCTATATGGCGGCAAAGCATTTCTATATGATTTCCTGCAAGGGAGCCTGCAATATATTTGCATCCGTTCATTCCCATAATCCCTCCCTGTCCGGAAAGGGCAAGTATCTGCGCATCGGTAAGATTTCGGAAATTGTCATAAACGCTCCTGCTTCCCGAATGGGTTGCAATAAAACTGCGCTCCGCCAGTTTGCATACATGGTCAAACCCTTCGTCATTTAAGTGGCTGACATCCAGAAACATGGACAGTTCCTCCAGCCTTTTTACCGCCCGCTCTCCTGCCTTCGTCAGCCTTCCAGATATCTGCCTGTACTCTGATGCCTTACAGCATCCCCGGCCCAGTGCATTTTGCCTGCTCCATGTAAGGGATGCTCCCCGCACTCCCAGCCCGTACAAAACGTCCAGCCTGTCAATATCCTCACCTATACAGTCAAGCCCTTCCATATAAAGCAGGATTCCAATTTTATTTTCTTCCAGAACTTTATCCATATCAACGCTGTTTTTTACCAGCACCACACCAGAAAGTCCTTTGATATCCTCTTTCAGCGCATTAATCTGTTCCAGCGCATTTTCCCATCCCCGGGACAGATTCCCGCTTTCCACATAGACAGAAGAAAAAACCATATTTAATGCAGCCTCTTTAAAATGAGGCAGGTAATACCTCTTTACCACCTCGCGCTCTCCTGCCTGATGCCGTAAAAGCACTTCCCCCGCCAAATCCAGATGAGCATCCACCACCGGATTTGTCCTGTGCAGTTTTAAAGCCTGCGCCAGATATTCCTCTTTTACTTTAATATCCATGCCAGTCCTCCTAAAAGACAGTTTTTTCTTTATATTATATGCTATTGCTCAAAGTTTTCCAGTTGCATGACTCACGAAACTGCATAAGACAGAACTATTAGTTACTGTTCACACAGACCTGCGCATTTACTGCGCTGGTCGTAAGAAAATGATTCAAGCGTGCAAAAATCCCATTGCCGAAGGCAATTTTCGATAGATTTTTGCATGTTACTAGTAACCGCTGTGTTCCATGGGCAGAGCCAAAAAGGCTTGATGAACCTATATGCTAATGCTATAATTGTTCCAGAGGTGGCTGTATATGTGGCTTTTATTTGCAATATTGTCGGCAGTGTTTGCGGCGCTTACTTCCATATTGGCGAAAATCGGCATAGAGGGCGTCAATTCAAACCTTGCCACGGCAGTACGGACAGTTGTAGTCGTTATCATGTCATGGGGAATGGTCTTTTTGACAAATGCCCAGAGCGGAATAACGCAAATCAGCAAAAGGAACTGGCTGTTCCTAATCCTTTCCGGGTTGGCAACCGGCGCGTCATGGCTGTGTTATTACCGGGCATTACAGACGGGGGAAGCGTCTAAAGTCGTTCCAATTGATAAGCTGAGTGTTGTGATTACTCTCATACTGGCTTTCATAATTCTTCATGAAGAATTTACTGCAAGGTCCTTAATCGGCTGTGTGTTAATTGGGGCGGGAACCCTGATTATGGTTTTATAGGCTGTTTTAAATCAGCAGGGCAATTTTACCCAAAAACGGCAGAGCCGGGACGCCTGACTCCGATTTATTACCGGAAGAAATAAGCCGATAGAAAGGAATGCATCATGAAAAAGCTAACAAAAGATGTAGAAAAAATTATGGAAGAGCGCTTCGGAAAGGACAGTTTAATTGCTTTGGCAACCACCGAAAACGGCGTACCATATGTGCGCACCGTTAACGGCTATTATGACAGCGGGGCTTTCTATGTGCTTACCCATGAACTTTCCAATAAAATAAAGCAGATCGAAAAAAATCCTGTTGTTGCAATTTCCGGTGAATGGTTTACGGCCCATGGCACCGGAAGCAGTCTGGGATGGTTCTGCCGTAAGGAAAATGAACTCATTGCCAGTAAAATGAAAACCGTGTTTGCAGAATGGATAGATAACGGCCACAATAATTTTGACGATGAAAACACCTGTATTTTACGCATAGAGTTGACTGACGGCGTATTGTTTTCCCACGGAACACGTTATGATATTGACTTTACAAGCAAGTATTAATACAGAACCGGCAGTTTTGTGCAAAGCCACAATACCGCCGGTTCTTTTATCTGCTTTTTTACTTTTCCAGTTCAACATTTTCAAGAAGTTTCCTGATATCTTCCACACTGAGCCACTCTTTGTTGTTGCCCGAACTGTAAGAAAATCCGTCCTCCACCTTGCGTCCGCTTACATTGATCTTCTGCTTGTCATTCCACACAACCTGCGGATACACAATAAAATGTCTGTCATATTCATAAGTGGTCGGGGAATCTTCCACTGTCACCATAATCTCATGAAGCTTTTCTCCGGGACGGATGCCGATTTCAGGCATTTTGCAGTCAGGCAGCATTGCCTTTGCCAAATCCGTCACTTTAAAGGAAGGAATCTTGCTGATAAAAGTTTCCCCTCCTGTGGCTTCCTCCAACGCTTTAATTACCAGCTCCACTCCCTGGGTAAGACTAATCCAGAAGCGTGTCATGCGGTAATCTGTTATAGGCAGTTCATTGCCGCCGTTCTTTATAATATTGTGGAATACAGGAATAATGGAGCCGCGGCTTCCTGCCACATTGCCATATCGTACAATGGAGAAATTAATGTCTTTTGTCCCAGCATAAGCATTTGCCGCAATAAAAAGTTTATCGGAGACAAGCTTCGTGCCGCCGTAAAGATTCACCGGATTGACCGCCTTATCCGTGGAAAGCGCCACTACTTTCTTCACGCTGGAATCCAGCGCCGCATCGATCACATTCTGGGCGCCGTGAATATTGGTCTTAATTGCTTCATTGGGATTATATTCACAGGCGGGCACCTGCTTTAGGGCCGCTGCATGAATCACATAGTCCACACCTTCAAAAGCCCTCTTAAGCCTTTCCTTATCCCGGACATCTCCGATAAAGAACCGAAGCCTGTCCTTATATTCCTTAAATTCATTTTCCATAATAAACTGTTTAAACTCGTCCCTTGAATAAATAATAATCTTTTTCGGATTGTAATGGGTGAGTACATATTTGGTAAAACATTTCCCGAAGGAACCTGTACCTCCGGTAATCAGTATCGTTTTATTATCCAGCAGTGCGCCGTTGTTCGATGACATAAAAATTCCTCCATACAATATTTTCCGGGCCAGAACCCTTTCCAACCATCTTACCATGAATCCCCAATAACAGCAAGCTTGCGTGGAGACCAATTTCTTACGACCAGCGTAGCAAATGCGCAGGTCTGTGTGAACAGTAACTATCAAACACGCTCTAATATTATTCCTCAGGTTTTGTTTATCATTCTACAAATTACTTCATATCCGTATCTATCCTGCTCCCATTTCTTATTAATGCCTCTAATGTGGGCAAAAATGTAATTCCACATTGATTCAGCTTTGCAGGGCTCATACTGATATTCCTGGGATTTGACGCAAAAGCCTCCTCATTCCTCTTTAAACGCGCCGCATCCCACTTAAGTCCCATAAACATAGCCCTGACTGTCTCATACGTATTCTTGTCATTAGGAGAACCAAAATTATAAACGCCGCCTTTTAATTCCAGCGTCTTCTCAAAATTAAAGAGAACTTCATTCACATCGGTTATCCCCCTCACATCATATACGGGATAACACAAATCTTCCTGTGCCTGCAATCTGGAAAGAAGCGTCCTGAAAAAATCACTGTGTTCCCACTCGCTCATTGTTCTGGTGTCGTACATCCACGACAGCCGCAGCAATACACATTCCGGGTTTTTGTCCAGGCATTCTTCCTCCGCCTTTTTCTTTTCCCTTCCATAAGTATTGGCAGGACTTACTATTTCGTCTTCCCTGTGAAGTCCCTTGACATTACTTCCAAAATAAACCTGGTCGGAACTGCACAGCAGACATTTCGCATGGAATTCCGCCGATGCAGCGGCTATATTCCGGCTCCCGTCTACATTGATTTTCCATGACCTTTCCGGCTCCCTGTCACACATTCCCACATCGGAAACCGCCGCGCTGTGTATCACAAAATGAGGCTTGAAATTCTTAAATACTTTATACACATTTTCCTCATCTGTAATGTCCATTTCAGAATGTCCCGGCGCCAAAACATCATATTTTCCACTGTAAAATTTTACAATTCTGCTTCCCAGAAAACCGGAAGCGCCTGTTACTAATAATCTTTTCATATCCACTCCATTTTATTTTACTACCCACTGGCCTTTACGGGTGGTGCCGGTTCTTTCCAGCTTTCCCTGTTCCTTCTGTTTACGGATATGGTACTTTACAGTATTCAGATTCATATTCAGTCTGTGCGCAATCTGTTTTTGTGACAGTTCCGGCTCCTGTTTTATCAGAGCAATAATATCCTGTTCAGAAGTTTGGGTGGGCAATTGGGTGGTTTGGGTGGTAACAAATTCATCATCCAGCGGAATAATAATTTTAAACACATCGCCTTCAATAAATTCCGACTCCCTTCCAGAATAAAATCTGCTGTATTTAAACAAATTTCTCACACCTGACCCTAATTGATCTGCATATCCAATATTGCGGAAAAATGATGCAATTATTGGATTTTTAGGATTTGGTTCGAGATTTATACCTCCAGTCAACACCTATTCACCATCTTTCGATATCATTACCTTTACAATCGCACACAAAAGTCCGCCAACCGCAAAGAATAGCCATGACCACTGCCACTTGCCTGTAACAAAGCCAAACACCAGGAAGCTTCCTGTTGCCGCCAGCATAATACATGCGCTTATCTTCCATATCAGCGCATCCCGTCTTTTCTTTTCGGGGCTTGGATTTCCTTCCTTATTATAACCTGCAATATTATATTTTTCTTTCTGCATCCCGCCATACACCAGTATACTGACTGCCACTGCCACCATCAGCAGGAAAATCCCGTTGGCAAACTCATCCACATTCACAATACGTCCGGCTTCCACCGTCACAGATGCCAGTCTGCTGTCAGTCACCAGTATCAGCAGCATTCCAATCAAAATAATTCCCACCCCAAGGGCAATTCTGACTGTGAATTTCCTGTAAGCCTGCTCCTTTTCCTCTTCCTTGTAAAAGTCTTCAATCTGGGGATGTTTCTCACGAAACCTTGCATCCTGCATTCCCATGACAATAAATATCATCACTGAAATAATCAGAAAGATAAAAAATACTACGTTAGAGAGATTTTCTTCTATTCCAATCCCGTTCAGCATGCACACACAGCTAAACCCAAATATAATCAGCCCTACTCCCAGAGTGACCGCTCTGGAAAACTGATTCATAAATTTATCGTATCCGTGGACATCCTTCGCAAATTCACGGCTCACATCCCCCTGCATCAATGTATCCATATTACAGCAGAACATCCTGCAAATCTGCAAAATCTTCTCCATTTCAGGAAAACTCGCCCCAGACTCCCATTTGGAGACAGACTGCCGTGAAACCTCAAGCTGTTCCGCCAGTTGTTCCTGTGTGATATTCTTCTCTTTCCTCAAAAACTGTAAATTCTCCGCAAAACTCATTTTCACTCCTCCGTTTCAACCGTATATTATTGGAGTACCTCCCAGAACATGTAACAACGCCATTCTTTTCTTTGACAAAAATGCTGTTTCACCATGTGCGCTACTCCTGTTTACACGCTCTATACTACGGTTGCGCGGGGGCAATTTCAATCAACATTGTGTTGCTTTCAGGTTTTCCCGTGTATATTCTCAGTTGCCAAGCTCATATAACGTCCAAAAGTTCTTCTGCGCTATCATCTGACAGGAATTTAAATGACTGTTTGTCTCCATTAGCCTCTCCAGGCATTCTTCCTGGTTTTCATAATCCGCCACATAAACCAGCAGCCTTTCGCTTTCCAAAATAAGTTCATCGCTGATTGGTTCCGGGTTTCCCTGGCTGGCCAGATAGACTTTGTCAAATTCCATCAGTTCATCGGACAGCCACCAGATAAAACCAGAGAGAGCGTCATTATAAAAAACAACCACAGTATCATCCTTATGGGCCTGCACATAGGCCATCACCTGCTTTTCCTCCTCATAAAGGAAAAACACCCTGCCATTTTTCATTGCAAGTGCGTCTGTCAGAACCAGCACCGCCCCTAATATTCCTGCCAGTATCCGGTAATTCCTCTCCTTCCCTTCGTTTCTTCCAGAAAAAAGCGGGAATTCCCCAAGCAATGTCCACACACTATACAAAACAAGGAACAGAAGCAGGCCGTAGATGGGAAGCTGATAACGGCTGGATGATTCCCCGAGAATCAGCGCTGTTTTGGACACGGTAAAGAAGTACCCTGCGCAGGCAAACAAAATCAGACCTGCCATCCCGTCAAAGCCCACTCCCGCTTCCTTTCCTTTTCCCTTTTTACGCAGATAAACGGCGGTCACTGCCAGAAGGCAGATGACAAGAAGCCACCAGCTTAAAGTTCCATTCATCATAAAATCATCGAACAGTCCATAGAAAAAGCGCAGTCTCCCCAAGGTATTGGATACATCGCTGAACTCGCTGACCGCCTCCGTTCCCCGGTAGCCCCTGAATATGTGGGATAAGCTGGCCGGATAATAAGCAACCGCTCCCACAAACCCCAGACCGCAGGATGCCACATAGGCAATAAGTTCTTTTATCTTCTTACTTTTCAAAAGCAGAAAACAGAACCCCGCTCCTAAAAAAAAGTGGAAAATTATATAATAGTATTGCGTCAAAAAACCAAAAAATACAGTAGCTGCCAGCGGAATCAGAAAGGTTCTTACCCTAAAATCATTTTTTTTCACCGCCCTGATATGAAGGGCCAGACAGAGCAGGATAAACAGGGTAAGCCACTGGTACATGCGGATAAACATGACCCCCGAAATGACTGCGCTGCCAAATCCCCATGCCAGACAGGTGAGAAAGGACAGTATTTTTCCACGTTTCCCCATATTCGCCACATAAGCCAGCAGCAGAAACGAACCTGTGAAAGCAATCATATTTACTCCGATTCCCAGCCATTTGCTGAAAACCCCCGGAAACAGGGAACAGGCCGTGTGGATTAGATAATAGTAAAAAGGCGGATGCACATCCCAGGACTGCATCTGTTTTACCACGCCGTACCGGAATCCTTCTTCCGGGAGCACCACGAAATCATTCCATATCTGTTCCCTTGAAAGCCATTGCCTGTCATTCACAAACAGCCCCGCCGTCTTATTGGTAGAATAGAACGTGTAAAGTTCGTCCTCATGAAAGCCTGCCTTTTTATTTCCAAAGTAAAAGCACACACACAGTTGTAAAAGGAGCAGAACAGCCATCACCGCCGCAAATCTTATATCTCTTTCCTTTTCTGAACCTATCCTCATTGCTGTTTTCCTTTCATTAAGCTGTGAACCTGCCTCACAAATTTAGGGGCTGTTCCCAAAAGCACCAGATACACCTTTTCCTTTCTGGTAAGATACTTAGAATGCACCGCATTTTTTCTGTTCTCTTTTAAATAGTTTTTCACCTGACAATAAAATGTATTATCTTTATTCATAAGAGAAATGGGAATGTGCAGCATGTAGTCAAGCCGCTGGAACAGGCCGAACCGCATTGCTTCCGGCATCAGCGACGGATATTTCCTCATAACAATTTCGTTCACCCTGTCCGCATTTACCACAATATCCGTAAAAACCCGCGGGAATTCATCTTTATTTCTGGTTCTGGTATTGCTGCCATAACGGTAAAATACATGGTAATCCTGATCCGGCAGAACCGCTGTTTGTGAAACTTTGGGCAGCAACTTCACAAGCAGATAAAAGTCTTCATTCAATTCCCCCTCCGGGAATCTCTCTTTCTTTAAAAGGGAAGCATGGATAAGCTTCGTGCAGAAAGAACAGTCCCCTCTGTGCATCAGCAGTTCCCGCATAAACTTTTTGCTGTCCCACAGTTCCGCCTCCTTTGGCGGCACGCATACATCGGGCATCCGGTTCCCACGTTCGTCAATCTCGTCACGGGAAGTCTGTACCATAAGAAGATTTTCCGCAAGAGCCACCCCCAGAAGCTTCTCATACATTTGCGGCTCTATGTAATCATCACTGTCCACAAAACCGATATAATCTCCCCGGGCATTTGATATCCCCAGATTCCTTGCAGAGGATGTGCCGCCGTTTTCCTTGTGGAAGACACGTATCCTCTTGTCCTCAAGGGCCATTTTCTCTGCAAGGGCGCCGCTGTTGTCGGTAGACCCGTCATCCACCAGAATAATCTCCAGATTCGGGTAAGTCTGCTTCCGTATAGACTCCACACAGCGGGGAAGCCACTCTATCACATTATAAACCGGCACGATTACGCTAATCAAAGCCGGACCTTTCCTCTCTCTCACGTGCTTCAAGCCTCCTGTTATTCTTTTACCGGACAACTGTGAAATCCGGAACGATGCCGGATGCCGCCGTCAGCCCCGTCACTAGGTACTATTTTTTCATCATGTACTGGTACATTTTCCCCGGCGCAATGACAGGCGCAGGACTTAAAGGGCCTTCTTTTGGCGGCTCTATCCGCCCTTTTTTCATGCCCTCCGCCATGCGCAGCAGTTCTTCCACAGCATGCCGGGAATTCCAGCTCTCCGTTATGGTTATGTAGGCTTCCCGCCCCATCTTCTCCATTTCAGCAGGATGGGATAAAAGAAAGTCTACGGCTTCCTCCATTTTTTCATAACTTCCGCCGGGATATACCATACCGTTTTTTTTATGCTGTATCAGATACGGCACCGCTCCAGCCTGCACATTTGCCACCACCGCACATCCACTGTTCATGGCCTCGTTCACCACCGCTCCCCAGCCTTCCAGATGATTGCTGGTAAAAATATGGATGTGGCACTTTTCCATAATTCGGCGGACTTCCTCCGGCGTCTGGAATCCGTAAAAGGTGATGCGTTCCATAAGCCCCTTCTGAAGGGCTGCTCCCTTAAGCTGCTCCTCCATCTCTCCGCCGCCCACCATATGAATATGCACCCGCTCACCTTTCAGTCTCTCAGCCAGACGAATCATATATTCGGGGTGCTTTAAGGGAATAAAGCGCCCTGCCCAGACAATATCAATACCACCGCTCTTATCTTTCATTTTCTCCATCTGATCCCGTGTATAATACTTTGTCTCCGGAAAATATCCCCACCTGAACATTTTGCCGGGGTAGGCATGGATGAGCTGAAAATCTGAAGGCACATAAGCGCCGGCGCACAGAAGATACGCCGGGCTTTTCCGGTATCTGATATGTTCTTTATATTTATGAAACAATCCCTTAGGCGAAACCGCTTTCCACTGGCCTTCCCTGTAAAGCCGCTCACTAATCCTTATGGTAAGTTTTCCCGCATTCAGCCGCTCTTCCACCAAGTCTTCCCGGCCGCTCCAGCCCGCCAGCAGCACATCGCTTTCCATCACCAGCCTGCGGCATGTATCCTCTTCTTTATAAAGACAGTGCACATAGGGAAGACTCTCCCCCTCCTGATTCCATCCCATAGCAAGACGCTCCTGCTCCATGGGCTGTGTCTGGATAAAGTGATAATCCTCCTTTAACCGCTCATAACAGGCGTTTGAAAAAGGAATCTGGTGATGGTTAATGTAGTTGGATATAAATGTGACTGTCATTCCTATACCCCCGCATACCGCAAACCTTGCCTGCAGTACTGCATCAATAAGTAGTTTGGAAGTCTACTTCTAAACTTTTTCCCCTACCGCTTCATATATTTCCAGCAGCCTTGCATAATTGCGCTCCCCATCATGGGTGACTCTGGCTCTTTCCTGGGCCTTCCGGGAAATACGCTGGGCCAGCGTCTCCCCGTTTTCATCTTTTCTTCTGTCCCAAAGCCGCTTAATTGCCCTGGCCAGCGCCTCTATATCACCTACCGGGAATAGAAGTCCGGTTTCTCCATCCTCAATCATGTCTGGTATTCCCCCTGTTTCGGAAGCCGCCACAGGCACACCTAAAAGCTGCGCTTCTCCTACAGTGTTGGGCGAATTTTCCAAAACCGAAGGACAGACATATACACTACACTTTAAAAACTGCTCCTTCATTTCCTTAGCAGTTAATTTTCCCACCATCACAATATTTTCCTCAAGGCCGTATTTCTTAATCAACTCAAGGAGATATTTTCCATAAGCGGAAATCTTTAATTTATCTTTTAACGTTTGATAGTTTATGATACTGTTGCCTGCCACATACAGCATGGTATCCGGATATTGGGACAGAAGCAGCGCCATGGCCTCTAACATAAAATGCATTCCCTTTAAGGGATAATCCCCCTGTCCCAGAAAAATACGGTGTTCCTGACTCTCTTCCATTTTCCACTGGCCTGTATAAAATTCACGGCGCATGGTTTCATTCATATGAAAGTACTCTGCCTTTGGATTGATTCTGGCAGCATACTCCCTGTCAAAACGGGTACGGCCTGTAACATTGCCGCACCTTTTAATGGCATCAGCCTCAAACACTCCCCGCATCAGGAACTTCGCCTGCTGGCTCCTGACAGAGTCATTCCGCAGGCGGTCCCGCAAAGTCTCATCCCCCTGCACTTTTTCCGGCAGTCCGGTCATATAAACCTCTTCAATCTCCTTACAGATTCCCTGCATGCCAATCAATATTTTCTCCGGCCTGTTGCACGCTCTGGCCGCTGACATACAATGGGGAAACTCCGTTCCGAATATATGAATAATATCCGGCTTAAAATCATCCAGAATCATCTTTAGCTGGATGTCATAGCTAAGGGAATGTTCTTCCGGCCTGCTGACATCTTCCTTAAACCCATAGCACATCGTATCAAAGAGCGAAAAGCATTTGACCCTGACCCTGGACACAACGTATATCCTGCTGTCTATCATCCGCGCTTCCTGAACCGGCAGTTCCTTCAAATTTTTCACAGGAAAGCATATTCCAAGCGTGAAAGGCGCTTTCTTGTCCATCACCTTTTCAAAAATACCAGAAAGCCAGCCTTCCCGGTTACTATATGGTAAATTCAGTTCCCGCGCAATGGCAGGCAACATAATATTGCAGACCCACAAAACCCTTTTCATCATTCAGCCTTCCTCTTTTTTCCGTAAAACAGTTCCTTACAACGATTATAAATCCCTGCAGTCTTTTCATTTTCCGCAATCTTCGTCCGCAGGGGCGCCAGCGAAAGCAGCATAATCATCCTGAATTTAAACAACTGCCCCGGCGTTAAATACTTTTTCGTAATCTCCTTATGCTCGGCCGCCGAAACCTTCCTGTTTTCCTTCGTTTCCGAAAAACCGCCGCCTTCATAATCCGCAATCAACATATCCTTATAGGCAAATACTGTCTTGTCCCCATACGCATCCGTAAAAAAACACCACAGAAACTGCTCATAATCGGCCCTTACCCTGTACTTTGTCACAAAAGGATGGGCCAGTAGAAGTTCTCTGTCATAAAAACAGGCCTGGTGGCAGGGCACATTCCTGTAACAGCCAAAGGCATTCATTTTAGGGTTCGACGCCACCTGCGCCCTGGTCAGCCTTTCAAAAATATTCCCATAAAAAATCCCCGGCGTCCCCTTCCTTCCGGCCCTGCGGATAAAATCCGCCATCTCCTGCAAAACTGTCTCTGAATAAAACCTGTCCCCACAGTTTAAAAAATAAACATACCTTCCGCAGGTTTCCTCCACAGCCTGATTCATCCCGTCATAAATTCCGGAATCCCTTTTCTCCACTACCTTAAGCCTGGGCCATGGCGCTTTGCTGCTCTGCTGCCCCTTCGCCTTCTTCTTTCCGGCCGCTTCCACCCGGCCACTCCTGCCAGCTTCCCATAATTCCGAATCCTTCTCCCATCTTCGCGCCAGCCCATAAGCAGACACCAGCGAACCGTCCCCCGACCCGCCGTCTTTTACAATAACTTCAAAATCCCGGAACACTTGCTTTTCAATACTATCCAACGTACCCTTAAGTTTATCCCCGGCATTCAGGCAAGTTACAATGATTGAAAAAAAAGGCTGCATAAACACCTCCGCCAATACCGCTTTGCCTATTACCACAAACCAGCCAACTCAATTAACATCCGACAAAATAGGTACCATATCATGAAACATAAATGTCTCATAAGGCAGTATCCTAAGCCCGCTCCCCCCGGCTTTCATCAGTATAAACACTGCAAAATACAGTACCGCCGCCCCCACTGCGCCTGCTGTGAAAAATCCTTTCAGCTTTTTGTTTTCAATTCCCCCAAGCAGGGCAGGCAGGAAAAAGATATGTGTGATGGTCAGATAATACCCGATTCTGGAAATAATGGGCAGAAAGGAACAGCACACATACATCACCAGCGCCCCCAGATTGCAGTAGAAATAAAACCGGTTCCGCCTGTCGTCTTTCACTGTCTTTTTGTAGCATATAAGAGAAAGAACCAGCACCCCAAGACAACGCACGATATTTACAAGGCTGGTGCCCCCTTCCAGATATTCCGTATCTTCATAGGTAGGGTAAAGGGCCACTACCACTTTCAGATAAAAGTCCTGCATGAAAAAGAAGGTGGTGCAGCATAACGCTGCAATTGCCAACTGCCATTTTTTCCAGGCAAAGGACGCCATAATATAAAGGGGAATCACCACAAGAATTGACTTATGCAGTGTGGCCCCCAGAAGCACCAGCAAAATAAATTTCACCCATTCCTTCCGCAGCACATAGGGAATGGCAATGACCGCTACAGCCAGCGCCAGATAATACCGGACAGTGTTGAAGGACTGGAAATAATAGCCAAAAGCCATAAAGAAAAAGAAACTGAATCCAAAGGAATCCGCCTGTGTGTAAATGGCTGCAAGAAACAGTGCAATAGTAAAAAAAGCAAAAAAGGCAAAAACCAGAAGATAGTTTTCAAACCCACTGATTCCATAGAGAACCTTCACAATGGTATTAAAGCCGAATTCTGTGGGTACAAAGGCATCGCAGTTGACCAGATGCATAAACTCCACGTATTTGGCATAATCATTGCCCACATTGAGACGGCAGGCCGACACGGCAAAAAGAAGCAGAAAAAGCGCCGTAAGGCTTAAGCCATTCAGCATCTGCTGTCTGCTGACAATATTCCGCTGTACTTTCAGGCGGTTATCCACCATCACCCCCAAAAGGACTGTGAGAACCGCCGTAAAAATATATATAACCATAATTTCTCCCGATTCCTCTTAGAAACTGTCTAAGAACAGCTTCTTATCTAAGAGCGTCTCTTCCCTTCCCTGATTCCCTGTTTCATCCATCCGTACGCCCAGCCAAATGGTATTTCCTTTAACATCACCGCCCGGTGGGCATATAAGAAGCGCAGGGAAAAAAGCCCTGCCATAAAGCCGTAAAGATAATGATACAGCACACCCCTGTCCACAAAAAATTTCTGGTTATACCCTTTAAACCAGGTGGACTCACGGTAAACTTCCTGACCGATTTCCTCCGGCCGTGCATACAGGTGCAGCCCCTTTTTCAGGCAGTCATGAAAAAACAAGCTGTCCTCTCCGTTGCTGTACCTTGCCCCGCCCCCAAAGAGCAGGGAAAAACTTACATTGGCACGGAGCAGGGATTCCCTCCTTGCCGCTGCTGCATAGGTGGGATAACGCCCGTAATTGTACCAGCGTATTCTTCTTTCTTCCTTATTATAATAGGTAGTCCTTGCAGGATCCACTTTGAAATTAAAGGTGATAATATCTGCATCGGGATTTTCCTCAAAGGCTTTCAGGACCGTCCTTTCATAGCCCGGATAAAAGACAATATCCTCGTCGGAAAACAGGACGATTTCCTGACTGCCATGCATCAGAGCCGTATTCCTGTTCAGTCCCACGCCCCTGTCCTCCATGGAAAAGCATCTGATTTTCTTTCCCTTGTGAAGATACTCTCTGTATTCGTACCTGTCACACTGGTTTACAATGACGGCCTCTGTTTCCAGATTCATCTTCCCGGCCAGCGCTTCTACATCCTTATCCACTGCCGCCACCAGTACCTGCATGTCCATAATTTCATCCTCCTGCTTCAAGTTTACGCATCCGCCCGGCGGGTACTGCTTTGCAGCCTGATAATGACCTTTTCAGCCGGACCATGCCGCAAGATAGCAGAATTTATGCAAAATATCTGTTTAAGAATTCTTCGTCCGCCTGGGCAATAATCATGCCGTACACTTTACAGTCCTGGTTCCCCAGAAAACTTAAAATCCGCGACAGTTTCCGTCCCACATCGGCCCCAAAAGGAAGCAGGATAATCACACCGCCGATTTCTCTAATCTGACGGCACTCCTCCGCTGACAGTACATTTTCATTGAAGGCAGTCACTTTCCACTCACCCAAAGAAGCTTCCGTGCCAGCTTCCTCTCCGGGAATATGCCAGCTAAAATCCCCGCTCTGATGGGTGGCATTGCCCAGAACTTCCAGTTCCTCCCAGTTCAGAAGCCGCTCAATCTCAAGTTTCCGGGTATCTGCATGATCCGCCATGTCCAGAATGGCAAAAGCCTTTTTTTCCTCTAAAAGATAGTTAATGTTGGCTTTCAGTTCCCGGGAATAGGGCTGGAGCCCTTTCTGGTTCCGTGTAAGGATTCCCAGCGCCTTATAGGGAAACCGCTTCTCAATATCCTCCTGCACATAGACCGACTCATCCAGCACATAATTAAAGCCAATCACCAGAAGCGTCAGCAGGCCCAGGATTACAGCCCCTGTAGCGCAGGCTGACGTGGTTCTGTCGTCCCAGTAAACACGTTCCGGGGCGCCGGAACGCAGCACCTTAATCTGCTCCAGCTCCTCACTGTCCCTTGCATATTCCTTCAAACCGTTTTCCACTGCTTCCCTGATTTCTCTGACAAACTTTTCATCCGCTCCATTGACTGTAATGGTGAGCAAACGTATATCCGACAGGATTTCCGCTGTGGTGGCCTCCCTCACCTCATCCCTGTCATACCCAGGGAGTTTTTCCATTACGAAGTCCAGAATAGGGTCCGTATCCAGCAGGTCATTCCAGGTGTAGCCATTATAATACTGGTAAACTTCCCCGTTTTCATCATGGCCGAAACTGATGTACAGCTTGGACACCGCCTCAAATTCTATGGGCATTTTCACGGATCTTGCCACCTGATAGATAATTCCTCCGCAGGTAGCCCCAAGAATGGCAAGCATAATGGCAAGCCATATCCTCTTCTGTAGATACAGCGTCAGCCGCTTTAGATCCATGCCCCTATTTAAATATTCTTCATTTTTCTCCATCTTCATCTTCTACAGATTCCCCCGTTTTCAAGGCTTTCATGGCTGTCACCTGGGTGCTTTCAACCCCTTCTGTGCTTTCCGGCTTTATCAGTATCTTCAAAGTCAGAAGCATCAGCTTTAAATCCAGCCACACAGAATAGTTTTCAATATAGGACAAATCCAGTTTCAGCTTATCATAAGGTGTTGTGTTGTATTTGCCATAAACCTGGGCATATCCTGCCAGGCCAGCTTTTACCTTCATCCTGAAAACAAACTCCGGCATCTCCTCCACATACTGCCTGATAATCTCCGGCCGTTCCGGCCGGGGACCAATAAAGGACATATCCCCTTTTAAAATATTGAACAACTGGGGCAATTCATCGATTCGCACCGCCCGTATAAACTTCCCGATTGGCGTAATCCTGCTGTCGTTCCTTGCCGCAAGTCTTGCCACCCCGTCTTTTTCCGCATCCACACGCATACTTCTGAATTTCATGATTTCAAACTTCCTGCCATTCTGGGTGCAGCGTATCTGTTTGTACAGCACCGGGCCTTTGTCGTAGGCTTTAATCAAAACGGCTGTCACCAGCATAAAGGGGGATGCAAGGATGAGAAGAATCAGCGCACATATAATGTCAATCATCCGCTTTGCCGCTCTCTGTTCCACTGTCAGCGCATACTCCCTGGTCAGAAGAATCGGGGTGTCAAAAAGATGAAGCTGGTCGGACCCCTTAATCAGCACATCGGGAATCTTGGGCATCATATAGACACGGACAGATCTGCTGTAGCAGAACTTCAAAAGTTTATTCCTCTCCTGGGTAGGGATGTCCCAGAGCACCACTGCCCCATACCCCTTAACAATTTCCTCTTCAAGCTGCTCCTGGCCCTCTTTAATATCTATGCACCTGACAATCTTATATTTATCTTTTCTGGATGCGAATTTCCTTAAAATATCGTCAATATCCCTTTCCCCGTGAACAAGCAGCATCCTTCTGGGGGGGAATACCTTCCGGTAAAAAGTATTACAGATAAAAGTCCACCCTCCGGCCACAAACAACTGGGCAAGAGTTGCCACGGCAAAATACTCCGCCGGAACCAGCCAGTTATTCATCAGAGACACCTGACAATATGTAATTACATTTACAATGAGCAGGGAAAATACCTGTGACAAAAACACATCCATAGGTTTTAAGTATCCCACCTTCATCCCGCCGTAAGTATTATTAAAGAAAAACAGCAGAAAAAGATAAATTGCAAATATCAGCAGATGGCCGTTGCGGGTAAATTTAAACCTTATGGTAAACTTACTGATAAGCGGATAGTAATACACCATCCAGATATATGCATAAATAGCTGTCTGTATGAGCAGTCCTGCAAAGCTCAGCCAAAGTACACTGATTCTTTTTATCGATTCATAATGTCTCAATGATACACCTCGTATTGTTTACAGTCTCCTAAGGGAAGCGCGCACTGCCCAGAAAAACAAATTATAGCAGCTATACAAAAAAGGCAGCTTTTCTTCCCTCCGGTACAGATTCCAGATTCTTCTTACAGCCTTTAGTTTGTTGGATGATAAGGACTTGACTGGTCTCCGGTAAACAGCCAGTACTTCATCCAGCCCATAAGCGGTAAAGCCGTTCCTAAGAAGCTTCCACCATGTGGCAGTATCCTCGCTTTTGACTTCCGGCATCTGAATCAGTTCCCGTCCGGTTTTGTCCGTATCCAGAAGAACCGTAGTTGTAAAAATCACTGTCCGGGAAAGAGCCTGAAAATAGGTAAGTTCAGGCGGCACATGCACCACTTTTCCTGTCCTTACTGCATTTTCATCCCCGAATTCATAGGCGGTGAATACAAAAGCCGCCTGTTTTTCCTTCATAAACGCCAGTTCCTTTTCCAGCTTGTCCTTCATCCAGATATCGTCTGCGTCCAGAAAGGCAATGTACCTTCCCCGGGCCTGCCGGATTCCTGTATTTCTTGCCCTTGCCGCCCCCTCATTAGCCGGTTTTGCAATCAGCCGGATTCTCTTATCTCCCCCGGCAATACACCTCTCTATCCTGTCCCTGCCGTCATCCGAAGAATGGTCGTCCACCAGAATCAGTTCCCAGTTCCGGTAAGTCTGGGCCTGGACCATTGCAATTGTTTCTTCTATATATAACCCGGCATTGTACACCGGAACGATTATACTTACAAGCTCCTGCGGCTTTTCCATTTATATTTCCTCTTTTACAAGATAGATTGGCCTTCTTTTCACTTCCATATACGTTTTGGCGAGATATTGCCCCAGGATTCCCAGACAGAAAAGCTGAACGCCGCTGATTAACGAGATAATACATACCAGCGACGGCCATCCCGATGTAGGATCCCCAAAGAGCAGCTTCCGCACTATGATAAAGATAATAAACACAAAAGCCGCCACGCAGAAAAATACACCCATAAAAGCGGCAAAAGCCAGCGGCGCCGTGGAAAAAGCAGTGATTCCCTCAAGGGAATAAATAAAAAGTTTCCAGAAAGACCACTTTGTCTCTCCTTTTTTCCTCTCGATATTTTCAAATTCAAGCCATTTCGTCTCAAACCCGACCCAGCCGAATATTCCCTTACTGAACCGGTTATACTCCGGCATGGACAAAATGGCGTCCACCACGGGCCTGCTCATCAGCCGGTAATCTCTTGCGCCGTCCATGATTTCTGTCTGGGAAATATTCCGCATCAGCCGGTAAAAGGACCGGGCAAAAAAAGAACGTACAGGCGGCTCCCCCTTTCGGTCAACACGCCTGGTAGCGACAGAGTCATAGCCTTTTTCCAGATAACTGTACATTTCCGGCAAAAGGGCGGGCGGATCCTGTAAATCGGCGTCCAGAAACACCACATAATCCCCCTTTGCTTTCTCAAGCCCTGCATAAATCGCTGCTTCCTTACCAAAATTCCTTGAAAAAGAAAGGAGATGCACCCGTTTATCTTTTTCTATCAGCTTCTTAACCTCCTGCGCCGTATTATCCTTCGATCCATCATTGATATACCAAAGCTCAAGCTCTATCTCTTTTTCCCCAAAAAAATGTTCATTTTTCATATATTCCTGATAAAAATCAGCAATATTATCTTCCTCATTATAACAGGGGACAATTGCGCTGAGTACTTTCATTTCAACCCTTCCTGCCAGTGCGCCCTCTGCGCCTGCAATACCTTGCAAAATCCATGCCTATATTACTTTACCTATTCTAACACACAAAAATAAATATCTCAATAAAAGAAAAACTGCTTATATGGATTACCATACAAGCAGTTTATTACTTCCCTTTCAATACAGTTTCAACTCTCCTTTATCCAGAACCAGCTTTTTGAAACAGGGACGTTCTTTTGTCTTATCATTGGGATAGTGCAGAACAAAATATCTTTCATTCTGAAGATTCTGAAAAACCATTCCATGGCCCCCGTTCTCCGGCCAGACCGGCTTTTCTATCTGTTTCCACGGCCCTTCTATTATACCGCTTTCAGAGACGGCTGCTCCCACAGCATAGCTTCCTCTGCTCCAGCTTGACCATGTAAGATACAATCTTCCGTCTTCCATCCGGAATACGCATGGCCCGTCAGAAAAGTAGACATCCCCCTTCATCCCAAACTCAGCTTCGGCAAAAGGAACCGGTTTCGCCCAAGGGGCTTCCCTGGCTGCAAAAAGCACTTTAGGCATCCCCTTCGCTTTGGTAAGATCCTTTTCCAGCTCTGCCAGGCAGATATCAGCATCCGGCGTATCTATCCATTACATTTTCTGTTCCTTAGAGAGTGTTTGAAAAATCATTCCCACAATCTGTGACGCACATCTTAGGGAAAGCAATTTTCAAACACTCTCTAGAACAGGTTGATTTTTCCTACAACACCATCGTTAATCACATAATAAGCTGTAAAATCCTCCGGCTTAATATAAATCTGCAGACTCTCAATATCTTCCAGCGCATGTCCTTTCGCATGGTAATGAGCTTTGACCCGTTCCGTCACTTCGCCTATATTAGCCTCATACCCACGATACTGTAAAGTAATATCTGCCACCGCCTCTTTCTTCGGCTCCTCCTGTACGGCTGTCCCTTTCTCCACAGCTTCCGCTTTCTTGTCAAGTATAACTTCCCTGTCTGTTGTTATTTCTTTCTTATCCATTGTTCCTCCCCCATTTATCCGCCTGCGTCCGCCCTGTAACAGCTAACATCCTGCATCTGTAGCGGCACGTCCGCAAAACCTGTTATTTGTTATTCCTATTGTACCATTGTTTACTGTCTACGGCAAGCGGCTTTCCGTCTGTCCGGCATATGCCATTGCAAAAATGGTAAATGCGCAGGTCTGTGTGACCAGTTAATTTTGAAATAATACAGCAACGGGCAGCACGCTTCGCGTACTGCCCGTTGTTTTATAACTGGATATCCACCAGCATCAAATGAATATCCCTCATCTTCTTTCTGTTTTCTTTGCTGATTCCCAGCGTTTTCCCCGAATCCAGCACCAGTTCGCTGTAACGGTACTCTTTTATGTATTTCATATTGACAAGATAGGACTGGTGGATGCGTAAGAAACGACAATTCTTTGCCTCCAGTTCCTTCTGTATGTCTACCAGCTTGCCGTAAAAAGTATATTCCTGCTCCCCGCAGACCGCTGTCACATGTCTGTGCCTGCTGTAAAAATATGTAATATCGGAGAGCCTTAAATTATACTGCGCCTTCTTGATGATAAACGTAAATGTTTCTATGTCCTGGCGTTCTTTGATTTTCATGTAATCTTCCATGGTTTCTTCCAGCTTCCCGACAATAACCGGTTTACTCAGAAACTGGAAAGGATGCGCGTCAAACGCTTCCTTATAATATTCCTCATACCTAGAGGTAAAAACAATGGTCGTCACATAATCCGCTTCCCGAATCTGTGCGGCAACCTCAAGGCCGTTGATACCATCCTTGTCAATATCCAGAAATATCAAATCATACATTCCGTCTGTTTCCATACTTGAGAAAAACAGTTCGGTTTCATTAAAAACTTTAATTTTCACATTTCTTCCTGAACGGAGAGCCCAGGAATTAATATTCCACCTCAGATTCTGGGCATATCTTTTTTCTGCATCGCAAACTGCTATCTTTAACATTCCCCTTCACCTCTTCATCTGCACGTAATAATACATCCAATTTTAATATACCTAATGCCAAAAACGGTGTAAACCCCCTAACGCAATAAGCCTGCCGGAACTATAGTTCCAACAGGCTTATTCTCTCGCTTCCCGATTTGTAAGATATGAACTTTTAAAGACAGCAGACAGGGCTTCCCCGTCTGCCAGAGACATGCTTATGCCGGATGCCGTCTCTCTCCGGCACATTTTTCATTATAAACAGTTTTCCCCCTTATTCCCGAAAATGTAACAAATTGCGACCCCTCATGTAACTTTTAGCACCCTGATTTCACAGATGCCGGTTTTCAAATCCGCCATTTACAACTGACCGGAAGATTTTTTAATGCTCTGCTTTCATGGAAACAAACGCTGCCACGTTCGCGGGCCGGCTTATTGTAAGAAGAACAGGCGTCCGGGCAGTCAGTCCTGCCGGAACTATTGTTCTAACGTTCCTGACCGCTTCCGCTTCTTTCCCTCAGTTCCTGCCCAGCATATCCATACAGGACTGCCCGATCACCATCCTTCTCTCCCGGCTGACCGGAAGCATTTCGCCGTTGCGCATGACCACATATCTGGGATGGAACTCTTCCACATGCCTTTCATTTACCAGAAAAGACTGGTGAATTCTGATAAAGCGGTTGCTGTAATCCGAGAACACATCTTCCAGCACATCCAGCTTTGCATAAAAAACATACTCCCTGCCGCTTTCCAGATAAACCCGGACTTTCCGCTTTTCACTTGCAAAATACAGCACTTCTCCCAGCGTGATATTGAAGGTACGGTGCTTATACTTAAAAAAATAACTTTCATACTTTACCTTATGGTCTTCCATAATCTGATCCAGAACTTCATAAGCTTTCTTTCTGGACACAGGCTTTTCCATGTACAGAAATGGATAAATCCGGCACATCTGCTTTAAATATCTCTCATTCTCATACTGCGATACAAATACAACGCTCACAACACTGCTCTGCCGCCTGAGTCTGACGGCCGTTTCCGTCCCGTCAATGCCGCTCAGTTCAATGTCCATGAACACCGCCGCAAAATCCCCCGCACACTCCAAATCAAACAGTAAATCCTCTCCGCTTACAAATTTTTTCAACTGGACATGAATCCCCCGTACATCAGACCAGCTTCCAATTATATCAGCCAGTTCTTCCATGTAACGCGGGATATCATCGCATACTGCAATACGTAACATGTAAATTCCCCTCTCGCTTATATATGTTTTACTGATAACCGCCGGAACAAAATGACTAATCCCACGGATATCTACCATTTATTTTACCACCTTCCTGCCATTACGCCAGTACATACAGAATAATTCTTGCCAGAAGTGCGAAAATAACCTATATTAGAAATACTTATCAGTTATCTGTTTACAGGTTAGTTGCCTGTTTTGGGAGGGATATGCTTATGAATGAAAGAGAATTACAAATACTTCTTGCCCGCCAGCGCAGTTACTTTGCTTCCGGCAAAACACGTCCATTTGCCAGCCGGATGCACGGGCTGGAAGTCTTAAAGAAAGCGGTCAAAGATTATGAAAAGGAATTGGCGGCGGCCCTGAAAAAGGATTTGGGGAAAAGCAGTTCCGAAAGTTATATGTGTGAAACCGGCCTGGTACTTTCGGAATTAAACTGGATGATGAGGCATCTGAAAAATCTGATGCGGGAAAAGACTGTGGCCACGCCCCTTTCCCAGTTTGCCGCCCGGAGCATAATCAGCCCATCTCCCTATGGCAACGTACTGATTATGAGCCCCTGGAACTATCCGGTGCTTCTGACCCTGAATCCCCTTGTCGATGCCCTTGCCGCCGGAAACACCGTTATTCTCAAACCAAGCGCCTATGCGCCTGCCTCCTCCCAGGCACTAAAAAATCTGATAGAGGAATGTTTCCCCTCCCGTCATGTAGCCGTTGTCACGGGCGGGCGCAGGGAAAACCAGGCACTCCTTAAGCAGCGGTTCGACAAAATCTTTTTTACAGGAAGCCAGCAGGCAGGACGGGAAGTTTTAAGACATGCCGCAGAGCATCTCACCCCTGTCACACTGGAATTAGGCGGCAAAAGCCCCTGTATTGTGGACAAAAGCGCAAAAATCGGCCTTGCCGCCAGGCGCATTGTGTTCGGGAAATATTTAAATTGTGGACAGACCTGCGTAGCGCCCGATTACATCCTCTGCGACGAGCGCATATGCGGTTCCTTAACTGCCGCCATCCAGAAGGAAATCGTCAGACAGTTTGGCGCAAATCCCCTTGACAGTCCCGTCTACGGGAAAATCATAAACGCAAAACACTTTCACCGGATTTTAAAGCTGATCGACCCGGACAAGCTGGTCTGCGGCGGCGGATACAATGAAGATACCCTCCGCATTGCCCCCACTGTTTTAAAAGATGTAACCTTTGACGACGCCGTAATGCAGGAGGAAATTTTCGGCCCTGTGCTCCCCATCCTTACCTACCGTTCGCTGGAGGAAGCCATTACTGCCATCGAAAGCCGCCCCCATCCCCTTGCCTTATACCTCTTTTCCGAAGATCCCTTTATACAGAAGAAAGTTCTGTCCCACTGCCGTTTTGGAGGCGGATGCATCAACGACACTGTCATACACCTTGCCACAAGCGCAATGCCTTTCGGCGGTGTGGGCGAAAGCGGCATGGGGGGCTACCACGGCGAGACAGGATTCCAGGAGTTTTGCCACACCCGGAGCATTGTTGATAAGAAAACCTGGATGGATCTGCCCATACGTTATCAGCCCTACAGCAGCCTGAAAAATGCCATGCTCAAAATGTTCCTGAATTAATACACAGGCCGATGCAGATGCCCGGCGGCAAAACAGCCGCTCCAAATGTCCAAAATTACCAGCCCCCCAGCCTCTAAAATTATTGCACAAATCAGCCCCTTAAAATTCATTTATTTTTTACACCAATATGTAACCTATTCTACTTGATTAATCTATATCGGCCATTATATAATACTAAATACGCCCCTCAAAATCGGGTAGTACACTATATGTAGGAGTGATACCATGAATATTATCAAACGAAGCGGAATGGAAGTTACTTTTGATTCTGTAAAGATAGAAGACGCTGTAAGGAAGGCCAACGCCAGCGTCCAGGATGAACACCGTCTGTCTGATTCGCAGATTAAAACCGTCGTTACAAATGTTACGAAGCTTTGCACGAAAATGAATCACAGCCCTAATGTGGAAGAAATTCAGGACCTGGTGGAAGAGGAAATCATGAAGCAGAAGACCTACCGTCTGGCGTCCAATTATATTACCTACCGCTACAAAAGGGAACTTGTCCGTAAATCAAATTCCACGGATGAGCAGATTCTTTCCCTTCTTGAATGCAACAATGAAGAGGTCCTGCAGGAGAACTCAAACAAAAACCCCATTGTCAACAGTGTGCAACGGGATTATATGGCCGGAGAGGTCAGCAAGGACATTACCCGCCGTTTCCTTCTTCCTGCCGACATCGTGGATGCCCACGAAAAAGGACTGATTCATTTCCACGATTCCGATTATTTTGCACAACATATGCACAACTGCTGTCTTGTCAACTTAGAGGATATGCTCCAGAACGGAACCATTATCAGCGAGACTATGATTGAAAAACCCCGCAGTTTTTCCACGGCCTGCAATGTGGCTACCCAGGCAATCGCCCAGATTGCCAGTTCCCAATATGGCGGGCAGAGCATCACTCTGTCCCATCTTGCGCCTTTTGTACAGGTAAGCCGTGAAAAATTCCGCAGGGAAGTGCGTCAGGAACTTGAGTCACAGGGTTTTGAAGCCACTGACGAAATGGTTGCAAAGATGGCTGAAATGCGGGTAGTCCGGGAAATCAAGCAGGGCGTACAGATGATTCAGTATCAGGTCATAACCCTGATGACCACCAACGGGCAGGCACCCTTTGTTACGGTCTTTATGTATTTGAACGAAGTACCGGAGGGACAGCTCCGGGATGACCTTGCCCTTATTATAAAGGAAATGCTCCTTCAGCGTATCCAGGGCGTTAAAAACGAGCAGGGCATTTACATTACCCCTGCTTTCCCCAAACTGATTTATGTCCTGGAGGAAAACAATATTGAAGAGGGAACCCCTTACTGGGAGCTGACGAACCTTGCCGCCCGCTGTACAGCTAAACGTATGGTTCCTGACTACATTTCAGAAAAAATTATTAAGAAATTAAAAGATGGCAACTGCTATCCCTGCATGGGATGCCGTTCTTTCCTGACCCCTTATAAAGATGAAAACGGACAATACAAATTTTACGGAAGGTTCAACCAGGGAGTCGTCACCTTAAATCTGGTGGATGCTGCCTGTTCCTCCGGCGGCAATATGGTGAAATTCTGGCGAATCATGGACGAACGGCTGGAATTGTGCAAACGCGCCCTTATGTGCCGTCATGACCGCCTGAAAGGGACTTTGTCCGACGCAGCGCCCATTCTTTGGCAGAACGGCGCCCTTGCCCGTCTGAATAAAGGGGAAAGTATTGACAGGCTCCTTTATGGCGGCTATTCCACCATTTCCTTAGGTTACGCAGGGCTTTGCGAATGCGTACGCTATATGACCGGGCGCTCCCATACAGACCCGGAGTCCACGCCTTTTGCATTAGAGGTGATGAATTACTTAAATGACACCTGCCATAAATGGGCGGATGAGACGAATATTGCTTTTAGCCTCTACGGAACCCCCTTAGAGTCCACCACCTACAAATTTGCCAAGTGTCTCCAGAAGCGGTTTGGGATCATCCCCAAAGTAACCGACAAAAATTATATTACAAACAGTTATCACATTCACGTCACCGAACCGGTCAACGCTTTTGATAAGCTTTCTTTTGAAGCACAGTTTCAGGAGCTGTCGCCGGGAGGCGCCATCAGTTATGTGGAAGTGCCCAACATGCAGGATAATATCGAAGCTGTTCTCTCCGTAATGCAGCATATTTATGACCATATCATGTATGCAGAACTGAATACCAAAAGCGATTACTGCCAGTTATGCGGTTATAACGGCGAAATCCGGATTGTGGAAGACAATCACAAAAAGCTTGTCTGGGAATGCCCCAAATGCAAAAACCGGAATCAGGATAAGATGAACGTGGCAAGACGCACCTGTGGCTATATCGGCACGCAGTTCTGGAACCAGGGACGCACCCAGGAAATCAGGGAGCGGGTACTGCATCTGTAAACGGCCCGTACGGTGCTGCGCTGACAACCGGGTAAATTGCACCAGCCATATACGCCGGCAACGGCGCCAATGATGTGACAGGCCCTGTGTCTGCGCTGACTGCCAGAAGGGAGAAAATATGAAGTATTCTAACATTAAATATTATGATATTTCAAACGGTTCCGGCGTCCGTACCAGCCTGTTTGTATCCGGCTGTACCCATAAATGCAAGGGCTGCTTTAATAAGAAGACCTGGAATTTCAATTACGGGAAAGAGTTTACCCAGCAGACTATAGATGAGATTTTAGAGTCGGTTGCCCCTAAATATATAAGCGGGCTGACACTTTTGGGCGGAGAGCCTATGGAACCCTCCAACCAGCGTTCCCTGCTCCCTCTTCTTAGGCAGTTTAAGGAACAGTTCCCTAAAAAAAATATCTGGTGCTATACCGGATATACTTACGAAACTGACCTTTTAAACCTGGACGGGCGCGCCCGCTGTGAAGTGACAGATAAGTTTTTAAGTTATGTTGACATCCTTGTTGACGGGGAATTTGAACAGGAACTTTATGACATCAGCCTGAAATTCCGGGGAAGCCGCAACCAGCGGATTCTGCAAATCCAGCAGGAAGGCTGCCCGGAACTGTTTCCGGTTTAAAAAACAGACTTTCCAGATAATACCCCTGCGGGCCGGCCTTACGCCAGCCCGCTTTTTTTATAGGCACAGCCAAACAACAAGAGGGCTGCCAGCATATTTGCGCAGATAACGAAAATATTTTCAAAGCTTACGCAAAAATCCCCTGCCTTTCCAATCAGCAGGCCAATCTGACGGGAATACGCAATTCTAGCCACATTACTGATTGTATCATTAAACTCGGCAAGCATTGGCAGAAACGAAAAAACCAGCATAACCGGAACTGTTATGGAGGTGGCCATCATCTGGCTCCGGCTTGCAGTTCCAATTGCGGCCCCAATCAGCAGAGATGCCAGAATTCCAGCCGCCATTATTAATAGAAAGATAATCATTTCACGCCCCTCATGTCCTCCCGCTATTCCCAGAACCAACGCTCCTGCCAAGCAGAACAACCAGATATAGCATCCCATTGCCAGCAGGTATTCCCAGGGCTTCACCCCGGACATCATGAGCACCCGCAGAGTATTTTTTTCCTTTTCCTCAGCTATCACCGCCGCAATACTCACCAAAGGCGCCATTCCAACATACATGGCGGAAAACATATCCGCAAAAAAGTGCGCCGGCATATCCTCTATTTTTATTGACTTTTCCATAATAACAGCCATAACCGGAAACATAATAAACTGGATAAGTATTTCTTTATTCTTTAATGTATCCTTTATCTGCTTTTGAAAAATTGCCGTTGTATTTCGCATCATTTACTCAAATCCCCTTCCTGTCAATTCCATAAACACTGTTTCCAGACTCGGTTCCGTAGAGTGAATTGTTTCCACCATTTCCTGTTCCAGATATCCTTTCACCTTGTCGGCGGATGTCCTGTTATTGGACAGTTCCACCTGCTCCCCGCCATAAAGACGTATAAGAAGCTTGTTCTGATGATTATATCTGCGGCATACCTGCTCCGGCTGCCCATACTCCACAATCATGCCCTCATGCAAAAGCGCCACATGGCTGCAAAGTTTATGGGCCTCCTCCATATTATGGGTGGTCAGAAATATGGTGGCGCCCCTGCTTCTTTCCTCACAGACCAGCTTGTGGATTTCCGCCGCTGTCACCGGATCCAGGCCGCTGGACGGCTCATCCAGAAAAAGTATCCGGGGTTCATTCATCACCGCCCTTGCCAGCAAAAGCCTGCTCCGCATCCCCTTGGACAGCTTCATCACAGGCTGCTTCCTGTCCCCATACAGTCCCACCCTGCGCAGGGCTTCGTCCGCCTTTTTTCCTGGAACGCCGTATATCCGGGTAAACAGTTTCAAATTGTCATAACAGGTCAGGCGCTCATACAAGCCGAAATTGTCCATCATCATTCCCATATCCGGCAATCCCTTTTTTCCATTTCCGGCATTTTTCCCCAAAAACTGTACTTCCCCCGCCGTCTGCTTAAGCTGCCCTGTAAGAATCTTGATCAGCGTAGTTTTTCCCGCACCTGACGGCCCCAGCAGCCCAAATATTTCCCCCTCATGAATCTTCAGATCAATACCCTTAAGCACCTCTTTTTCCCCAAACTTCTGCACAATATTTCTCATTTCAACTGCATATTCCATATTAATCCATCCTTTTCTTCGCGCAAACCCTATTCATTTTTGCTGTTTCAGCCTGTTAAGCGCATCTTCCATTTTCTGATTCTCTATCCGTTCCCGAAGTATAGAAAGGGAAAGGCTTATCACAAAGCAGATTCCAAAACAGCCAAAGAACATCACCCAGGGCAGCCAGTTGTCTACTGGAAACCAGTCAAAAATCAATATATAAGCCACCATCATAATAAGAATGGAAGCCACCATCATAACACTCCTGACTGCTATCCGCATGTTTTTGATAAATACATCCGTAAAAAACAAAACTCTCATAAATACAATCCAGACCGCCGTGGAAAAGAACTGCACCATAACAGCAAGACTAAGCCCTTCTTTTCCCATGGAAAAGATACTGGAAATTTCCCTCGCCTCTTCCCCGAACATCCGGCAGAAAATGTTCAATATAATAATAGAAAACCCAAAGATTCCAAATACCTGCTCTACATAGTCAAATATTGTTTTTTTCTCTTCCACTTACTTCACCCCCAGCTTCTTCTTAAGCCCTTCCGCATACTGCCTGGAAACCATAACCTGTTCGCCGTTTTCCAGTGTTACCCTTATTTTCCTGTTAATATCCGCCTTTAGGGACTTGACATACTTTAGCTGAATCAGACAGGATTTATTTGCCCTGAAAAATCCAAACTCATCAAGCTGCTGTTCCAGTTCATAAAGCTTTAAACTGGATTCATAAACAGATTCCTCTGTATATATGAAAGTCTTCCTGTCCACCGATTCAAGGTAAATGACCTTAGCCACATCCAAAAAATAAGTCTCATCATCTTTGATTACCGTCAGCTTCTTGTCCATAACCATCAAAGTAGCCAGCATCCTCTCAACCGCCGGCGTCAGCTTCCTGCATGAGAAGGTAATCTCTATATCCTCCACATCTTCACTTATATTGATTTCTATCTTCAATTCCCGGCCTCCTTTTTTATTCCCACGGACAGTCACTACAGCCATATAAGCATAACCCTGGCGGCCGCCGGATCTGACTGCCAATACTATAACTCTGCCATCCCCCTACACCAGAGAATGTATACTGAACATATCATGCCCAAAAGGAAACGGCAAGATGCTTTCCCGCATGTTGCCAGATTCCTGTCCCCAAATGCCGGAAAAGCAGCGTGCCGTTTCCTTTGACACGCTGCTTTTAATTTGAAGATATTGCGGATTGTTAAGTATGTCGGGATAACGAGTAGTAATGCTTTCTACAATTTATACATTACTCAGACAAAAGCTCTAATCCCTCACACCATTTGGCCAGAGTATTATACCTGTCCTGAGCGCCATGTGTGACTGGGGAACAGAATATTTAAACAGCCTGGGCATACAGTCTCCCTGCTGTTCTTCCTAAACACAGTTCCTGCGCGCATACATCCAGTATTTCAGTAAATATATGTGCCTGCTCTCCCACACAGACCAGAACAGTTCCACCGCCGGCACCAGCAGTTCCTCTCTTGGCACCAGCAGTTCTTCCATATGCACATCCAAAAATCTGGAAAGCGCAAACAGATGATCCACAGATGGCAGAATCTGCCCTTTAAACCAGCGGTAAATCGGCTGGGGGCAGGACAGATTCAGCATTTTCTGAATATCCTTCACGGAATATCCCTTCTGTCTGATTAACTTTTTAAGATGAACACCCGTTCTGTCCATATCAATACCCGGGTAAGTATTTTTCTCTGCCATATATTTCCCCCAAAGTAAATTTCCAAAATTATCAAAGATACACGTCCGCATCCAATCCCTGTACACTTTCCGCCTTGTCCCAATAATAATCAAGGGCCTGCATATTGGCAAACATATTTCTGCAAAAAGTATATCCGTCCTTCTTCCCGCAATTGACATTAAAAAGACTGTAAATCCGCTTTATATATGCGTCGTCCATAATCCTTTCAAAGATTATGTCCCATACATTTTCAGATAGCAGAATATCCTGATTATTGCATATAAAATAATTTTCCCTCTGCACACTGCCAAGAACCCGGAACTCATCAAACTCTTCTCTGGCAAACTGATGGAGCAGTCTGAAATTCTTAAGAATATCCTCTTCAAGTTCCGGTCTGACCCTGCACCCCGGTATAAAATCTATCAACTCCCTGTAGGAATTGACATCATATTTTTCTTTCTCACGAGTTTTCCTGCTCCTTCTCAGGGTATCCTGACTACACACACTGTTAACATCATCATACAAAACAGATTGCAGGATATCTCTATTTCCTTTTTCTTCCGCTTCCTTTAACAGTCTTTCCAAAAGGGAAGATACGTCACACTGGTTTTTGAATACCTCCTGGCAGTCTTCCAAAATCCTTTCCTGCGGATAAAAGGCATTTACGTTTCTGTTCCCTGCCCCGCAGAGAAGCCCCATAACCTTTGCAAAGGTTTTCTGTATATTGTCAACCTCTCCTGTGTCAGCATTTTCCCTGGAAAGCTTCGTATAGTCGAAAGTCTCTTTTGATTCTATGTGTAATTTGGATTCTATGATTTTCTTTAAAAACTTCTCCGGCGGTGCCTGCATACCTTCCGGACTGCTGACCACAATCCTGCACAATTCCTTAAAGTCATAGCCCATCTCCAGATATTCTTTCATATAGCAGGAAAAACCGTGCTGATTTATCTGGTAGCGGGCAAAGCATCCCATGTAATACTTTGATATCTCTTCCCGCCCAAACTCCCTGCGCACAAAATCCCCCATCCCGGCATCTTTCGCCTCCTGTGTCAGTCTGTAAAAAGCTTCCAGCATTTTGTCCGCAGGAACTCCCGACCGCCTTAAACGTATCAAAAGACTTTCCCTGCATGCCGTGACAGGCAGGCCAATAGGCTGCTCCAGATACTGGTTTGCCCACTCCACCGCCCTCCGGCACTGGCCCGCCGATATATCACCGGAAACCATCGCCGCGCCCGGGAAACGGTCTGTAATCAGACAGGCCGCCGCCAGCAGATAAATATGGCTGTCCTCTCCCTGGGTCTTATTCCCCCAGATGTTCACACAACAGGACGGCCCCATGACGCCATCCATACCGGAAAGACCGGCCAGCAGAATATCCGCCCCGTTGTCCTGCGCCTGGCTGCCCGGCAGATAGGCATGAATATCCCCATAAAGCGTATAGTTTTCCGTATTTGCCCCTGTACGCATGTCGCCAACGGAATTCCAGCCATGACAGCCTGCTCCAAAAAGATTTTCCCTGTCCTTTGCTCTCACTGCATAAAAATAACGCAGACCGTTTCTCTCTGCTTCTATCCTGTCCATAAACACATAATTGTCAATTAAACGTAAAGATTCCTGATATACACTTTTCCATTTATCCGGCGGAATTCTCTGTGGAATAATTATCAGGTCTATAAAAATACCCATCTATAGCCTCCTTCTGTATTTTTACTTCTGCCATGATTTTATTATTCCAGGGTCTAATTGTCATTGGACAAAAAATCCAAAAAAAGATAATTATGGTTCGGTTTATTGCTTCAATCTACATATATTCCTCACGTATTTTATCAACCAGTTCCATGTCGGCAGGCAGCCATTCTACACTGTCCAAAGCTGCTTTTGTCAGCCACTTTGCTTCTTCACATACTCCCAAAACTCTTCCGTCCCTGACCAGTACTTTATCCCCCAATTCTCAAAACTCCACTCTTCCATATAATTATTGCACTCATAATCCACATAATAAATCTTTTCATCCCTTACCACGAAATTAGTCGGGAAATAGTCTATATTAAGTCCTGCCTCATACACCCTGCCGCTCATTTCTCTCGCCTGGATGATAAATTTATCTTTCATCCTGCCTGTCAGCACCAATTCATAGATAGTGGGGCCGTCAATATATTCTTTTAAAATACGTTCCTTTTCCTCATCCACTGCCAGCAGTTCCGGCATCAGGATTCCCGTTTTGGATAATCTTTCATATGCGTATTTTTCAGCTTCAATCTTATTTCCGAAGTGGTAATAATCGCAAGGTTCATGATGAATCTGTTTCACCACATACTCCTGCCCGTGACTGCCTGCCAGATAGGAGTATCCTCCCTTCCCATGCCCAAGCAGTCTGATAATTTCATACGCTTTTCCGTTCACACTCATGCTTTCCATATGATACTCTCCATTTATCATGCCAGTCAACAGCCCGCTGCCCGCGGAAATCAGACGCTGTCGTGCTCAGCAGGCCAGCTTATTGATTAAAATACCGTTGGCCTGCAGATAACCCTTATCATAATTTCCAGAATAGATAATGGTTCCCCTGCTTTCAACCGGAACTTTTTCCTCTGCTCCGTTCAGATATATTTCTATCCCGTAACTGCTGCCTTCCAGGCACTTCACATAGTGGATCAAACGGCTGCCGCCGGCTTCGTGTTTCCAAAGGATACTACTGCTTTTCATGTGGGGATACTGATTTCTAAGAGCAATGATTTTTCTTACTTCCCCTATGATCTGATTGTATCTCCTGCTTTCAATCTCATCCCACGGCATGGTCTTTCTGTTATAAACGCCATCTGCCCCTGACATTGCTATTTCAGTTCCGTAATACAGGCAGGGCGAGCCAGGCATGGTCATGAGAATCACGAGCTGCTGCAGCAAAATATCAATATTCTGGCATCTGCTGTATACCCTTTCAATATCATGGGTATCCAGGAAATTGAACAAAACCTGATTCACCTGCTCCGGGTACAGACAATAGCAGCGGTTCATGCAATACATAAACCCTCTGGAATCCATTTTCCTGCCGTCTTCCAATGCATTCTCCACCCAAAAATCATTCATGCTTTCCACAAAAGGATAGTTCATAACGGAATCATACTCATCTCCCTGCAGCCACTGGACAGAATCATGCCAGATTTCCCCCAGCAGGAAAAGATTTGGGTTGATTTCCTTTAATTCACGGTGAAGCTTCTTGATAAATGCATGGGATATCTCGTTTCCCACATCAAACCGGATTCCGTCAATGCCCCATTCTTCCACCCAGTATTTGCATATTTCTGTAAAATAATCCATAACCTGGGGATTGTTGGTATTAAGTTTCGGCATATATGCCTCAAATGCAAAGCTGTAGTATCTCCCGTCTTTTGTCTTGGAATAGTCCCCTGCTTTCAGCTTTCCATTTACGAAAAACCAGTCAAAATACCGGGATCGTTCTCCCTTTTCAAGAACATCTTTCCATGCAGGAAATTCTACGCCGCAATGGTTGAATACGGCGTCCAGCATTATGCGTATACCCAGGCTGTGGGCTTTGCCAATCAGTTCCCTCATATCCTCCTCGTCTCCAAAATCCGGGTCGATTTTTTTGTAATCAAAAGTATTATACTTATGATTGCTCCCCGATTCAAAAACAGGGGTCAGGTAAATCCCCGATACGCCTAAATCCTTAAGGTATTCCAGCTTATTGATTATCCCCCGCAAATCTCCCCCGTAAAAATCCGAATGGGACATATTGCTGCGGTCATTCCATTCTTTAAGCTGTACACTTTTTTCCCTTTCATCTCCCCTGCAGAACCGGTCGGGCATAATCTGATACCAGATAGTGTCTGCCACCCACGCCGGAGGCTGGCAGATGTCCCCACTGTTCAGCCAGGGAAATTTGAAATACTGCTTCATCCTTCCGGGCGCCTTTAACTGTTCCCTTGTATAAAAACCGTCCTCCAGCATATATATCTTTTCACCGCCGCCGGAAATCTCAAAATAATACTGCTCTCTTTTAAACTCCGGTTTCAATCTGACGCTCCAAATAAAAGCGTGCGCCAGTTCTTTTTCCAGCTTCATTTTAACCGGTATGCCCTCCCATGGGCTGTTACAGGAAAGGCCGGAGCTGTAAGGATCTTCATGTATCACACTGACAGTCTCTATATCCTTTCCCGTCCTTAAATTAAGCACAACCGTCTCTTCGTCCAGCGCATAACAGTCTGTAAACGCACTTCTATGTAATATACTCTCCAGTCTCATATCCAGCCTCCTATTTTATAAAAATTATTTTATATTTGCATTATACTATTTAACATCTTATAATTCTTATAAAATATGCCGATATTTTTAACACAAAACTCTTATTTTGAACATTTGAAGCGTGTTTGGAACTTCCAGCCTGAAGAAAGCATTTTTAAAACATTCTATTGTAAATATGAGGTAAAAGATGAACCACTCCGTTATGCACGAAACCAAAACCCATGGAAAACTTTCCTTTCCTTATACCGTTTATTGCGGGAATATCCCTGAATATCTCCACGCCTATCCTCTCCACTGGCACGACGAAATGGAAATCATCTACGTAACCGGAGGAAGAGGCATTGTCACCATCCAGACCAACGAATATACTTCGCAGGCCGGGGATATGCTTATTCTGCCTCCCCAGATTGTACATTCCATGAAGCAGTTTGGAAACGAGTCCATGACCTATTTCAATATTCTGTTTCATTTTTCATTGTTAAGCGGCAGTGACAACTGCTATGAGAAATATATCAGACCTTTTTACGAACATACCAGAACCGTGCCCCCTTACTTTCCCGCTGACAGCGAGCCGAACCGGCTGATACTGCCCTATATTTCCGACCTGATTGCAAACAGAAAGCAGCGCTACACCGGTTACGAATTGATGATAAAATCTCACCTTTTTGCCCTCATGCACTATCTTAATCTGTACAGTGCCCAGATAAGCGACGGGGAACTGTCCCTCCAGTCCACTTACGATAAGCTAAAAAAACTGCTTCTCCATATACAGGATAATTATGACAAACCCATTTCCGTTGCCGATGCTGCCGCCGTCTGCGGTTTTTCAGAAAGCCATTTTATGAAGTTGTTCAAAGAATTGACGGGACGGACTTTTACACAGTATTTGAAAGATTTCCGCCTGGAAATTGCCGCCGACCAGCTTGCAGGAAGCAGCCGCAAAATAATAGAAATAGCTGAAAACACAGGATTTTCCAATCATTCCTATTTTACCCGCTCTTTTATTGCCAAATACGGCATATCGCCGTCGGATTACAGAGCGCGGACAGTACACGCGCTCTAAAACAGACTAAGCTGTTCATAATTCTTGTTCTCCGGGAATTCATGCAAATAAGCAAACACTTTCTCCACCCTGTCTGTTATCCCATGTTTCTGGCATACGCTGTGAAAAAGTTCCATAAGCCCGGCGTTATAATCGCTGGCTATCTCATAAGCATAGCCGTATTTTTGCTGGTATCTTTCCCGTAATCCGGGAAAATGCTTATCCAGCGCCTTATAAAAGTATTCCCTGTTGCCCTCGCGCAGGGTCAGGCCCATACCGAAACATATAATCCCTTTCACATCCGCCCGGATGCAGTAATCCAGTATCCCCTCAACATTCTGCCTGGTATCATTAATAAAAGGCAGAAGCGGGGAAAGCCATACTACTGTAGGAATCCCGTTTTCTCTAAAAATCTGCAGAACTTCAAACCGCTTCCGGGTGGTGCATACTTCTGGTTCCAGTATTTTGCATAAATCCTCATCATAAGTTGTCAGCGTCATCTGCACAACACATTTTGAATGGCTGTTTATGCTTTTCAGAATATCCAGATCCCTTAAAATCCTGTCCGATTTCGTCTGGATGGCAAGGCCGAATCCATACCTGTCTATGATTTCCAGACACTTGCGGGTCATCCCCAAGGTTTCTTCACAATGCATATAAGGGTCGCACATGGCCCCTGTCCCAATCATACATTTCTTACGCTTGGAGCGAAGAGCCTTCTCCAGCAGTTCCGGCCCGTTCTGCTTTACTTCAATGTCTTCAAAGGCATGGTTAATCTGATAGCATCTGCTACGGCTGTCACAATAAATACAGCCGTGGGTACATCCCCTGTACAGGTTCATGCCGTTTTTTGCTGATAAGATTCCTTTTGCCTGTACAAAATGCATATTTTCCCTCCTGGCGATATACGCAGGTTATATCAATTTCATTACTCTCTAACACTCTCCAATAAGTACCTTTTTGCCGCAAAATGCAAATCCATATTTACGGATGCGCTCTCTGGGAATGCCTTTCGCTGTAAGAGACGCTTCATAATGCCGCTCCTTAATCTGCTGCAGCGCCGCCTGTACCGTATCAGCCAGTTCCTTTTCCTCTGCGCCCTGCACTTTGAATTCTATTATAACAGCGTCATTTATGATACTTCTGTTCCCCAGTTTCCCTGCGGCCGGCACGGCTTTTGGCTCCAACATCACATCATACCTGCCAAATCCACTTTCCCTGTTTGATGTAATCACATACCTGTCGGAAAGTTCTACCATCAGCCCCAGCACAAATCCATGATAAAATCTCTCCGGCTCATCCCCAAAAGAACCTTTGCCCGTGTCAAAATAACTGAACATTTCCAGAGTTACTCTATTCATATAAACATTCATTGCCCTTAAATCACCTGTAAGAAGTGCCTTTATAAAATCATTATAGTTATCATTTTCACAAAACCATTCGCGAATCATCCTTTCAAACATTATCCGCACTTCTTTATTTGTCAGCGTCATTTCATAATAAATGCGCCCTGTCTCCTCTTCAAACTCCATATGGACTACCTTAAGATAACCGCTGGCAAGCAAAAAACTCCACACCGCATCCTTCGCTGCAGGCAACTGGTTATAAACTATCTGCTCGTCTATTTCTGTCCGCACGGCCTCGCCCTGCATCAGCCTTTCAAAAGCCTGCTTCACTTTCGGCCTGCCTTCTTTAACCAGCTTTTCCACCAGACGGTTGGAACTGGTATTCACCCAGTACGCCCCCACCTTCCTTTTATCAAGGAAGTTAATAATTGACCACGGATTATAGATATCTCCTCTTTCCCCGAAAGAAAAACCGTCATACCAGTCTTTCACCTTTTGCTTCTGTTCTGACAGGCCATACTCTTCCAGTGCTGCAAATACTTCTTCTTCCGTAAAGCCGAAACAATCCGCATATTTCCCTGACGTTGTTGTAACTACCTCCAGATTATTTAAATCCGAGAAAATCGACTCTTTACTTACCCTGGTAATCCCTGTCATAATTGCACGTTCCAAAAATGGATTTGTTTTAAATGTAGCATTAAAGAGACTTCTGGTGAATGCCGTCAGGTCCGTCCAATATCCATTTACATAAGCTTCCTGCATAGGCGTGTCATACTCATCCAGAAGGATAATCACTCTCCTTCCATAATATCTCATTAAAAAACCAGATAACACATTAAGAGAATCCGTTGCAATATGATCCTCCATATCAGCCGATACCTTCCGGTAAAATTCTTTTTCTTTTTCATTCAATTTTCCACTGTCCGTCAAAAAATCAAACTTATTGTACAAATTTGTGATAATCTGGCATATCTTTTTTTTGGTATTTAAGTAGCAAGTTTCTTTTACATTTGCAAAACTAAGGGAAATCACAGGATATGCTCCCTGTATCTTACGATACCTGTAATCTCCATCAGGAGATTTTTCCTGCCATATGGAAAGCCCCTCAAAAAGCGCATCCCTGCCTGCATACTCAAAGGAAAAAAACTTCTCCAGCATACTCATATTCAAGGTCTTCCCAAACCTTCTCGGACGTGTAATCAATGTTACGGCATCATCAGATTCCCACCATTCACGGATAAAATTTGTCTTGTCAATATAAAAAATATTTTTTTCCCTTATAATCTCAAAATCCTGATGCCCAATTCCTACAACCCTTCCCATAACCTGTTCCGCCTTCCGCAAGAATTCCAAACGTCCTCTAAACTGTTTCTTCTATTTATACTATATCTTTTTTCTCTTCTGTGTCAAACGTTTTGCTCCGGTGCTCTCATTTGCTGCCTTGCAGAATAAAATACCTTTACGTATCATAACAAACGCTCCCATGCTTCGCAAGGCAGCTTATTGTAACAAACGCTCCCACTCTTCGCAAGGCAGCTTATTGTAACAAACGCTCCCTCTCTTCGCAAGGCAGCTTATTGTAACAAACGCTTCCACTCTTCGCAAGGCAGCTATAGCGGTATTTCCCCTGTTCTCTGGATAGGGCCGTGCTATACCCCCACATTCTTCCGGTAAACAGAAACCGACAGCAGATAGCAGACCAGAAATACTGCCAGCACCGTCAGCACACTTAACGCATGGATAGTTGTCAGGTGGGTGTTCATCATCATCCCCAGCGTATGGACGGAAAAGCAGGAAGCGATACTCATGACTGCGAAAGGTATTCCATAAGCCGCTCCCAGTTCATCAGCAATGGATTTTCCAAGAGTTTCTTCATCAACCCCCATCTTTTTCATTATGTCGTAGCGTTCTTTTTCCTCAAAAGAATCATTATATAACTTCATGAACATAATGCTCCCCCCGGCCAGTATAAAGACCAGAAACACAAAGATGCACAGGGAAAATATAACTTTCACCCAATAAATCTGGTTACTTTCCGGGTCAAGCGAAACTACTCCAATGTAGTCTCCGCCTGTCTCAATTTTTTCCATATAGGGGTACAGCGCTTCTTTTACATTCTGATAAGCCCTGGCGTCTTCTATGTGATAACTGTAGCAATGCAGTTTCTGTCCCAAGGTCCGCAGGCCGGCAAATTCCTGGTCATTTACCATATAAAAACTTACCTGGTCCTGCAGATATCCCAGATAGGAGATATCGGTTTCTTCTATCTGCTCATAATCCCTGCCGCCTATCCCCACCTTCCGGTGTTCCCGATCGGTCATCAGGGAGAGAAGATACATATGTGTCACACGCACCACCTGCCCCTCTCCCGGCTCTTTTAATGGAAATTCTTTTCCAATATCCGCTGCCAGATTCTTTAAATCCGAATAGGCCACAAGAGCATATTTACTCACATTTTCACTGGCTTTCACCACAGAACCTTCCAGTCCTGTTATGGGAATCTGGGAGCAATAATCAATTTCCGTATACTGTTTTATCAGTTCCTTTAAATCAGCATCCAAATTTTCCCTGTCGCTTATCACCTGAATAGTATATGTGCTGTTGAACTTCATAATATTGTCATACCGTTCCCGCATGGCAAAGCCTGCTACAAGAGCCGTCACCGAACAGAGTGAAAGAACACATACCATGGCATAAGTACGGTAATTCTTTTTCATTCTGAAAATCACATTGTTTATCCAAAGGCATCTCCGCTTAACATAAAGGAATCTTTTATTCCTGGCAATTTCCTGAAAAGTAAAGGGAATTGCGCCGCCAAACACCATATAAACCCCGGCCGTCACAAAAATCGCTGCCGCCACAATGCCAAACTGCGATTCCGCACCGCCTTCCCCCTCTCTGACCGCCAGATAAAATCCTGTCCCCAGAACTCCCAGGCCGAGCATGGCCTTGAACAGCAGCACTAAAATATTCTGTCTTACATATTCATTCTGCTTCGCCCCTGTCAGCATCCCCAGCACACTGCTTCTTGTAATATTCAGATAGCCCTTTAAGGTAAAAATCAGATAAATGACGAGATAAACGCCCACGGTATTAAGCACCGGGCGCAGGGCAAGCTGAAAGTCAATGTCAACCGCAATATCAGATAATGCAAGCGTTATCATCTGGAATAAATGAGTGGTCAGTACTCCTGTCAGAATTCCCAGCCCCAGCGCCGCTGCTCCTGTCAGAACCGTTTCTATCATATAAAGCCTGCCAACCTTTTCGTTGGGAAAGCCCATGAAGATATAAATACCGATTTCCTTTTTTCTCCGGTTCAGAAATACATTGGAAGAATACCAGATAAAGAAAAACATAAAGCACACAAGCACAAAGGAAACCACCGCCACCACCGTATGAATCCGGCCGATATTCTTTTCCCCAAGCATCTTGAATGTGTCCGAATAGAGCATATTCTGGAAGTTAAAAAACACGATTATGGTAAATGCCAGAGAGATTATCAGGGAAAAATAGCTTTTCAGATTACTTTTAAAATTTCTGAACGCCAGTTCTATCATCTTCATGAGAAATCACCTCCCATGGAAGTCTGCACATCAATAATCCTGTCATAAAACTCTTTTCTGCTCTCACCCGCACTTAACTTACATTTAATCAGCCCGTCACTTAGAATATATACATCCTTTGCATAAGAAGCGCAGAAGGGGTCATGAGTCACCATCAGTATGGCGGTATGCTTTTTTTCATTTATGTTCTTAAGACATTCCAGTAAGTCCCTGCCTGCCCTGGAATCTAATGCTCCGGTAGGTTCATCTGCAAAAAGAATCTCCGGGCCGGTAATCAGCGCCCGGCAGGCCGCTCCTCTCTGCTTCTGCCCACCGGAAAGCTGATAAGGATATTTGTTCAGATGTTCCCCTAATCCAAACAGGGCGCTGACTGTCTCTGCCCTCTGGATACACTCCTTACCCGAAACTCCGTTTAATGCCAGCGGAAGGGCAATATTATCCAGCAAAGTCATGGTATCAAGCAGATTGTAATCCTGAAAAATAAAACCGATTTTGTCCCTTCGTATTTTCGATAGTTCCTTGTTGGAAACTTTCGTGATATCCCTGCCATCCAAAACAACCTCTCCCAACGTCGGCTTATCAATGGTGGAAAGAATATTCAGCAGCGTGGTCTTCCCGGAGCCGGACGGCCCCATAATGGCAATAAAATCATTCGGATAAACCGCCAGGTCAATTCCCTTGAGCGCCCGCGTCTTAAAATTCTTCGCACCGTAATCCTTAATCAGATTCCTAACCAGTACAACATTCTTGTCATTCATATCAGTATCCTCCTATTCCAGTTCCGCATCTTCCCTTCACAAACCTGTACGGCAGAACAATTCCTGTCCCTAAAACTTAGACAGTAATTGCTCTGGGTCTGTTTCGGGCATATGCTGTCCAGTTCCGCATCTTCCCTTCACAGACCTGTACAGCAGAACAATTCCTGTCCCTAAAGCTTAGACAGTAATTGTTCTGGGTCTGTTTCGGGCACATGCTGTCCAGTTCCGCATCTCCCGCGGATAATACAATTATAAATGACTGTTTCCTGCAAATCCTTACATCCATATTACAAAAAGGATTCCTGGATTACAATTTCTGTAATGTTGAAAAGTAGTTATTATTTTGGAATATAATGCAGAATCTTGTATAATCTCCATACTCACTTTCCACCTGTATGCCATGTCCCAGCCTGTCAATAATTTTTGACACCATGTATAACCCCATACCCGTGGACTTATATTTTCCATTATGCCTGTTGCTGCCCGTGAATCCTTTTTCAAAAATCCTTCTTATATCGCTGCTTTTAATTCCCTCCCCGGAATCCTCCACAAAAAGCCGGGTTTCCTGTTCCTCCTGCTGTGCCCATATATGAATGGCAGGCTTATTCCCTGCATATTTTAACGCATTATTTATCAGTTGGTCCAAAACATAGACCAGCCAGGCCGGGTCAGTATACACGGAAACGTCCTCTGAATCAAAAGTAATCTCAAATCCTTTCTGAATCAGAAAGAACTGATTATTTTTGATGGATGTCCTCACACATTCCAGCAGAGAGACTTTCTTTATCTGCAAGTCAAAAAGCGGGCTTTGCAGTCTGCACCCAAGCATCATAGAATTAATCTGCTGGTTCATTTTTTCAAGCTGCTCCCTCATACCCTTTTGGACTTTCCTGTCTGCAATATTCTCTTCTATAAGAAAACAAGCCGCAAGGGGTATCTTGAATTCATGACACCACTTTGCAACGTAGTCCTGCAATTCGCAGTTTTCCTGAAACTTTTCCTGCAATTCACCTTCCAGAATCTGCATATCGTGTTCCGCCAGGTCTTTATTATTAAAGTCCGGGAGCAGATGGCATATGATACTCTCCCCACGCATAAGCTGTTCCTTATAAATCTGCACCCTCTTATCCCTGTAAAAATCAATCCCCCAAAAAAGCAGGAGCGCCAGCGCCAAAAGGAAATCCAGATATAACAGATACTTGATATCCTTTTCCCCCATAAGAAAAATAAAGTAAAAATTATATAAACAGATAATTGACAGGCACAAATAATAGTATTTCCACTTTTTTTTAAAGAAGCTCATGGCACAAAATATCCCTGCCCTTTCTTTGTCTGGATAATATCCTCCCCACAGGCGGCTTTCAGTTTGCCCCGCAGCCGGCATATGACTGTCGTGAGCGTCCCGTCCGAGATAAATTCATCTGTATTCCATAATTCTGTCATCAGCTCATCCCGCGACGCCACCTCTGGTCTTAATTCCATCATCCTGGCCAGTATCCTGCGCTCTGATTTCGTCAGTTCAACCTCTTTGCCCTCAAAAAACAATATGCCCGAATGTGATTCAAAACACAGCCCTCCCTTAATGAACTTCTGTTCTTTTACTCTGTACTCATAGGTACGCCTAAGAACTGCCTCTATCTTAGCTTTCAGCATTTCCAACCGGAAAGGCTTCTCTACATAGTCATCTCCTCCCTGGGCGATTCCCATAATCTTATCCCTGTCATCATTCCGGCTGCTGATGTATATAACCGGAACATTGGAAACCTTCCGAATCTGGCTGCACCAGTAAAAGCCGTCATAAAAAGGAAGATTGACATCCATAAGGATTAACTGCGGGCTGCTCTCCATAAATTCCTGCCGTATTTCATCAAATTTCTGCACCTGAAACTGCTCATACCCCCATCTTTCAAGAAAAGAGCCAATTTCGCCTGCCAGCGTCTCGTCGTCCTCTACTATCATGATCTTCATTTTCGTTTCTGAAATATTCATTTTCCCATTTCGTCCTGTCTGCGCCATGCATATATATTCAAAATTCCGTCAGAATCCGCTTTGACTTTTGCCAACATATCAACGTTAAATACCACTATATGGTTTTAAGAATTCCTGCTGACATGAATCATACCGTTTCATTATTATTTAAAAAAGTATAACACAGCCTCTTTGCGCCGGCAATAACAGGCGGCCCTGTTCCATGGAAATCAATTTCATATTTACTTTTCCCCCATCTCACCTTAAAATAAAAATATATACATAATTTTTTAATTGCGAGGGGGAAAACTGTTTGTACGAATGTCCTAATTGCGGCGGAAATTTAAAGTTTGACATTCCGTCCCAGCAGCTAAAATGCGCATACTGCCTGACCACCCACGATCCTTATGATATTACCAAATCCCAGGACGCGGAAGAGAGCAGCGATTTCAATGTCACTATATTCACCTGTCCCCAGTGCGGGGGTGAAATTCTGAGCGCCGATACTTCCGCGGCGGAATTCTGCAGTTTCTGTGGTGCTTCCACGATTCTTGACAGCCGCATCAGCAAAGAAAAACGGCCGTCCCACATCATCCCTTTTAAACAGACGAAGGAAGCATGTAAGCAGGCTTATATTGCCCGGATGAAACATGCCCTCTTTGCGCCGGATGAACTGAAAGATAAGAAATACATTGACGGATTCCGGGGTATTTATATGCCCTATTGGGCCTACAGCATCACCCAGCAGGGGACGGTCAGCCTGAAAGGGAAGAAATCCTACCGGAGAGGGGACTATGTCTATACCGACCACTATAATCTGGATGGCGAAATTGATGCCTGTTACTATGATTTATCTTATGACGCTTCCTCTTCTTTTTCAGATGACATCAGTCAGCGGATCGCGCCTTTTTACGTGAAGGACAGCAAGAAGTTTACGCCTTCCTATTTAAGCGGATTTTATGCGGATACCGCTGATGTGGACAGTCGTCTATATGAAAAAGATGCTGTTAAGCTGGCAAACACGACCAGTTATAACAAAATTAAGCGCACGCCGGAATTTTCAGACCTGGCAATTTCCGGGGAGGGCAATGATTTTTCCATGACAATGTCACTCCACACTTACAGCGAAACGCCGGAGCGTGTTCTATACCCTGTATGGTTCATGTCCTACCGCAAAAACGGCCGTGTGGCTTACGCCACGGTAAACGGCCAGAACTGCAAAGTTGCGGCGGATATACCTGTAGATGTTAAGAAGTATACACTTGGTACCGTATTGCTTACCATTCCTATTTTTGTACTGCTGAATCTCTTTTTAACTATCAGGCCCGGTACTCTTCTTAGCTGCTCCTGCCTCCTGGCATCCCTTTCGCTTGCCGTATACGCCTTTGAAATCCTGGGTATCTACCATAAAGACCGCCGTACCCACGACCGGGGATATCTTTCCAGAGCGTCTGGCAGTTCTTCCGCCCCGGACACAAAAAAGGATTCTGTATCTTTGCAGGAGCTGATAAAATTTCATTCATCTGCGGGGCATGGAAAGGCCCCTGGCTTTATCTTTTCACTGGCGGCCATATTGGCCTGTATCTGCGTGTGGATAATCAACCCTGTTTCCGACTTATGGTATTACGGCGGCGCGGTTGTTTCTTTTGTGGGTATTTTGCTTACCATTGTGGCAATTATCCAGAAATACAATGTGCTTGCCACACAAAAGCTTCCCCAGTTTGAACGGCACGGAGGTGATGATGGTGCATATTAAATGGAAATTAGTTTATCAGCATAAAATACATACAGATCACAAAGCTGTCATGCCCTTTTTATCATGTGTCATGCTGTTTTTATGCCTGTGGTTTTTTCCCCTGAACGCCCATGCAGACGGGGAATCCCCGTATACCGCTACATGGGAAAATCCCGAAACCGGATATCAGATTATAATAGAAGATGATGCTGACTTGCTAAGTGAAGAAGAAGAAACACAGTTGGCCGCCAAAATGCAGGAAATAACAGCCTACGGCAATGCCGCTTTTAAGTCGGTTTCCTACAATAATTACTCGGCTTCTTATTTTGCAGGCCTTTACTATCATGAAATATTTTTATCCGAAAGTGGTACTCTTTTCCTTATAGACATGGACAATAGGGAAATCTATATTTTCAGTGATGGCGCCATATATAAGACTATCACCAATGCATACGCAGATACTATCACCGACAATGTATACCGGTATGCTTCTGGCGGCAACTATTATCTGTGCGCTTTTGAAGCTTTTGGCCAGATTCATTCTCTTCTGTCCGGACGCCGGATTGCCCAGCCCATGAAGTACATAAGCAATGCGCTCCTTGCTCTTATACTGGCATCCTTCATCAATTATTTTGCAGTAAGGCTTACGGCACGCTCCTCCAAACCCGGCACAACGGAAATCCTTAACTCAATTTCCACGAAATTCAGCTTCACTAATCCCAGAAGGAAGCTGGATCACCAGACCAAGGCATACCGACCTGCCAGCAGCAGTGGCGGTGGCAGTCATGGTGGTGGCGGCGGTCATAGCGGTGGCGGTGGTCACAGCGGCGGTGGTGGTCACAGCGGCGGTGGCGGCGGTCACAGATTCTGATTCTGGGGACCGTAAAAAAATAGCACAGCCAAAAGACCTGTCACAGCTTATTAACAAACGCTGTCACGCTTCGCGAGTCAGCTTATTAACAAACGCTGCCGCGCTTCGCGAGTCAGCTTATTGTGTCAAAAAAGGACTGGCGGTTTAATATCATTCCGACAGTCCCTTTTTTTCAGTTGAATACCACTGGTTTATCCACAAATTCTGTTTTAATTACGATATAGGGATAGGAGGGTGAGTCCTTTTTTATGGTTGTATCAGCCGGATCCGGCCCTAACAGTGTGGTGTCAGCATAGATTGCGTTTTCTGTAAGGTATAAGTCATTTACCGTGATGCTGTAGCCGCCGCTTACCTGCTCGCCATAACCGATGCAGATATAAAGGAATCCATTGTCCTGATAGGTAACTTTAAAAGCGTTCCCTTTCTTTTCCTCAATAACTGTCTTTAGTTCTTCTGGAATATTTTCATCCGCCAGGACAGTGAATTCCAAATCCTTTATTTTTTCCAGAGCGTCTTTTTCCTTTCCGCCTCCCGTAAATGCACAGCCCGTAAGCAGACACAGTGTAATTGTTCCCAGTATACAGATTCCATATTTCAAAAACTGTAAGTAATTGTCTTTCATCCCATAGATTATCCTGACTTCTTTTTTATAATCTATGAATAAAAAGGGGAAAGAATACCAATAATCCGCTCCGGTATCTAATTACCTTTTGTCAGCTATTCTGATGTCCCAGCGTGACTTCCACAGACTTTGACTGATAGCCCACAGGGCTTCCCTGCATAATCGTCAGTTCTATAGTGGCACCGGCCTCACAATAGGTAAGCTCTTCCTTAAGTTCCGCCATGGACTTTACCTCATCCCCATTAATGGCGGTTATAATGTCTCCTCTGACAAGGCCGGCTTTCTCTGCGCCTGAACCTTCCATGACAGAAGAAACATAGACTCCCTGAGGCATCCCGTAAAGCTGGGAATTTTCCGCTGCCACATCCACGCCGGTGATACCCAGATATCCTCTTTTGGCTTCGTCCACTTTAAATTTTGTGGCTTTACTCATCAGATTTTCAATAATGGGCTGGGCGTCTGAAATGGGAATTGCATAGCCCATGCCTTCCACCGCAGAGCCGCCTATTTTGTTGGAGTTAATGCCGATAACTTCTCCTTTTATATTAAGCAGGGCGCCTCCTGAATTTCCAGGATTGATTGCTGCGTCTGTCTGGATAAAGGTGTTGATTTCCACATCGCTGTTCTGGACTGTCTGCACAGATGTTGCCGCAATCGCCCTGTCAAGTGCGCTGACAACGCCGGTGGTAACGGACTGCCCGTATCCAAGAGCATTACCGATAGCAATTACCGGCTCTCCTACCGTAAGGCTGTCGGAACTGCCGAGTTTTGCAATGCTGATCTGATCCATCGTCTCCTTATCAATATTGTCAAGCTGTACTGCAATCACTGCAAGGTCTTTATCCGCATCCGAACCTTTAAGCTGGGCCTGGGCCTGGGTTCCGTCCACAAACTGCACTGTCAGTTCTTCTGCGGACTCTACCACATGATAGTTTGTCACCAGAAGCAGTTCAGTATCATTCTGCCCTACAATAATGCCGGAGCCTGAACCTCCGCCGGGCTGACTGTATTCATAGCCAAAAAAACTCATTCTCTCAATATAGGAATTGTTGACCGATACCACAGAGGGCATTACCTGTTTCACCACTTCCGTCACATCCGTAACTGTCGCCTGGGCAATCTGGTTTTCTGCGGCCTGCGCACTCTCCCCTTCTGGCTGTGTGCTATCTATGGAAACTTCTTCTGTCTGTGTTTCCGCTTTGTCCTCATTATCATCCCAGCTTCCAATTCCTGCTTTTGCTTTCAGATAGTCTGTGGCTGAATCAACCGCCTGGAAACCAAGCCCTGCAAAGATACCAAAAAATAATCCGCAGCAGACTGCTATTACTATTTTCTTTCCGGTTCCCAATCCTGTTTTACGGGATTTATCCGGTCTGCCTGCATTTCCCCCGGGACTGCCGCTTTCATTGTGAAACCCGCCGCCGGATCCGCTATAGTTTCCGCCCGACTCATAATAATAAGTGTTGTTGTTTGGATAATTATTCTCGTACATAACAATTACCTCTCTTTTCTTCCTTTCTCACGGCTTATCTGCCTTATTCTGTCTTCGTTGTTTATGAATTCAGTATATCCGGCAATTGTGTTTATTTTGTGACAAAAATTTGTTTAATCTGTTATTTATTATTATAATAAGCTGGCTTGGGAGGCGTGGCAGCGTTTGTCCAACTGCCTGTTTTTTACTTCCAATACCCTTTATTCATGGAAAATCGTCTCACCAGACTTCCTGGAAGATGCTTATACCTCTTTCCCAGAAAATAACCGCCATATTTGCATCCGCTCTGCCAGAATAATTTCACTATCAGCCAGGGCTTCTTCTGGCGGCACAGATAGACACAGGTCTTTTTTACCAGCCTCATACCTTCAGATTCTGCAGATAATCCGTCAAAAATCTCAGGATGATCGGCATGGGATACGCCTAAGTCAAAATTCCTCCTGAACTGCCTGGCGCCGCTGTAATTATGGGAATGTTCCACTCTGGCTCCCGCCGCATAAGCAATGAAATAGCCTGCATTTATAAGGCCCCTTGCATAAATCATATCTTCATTAAATATAGTATGGCTGGTAAATCCCTTTAATTCATCAAAAATATCCCTTCTGTATGCAGCGCATACATTGGAAGCAAAGAAAGTCTTGATCCCCATGGTTTTAAGGTTCTTTGCCGACTTTACACAGGATTCCCCCGGATAGTTAAAGATACGGGTATAGCTTTCTATCATGCCGCTTCCCTTTCCGGCAAGCTGTCTTCCGTAAGACATTCCCACCTTTTTATCTTCAAAAGGCTTTAAAAGCTGCTCCATCATTTTGTCATCTGCCGGAACTGCATCATCCGTCATCATAATAAAAAATGGCGCTTCTGACAGGGACACACCGTAATTTCTGGTCCCTCCGTGGTCAAATTTCTCCTTTGATATATGCTTTACCAGAACATCCTTAAAGCGTTCCTTAAAGTCTGTGCCAGCAATAAATTTATCAAAATATTTCTGTTCCGTGTTGATTAAGATAATCCGGCTGGCAGGATGCGTCTGCCTTTTCAGCCCCTCCAGCAGGAGGATAAGTTTCTCTGACGGTTTATAAACCGGAATAATTACATCTGCCTGTGTCATATACTCTGCCCCTTAAAAATACCCACACTGCACATAGTCAGATAAAAGGGCCAACAAAAGCTGGCCCTTTTAATCCCTTCTCTCGTAACAGTTCAGATACCTTCACTGTTACAGGTATCCGCCCATTCCAAATCGCTTTGCGATGGGGCGGATACTCTCAGTCCAATTTACACTTTCTTAAGGGCTGAACTGTTCCCTTCTTTCAATAATTTTCATTTCCTTATTTGATATATGCACTGGTATCTGCTTTCACCTTATCGCTGTATTCCAGAACCGCTGAGGAAGGCGTATACGCTTCGTCCTCAAACAGGAATTCATGGAGCCACTGCACATTGTCTGCCAGAGATACCGGAACCACACAGCTTCCTTTAGAACCAATTGTTCCTGTAGTACGCATGCTTTCTTCCGGGAATCCTCCCTGCGCTACGATTTCATACTTGCTGATTTCGGCTAACAATTCAAGTATTTCTGACAAATCCAGAGATGTATAAATCTCATCTTTATCAAAAATTGCATTGGCAACACTGTTCAAAGTTGCCGGCGATGCGGTTTTAGCCTTATCCGCTACCGCCATCAGCACTTCTCTCTGGCGCTCGGCACGTTTGAAATCGTCCCCGGCAGTGTAACGGATACGGCAGTATGCAGTTGCCTGAAGCCCGTCGAGCAGCTGGTAGCCGGTGTCTGTCACAGGGGTGTAGCTTCTCTTAAGGTCTTCCGCCATACAAATCTGATAGTTATTGATATGCTGTAATTCCGCACTGTCCACATCAATCATGACACCGCCCAGAGCGTCAATGGTATCGCTCAGTCCTGCAAACCCTACCGTCACGAAATCGGTAATATTCATATCCAGATTCATGTTGAGCATATTGATGGCCTGCATGGGACCGCCCTTGGCATAAGCCGCATTACATTTATTATAAGAATCATTGCTCAAATTTAAATAAGTATCACGGTATACACTGACCAGCTTACATTCGCCAGTATCCAGATTGATAGACGCAATCATTATGGTATCGCTTCTGGTGTTCTTGGTGAGTGCGCCTGTGGTGGAGTCCACGCCGAACAGCGCAATATTCCGGTATCCTTTCATGGTGGTGGTTTCCACCTTTTCCTTTACCTCAGGGTTAATTACAATGTCCTCCTCCGGCAGGGTCACTTTCCCCACCTTCTCCACTTTCAGGACGCTGTAAAGGACTACTACCATGATAAGCAGGATAAAAATTTCCAATATGAACAAAAGTATCTTTGTGCGCTTTTTCTTTGACTGCTTCTTGGCTGATTCCGGGACTTTTTTCTTTTTCTTCTTTACATTTACAGGCTCGTCATGCCTTACAGGTTTCTTTTTAACTGGTTTTTTAGATGTTGTTGTCATATGATCTCTCCCTTTTTACTTCCTTCACATATCTCTATGGGCTTCATCATCTGTGATTTCTCACAAGATATTATTTTCGCATAAAACATCAATTATAGCAAGCCCCCGGCAATCATTTTAATTTATCCTTAAGATTTGTAAATTTGCACCATTATATACATGGCCTTTCAACAAAATTACAGCCGCCCAGTTCTTTGGGTCAGCGGTTTCTGAAGAAGGGACACGCCGCCAATCCCAGCCGGAGGGCGGATGGTTAAATTAGTAAGCGTTCTTATTAATAAACCCTTTAAATATGGTCAGGAACATAATCTTGATATCCATGGACATAGTCCAGTTTTCAATGTAGAACAAATCATATTCGATTCTCTTGCGGATAGAGGTATCTCCCCTGTATCCGTTAATCTGCGCCCATCCCGTAAGTCCCGGGCGCACCTGATGCTTTATCATATAACGGGGAATCTCTTCTTTAAACTTCTCCACAAACTGCGGACGCTCCGGCCTTGGCCCTACCAGCGACATTTCCCCCATCAGGATATTAAAAAGCTGGGGCAGTTCATCCAGGCTTGTCTTCCTTAAGAATTTTCCCACCTTCGTGACTCTCGGGTCATCCTTAATGGTCCATGCTTTCTGCTCCGCAGAGGGTCTCTGCAGTTCCATGGTTCTGAATTTGTACATATTAAATGTCTTATTGTGAAGTCCCACTCTCTCCTGTTTGAAAATAACCGGGCCTCTGCTGGTAAAGCGCACTGCCAGCGCTGCCAGAAGCATAACCGGAGAAGACAAAATAATTCCCACAAGGGAACCGATTACGTCAATCCCCCGCTTGGCATACCAGTTTAAGGTATTGGTAAGAGGTACATACCGGATGTTAATGACCGGAAGCCCCATCAAATCTTCTGTATAAGGATGACTGGGCACAAGGGAATTATAATCAGGGATAAATTTCGTATGGACACCTGATTTTTCACATAAATCCACAATACTTTCCAGATGATCATAATCTTTAAGGGCCAGGGTAATGGAAATTTCATCCAGTTTATTTTCCGGCAGAATATATTTAATATTTTCAATCCTGCCCACCACCTTCACGCCCTTATAGACGGTACCGCTGGGAATCCTGTCGTCCAGAATCCCCCTCACCACATAGCCCCACTGGGGATTGGCATTGATTCTGGTAATATATTCTTCCGCCGCCCGTGAATAGCCAATAAGCAGAATATATTTCAGATTGTACCCCTTTTTTCTGAAATAGAGAAGCATGTTCCGTATCAGGGTACGACAGATAGTCGTCAGGATAATATTTACCACAAAAAATGCGCCCATCATAAAACGGGAAAAATGGGGCTGGTGAATCATGTACAGGAACACGATAAAGAGTACGATTCCCACACAGTTGGCTTTAATGATTCCTTCCAGTTCATATTTCCGCCTTGTGGCGCGCTTTGGTGCATACATATTGAAGAAATAATAGAGGATAATATATTCAGGCACAACAAAATAGAGGTAACTAAAATAGATCCTCGTATCCAGTGCGCCCACGCCAGGCTCCGTATCAGCAAATACGGTACCAAACTTTATATACCATGCAAGCAAGTAAGAGATTGCCACAATCCCAGCATCTACCAACAAGTGCAGTCTATTAAAATACTTTTGATTGTCCTTAATCATATCCTGCTACCTTCTTGCAAATATTCTACAATATTATTCCAAAAAGCACAACTCAAAATTAAGCCAGCCTTCTTATTATATTTATCCACAATTGTCCCTGTATCCACAGATAATTTTTTAAATTTCCCATACGGAATTTCACCTTATTTTTCCGTCCCTGCCCGGAAGCGGACAGTCTCACCCCTTCCAGCAGTCCTTTTCCATAAGCGGTTCCCATTCCTTTTAAGGAAAAAAACAGGAATTTAACCAGATATCCTGCCAAAAGAAAAGGCAAATTTATTAAAATCTGTAAAAAAGGCATATTCTTATAAACAAGGTAAATACTGTTTCTTGCTGAAAGTTTTACTTTAAAGGCATTATGCCGCGATCCGCTGACTGCGCTCCCGGCATGGAATACCTCCGCCTCAGGTACATATCTATTAGGATATCCATAAATATCCGCCCGATACCCTATATCTATATCCTCCAGATAGGCAAAATGGTTTTCATCAAAATAGCCTATTTTCTCAAATAATTCGCGTCTGTAGATGGCAGCTCCGGCACAAGCGGAAAAAATACGCCCCGGTTTATTATAGCTGTCTGCAGGTTTATCCTTTCCCCTAGCATAAGCCCAGCCAAGGGCGCAGTAAAAGTCCCCGGCTCCGTCCAGCTTATTTTTATCATGAAGGTTAATCATCCTGGCCCCGGCGGAAAAAATTTCCGGGTGTTCTTCCATGGCTTCTTCCAGACGGGCTGTCATCTCCTGTCCTGCAACCGTATCGTTGTTGAGAAGGAGCACATACCTTGTTCCCGCCATTTTAATTCCTGCATTGACAGCCTTGGAAAATCCCGTGTTTTCGGCAAATTCCAGAATCTTCACCGATGGGTACTTTTCCTTTACAAGCAAAAGGCTTCCGTCTGTGGAACCGTTATCCACCAGAATAATCTCCGGCACCACAGAGCCTTTGCAGACGGAATGCAAGCAGGCGTCAATATATTTTATTCCATTATAATTCGGTATCACTACGGTGGTCTTTGCCATTTGAAGGGTCCTCATTTTGCATTTTAATTTTTTCTATCATGGCTGGATCCCAGACAATTCTGTATCCCATCTCCCGGATTTTCCCGCAAAACCTTCTGCTCAGATCTACAAAGTCCACGGTGTCGTTTAAGCAGTCCTGCCAGTCGAAACGGCCAGTCCCCGGATGCTGCAGGTAGGGGAGCCCCAGCATTTCTTCCAGAACAGCTTCCGCCTCCCTGGATACCTTCATGCACCGGACATCCACCATCTCGGCTTCCTGCTGCAGTGCCGCCCTGTGCATATAGCCGCTGTACTCCTTGTGAAGCCCCTGATAAAGCCCTTTGCCCTCAGCCGTATAGATTCCTCCTATAACAAGATTTTTCCTGTCAATCAGTTTTCCACCTACCACCGCCGTATCTACCCTGTTGACCAGAAGGCTTGGCTGATAGTCCACCCGGTAAAATCCCAGGTGCCGCAAATGGGAAACACTTCCTTTCCACCCTCTGGCCCGAAGGAAATCTTCCACCGCCCGCTTGCCTGCATCGTAGGCATACTGCTTGCTGGCTGGATTTTCCGCAGTGGAATGTTCATGGCAGCGCCAGTGATACAGAACTTTCGGAATGTGGGCTACCGGAATTTCCATCTTTTTTGTCCGAAGCTTATCCTTGCCCAGCATCACATTCACAGCCCGCAGCGCCACGTCATAATCCTGTGCGCCGTCACACACGCTCCGGAATCCTAATTCCTGCAATAACTGCCGCTTCATCACCAGAAAATGGCAGATATAATTATTGCTTAATATCAGGTCAAGATTAAAGTCCGGTTTCCTGTTCACCTCGTAATAGTGTACCTGTTCACTGTCGCATTTATCCTCATCAGAATACAGCATCTGTAGTTGGATATCCCTTTTATCATGTTCTTCAATACAGGCGGCCATCTCGTAGAGGGCATCCGGAGTCAGCACATCATCATGGTCGAGAAGTCCTGCATAATCTCCCGTGGCGTACATGAGCGCCTGATTGGTATTGGAGGAAATGCCTGTATTCTGTTTCAGACGCCTGTACTTAATCCGCTTATCATTATAAGAACTGACCACTGCCTCCACTGCCTGGGATGTGCTGGCGTCTGCAAGAATCAGTTCAAAATTGCCATAGGTCTGGGACAGCACAGAATCAATCATAGCCCTTAAATATTTTTCTTCCGTCTCAAAGGCTGGCACAAGAATGCTGAATTTGACCAAAAACCGCTTTCCATCCTCCGCCTGCCTTTGAAGTTCCTTATCCTCCGGCGGCTGATAAGCATAGTTGTCTGCAATTTCTGTCTGCACCCTTTCCTTCATGGCATAGTATGCCTGCCTGATTCCGTTTTTTTTCAAATAGCGAAGTGTTTTCCTTAAATTGCTGACTTTTATGATTTTTCCCATATTCTAGTACCTCTTGTCTGCCGTGGGGATTTTTCTGGAAGTTATCCGTCATATGCCCTGCGGGGCCTGCTGCTTCATAACGTCCAGTATTACCAGAGCGTGTTTGAGTTATAGTACTTTCAAACACGCTCTGAAATGGTTTTCACTATAATTATACGTCTTACTTTTTAGAGATAAGACTTAAGCGCTTCTGTCAGTTTTTCCACTTTATCCTGCGCGTCTTCAATGCTGGTTCCTTTCACGCCCATGTAGAATTTGATTTTAGGCTCTGTACCGGAAGGACGTGCGCAGCACCAGGAATCATTGGTCAGGTCAAAGTAAAGGACATTGGATTTGGGCAGGCCGGTAGGTCTTTCCTCTCCTGTTGCCAGATCCCTTGTCACATCCCTGTCGTAGTCCCTGAACTCCTTCACTTCCAGTTCTCCGAAGTTCTTAGGCGGGTTGCTCCTTAATTTATCCATCATCTCTGCAATCTGCCTGGAACCGTCGATTCCTTTCAATGTGATTGCATACTGTGTTTCTTTGTAGTAACCGTATTTCTCATAAAGTTTCAGCATCTGGTCCCATACGGTGATTCCGTTCTTCTTGCACCATGCGGCCATTTCACAAAGACACATAACTGCAACCACGGCATCCTTATCCCTTGCATGAGTGCCTGCCAGACAGCCGTAGCTTTCTTCCAGACCAAATACATAATTGTTGGAGCCAGTCTGTTCAAACAGCTTAATCTGTTCGCCAATATATTTAAATCCGGTAAGAACTTCAATGAATTTCACATTGTAATCCTTAGCAATGGCTGACGCCATGTTAGTGGTAACGATAGTTGTCACCAGTGCAGGATTTTCCGGCATGGTATTGGTCGCCGTTCTCTCCCGCAGGATGTATTCCGCAATCAGCATCCCGGACATATTGCCTGTAAAAGGAATATACTCGCCGGATTTCGTATCCAGTGCATAGATTCCAAGCCTGTCTGCATCCGGGTCTGTGGCAAGGACAATATCTGCATTCTTTTCCTTTGCAAGTTTAAGAGCCAGGGTAAATGCCTTGGGGTCTTCCGGATTGGGGTAATCCAGCGTAGTGAAATCGGGATCTGGCAGTTCCTGTTCAGGCACCACATACACATGTTTGAAGCCCAGTTCTGAAAGGATTCTTCTTACAGGTACATTCCCCGTCCCATGGAAGGGAGAGTAAACAATCTTGATGTCGTCCGCCACTTCCTTAATGATTTCAGGATGGATAATCTGCTTCTTCAGTTCTTCCATGTAAGCGTCGTCTATCTCTTTGCCAATTACCTGATAAAGCCCTGCTGCTATGGCCTCATCCTTATCCATGGTCTTAACCTGATGATAGTCTGTTACTTTCTTTACCTCTTCAATAATCTCCTTATCTTTCGGAGCCGTTACCTGTGCGCCGTCCTCCCAGTATGCCTTGTAGCCGTTGTACTCCGGGGGATTATGACTTGCCGTAATAACGATACCAGAAATACAATGGAGCGTTCTGAGTGCAAAAGAAAGTTCCGGTGTAGGGCGAAGTGCATCAAACACATACGCCTTAATACCATTTGCCGCCAGGCAAAGAGCTGCCACATCGGCAAATTCCGGCGACATTCTTCTGGAATCATATGCAATTGCAACTCCCTTTTCCCTGCCGCCCTGGCTGATTATGTAGTTGGCAAGCCCCTGGGTTGCCTTTCTTACCGTATAGATGTTCATGCGGTTGGTTCCTGCGCCGATTACTCCGCGAAGGCCGCCGGTACCAAATTCCAGTTCCTTATAAAAACGGTCTTCAATTTCCTTCTCGTCACCGGCAATCCCACGCAGTTCATCCTTGGTTGCCTGGTCAAAATAATCGTCTTCCAGCCAGAAATCATATTGTTCTTTGTAGCTCATTTCATACCCTCCTGATTTTTATTTTAAAATATATTGGTTTTCACTACACTGATACCATTCTATCATATTTTCAATGCAAAGTCACTTCTGTCAAGGGAAAAATTCGCATTGTAATATGGATCTCCCGCCTCCAGTATTTTTTTCCATTTGGTTCTGAACTGTTCCGATTCCCTGTTATACCGCTCCGCCTTCTCGCCGTTATCGTCCAGCCCTCTGGATATAGACTCAAAATGGTACAGTTCTGCAAAAGGTGTAAACACATTCAAATACCCCTTTTCCCTCAATTTCAGACAAAAGTCCACATCATTTAATGAAATGGCAAAGGATTCGTCCAGACCTCCCACCTCATCAAAAAGGGATTTTTTCACCAGCAGGCAGGCTCCTGTCACCGCGGAAACATTCTGTGCATAACAGAGCCTTCCCATATAGCCCAGATTTTCCCGGTGCTGTTTGTAATGGCTGTGCCCTGCCGTCCTATGTGCCCCCAGTCCCAGCACCACGCCTGCATGCTGGATGGTCTTGTCCGCATAATAAAGCTTGGCCCCCACAGCGCCTACATCCTCCCGCTGTGCATACATCAGGAGTTCCTCTATCCAGTTCACAGTAATTACCTGAGTATCATTGTTCAGAAGCAGGATATACTGCCCCCTTGCTCTCGATGCCCCCAGATTATTGACAGCCGAATAATTAAAGGTTCCTTCATAAGTAACGATTTGAACCTTCTCATTTTCTTCAAGTTCCTGATAATAATCAAAAGTCTCCTTTTCCGTACTGTTATTTTCCACCACAATAACCTCAAAATTTTCATAGGTGGATTTTTCAAATATAGAAGTAATACATCTCTTCAAATCCGCTGCATGGTCTTTATTTGCAATCACAATGGAAATCAACGGACTTCCCAGAATCTGGTACCGGATTTTAAAAATCGTTTCAAAAGCCCTTGTGGAAGTAATCTCAAAATGCTGGAACCCATGCCTTTTCAGATGATCCGCCACAGCCCCTTTTGCCGCTTCTATGGCATACGGCTTGGCTTCTATATTGGATGCTGTGCTGGCCGCATGGCATCGCCAGTAATATAAAAGCTTGGGAACATGAACCACATTCCGGGCTTTGTCAGTAAGGCGGAGAATCATATCGTGGTCCTGGCTGCCGTCAAATCTGCTGCGGAACAGTTCCGTACCCTCAAGCAGCGACTTTGCAAACACACTGAAATGGCAGATATAATTATTAGCCCGGAGATTGTCAATTGCATAATCCGGTTTAAAATGCATGGTAAGCATTCTGTTGATGTCTCTGCTCTTAAAAGTAGTCTCATCGCAATATATATAATCCGCATCCTTTTCATTGATGACTTTCACATACTCATAAAGCACGCTTGGATGCAGCAGGTCATCGTGGTCAAACAGGCCGATATATTCTCCCGTTGCCAGTTTCAGGCACTGGTTCGTGTTCCCCGATATGCCCTCGTTTTTTAGCAGCTTCTGATAGAGGATTTTTTCCCCGGTCTCCTTCTGGTACTCCCGGACGATTTCCCCCACATAATCATATCCCTCATCAGAGCCATCGGCCAGACATAATTCCCAATTTTCATAAGTCTGGGCCGTTACGGACTCAATCATTTCCCGCAGAAAAAACTGGGGCGTATTGTACAGGGGTACTAAGATGCTGATCTTGGGCATCCTTGGAAATTTTTCTGCTCTTTGTCTCTCTGCTTCCTCCGGCGAAGGGAAGCTCTTTGTCCCATAATTCTCCATAGCCTGGTGTTCGATTGTCTTATACTTCATCTTGGCAATCACTCCTCTTATGTTTCCGCAGTTCCTGATCCTGTCCCTCTGACGGATTACAAAATGCATACATTTGCGCAAAGGCGCAGACATCTTCCAGAGAGGGTTGTTTTTGATCCGGTTCAGCTTGAACGTCAGGTCATCGCACTTTGCCTCCAGCGCTGCAACCCGTCCGGCTAAATCTGCCGTCCTGAGATGTTCCTTCTCATATGCGGCCCGGTAATCCATCTCCTGTGCCCCGTTTTCCCCTCTGCTTTCTTCCTTACTTTCCATTTTCTGTTACCTCCAGCACCCAATTGCTCCAGTTTACCAGCTTTAATCTTGAACACTGGTCTTTTGCCAGCATACCGAACTGATATATGCCGGCAGGAACCGCATCCCTGCGCAGTTTTGCGGCAAACCCTGTTAAATCTGCATTAATCTGGTCTTTCAGATTATTCCTGATGTCCTGACGATACCTGTTGTCGATGGGAACCGCCCATATTCGTCCGCTCTCCTGATTTTTTAACAATAGCGTTTTTATATAACACGCGTTATCCCCACCGATTACAAAAGAATACCCCTGGAAATAATAGCCCATATCCGACTGAACCGGTTTCACTTTCCCTTTGTCGGGCGATACCCCGTACTGCCATTTGTAAATATCCATGGCACATTCCATGCCAATCCTTAAGCATTTATCTTCCCTTGCCCCTGCCATCTGTCCTGTGCAGGGCTCCGCCTCCGACCAGGGCATGTCCAGCGTCACCTGATAGCGATAGGCCGGGGAGTATGTTGTTTCCAGCATATCCGTGGTAAGGCAGGGATGGTAGAAAGGATCCTGTCCATAAAGTTCCTGATGTCTTTCATAGAGAATATCTTTCTCCTTAAGGAGTCTTAGCTGCTTCTCTTCGGATTCCCCGTCGTTCCCCCTGCTGAAAGACTCATGGTGGTAGAGAACCACATCGTTTCTCACAACATTATAATATCCATTCTCATAGACAGTGTAGCACAAATCCACATCATTGAAAGCCACCGCCAGCCCTTCGCAAAAGCCTCCCGCCTTATCAAAGACTGCTTTCCGTATCATCAGGCAGGCGCCTGTAACTGCCAGCATATTGTGGACGCCCCGGTTCATGCCGAAATAGTGCACTTCTTCATCGCTTAAAAACTGAAGCTTATGGGCCGGGCCAACCCGTAAATTGGTAATGCCTGCATGCTGGATTTTTGAAGAATCCGGGTACAGGAGTTTCACCCCCACAGCTCCAACATAGGGAAGCAGTGCCTTTTCCGTCATCAAATCCAGCCAGTCCGGCTGTATAATTTCCATATCATCATTCAGAAAAAGAACAAGTTCTCCCTCCGCCGCCTGTGCCCCCCTGTTACACATCTTTGAAAAATTAAAGGCCATGGGCTCATACAAATATTTACAGCAGAGTTTTCCAGACTTCTGCAGTGCTCTTACTTTTTCGGATATTTTCTCCCGGTTTTCCTCCCGGCTGCCATTATCCACCAGAATTATCTCAAACGGATACTCTGTCCGGGTTACTTCTATCAGGGAATCCAGGCACCGGAACAATACTTCCGGGTTATCTTTTGAGGGAATCACAATGGAAACCAGTGGCAAAGGCATCCCAGGCTGTTCTCTGACAATTTCCTCTGGCAGTTTCCATCCCTTTATCTGCTCATATCCATCTCTTTTACTGTGATACAATATCTGTCTGATATGGACTGCCGGCATCCTGCCACATTCATGCCCCGGCACAAAAGCCTGATACTTTTTCAGCAGTTTCCACAAAAATACATAAGAATCCGCCATATCCCCGGCGGCTCCATCCCCCTTACAGCTTCCCACATCCCCGGCGGCTTTCTTCTTCTCACGCAAGAAAATCTCTTTGGCTGCCGCCGTCCTGACCGCCACAAGCCCTCCGAAATAAAAGCCGGACAGGAAACGGTCAGGGGACCAGTCCGGTTTGAACCATGGTTTTACTCTTTCCCCATTCTCCAGAACATCCTCGTCCCCGTACGTCAAAACCGTATTTTCATTTTCGGAAAACGCTCTTCCAATCAGTCCAAAAGCAATTTCATTTACCTGCCCCTCATAAAACCAAAACAGAATAATGTCCGCTGCCGTCTCCTCCAAAATCTTTGTGGCATTTTTAAAAAAACTATGATAATTGACCAGCAGCATTTTTTTTCCAGCCGCTTCTATCAGCCGGCATTTTTCGTCAGATTCTGCATTATTTCCTTCATTTCCATTTTTTCTTCTGCCAAATTCTTCCATTTCAAAATCATTTGTCAGATTTTTAATTCTTTTGTCAGAAAAATAAGCTTCATGCGCAACTTTTTTTTCCAACTCCCGAATCCACCTGTCATAACTCAGGTTCTTATCCTTAACTTCTTTTTCGTATATTTTATGTTGTCTTTCAATCAATATCTGTTTTAATTTCTGCTTCAAAAAAGCCACTTATGCACCCTCACTTTTCATTTTAGCACAAAAAACAAAACCAAATCATATTCTAATTTATATTAGTCGAAAACCTTCCCAGATGGCAGGCCGGACAAAATGTCCGTCCCATAAATTTTAGAACACCCTCTTAACAGCCCCCATCATATCCCGGGCCATATCCTCCGGCACAGGGCTGACTTCCATTTCCACACTAAGTTCATTCTCAACATCCATGGCAAGTTCCGATACCATGATGCACAGATTGGGATCCTGTGTATCAAAGACATAACAGCCGGGCTTCACCATTTTTCCATTTGTCTGGATATACTTTTTCTGGAAGGGCACATCCGCACCATTCAAATCAAGTTTTAAAATCTTCACCGCACAGGAACAATCCGCCGGGTCGATTCTAAGGGTCTTAACATTCCCGTCAAAAGGAATCTGCGCACAGACAAGGCTTTCCCCCTCATATACATCAGGCATATAGTAAGAGTCTTCCTCCCGAAAGCCCTTTCCGTTATCGAAATAAATCTGGATTCTCTCATCCAGTATCTTCTTAAGATGGTGTTCCATAAGGGTTTTAGGCTCAATACAGTAAGTGCCTATCAACGACCGGATTTCCCCCATAGATTTTCTCTTTCCCGTCACTTGTTTTTGGAATTTTCCCTCTTTCCTCCTGTAACTCTCCGCCATCTTCTCGGTGACACCAAGTTTTTTCATAATGGAATCCAGGTCTAATTTATTCCGCTTCTCTTCCTCAAGGACATAGCAGTAAACTGCCCTGAAAGCAATCTCCTGAGCTGGTATCTGTCTTTTCATAGTCCATTCGTAATCAATAACCGTCCACCGGTCGCCATCTACCAGAATATTGGCAAATATCAGGTCATAATCTGTCACATCTTTGTCGCTGCCATAGGAAATCAGTTCATAATATCTGTCAAAAAGCCTGTGGAATTCCTCCATGTCATCCCGCTCCAGACATTCGTCCAGAAGTTCCTCCAGCGTAACGCCCTTTTCATAAGGAAACTGTGCATATCCCTCCTGTGTAATCTGGCAGGCATTGATGGAAAGTCCGCTTCCCTCATACCTGTCCTTTAGAAGTTCATAAGCCTGCTTCATGCCCCTGATGTGCCCGGCCGCCTCCTGGTTCATTGGTATTTTTCGGACTACTCTGCCCTCCGGTGTATCCACAATATCCGTCCGCAGGGCGTATTTTCCCGCCCGGTCATTGGAATACTTCACATAGCAGGTATCTGCCTCCCCTCCTATCATCACCAGATAGGAATTGGAAAATATGTCAAACAGCCTGTCCTGTATGATTCCGTCAAACACATATTTTTCATTAAAAAGCACCATTCTGTCCCGGTCAAAGTTGCGTATATTATCCGTCAGTTCTCCCTGGTGGGGAAGCCGTCTGTCAGAATAAATCACCGTTGGGAATTTATAATCGGGATAGGGATAGTAAAAAGAATAATTCTCCACACCACAATTTCTAAAAATCTTTTCCAGCCCGGGCCGGGTAAAGGTTCTGGCGCTGCCGCCCTCCGGGTAGCCTTCCAGCCCACAGAAATATGCGCCTGCATGATCCTCCTGACAGCCTGCCCAATATTTTAGGCCAAACTTGTTCTCTATGGCTATCACGATACAGCCGCCTTTTTTTACATGCTTCATCATGGTCTTTAAAAAGTCTTCATAGGGCGTCTTCGTATGTATATAGGACTGGCCATACTCAAACACGCCAATCATGCAGGCAAAATCATAGTCCCTGGCAAGGGAAGGCTCAATATCGCTGAAATTTCCCACATAAATCTCAATATTATCCTTATCCTGGTTCCTGTAAGCATTGATGCGGCTTCTTTTTGCCGAAAGATCCACACAGGTGACGCTCTTTGCCTTATCCGCCAGTTTTTCTGTGATTGCGCCGCAGCCGGACCCGATTTCAAGAACCTTATCCGTAGATTTTATGGGAAGCCAGTCCACTATATTTCCCCTGAGGGTGGACAAATGGTATAAAATGGGCCAGCTTCTTCTTTCTTCTATTATAAAGGGATACTCTACATATGCAGAATTCTTTACAATAGAAAGAATCTCGTCCTCTATTTCACCGTCACTATACAAATCTTTTCCCGGATAAAACTGATAATCTAATTTTACCTTCCCTATCTGGGCCGGAAGCTTTGAGAGCAGTTCTTCCTCACTTAAATGAATGGGAGTATGCCTTTTTATTTCTTCACTCATAGCCTGCTTCCTTTCTGCTGTTCATATAGGTACATCTTTAACCCTCACTTTTGAATTGGTATCATAATATCCAACCGTATCTTTATCCGAAATCACCGTCATATTTAACACATCATACAGCCTGTGATAGACTTTGAAATCCTCGTTTTCATACCCTGTCACCCCAAGAGAAAGCAGATACTCTCCCCCCTGTAAGTCTATTTTCTGGGTAAAGGTAATCTCCTTGACGCTTCCCCCCGTAACCGGTTCCAAAAAAGCTTTCTCAAGCATGGTGTTGGTTCCTGTAATCTCCACGCCTTTGATATTTTTGATGCTGAACGCAAAAATGGGCTCCGGGATGTCTGCCAAAAACCGCACCCTCATATGTATGCTGCAGTTCTGCCCTTTGATGATGGCGCTGGTATTCCTTCCCGCTTCGTCAGTCACATAATAGTCCTCTATTATAGCCGCTTTGGTTCCATATTCCAGTAGATCCGGGTTTATCATGGCTCCATGTTCTGTCGTGCCCTGACCAGCTTTTGCCGCCGCAGCCGCACTGATATCTTTGTCTCCAAGAAGGTTCCCTTCCTTTTCCTCTGATAGAGGATACTGCCCTACCAATACCTGCTTGTAGGCATCAATCATTTCCTTAGGGCTTCCCTCACCCAGCTTGACCCCCTGATTCAGCAGCACAACCTTATCACAGTATTTGCTGATGCTGCTCAAATCATGGCTTACAAACAGGATTGTCTTTCCCATTTTCTTGAACTCTTCAAATTTATGATAGCATTTTGCCTGGAAAAACACATCTCCCACCGACAAAGCCTCATCCACGATCAGAATTTCCGGCTCAATATTTATAGCTACAGCAAAAGCAAGCCGTACAAACATACCGCTCGAATAAGTCTTGACAGGCTGGTAAACGTAGTCCCCTATATCTGCAAATTCTAAAATATCATCCATTTTGGCCGCAATTTCTTTTTCGGAAAAGCCAATCATGGTGCCATTTAAGTAAACATTTTCAATGCCATTGTATTCCATATTAAATCCGGCGCCCAGTTCTAAAAGGGCGGAAATCCGGCCATTCACACTGACCTGCCCGCCAGAAGGATTTAAGACCCCTGTTATAATCTTCAATATGGTGGACTTTCCCGACCCATTGGTGCCGATAATCCCTACCGTCTCGCCCTGGCAGATGGTCATGTCCACTCCTTTTAGGGCATAATGTTCCTTATAACGCTTCTTCCGGGAAAGCCCCAGCGATTCTTTCAGCCGGTCCGAAGGTTTGTCATAAAGCTTGTACGCCTTTTCCAGTTTTTTTACCTGTATGGCAATCTTCTTCTCATCCATCCAATATCTCCTACAACACGTCTGCGAAGTGCACTTTCAGCCTTTTAAAAATCAGAGAACCAATACAAAACAGGGTAACTGTAAAAATCCAGAAATATGTGGAGGAATAAAAGTGCTCGAAAAACCATTCATCGCCGTAAATAGCATTCCGGTAGCCATTTACAATATAAACCAGAGGATTTAGTTTGAAAAGCGTAATAATATTATCGTTTCCCAGCATATCAATATTCCACAAAATAGGCGTTGCCCACATGCCCACCTGAAGGCCAATGTTAATAATCTGCGCCAAATCCTTAAAAAATACCACTACCGCACAGGTACAGTAACTCATGGCAAGCACCAGCACGAACAGGCAGAAGCTGTAATAGACCACCTGTATCGTATAAATATTGGGATAATAGCCGTAAAACACTGCTACTACCAGAAGAACCGCCACAAAAAAAACATGGATAAAGGTTGCCGCAATCAGTTTAATAATCGGAAGGATACTGATATTAAACACAACCTTTTTTACCAGATAGCTGTATTCCAATAGCGCGCTGGTTCCATTCGTGATTGCTTCGGAGAAATAGAACCAGGGAACAAGTCCTGCTGTTAAATGCAGCACATAAGGCACTTCCACCCCGCTTGCCACCAACTGGCTCCGGGTCTGGAATACCTTGTCAAACACAACCCAGTACATAAGCACTGTCACCACAGGCTGCACCAGTGCCCATAAAAAACCAAGATAAGAGCCTGCATAACGCTTTTTAAAATCATTTTTGGCCAGCTTCCAGATTAATTTCCTGCTCTGGAACAATTCCCTGGGAATGATAAACATCCTGTCGTAGTAAAGTCCAAAGATAATACATGCCAGCGTAAGCAGTGCGCAGGCGCAGAATTTCTTTAAATTTTCCGTGTGCTGGTCGGGAGCAAGAGGGTTATTGTGCAAAAGCACCATCGCCGCCACCAAAATACATATCCCGTAAAAAATACCAATACCTGCGGGCTTCGGCAGTTTTTTTAAATGAAACCCTTTCTTCTCTTTCAGGTTACTTTCCATACTTTTATCCGTTCTCTCTGCTTTTTACATATTCTTTGATACCGCCCCACTTCTTGTCTTTATCGGACATAATAAGCTGGGTATCCGGCGTTATAGGCCATTTTACCCCTATATCCGGATCATCAAATTTCAATCCGCCCTCATCATTAGGATGATAAAAATCCGTACATTTATAGGCAAACTCCGCATAATCAGACAGCACGACAAACCCATGGGCAAAATTTTTAGGTATAAAAAACTGCTTTTTATTTTCCGCAGAGAGCACTACCCCATACCATTTTCCAAAGGTTGCCGAACCCGGCCTTAAATCCACCGCCACATCAAAGACTTCCCCGGATATCACCCTCACCAGCTTGTCCTGGGGATGGTTAATCTGGAAATGAAGCCCCCGCAAAACATTTTTCACCGAAGAAGACTGGTTGTCCTGTACAAACACCTGGTCAATCCCCGCTTCTTTATAATCATTATAGTTGTAAGTCTCCATGAAATATCCCCGGGCATCTCCAAATACCGCAGGCGTAATCACCTTAAGCCCTTCAATCTCACATGTTTCCACCGTAATCTTTCCCATGAATCCTCTTCCTTTCTATGCATACTTCCAGTTAAAACCTTTGCTGCTCTCACCAAATGGGCAGGAATATTGACTGCTCAAAAAATACTGTTTTACAGCCCTTCTGCTACTTCTTTCATATATTGTCCATAGTTTGTCTTCATAAGCGGCTCCGCCAGCTTCAAAAGCTGTTCCCTGCTGATAAACCCTCTCTTATAAGCAATCTCCTCTATACAGGAAATGTACAGCCCCTGACGCTTCTGGAAAGCTGCCACAAAATCAGATGCATCCAGAAGAGAGTCATGATTTCCTGTATCCAGCCAGGCAAATCCCCTCCCCAGGGTTTCCACATGAAGAGTCCCTCTGCGCAGATATTCATTATTAATGCTGGTGATTTCAATTTCCCCACGGGCCGAAGGCTTTACATTAGCGGCAATCTCCACCACATCATTATCATAAAAATAAAGGCCCGGCACTGCATAATTGCTTTTGGGATTTTCAGGCTTTTCCTCAATGGACAACGCTTTTCCTGTCTCGTCAAACTCAACTACCCCGTATTCCCTGGGGTCACGCACATAATAACCGAATATAGTAGCGCCTTTTTCCCGAAGGGCTACTTCCCGCAGAACCCTTGAAAAACTCTGCCCATAAAAAATATTGTCCCCAAGCACCAGTGCAACATTATCCTTCCCTATAAAATCAGCCCCTATGATAAAGGCATCGGCAAGTCCTCTGGGCTGCTCCTGCACCGCATAGGAGAAGGACATGCCAAGCTGGCTTCCGTCCCCAAAAAGTTCCTCAAAGACAGGCAAGTCCCTGGGAGTTGATATAATCAGCACCTCCCTGATCCCTGCCAGCATCAGGATAGAAAGGGGATAATAAATCATCGGTTTGTCATAAACCGGCATAATCTGCTTGCTGATTGCCTTGGTCAGGGGATAAAGCCTTGTGCCTGACCCTCCTGCTAAAATAATTCCTTTCATAGCGCCCTCATTTCTGTAAGCTATTCTTACCTCTTAATACGCACAACTGTTAATAGTATACCACAAAATGGAAGTGACTGTAAATCACTCCCATTTTAATTTCAGCGGTCTTTGTACATATCTTCATAATACTTTTGATAGTCTCCGCTGGTGACATTTTTCATCCATTCCTCATGTTCAAAAAACCATGCAATGGTACGCCTTATTCCTTCTTTAAACATAGTTTCCGGCTCCCAGCCGATTTCCGCCTTAATCTTGTCAGGTGCAATGGCATACCTTCTGTCATGCCCCTTTCTGTCCTCCACGTAGGTAATCAGGTCTTCCCCCACAAGTTCCCTTCTGGGGTCTTCCTCTGGCAGCATTTCCTTAAGGGTATCCAGAATAATATGGATGATTTCAATATTCTGCTTCTCATTATGTCCGCCTACATTGTAAGTCTCAAAAAGCCGTCCTTTTTCCTGTACCATGTCGATGGCTTTTGCGTGGTCTTCCACATAGAGCCAGTCCCTGACATTTTTGCCGTCACCGTAGACCGGAAGCTTTTTCCCATGAAGGGCATTATTGATAATCAGCGGAATCAGTTTTTCAGGGAACTGGTAAGGCCCGTAATTGTTAGAGCAGTTTGTAATATTGGCAGGAAACTTATAAGTATCCATATATGCTTTCACCAGCATGTCCGAACTGGCCTTGCTGGCAGAATAAGGACTGTGGGGCGCATAAGGTGTCGTCTCATAAAAATATCCGCCCTCATCTTCCAGTGACCCGTATACCTCATCTGTGGATACATGGAGGAATTTTTTATCCGGCTTAAAAGTACCGTCAGGAAGTTCCCATGCGGCCTTGGCGCAGTTAAGCATAACCGCTGTCCCTAACACATTTGTCTGCACAAAAACTTCCGGAGCCTTAATACTCCTGTCCACATGGCTTTCCGCCGCAAAATGCACAACCCTGTCAATATCATTCTCCGCAAAGATGCTGGATATCGCTTCCTTATCACAGATATCAGCCTTCACAAAAGTATAATTATCCCTGTCCTCCACACTCTTTAAATTCTCAAGATTCCCCGCATAAGTGAGGGCATCCACATTAATAATCCGTATTTCATTATCGTATTTTTTAAACATATAATGAATATAATTCGACCCAATAAACCCGGCCCCTCCCGTTACCAAATAAGTTCTCATCCTTTACTCTCCATTTCTTTTTCTAATCCACTACCCATCGCCAATAGTCCACTGTAAACTGTACCCCATCAGCCGTCGCCTGATCCCTCATTTCCTCCCCCAACGCAGCCCCGCTGCGCAGGGGCAAAGCTCATCGCCAAGCCCAGAGATGACTAGTTTCACTTAGGCGGTGTCCTGTACCGCCTTAGTGAAACTTCATCTCTTAGTATCCCATATAACTAATATTCATGTCAACACTCCCACTGATTCCAGCCACTTTTCCTTTAGAGGAATACTGCCACATATCATATTTGGTCTTATTATAGCTCGGCGCCGCCGCATACTGCGCCAGCCATATTTTATAGCTGGCAAGGCTTGGCGCGTCCACGTAGCTGTTCAGCCATGTCTTATTTGCATAAATTCCCGATTTATATCCCGAGTTCTGTATGGTCTGGCAAAAGGCCCTGCACACTGCAGTCCGGGTGCCCGCGTCTATCTTATCTCCCCTGCCGTTGCTTGGCTCCACATCCAGAAATACCGGATAGCTGATATTATACCCTTTAATCAGCCCTAATACCATGGAGGCTTCCTCCACCGCCTCCACTTCATTTACTGCCTGGGTAAAGAAGTAAACTCCAACCTTAAGCCCTGCGCTGGAAGCACCCTTGATATTGCTCCTGAACATAGGATCTTCTATCAGCGCCCCGGTCGTGGAACCCCGGTAGCCACAACGGATAATTACATAGGAAACGCCGCTGTTCTTTACAGCATTCCAGTCAATATTCCCATTCCACTTGGAAACATCAATTCCCAAATGCCCTGAGCCTGTATTTAAAGAACCGTCGCTGTTAAAGGTATATTTTGCCCCCTGGATAACCTGCTCGCCAGTAACCTTATTTCCGTTTTTGTCAAAAAAGTAAGTTGCTCCATCAATTTCCTGCCAGCCTGTATATCTGTATTCGCCTTTCGTGGTGCTGACTTTACGGTAAAATTCTTTGATACTGCTGTTATAGTAATCGGCATATTTTGCTTCCCTGAAATGCCCGTCCCCATCTTTAACATACAGCACTTCGCCGCTGGTACTCTTCAAAACGCTGGTAGTGTCTTCTTTCAGATTCTTTGGCGTGGCTGTCGGCGTTGCGGAAGGCGCCGGACTTCCCGATGGTTTCACTGTCGGCGAAACTGTCGGTGATGCTGTCGCCCCGGCTGTTGCCGTAGGTGCCGGCGTAGGCTTCCCTGTAGGCGCTGCCGTTGGAATCGCGGTAGGCGCTGCCGTCGGTTTCCCGGTCGGTGCTGCCGTCGGTTTCACTGTCGGTACAGCGGTGGGCGCTGCCGTTGGTTTTTCCGTTGGCGCCTCGGTGGGCGCTGCCGTTGGTTTTTCCGTTGGTACCTCGGTGGGCGCTGCCGTTGGTTTTTCCGTTGGCGCCTCGGTAGGAGGCGCGTCCGCAGGTTTTTCTGTAGGCGCTGCCGTGGGATCCGGCTTAGGTTTTTCTGTAGGCGCAGGCTCTGCCGTTGGCGGCGGATTCTGGCTGTCTCCTTCCTCCGGCTCTCTGTCTTCAATTCCTGTTAAAAGGCGGAATCCTGCGGATGCCTGCTGGGCCGGGTCTGCAATACTGCTCCTGTCTATCTTTTCGTAACCTTCTTCCGTTTCTTCCGTCCCATCTATCAGTGTCTTGGTAGATTCTACCCATTCTACTGTATCCGTATTCGTGGATTCCACCACCGTTTCATTCACTTTGGTATCTTCCACCGCCGCGTTAACCTGGGCTTCCGTTTTTACTTCATCAGATACATCCACTTTCTTGTACTCAATCTTATCCCGCACCGTTATGGCCGTTTCTTCTGTGGAAATCTGATACTCGCTGTCAGAAGCGGGGGAAATGATTTTAATTGTATATTTCCCCGGCTCCATATCGGTTTTGTATATGATGCCGTCCTTATCATCATCTTTGTATGTAACTGCGCTTCCAGAAGGCGTCTTTACCTCCACCTCAAATCCGATATTGGGAATTAATTTCCCTGTTTTCTTATTTATAAATTTAATTTTCAAGTCTTTCTGAATGGAGGTAAGGTTCATTACCACCTCAATATTCCCGGCCTTTTCCTGTTCCTTTTTCTTTTCTTCCTCCTGCTCCTGTTCCTGTTCTATTTCCAACTCGGCTGCTGCCAGTTTAGAAGCCTGGGCGTCTGCAATGGCCACAAGCCCGCTTCCGCCAATCATATCAATATCCTCAAGCCCCACGCCAATTTCTGCGAAAGTCTCCAACTGCGCCTGACTGCTTTTGGCTCCCAGATACATGGTTCCCGTCACTATCGCCAGAATCAGCACTGCTGCGCTGGTCAGGGTAATAATATAATCCACCGCCGACATGTGCGTAATCCTATAAACGACTTTTCCTATACCTCCTTCCGGGGCTTCTTCATCGTCATCGTAATCATCATCTTCATCATCTATTTCATAGTACTCATCGTCATCATAATCTTCTTCGTCATCTTCATAGTATCCGTCATCAGATGCATATATTTCCTCATCCCCGTAATATTCCTCTTCGTCAGCTTCATAAGCTTCTTCGTCCTCGTAGTATTCTTCTTCGTCAGCTTCATAAACTTCTTCATCCTCGTAGTATTCTTCTTCGTCAGTTTCATAAATTTCTTCGTCTTCGTAATACGTATCATCGTCTATTTCATAAGATTCTTCATCTTCATAGCGTTCTTCGTCGTCGGCTTCATAAGCTTCTTCGTCCCCGTAGTATTCTTCCTCGTCAGTTTCATAAGCTTCTTCATCTTCATAGTACTCCTCCCCGTCCTCACCATAAGCTTCAGCGTCCTCATTGTATTCTTCGTCATCCGCCCAGGAAGTCTTGTCTTCCCCATAGTACTCTTCCGATTCCCAGGCATCATCGTCCTCATAATACTCTTCGTCATCCGCCCAGGAAGCTTCACCGCCCTCATAATGCTCTTCGTCGTCCAACTCGTAATCTTCGTCCTCGTAGTATTCATCTTTTTCATAATACTCTTCACCGGATTCGTAATCTTCCGTCTCGTAATTCTCTTCATCAAACTCCATCCAGTCGAGATCCTTTTTTCTGGAATTCTTTATTCCCCTCCGCATTTTTTGCAGCAGTTTACCCATTTATACAAAACCTCCAATTTAACAATCCTGTCTGTAAAAAACTATTTCAAACGGCATGCAGAGAGTTACTGTTCACAGTCATGAGAAATGCACCTTGTGAATGGGATTTTCCCACCCTGAAACACTTCCTTATGGACTTTGCAGCAAATGCAAAGACACCGCCTATTTCTTCGCTATTATATCATCCCTCTGTGATTTATACAATCATTTTACTTTTTTGCTCTCTTGAATCACTTTCTTACGGTTACTGTTCAACCCGTGACCAGTAACATGCAAAAATCCATCGAAAATTGCCTTCGGCAATGGGATTT